>JBAZBJ010000001.1:0-130355 GCA_041671525.1 Parcubacteria group bacterium
ATAAAAGCGCTGGGCAGTTTATGAATCTAAGAAGTTAAAATCTTCTCCTCTGTTTCCCAAACAGAGCGTAGCCGAAAGATAGTCGTCAATCGCGAGGTTGATGGCGAAGGATCTGGAGGCAAATGGCAGTCGGACACAAAAATGGCCGTATTGAGCTTCGAACCGGTGGTGAGCGAAGTGAAAATACACGAACAAGGCCAGTTGGAATGCCAGGAAAAGATCAATAAATGACCCCAGGAGATCTATTAAAATTAAGAAACTAATTTTTTAATAGAAGTCAGCTGAATCGTAGTAGTCCATTTTAGGTGGATGAAGGATTCACTCTAAAGTATTCGGAATATTTCCGTTTTCAAATGTGACTTTGAATTAAAATGCCTTAGAGCTCGCGCAGTGCGGGAAATCCGCTCGCTGCGTGGGGATATCAATTCGTAGTTTCACGAAGATAATCGCCCGTCACACCAAGAGAGTCGGTAATACCCAAAGACCCTGTTTCAAAGCAGGGGCCACGGTAGGATCGATAATAAGGGTGAAGTCGTAACAAGGCATCGGTAGCGGAAGCTGTCGATGGATCACCTCCTTTCTAGGGAGAATTGATTTTGACCGAGAATACTACTCGTGAAGCTGTCTTCCGTCATTGGAAGAGAGTGAGGAGTATGGTCAGAATCTGGTGGTCGAATCTTGAGTTATATCAAGACACATCAAAGGCCTAGCCGAGCCAAAAGAATCGGTAGTGTATTTAGAGTATAAATACATGTGGCCTCTATTGGACTAATCGCAAAAGTTTGTGAACTTGCTTGAACAAAAAATTGAAGGCTGCCTGAGAGGGTAGCTTTTTGTGTAAATGTATATAAAAAATGAAAATATACTTGAAGGATTACTGGGATAAATTTGATTTTCAAACATGGTTTTTGGATAATATACTATGGTTTATTCTCGTTTCAGTAATAATTGTTGGGATAGCGAGAGCGATTTGTATTATTTCCAGTGCTTTTTTTATATCAATAAAACTTCTGCGCCAAAACAGGGATACTCGAGGAGGAAATGGCTGGGGAAAGCATTTTGCGGATAGATTCATTGATGTGTGGTATAGCAAGGAAAAAACGCCATTGAGGCAATCGACGGAAATGTATAAAATGAATAATAATCCAAATTCCAGGCATTGGATAAAATTTATTGACGAAGAACTTCAAAAGAAGGGTCTTATTGATTTGCTGACTACCTCCGATGGCAATATTGTAAAACCAGTCCGAAACTGGAAAAATAGGATAGTTATATTTTTAATCGAAAGTTGGATGGTATATGTGGTTGGTGATAATCGGCAATATTATAAAAATTTAAAACAAGAACTTAGAAAAACATAAAATTTTATGGAGGTTGTGGAAATTTATGAAAAATTAAAAGCAGGCAAGACTGAAGAAATTATTGGGTTGGAAGAATCCGCTTTTTTCGATGTGAAGTCGGGCATTTATGATATATCGAAAAAGGAGGGTAAATTTGAATTAGCCAAGGATGTCTGCTCTTTTGCTAACTCAGGAGGTGGTCTTATAGCTATTGGATTTGAAACTGCGCAGGAAAAAACTTCCATGAAAGAGCGTATTTCAGCTGTTAATCCAATTGATAAAAATATCGTAAATCTGGATTCTTATCGGAAAATTTTGCTAGAAATGGTATATCCCAAAATATCCAATCACATTGAAATTGGACATATCGATTGTAACGGCTCGAAACAGGGGATTATCGTTTATATTTATATCAAGAATGACTGCGAAAAGGATAAACCATTCATTGTTACGAAAGCTGTTGAAGATTCAAATAATGGTGGTCAAAAACTATCAACAAAATTTATTGCTCTTCCAACGAGACAGGGTTCTGATACAGATTTTGAGACTGCGGAGCAAATCCAGAAAGCATTGAAATGGGGACTTAAAGTAGAACCGAGTTTCGACAACATTTTTCAAGAGCTAAAGATTATTAGCGACAAACTATCCGATGGTCAGTCAAATGCAAAAGTATCAGATAAAGATATTGCTGAAAAAGAACAGAAGCGTATTGATGGCATAAGGAATGATTTTTTTAAAGATTTACCATGTTTAATAATGTCGGCTATATTTTCTCCCCAGCCAGTCGAGGTTAAAGATATTTTTAATCCTTCAGCTGGACCCATGGGGTTGATAGAAAGGCCTCCCTCAATAAGACCAAGATTTGGTTGGAATTTAGAAACGCTAGATATGCCAAAAATCAAAGAAGGGAGATACTTGGAAGTTACAAATGGTGAGAGAAAAATTATTAGGATTTACAGGGATGGACATATTATTTTTGGCGGACAGATGGACGAACATTTTTTGGGACACGGAACAAAATCTAGGGTGGAAGGGGATGCTGTGAATGCGATTGGCGTTACAGAAATTGTTGATGAGTTTGCACGATTTTGCGAAATGCTAAGAGTTTTTTTGAAAAATAAGCCAGAAAAAGTAAAAATAAAATTGGCAGTATGTAACCCCCAAAAAGCCGAAATCCAAATTATGTCATCAGTTCCTGTGAATGGATTTAGATTTCATGAAACGCAAGGAAAATTTGACTCCGAGTATCAGGATGTAGAAAAAACATTCAATGTTTCTGCGGGTCTTGATTATGACGCTTCTGCTTACGAATTAGTATCTGAATTTTTCCATTTGTTTGGACTTTCTGACGATAAGTTAATTTTTGTTAAAGAAGAGAACGGAATCAAAAAAATAGACGTGGAGGCGTTTAAGAAGATTTAATTTTGGAGTTGATAACTCTCGTTGACTTCGTTGCCCCAAGAGCTAATATTCGCCTCGCGATCTAGGTAATTATTTTAATACGTATTTCGGTAAGTATTAAATTACGTAATTTCCCCAACCCTGCCTACCGGCAGGCAGGCTCGCCCAAAGCGGGGTTTTTGTTTTGGGGTTGACTTTTTTGATTATATGCGCTTAAATGGCTGGATGTATCTAATTCAGTTTCCGGCAGCAAAGGTGCATTTTGCACCTTAATAATTATGCGTGGCTCGGCACGCAATAAAAATCACCGAGAACAAGGAGGCATTTATGCCAAGAAGCAGAAAAGGAATTTGTGATGTTGATAAAATTCGTGTATCCCTGGGCGGCTGGAGCAAGAAAGATTTGCTAATAAGTGAGGACATTTCTCCAGCAGAATTTATACTCCGGTTTACAAAGGTTCTAAAACAATTTTTCAGAACTATTTTTCCGGTTAATGAGTTAACTTCAGAAGCCCTTGAGAATTGTTCTTTGCCGCTGAAAAGGGAAAACCCACTGAGTGTATTTGGGGGTGATTTTGTGGGATGCATGTTTTTTTGGATGCCATCAGACATCGTGACGGAATACTTCAACAGCTTCCTTTCTGAAAAACTTGATGAGGTAATAAGAAAAGATGTGCGTTGTCAGATTTACAAGAACGTTGAAGCCTTAACAGGTGATCCAACGCGAAACAATGGTCCGTTAAAAATAGGTCTGTATGTCATCGACGATTCAAGAGTGATTGTAAGATTCCAATTGGGCACAACCAGTGGTCAGATCACCCCACTTTTTCCTGTAAAAAAAGTAAACGGAGAATGGACGGTGCTCGAAAAGCACACGCTCAATTTTAGAGGAGACGACACGTATGAGTTTATGGGCGGATCAATCAATCTGAGATTGAAGCCATTTGAAAGTGGATGGCTAGATGCTATTTTTGCGACAACCTCAGAAGAGGAGTTGGCGGTCGTTGTTAAGCACTATTTGTTAGTTCCTGACGACGCTAATCCTCTTACAATTCTCCTTCGCTCCCCTCAGCCCACTAAGGGCATAGCAAAGCAGATCGAGAATTTACTGAGAGAAGCAATATTGTAATAACCAATAACGCCAACAATATAACTAAGCCTAAGGAGGAATTATGCTGCAGATAGTGTTTGCAACAGTAGTTGCCGTGATAGTGTATTACGCGACCCACTCATTTTGGTGGGGAGTAGCTGCAATATTTGTGGGTATGTGGGGGCCACAGTTAGTGAGCGCCCTTGTAAAAGGTTTTAAGAAAGGTTGCCAATAAATTAGCGCAATGAGATAAGTCTCAAAGTTGCCGCCACGCTGGCACAAGCATTAAGGAGGACTTACTGAAGCGATTCAGAAAGTCCTCTCTTTTTTTACCCAAAAATCCCAGCGGATCATTATTTTCCAAAACACGACATTCTGGGATTCTGGAGAAAGCCAGAATGTTATTTTGTACTTATTTTAATATGTATTTCGGTAAGTATTAAATTCGTAATTTCCCCAACCCTGCCTACCGGCCGGCAGCCTCGCCCCAAGCGGGGCTTTTTGGTAGAATGAACTTATGGAAAATAATATCGAGTTACGGGCAACAGGATATCTTGTGAATGCGGAAATCAGTGGAAAAAATAGAGCTGTTTTGAAATTGATTCAGGATGATATTCTTGATGAGTTTCCTGGAGCTGTTTGGAAAACGCCCACAGACAATCTTCACATCACCCTGACCACCATAGTTGATCCGTTTTTTGACTATGGCGAAGATAGGGATGAGTTGTTTGAAAAAAATTATCCGGCATATGAAAAATTTTTGGAGGATATATTCTCTCAACAGCAAGCGTTCGATGTGGTTTTTGACGAGATTAGAGTCACTTCCGACGCAGTTATTATTATCGGCAAAGATGATGGAAATTTCCAAAAAATACGAGAAGCATTTTCGGAAAAAATTTCCCGTTTGCCCAAGATGGCAAAAATGCCCAGGACTCCGAATATCATACACTCGACAATAATCCGAATAATCAATCCGGATAATTTGGGACGCTTCCGTGATTATGTGTCGCAAAAAAATCCACATCTCACTGTACGTGTCGAATCATTCAGGCTGGTCAAAGAAACAAAAGTTCCGGCAGTCGACGTTCAGATTCTCAAAACGTATAAACTGGGCCAGTAATTAACTCTGTAATTTCCTCAACCTCGCCCCGGGCGGGGTTTTTTGTATTGGGGTTGACTTTTCAGCGTTTTTACGCTAACTTCTTAATACGATAGAATTCAAGAAAGAACTTTCCAAACTGAATAAAGGAGGAAATATGCATCGCACGATGAATATGAAAGTAGAGGAATATCTGGATTATTGCACTGAAAATCGGATAGTTCCGCGCTACAAGGGAGTCGAACCGTTCTGGGAACTCATGAAAGCCGCGAGAATCACGCCGATCATAACCATAATCAGGATTATGTATTCGGGGCCGGTCGATCAGTGCTATTTTCTGGATGATGGGAGCAGATTTTTTTCGGTTAATTATCCAGACCGGAAACCACAATGTCCGGAAGAAGTTCTGAATGAAAGGAAAAATCCTGACGGCTGGGAAATCGAAATGACGAGACCAAAAAATTTTTGTGAATAGAAAGGAGTTGAAAAAGCATGTCTGCAGAACGCGAGATGGCAGCAGAGAGTGATATCAACAAGCAAAAAATCCTCGAAGGAAAAGTGGCAAAGGAGTACGAAAAAGAAACGGGCCGCAAGCCGGGCGCATATGTCCCGGAAGCAGAATAAGGACAAACAAAAGGAGGAAAAGGTGGGCGTTAAGAATCATTTACGCAAGGGCATCAAGATGAAGTTGCTGCCTTCAAACAAGGAAACGTTGCGGGTGTTGAATGAGTATTCAGCTGAATACCTTGAGAGCTTAAAAAGAAGTGAAGAGAAGTGCAAGAGAGACAAAACTTTGTACAGAGTATAGACAAAAGTATTTCTGTAAATACTTATGAGGCTTGCCAATTGGCAGGCCTCATATTTTTTTCAAACCCTGCCTCCCGGATTTCGACGAGTTCAATCGAGTCACCGGCAGACAGCCTCGCCCCCGGCGGGGTTTTTTGGTATAATCGCAAGGTATGGATATAAGTAAAATAAAAGCGATAATCTTTGATATGGATGGCGTGATTGTGGATTCAGAGCCGATCCATGAACGGGCGGAAATGCAGGTTTGCCGGGAGTTTGGCATGGAGGTTTCGAAAGAAGAGTGGAATGGTTTTCGAGGTAAGAAATTAGAGGATATTTTTTCCTATGCCAGCAAAAAATATGGAACTGGAAATGAGCCGATCGAAAAAATGATTGAACGAAAAATAGAAGTCTATCTTTCAAATGCACTTAAGGACATGCAACTGTTGGAGGGAGTTTCTGAATTTCTGGAAAAGCTTAAAAATGACTCCCACTATCACTATGCGCTCACGACTTCCGGCCGGCGAATCCAGCAAGACAGAATTCTTTCAAAGTTTGGTCTGGAGAAATTTTTTGAAATTATGGTTACGGCGGATGACGTCAGTAATGGCAAGCCTCATCCAGAACCATATTTAGCCACGGTGGAAAAACTCGGAGAAGACCCGGAGAATTGTCTAGTGATTGAGGATTCTGATAACGGGATTATTTCTGCCAAAGCTGCGGGATGTCTGGCATGCGGCATAACCAATACTTTTAGCCAAAGCAATCTTGAGTCGGCTGGCGCGGATATGATAGTTCCAGATTTTTATAAATTAGCTGAAGTCTTATTTTAGTTTTTAGTTTTCCCAACCCTGCCTCCCGGCCTTCGCCGAGCTTAATTGAGTTGCCGGCAGCCCTGTCTACCGGCAGGCAGGTTCGCCCCAAGCAGGATTTGTTGGTATAATGGAGGCATAAGAAGTTAGTAAAATTTATGGAGAACAAAGAAGTCCAAAAACAAATAGTCAATCTGTTGGTGAGTAATGAAGAAGGGATGCAGTATCTTTATGAAGCCTATGCTAAAAAATTTTTGGGCTACGGTGATTTTTGGAAGGGCATCGCCAAGGAGGAGGAAAGTCATGCGGCCTGGATTAGGCGGCTTTACGATAAAATGAAAGCTGGCATGGCGGATTTTGCCGAGCGGCGTTTTCCGGTGGACGCGCTGCAAAAATCGGTGGCCTATTTAGAGGAAGAAAAGAAAAAAGTCGACCAGGGAGAAATGTCGCTGCTCTATGCTCTGGAAACGGCCGTGCATATCGAGCGAGGCATGCTAGAGCACAAATTCTTCGAAGTTTTTGCCGCTGATTCCATCGAGCTGCAGACAGTCCTGGAAGCGCTACAACTCGGCACGCAACAACATCTGCAGGAAGTGCAAAAAATGTGGGAGAAGGAAAAAAGTCTCATAGCCTAGAAAGAGCCATGAGCATGCCCGACTGAAACCTCGCCCCAGGTGGGGTTTTTGTTTTGGCCGGCGCATGAATAAGATGAGATACATATTGGCCATCGTTTTTGTTTTGAATGTTATCTGGTAAATCAGCCAGGCTTTTCTTTAGGCACCTTGCGGGGTGCTTTTTGTGTGGGTCTACTTCGCTCCGCTTTTAGTGAGTATGAATTTGTGATATATTTAAATTATCGAGTCTAATAATTAAACTACAAAACATATGAAACTAGGCATAATCTTGCAATCCAACAATCCGGAACACGCCTGGAACACTTTCCGTTTCGGCATCACGTCTCTTCAGGTTGGACATCAAGTCACGGTCTTTTTGATGAACGAAGGGGCGGAACTGGAAAGTATCCCTGACAGCGAGCATTTTGATATTTCCGTCAAAGTGGCAAGATTCAAGGAATTGAAAGGTGAAATTTACGCTTGCGGCACTTGTATTAAGTTACGAGGCGGGGAAGAGAGTGGCGTTTGCCCTGTTTCCACGATGTCCGATTTGCTCAAATTGATTGAGGATTCGGACAAGGTGTTGACTTTCTAATTTACTAACAAACAATGTTATGATGTGGAATTCTTGGGGCAACATGTGGGGTGGCGGTTTCGGCTTTGGTTGGATTTTTATGCTGCTTTTTTGGGGACTCATAATTTGGGGAATTTTTGCACTGATGCGTGGGGCTGGAGGACACGGCTGTGGCGGTGGTCATGATCACGGAGAACATAAGCTGGGAGAAAAAACAGCGCTGGATATTCTTAAAGAAAGATATGCCAAGGGTGAAATAAACAAAGAGGAATTTGACGCAAAGAAGAAAGACTTGGAATAATAAAACATAAAAACATGATTGATCTTTATGAAGACAAGACGCCATCCTGTCTTTTTTTGCAGGGATTTTAATACGTATTTCGGTAAATATTAAATCCCATAATTTCCTCCGCCCAAAAGGACGAGGCAGGCCAACCCTGCCTGCCTGATTTCAATGAGCTCAATCGAGTCGCAGACATCTTCGCCCCCGGCAAGGCTAATTTGACCTTTTTCATCATTGATGCTATTGTTCAACATTGCTTTTTTAACAAAAAAATACACTAAGAAAGGAGGATCGGGAACAAATAATTACCCACAAAGGCAAGGAAAAGGCTGGAAAAAGGAGCTAGTTATAGCTGAGGCGAGAACGCCACACAGGGCGTTCTTATTTATTACAAAAACAACAATATATGGGAGGATATTATGTACAGAAGAAGGCTGGTTGTTTTTTTCACATTAATCGCTTTTTGTGCTTTGATGCCCGTTGCATTTTCTGAAGCCGGATTATTCGGGTTGGGCGGCAATAGCCGGGACTCAAGGCCTGACCGGAATATCGAGTCATTTTTCAAGGTCGGCAAAGAATGGGGAGAAGCAACGCGGAACCTGAAGCCGGGGCAGCTCAATAACGAGTTCGTGGAGGGCCTCAAGGACGCGAACAAAATCGACTATTTTAATGCCCATTCCGACCTGAAGGAATCATTCAAAAAGGGTTTCCGCATCGGCTTTGAGGATCGGGTTGCTGATCTTGTCCTTGGACCGCATTTAACGGCGGCAGCCGGGCGGATCGGTTATGAGACCTCGAATAAGTTTGTTGGTCACATTGAGGCCTTCGAGAGCGGGTGGGCTGGAGATATTCGAAACGCAATCAATGTCTTCATTGTTCTTATTTCGGAGGGTTCTCAAGCTGACAGAGAAACGTTTATCAAAAACTTCACTGACAATTACCGGAAAAAGTACGACTCAACGCAGGCGATACTTCATTCGGGTGGCATTATGACACAACGCTCAGAGGGTGGCACGATGCTGTTCCTGGATTATAGCAAGGGTAAGACTCTTGGCGCCCTTGATATTCCTGATCCGGAAGCCCTCAAGAAAGAAATCTATCACCAGACCTTTAAGGTTATGGGTGATGAATCCGGCAAGAAGCTGAGCACTAATCTAATACGGCGGGACGATCTGATCGAGCTGCTCCGGCGGAGCAAGACGGCTCTTGAAGAAGTGAAGCCGGGCCTCGCAGGCAATCTGGGTATTATTCGCAATGCCTTTATTCAAAAGGATAGCTACGGAACTGATGCGGATAATGTCTTTAGCGGGCTTATCAAGGATGCTGGATATACTGTACATCCAGTCTCGGAAGTAAAAACTGAGCCATCCAAGGCGCAACAGAAGGAATATGATAATACGGAAACAATAATTAAGCCCAAGACGAAGAAAAAGAAATAAATACGAAGGAACTTCTAATGTAGAGAGGCAGTAGTGAATTTTTCACTGCTGCCTCGTTTTATTTTGTTTAGTCTATCCCCAAGCGGGGTTTTTCGTGTTTGTGCATAACTCGGCGATTATTTTGTGGTATAATCAAATCACTAAAAAGTTAGCCAAAAACAAAATGAACAAAACTATCAAAACCGAATTAGCTCTAGCGGTGATTGTAATCTTTGCGACTGCGCTGGGAATTTTTTCATTGGCTGGCGACAAGCAAATAGATAACGCGCAGGATGAGCCAACAACCGTTGTAGCTGAAAAGGCTATGTCGAAGCAGGCGTGCGAACATTATTATGAAGGTGAGGCGCAGGTTGCCGGCTGGTTGGTTAGCGCGGACGATGGAGACTTGGTCGTGCAGTTAGCCCGGGCCGATCTGGAAAAAATGCCCAAGACGGCGCAGACTGTAGATAATTCCCAGGTGAAACTGGTGGATGCTTCGCCTGAGATCAAAAAAAGTCTCGAAAAATCCAGCAGTGAAAAACCCGTTAGCATAACCATCAAGGGTTATGCGACCGTTTGCAATTCAGCCATGCCACTGATCAGTCTGGAGCCGGCCACGATTGCTTTCAAGAAAAGCTAAATTATCATTAGGAAAATACAGCAGGTGTGCAAAAGTCGAGGATTCCTTGACTTTTTTGACCTGGGGGTGCTAAGCTACGGTCAATAAAAGGTCAATCATTCGGTCATATGAAAATTACTAAAATCATCCGTAAATTGGGCGAGATCGGGAAGAAGTCCAATACTGCCGTTTGCGATGTCTTTTTGTGCAAAACCAACCGGAAACGCGATCTGATCATTATCGCAATCTCGGTTTTTGTCGCTTCAATCATTATCGCGGATAGCCGTTATTCCCTGGTCAATCTGCTAAAGCGAAATATCCAGGCCAATAAAGTTGTTGAGGATACGGTTGCGGCTCCTGAGGTGAGGGTCTATGAGCAGGTCAAGGCGATCCAGGAAACCATCGATACGAGCAAGTGGAAAAATTATCAAAGTCAGTGGTATGGCGTGGAATTGAAATATCCCGAGCAGTGGGGAAACCCGATCCATCGATCTGCCACGCGGGGAACCAAATGGGAATATCGTTCGCAATTTCGCAGTGAGACAGTTGGCGCGAACAATCCCTATGTCGGTTTTGATCTCGTGATCTATCCGATCGCTGTGATTAAGGAGGCGACAAATACGGATGAATTTCCTAAAATCAAAAGTCCGGAGCTGAAGGAAAAGGAATCGTGCGCAATGTTCGATGGACATCTGATCGAAACTGGAGACTATGCGGCCGAAGAAATTTATGTTCCGGCCGAAGATGATTGTTATGATGCGGCCTTGTATTTCAGTTTTACCCGGGACGCATATGTGTATAATCTGGTACCGGTCATGCGTGATGGCTATGAGCGTACCAGTGATCCGATGGTGGATGTGGCGGATCATTTTCCTGAATTTTTTTCGGTGGCTTCGCAGTTAAGCACGATTGACATAGTGCGACCGAAACCGAAGGCGGTCGCAACTCCAACCCCAAAAGTTGTCAGCGCGCCGCAGCCGTATATCTATAAAAAAGACAGTGTAGGAAGACGGGTCTGTGGCACAAAAAATGATAAACCGGCCAAGAGCAAGAAAAACAAAAGTCGGCACATGGATATGGAATGTTGTCTGGATCCGGATGAATATCCGAATCCGAACTGCTATTATGATCCGGCGAAATACGGAAAATATCTATAAATAAAGAAAAGCATAGCAAGCATAACGAAAGCCGCCGCGGGCGGCTTTTTGTGTGGATAGAATAAATGCTAACCAGGAGTGTATTATGGAAGACTGAACCGAACTTTTTTGCGAGTGAAATTTCGGAAAACAAATTTTTTTATGATGAAAAAGCGCATACATTGGGCTGTGGGTTTTCTGGGAATTGCAATCCTGGCTTTTGTCTTTGGCGGGGCGATTGCGGAAATCCGAGCAAGATTTTTTTCGCCTTCGGGGACGAGTGTGATTGAAGCGGGTGTGGCCCCAACGGAGGAGTCTGCAGCGGAAAAGACGGGAAATGATCAAGATGGCGTGGATCAATCCATGAGTGATCCGGCACCTGTTTCGGAACAAGCGCAAGTGCCGTCAACCGGTCAATCTGAGGACAGCTTTTCCTTCGCGATTCTCGGCGATACGCAGCGCTTTGATGCGGCCAATTCCGCCGGTGGTTTTCAGCAGGCAGTGCGAGCGATCAACGGCAAGGATGTTGATTTTGTGATGACAGTTGGTGATCTGCTCTCGAGTTGTGACAAGGGCTGCGCCGGAAAGCTGGTGGAATGGCAAAAGATTATTGGCTTATTGGCGCCCAAAACCTATGCGGTGATGGGTAACCATGATCGGACGGGCAGAAGCACGGCGGATGAGGCTTGGCAAAAAGTGTTCGAGATGCCGACTAACGGGCCGGCCGGTTACAGCGAAATGGTTTATTCCTTTGATTTTAAAAATACGCATTTCGTGGTTCTCAATAGCGAGAAACCTAAGGAGCATGTCATCAACAAAACACAGCGCGATTGGTTAGAATCTGATTTAGGAGCTAATAAAAAGGAAAATATTCTGGTTTTTTATCATGAGCCGGCGTACCCGGTCAGTTCCAAGATCGGCGAAAGTCTGGATTTTGAAAAAAAAGAGCGTGATGAGTTTTGGAATATTTTGACAAAATATCAGGTGACGGCAGTATTTAATGGGCATGAGCATATTTTTAGCCGGCGAAAAATTGGTAATATCTATCAATTTGTAGTGGGCAACACTGATTCCTTTGATCATGACCTGCCCAAGCCGGGGGTGGCCGAATATAGCTTTCAGGGTAAGAGTTTCGCGGTGGTCAAGGTTACTGGGAGGGATATTTTTATCAGCCTGTATTCAGTGGAAGGTAAGTTGACAAATGAGTTTGGATTTTGACCGAATAATATGACGTTCGGCACCACGATTCCCTTTTTTTCAGACAGTGGTATAATAAAAGCATGCAACTCAAGAATTATAATGTCTATTTTTTCTTTTTTGTTTTGATCGCCATCACGGTGGTGGCCTATTTTATCATGCAGCCGTTTTTGGTGCCATTTCTGATCGCGGCGGTGTTGGCGCACTTGTTCAGTCCGTTGCACGGGATCCTTTCGAAATTTCTCAAAAGCAAGGGATTGGGTTCGGTGTTGGTGTGCCTGTTGGTCGCGCTGATCATCATCGTGCCGATCTTTGTAGTTTTGTCTTTGGTTGTCAATGAAATTCAGGATGTCATCAACCGCTTTACCACTGATCCGGAGGCGGTCAAAAGCACGATAAACAATTTTTCCGGCAGTTTGACGACGTTGCCGATCTTCCATCTTTTTGCGCCGGAAAAATTCATCAATGAGGCTTCCATCATTTCCGCGGTCAAGAGTCTGTCGCAAAACGCCCTGACTATCCTGCAGAGCGCCTATCAGGGCGTGGCACACTTCATTTTTGTCACTTTTATTATGTTCTTCTCGCTGTTCTATCTGCTGATCGACGGTCACCGACTGGTGAAAAAGATCATGCAACTGAGCCCGCTCGCGGACAAATACGAAAATATCCTGATCGCTAAATTCAATTCGATTACCCGCGCGACAATCAAGGGTACCATCCTGATCGGCATTATCCAAGGCACGATCGGGAGCATTCTCTTTTCCGCGACGGGGGTGGCGTCGCCGGTCTTTTTCGGGGTCATCATGATGATTTCCTCGGTCATTCCTTCAATCGGTTCCGGTTTGGTTTGGCTGCCGGTTGGCGTGGTCATGCTGCTTCTGGGACACACAACGGAAGGCATTACGATTCTGGTGGTGGGGGGATTGGTCATCAGCATGATTGATAACCTGGTGCAGCCGAAGCTGGTCGGCAAAGATACGCAGATGCATCCGCTTTTGATTTTGTTTGCCACCTTGGGTGGCATCGCTTTGTTCGGCTTCTCCGGCTTCATCGTGGGACCGATGCTCATGTCACTTTTCGTGGCGTTGTGGGACATCTATGCGCTGGAATTCAAAGGTCAGTTGGATAATTATAATAAATAAAATGAACATCGGATGTTTGAAGCGTTTATAATTTTTGGCGCGAAATATTTGATTGTCCTTTCGGGGATTATTTTTTTGGCATATCTGTTGCAACAATCGGGAGACAAACAAAAGCAGATCATACTATTTGCGATTATCAGTCTACCGACGATTTATGTGGCGGCCAAGCTGGCTTCGCTTGTGTATTTTGATCCGCGACCGTTTGTGGTTGGAAATTTCGCGCCACTCATCCCGCACGCGGCGGACAACGGTTTTCCTTCTGATCACACATTGTTGGCCGGCGCGCTCTCAGCGGTCATCTTTTTCTTCCATAAAAAAATCGGCCTAATTTTGTTGGTGGTGGCGTTGGTGGTGGGGGGCGCTCGGGTTTTGGCCGGGGTGCATCACGCGGTGGATGTTGTGGGCAGTATAGGCATCGCATTTTTTGTCGCGTATTTGTTGCATAAATCAGTATTGCCGATTATGCTAAAATCCAAACTGTATACGCACTATTTGAGGTAAAAAATTGGCGGAATCAAAATCAGGGTGTATTATGAGGGAGAGGGATGAGCCCTTTCTTTTATTTTAGTCTATGGCAGAAAAGAAGGACAATTTAAAGGCTGAAAAAAGTGGAGTAAACATCCGTGATTTTTGGTTGCACCTTTGGACCTTGATAGTGCCCTTTCATGGGCAGATTTTTGGCGTGTTGGTGCTGATTATTTTTGCGGAAATAGTTAAGCTGAGCGGACCGTATTTTTTGAAATTGATTATTGATAATTTGATGGCCTTTGATGCGACTAGAATAAAGGAGATACTAATTTTCATTGCGCTGATGTTTGCGTCTAATGAGGCGGGATCGCTTTTGAGCTATGTGATTGATGGAAAAATGTTTCAAATTTTAGGTGGTATCAATGAATATATTCCTCATCAAGCTTTGCAAAAGTTATTATCACTGCCGCTGGGTTATCATGAAAAAGAAAACACTGGCAATAAGGTAGTAAAAATAACGCGTGGGGTGGACAAGATTGATAGTTTGCTTGGCAATTTGTCCTGGGAAGTCGTGCCAACAATTTTCCAGATAATTTTTACGGCTGCAGTTCTACTGTTTTTAGACTGGAGATTCTTTTTGATTTTATTGTTTTTTATTCCGATTTTTGTTTTTCTGACGCTGAAAGTTAACAAGGAGGTTTATCCGTATCGGCGTAAAAGATTTATGAGTCAGGATGAATCGGCCGGGGTGATGGCACAGGCGATTATTAATATTAACACGGTTAAATCATTCGTGCAGGAGAAAAAGGAGTCCACTAAATTTCAGAAAATTATCAGTCAGGTTAAAGATAATATTTGGCTAGAATTTAGCCGAATTATCAAATACAATGTTAAGCGAAATTTTGTTATCGATGTGGGTCGGGCCTTCATTTTAGTAGCGGGATTTTTTTTGGTTTGGAAAAACTCGATGTCGATTGGTAGTTTGGTTTTTGTTTACACGATTTCCGAAAAAGCTTTGCTTTCGCTATTTCGAATTTCGCGAATCTATGATCGAGTTATGGAAAGTAGTGAAGCAATTGAGCGAATTTATAGTTTATCATTGGAAGAATCGGAAATTAAAAATGCCAAAAATGGCTTCAAACCAAAAAACATCGATGGTCAGATTGAATTTAAAAATGTGACCTTTTCCTATTCAGACAGTACACAAAAGGCCTTGAATAAAGTCAACTTTAGTATTAATGCCGGCTGTATGACAGCCTTGGTGGGTCCTTCGGGTGGCGGTAAAACGACGGTCGCGCGCATGGTGTATCGGCATTATGATCCAACCAAGGGAGATGTGCTGCTCGATGGCAAAAAATTGCAAGAATATGACCTGTATGCTTTTCGAAAATTCATCGCGATCGTGCCGCAGGAAGTGGAAATTTTTAATACGAGCGTAAAAGACAATATTGCTTACGCCAAATCGAATGCTAGTTTTCAGGAAGTGCAGGCGGCGGCGCGAATTGCCAACGCGGAGGAGTTTATCACCCAGCTTAAGGGCGGCTATGAAACGCTAGTGGGCGAGCGCGGCATCAAATTGTCGGGTGGTCAGCGGCAGCGGATCGGGATTGCGCGGGCGATTTTGGCCAATCCGCGAATTTTGATCTTTGATGAAGCGACCAGCAGTCTGGATTCGTATAGTGAAAAACTGATCCAGGAAGCTATGGACAAAATCGTGAAGGGGCGAACCGTGATTGTGATTGCGCATCGCCTGAGTACGATCAAAAAAGCCGACAAGATTGTGGTGCTGGAGAAGGGCAAAGTGATCGAGGAAGGCAGTCATTTTGAATTGGCACAGGTTAGTGGCGGGCTATATCAGAAATTGATCAAGTTGCAAGAAGTGGGCGACGTGGATTAAATAATCGGCAAAAAAATAGTAAAACAGTCCGCTGCGGTGGGCTGTTTTGCTTTAGCTGAGGCGTATATTTTTTGTGAAAGCTTTGTTTGAAGCCAAAAGGGGAGTTGGGGCGGAATATGGCTTGAAACACGGGATTGACATTGCCCTGAATAAAAAGTATACTGGATAGCACAATTCAAAAAGCTATAGTCCCGCAAAGGAACTTTTTTTATTGTAAGAGCACAATTGAATAACAATTTAATAGTCTCGAGTATCTCGCATCGATTCGAGTCGAAGCGGGTTGAGACGCATTAATCATTAAGGAAAAAAATATTTGTAGACAAAAAAATCACGGACGTTTTGTGGGGGCGATTGTGCTGGGCGCTGTCGTAGCGCTGATGCCAATCATGACTGTTGATGCAGAAGCGTCATCCGGATCTCCTTTGAAAAAAGCCATTGAATTTTCCAAGGAAAAAATAACCGGAGTGAAAAGCATAACGATCGATAATCAAGTTGGAGATCAGATTGAACAGGACGATGTAAAAAAGACGAAACAGGCGGAAGAGAAGCAACAAAAAAAGAAAAAAATACCGCGCGGAGTGACCAATCTGAGTGAAGTGGAAAAGGCCGTAGAGTTTGCCAGCGAAAAGACTGGGGTGCGCAAGGACTTTATTATGGGCATGTTGGTGGTGGAATCGGATTTGGGTCGCAATCCCGGCAAGTGTACGTATGGTGAGGTGGAGGCAGATGCCGAGAGATCTCACAAAAATGGCCAGTTAAGCGAGACGGCGTGGAACACCTTTCAGGAGAGGAAGAATTTGGTGAAATCGATTGCGGATGGTTTGGGCTATGACTATGAAAAATTACGAGTTTCGTGTAATCCGGCCAGCTATGCTGGTACCGGTGGCGCGATGGGTATTCCCCAATTCATGCCGGATACTTGGTTTGAATATAAGGATAGGGTGGCGGCTGTTGTTGGTAAAGAAAATCCGGATCCATGGAATGTTCTGGATGGCGTGACGGCCATGGCGCTCAAGGTAGCGGATGTGCCGGGCGTCGTTGAACATAATCAGTGGTCAGAGCGAGCAGCATCGAAGTTATATTTGTCAGGGACAACTTCTTGGCGTTATGATTGGTATGCATCAGAGATCCAATATTGGGCGAATAACTATGCGAAGCTGATCGGCTAAATTTCGACCAACAAAAAAGACCATCCTGCACACGCGGGATGGTCTTTTGTCAATTCTAATTCTAGAAAACCGGTTTGCCGGCGTTGCCACCAGAGATTTTGCTCTTGCTGCCGTCAGCTGAAATAATCTCGATTTTTGTCGTGACTTTGTCGGGCGCCAATTTTTTGGCGCTTTTCTCGGAAATTTTTTTGCCGCTGGATATTTTATAGTAAGTGATTTTTGTCTGTTGCGGCGCAAAAGCGACTTGCGGTTCCGGCAGATTTGTTTTTTGGGTGTCATACGGCGGGAAGCCGACGTTTGGATATTCTTGGATAACCTGGGACATAAATTTGTTCCAGATCGGCGCGGCCACAAAAGAACCATCCGCGCCGGCGCGCATCGGTCGACTGTCGTTGTTGCCCGCCCAAACCCCGACCGCGATATAGGGCGTAAAGCCGACGGTCCAAGCATCACGAAATTCCTGAGTGGTTCCGGTTTTGGCAGCTACGGTGCGTCCGGGTATAAACAGCTTGTTGTTCGGCCCGAAGATCGGAGTACGCGCTTGGTTGTCGGAAAGAATCGAGTCAATCTTACGGGCGATTTGCGGGTCCAGCACCGGCAAATTTTTTGGCGTGTTTTCCCGGATGATTTCCTTTTTATTATTGAGAATTTTCAAAATCGGATCAACCGGATTGCGCTTGCCATCATTAGCAAAAACGGAAAAGCCGGAAGTTTCATCCAGAAGGGTCACCTCGCCACCGCCGATGACCAGTGACAAGCCATAGCGGTTACGATCATTGAGGGTGGTGATGCCCAAGCGATGAGCAATTTCCAGCGCGTCATCGATGCCGACTTCACGTAGAGTTTTGATGGCGGGAACATTGAGTGACATGGAAAGTGCCTGGCGCATGGTCAGGACGCCGTGAAATTTGCCGTCATAATTACGGGGAACGTAGTTGCGTCCGGAACCGTCCGGACCGAAATTGGTTTGCGCGTCGAGCACCAGCGTTTCCGGTTGGAAACCTTTTTCAAAAGCTTTGGCATAGACAAATGGTTTGAAAGAGGATCCGGGTTGGCGCGGGCTAGTCGCCACGTTGACCTGTCCATCAATCGTTTGCGCGAAATAATCCTTGCTCCCCACCATGGCCAAAATCTGGCCATTTTGCGGATCGAGGGCGACCAGCGCGGCGTTCGTGGCGCCGTATCTTTTCAGATTATAATCAGCGCTGTCCTGGATAATTTGTTCGGCCAATTTTTGTTTGTCATAATCCAGCGTGGTATAAATTTTCAGACCACCTTCCTCGATCATTTGGCGACCATAGTTTTGTTCCAGCTGACCTAGGACATAAAAAACAAAATGGGGCGCGTCAATAGATTGTTTGAAAGGGGTGACTTTTTGCAGAGTGTCTTCTTGGAGGGCGGCAATGACATCTTGCTTGCTAACAAAGTTTAAAGCGGCAATTTTTTCTAACACATCCTTTTGGCGAGCGCGAAGCTCATCCGTGTTATTGCCATAGGGAGAATAGTAGGTTGGAGCCTTGGTCATGGCGGCGAGCATGGCGGCCTCGTCCAGAGTGAGATCTGCTGCTTTCTTGTTGAAATAGGTTTCCGCCGCCGCTTCGATGCCATAAGCGTTGGAGCCGTATGGCACCTCATTCAAATAGGCGTCCAGAATCTGATCCTTGGTATGTTTCCTTTCAATTTTAATGGCATAAACGGCCTCTAGAACTTTGCGCTTGAGGGTTTTTTCGCGATTGAGAAAGGCGTTCCGGGCGAGTTGCTGGGTGATGGTTGAGCCACCCTGGCTGGCACTGCCCTGTTCCAGATTAACTTTCAGGGCGCGCAGGATGGCGGTGGGATCAACGCCGTGGTGTTGGTAAAAGGAGTCATCCTCGGTGGCGACTGTGGCCACCCGTACAAAGTTGGGAATTTCTTCATGGCTGACAGTTTTGCGATTTTCTTCGCCGTGCACCTCATACAGCACGTGAGTGCCGGTGCGATCATAAACAACGCTGGTTTGGGCGATATGGCGAGTGTAGAGAGTTGTGCCCAGCGGAGTTTTAGCGATCAGATACAAAAAACCGGCCGTGCTAATGGCCGCAATCATCACAAAAACATACAGGGAAATCAGCATAGTTTCCTTGAGGAAGAAGCGGAGGGTCAATTTCTGTTTTTTTGCTTTGCTACTCATATTTATTACTACTGTTTTTATTGTAAATTATTTTGTTCTTTACGCAATTGACAAAAGTTCATTAATGGACTATAATAAAGTTAATCGAAAATAAGGTGAGGAACCCTGCTGTGGCGGGGGCGGATGGTTGGTCGAACTTCCAAAAATCATTTTGTTTTGAGATAATAAATTCATAGAATTACTAAAATGGCAGAACAAGACAGGGACTTCGTTGAGTATGTTGTGAAACAAATTGTTAACAACCCAGACGCAGTCAAAGTAGAAAGAAAAATCGACGAAATGGGAGTTCTCATCTCCTTGGATGTTGATCCAAGCGACATGGGAATGGTCATTGGACGAGAAGGTGCCACCGCAAAAGCGCTGCGAACTCTTTTGAGAGTGATCGGAGCAAAAAACAATGCTCGAGTTAATCTGAAGATTAACGAACCGGAGGGATCGGAAAGAAAACCTCGCGAAGATCGCGAACCTCGCGTTGAGCGCAGCATTGATGATGTTGTTGGGGGCCTATAATTTAGAAAACTAACAACTTTTTTCTCCCTCTTTTTGGAGTGGAGAAGTTAGACAAAAGAGCCTGTAAAAAGGCTTTTTTGTTTGTTTTAAATGTGTTATTATAGAAATGTATGAAATTTGAGATTATTACAATCTTCCCGCGGATTTTCGATTCCTATTTTGCCGAGTCGATTCTTGGACGTGCCCGCAAAGCCGGCCTGATTGAAATTAAAGCGCATGACTTGCGGGACTACGCTGAGGGCAAGCATAAGAAAGTCGACGACACGCCGTATGGCGGTGGCGCGGGGATGGTGATGAAGGTCGAACCGATATATCGAGCTTTGGGCTCGATAATTTCCAATTTCCAATTTCCAATTTCCAATAAAATTCCAAAAACTAAAAACGAAAAAACAAAAACTAGGACCATTCTCTTTTCGGCCAAAGGTAAAAGATATACACAAGGAGATGCAAAAAGGCTAGCTAAATATGACCAGTTGATTTTGCTGTGTGGGCGCTATGAAGGCGTGGATGAGCGGGTGGCCAAGCATTTGATTGATGAGGAAATTTCCATCGGTGATTATGTGTTGACTGGTGGGGAAGTTCCAGCCATGCTTGTAATTGATTCGGTGGCGCGTCTGTTGCCTCAGGTTTTGGGCAACGCGCAGAGCGCCATCAATGAGTCGCACAGCGTTGCGGGCGAACTGGAGCACCCTCAATACACTAAACCGGAAGAATTCAATGGCTGGAAAGTGCCGAAGGCTTTGCTCTCCGGCAATCACGGAGAAATCGCGGCGTGGCGGAAAAAGAATAGTAAAATAAGAAAGACGTAGAGACACATTGCAATGCGTCTCTACAGGCGGAAATATGGCAAATGATAAACAAAAACCAGATCGAATATTGATTTATGCGACTTTTGCGTTGCTGGTTTTTGGATTGATCATGATCGCTTCGGCCGGCCTGGCCTATTCAAAGAGTCGGTTTGCGGATCCATACTTTTTCTTTAAGCGGCAACTCTTGGGCGTATCGATCGGGTTGATTGCAATGTATCTCACTCAAAAAATAAGTTATAATTTTTGGAAAAAAATTTCTTTTCCAATATTCGCTCTCAGTGTTGTTCTTTTGATTTTGGTTTTTGTGCCGGGGATCGGGTCGAAAATTTATGGTGCCAGTCGTTGGCTTGCGATCGGTCCATTGTCTTTTCAGCCGGCGGAAATGTTGAAAATCAGTCTGATCATCTATCTGGCAGCCTGGCTAGAAAGTCGGGGTGGACGCATCCGGGATTTTTTTGAGGGACTTTTGCCGTTCATTATGATTGTCGCAGTCATCAGCTTTTTGCTGATAAAGCAGCCAGACATGGGAACGCTGGGCGTTGTCATTCTGATTGCAACTACGATGTTTTTCCTTTCCGGTTCAAAGCTTTCCCACATTTTTTTGATGGGTTCAGTCGGATTTATCGCACTCCTTGCGCTGATAAAAATCGAATCGTATCGGATGAACCGGTTGTTGGTTTTTTTGCATCCCGAACTGGATCCGCGCGGCATCGGCTATCAGATCAATCAGGCGCTCCTGGCCATCGGCTCTGGCGGTATTTTGGGCGTGGGGTTGGGGCGCAGCATCCAGAAGCTGAATTATCTGCCCGAGCCGGTCGGCGACTCAATTTTTGCCATAATCGGCGAGGAATTGGGACTGGTCGGCTGTGTCGTTCTGATTGCTCTATTTGTCACTTTATTGATGCGGGGATTGAAAATTGCCAAGAATGCGCCAGATATGTTTTCGCAACTAGTAGCGATCGGAATTGTGGCATGGATTTTTTCGCAGGCCTTCATCAATATCGCGGCGATTTCCGGACTCATCCCACTGACCGGGATTCCATTACCATTCATCAGCTATGGCGGCACCTCAATTGTTTTTTTGATGGCCGCCATCGGCATTTTATTGAATATTTCCAAGCAAACCAAATTAACTTAATTTAAACTAATCATATGAAAATTGTTTTGACGGGTGGCGGCACAGGTGGACATATTATTCCTCTGATAACGGTCGCGAAAAAAATTCAAGAAAATGCTGGAGTGAGCGGCGAGGTCGAATTTTTATTCATCGGTCCCAAGGGAAAGCTGGAAGATGATCTGATGGCAGGCGCCGGAATTCCGACCAAGGGCGTGTTGGTTGGCAAAATGCGGCGCTATTTTTCCTTCCATCATTTTCTGGATCCATTCAAAGTTTTGATCGGTATCATTCAATCCTTGTGGCATTTGCTGGTCTTTATGCCGGACGCAATTTTTTCCAAAGGTGGTTACGCTTCAGTGCCGGTGGTTTTGGTCGGGTGGCTGTATCGCATTCCGATTTTGATCCATGAGTCCGACAGCATTCCTGGCATGACCAATGATGTGCTGGGCAAATTGTCCACCCGCGTGGCGGTTTCCTATCCGGAAGCGGAAAAAGATTTTGCGGCGACGCAGGTCGTGCTGACCGGCAACCCGTTGCGCGCGGATATTAACCAGGGTGACGCGGCCACGGGGCGCGCCAAGTTTTCTTTCACCGATTCCAAAAAAATTATTTATATAACAGGAGGTTCACAGGGTGCGCGGAATATAAATGATAAAATCATAAATATTTTGCCAGAATTATTGCATAAATATCAAATCATACATCAAACCGGCAGAAATAATTATGATGAAGTTGTGCATCGAGCCGCTGAAATGGGAATTAAGGCTGGTCGTGAGGGATATGTTCCGATTGCGTTTGCTGGTGAGGAATTAAAGGATATTTATGCGATGGCTGATTTGATAATATCTCGTGGAAGTGCCAATACTATTTCCGAAATTGCGGCTAATGCCAAGCCCGCCATCCTTGTACCACTGATTAATTCGGCCAATGATCATCAGAAGATGAATGCCTATTCGATTGCGCGCACTGGCGGTTGCATCGTGTTGGAGGAAAATAATCTGGGAGAGAATCTGCTCCTGGGCAAAATTGAGGAGATTATGAACAGCGAAGAGCTGCGCGCCGGATTGTCCCAAAATATCCGGGGCTTTTATCATCCGGACGCGGCGGAAAAAATCGCGGCTGGAATTTTAAGTATGATTGCTCGCTAATATTCGCGAATTTTAAAACAAATAAATTCGAATTAATTTGATTAAACATTAGAAACTATTAGCATGTTAGATCTGAAAAAAATAAAGAAAGTCTATTTCATCGGCATAAAGGGTTCGGGCGTGGTAGCAATTGTGGAAATTTTGCAGAAGCTGGGCATCGCAGTGACCGGCTCAGACACGGCGGAAAAATTTTTTACTGACGAAGTGTTACAAAGATTGGGCGTCAAATACGTCGAAGGTTTTGCGGTGGAAAATATTCCGACAGACGTGGATCTGGTGGTATATTCGACCGCTTATCGTGAAGATAATAATGTGGAATTTGCGGAAGCAAAAAAAAGAAAGCTGGAAATGCGTAGTTATCCGGAAATGGTGGGCGAATTGTTCAATAAAAAATATGGTATCGCCGTCTGTGGCACGCATGGTAAGACCACCATTTCTTCAATGCTAGCCGACATTTTGAAAAATATCGGCGCCGATCCGAGCGCGATCATCGGCAGCCGGGTGACAGCTTGGGGGTCAAACGCGTTGATCGGCCAGGGTGAATTTTTTGTGTTGGAAGCGGATGAATTTCAAAATAAATTGAAATTATATGAACCCAAAGCGGTGATTTTGACTAGCATGGATTGGGATCATCCCGACACGTACCCGACCTTCGCGGAATATAAACAAGCCTTTGCGGATTTTGTGGGCAAGATTCCCAAAACAGGATTTTTGGTGGTGTGGGGCGACAGTGTGGCGACCAACGAGGCGGCCTGCGCTTGTCAGTGTAATATTATCAAGTACGGATTTCAAAATGATAATGATGTGGTAATTACCAAAAAGGGCAATGGAAAGTTTTCAATTAAATTTTCTGAAAAAGATTTGGGAGAATTCGAAACGCAGTTGGTCGGCGAGCATAATTTATTGAACGCGGCGGCGGTGATTGCTGTCTGCCATCAGCTAAACCTGGACATGGAAAAAGTGCGGGCAGCCTTGCGCCAATTTAAGGGTACCTCGAGACGTTTTGAATACATCGGGCAACGGAATGGCGCGATTTTGATCGATGATTATGGTCACCACCCGGAAGAAATCAAAGCCACGCTCAAAGGCGCGCGCGAGAAATATCCAGACAAAAATTTGATCGCGGTTTTTCATCCGCATTCCTATTCACGCACCGAAGCGCTGCTGCAAGACTTCGCGCAGTCTTTTGATGACGCGGATCAAGTAATTGTCTTGGATATCTATGGCAGCGCGCGGGAAAACACGGGCAAGGTCAGTTCACCGGACCTGGTAAAATTGATTAATAAATATATGCGTGACAAGGCGGAGCATATTCCAACCATCGACGAAGCGGTGGAATCTTTGCAAGACAAAATTACCGATCAGGATGTGGTCCTGGCCATCGGCGCGGGCAATGTTTTTGAGGTAGTGAAGAAATTGAAGGAATAATTTAAAATAATATGTCAGAAAATTGGCCAAAAACGAATACGCCAGATGCTTCGTCGTTAGAAAAAACGGGGGAATCAGGAGAGCAGAAAAACATTGCTGAGGCGTTGAAAAAAATTGACGGTGCGGATATTTTTGATAAGAATTACCTTGAAAAAATCAAGATTGTTGTATTTGGGTATGACCAAAGAAAAGTAGGCGTTTTTGAAAATGGAAGCATGCATGATACCGGAACGGAAGAATTTTCCTTACAAGATTTTATGCAAGGCAAGAGAACTGATTTTGTGGGGATACATCCAAAAAGTGAGTTTATGGAGCTTGATTTGACGAAGCTCGCTGACAAGCAGTTTTTGCCATTCCTATTCTTTGACGGAAAATTGCAATATGAAGAATTGGTGGTACATGAAATGGCACACACTCTGTTCGATTTGCAATATAAGGCTGCAAATGGTGATTATGAAGATCGAGACGGTCTGACGGATGTATCTGAAAAATATCGAGAATACGTAGTGAATGAAATAAAAAGTTTATTTGGTGCAAAATATCCTAAGCTGGAATTGGATAATTTTTCCTTTAGTCGGCAACAAATTGCAGAAATTTTCGCTTTCGCATATCAGCGTGAATATTGCAATAGATCCAATGAAAATATGGAGGTGCATGTTGAGTTGCAGGCGAGGGGAAAAGAATTTTTAACAGAGCCTGAAAAGATATTGGCCGACTTTAATAAAAAAAATGAGAGAAATTGTTCCATGACAGATTTTTATGAGGAGAATCATATTTTGTCCTTGCTGGTTGTGCCATTATTGGAAGAAAAATACCCAAATTTTAAGGAAAGAATAAAATTTTTCAATTTATAACAATGACAAAACAGAACAAAAATATATACAATCCTGATTTTGGACACTGGGTGTTCAAAAGAGTAGAATAAAATAAAAATGCGAAAAATTGAGTTTAAAAACGGGGAATATTATCATATTTATAATCGGGGTGTTGAAAAGCGCGATATTTTTCTGAATGATTTTGATTATCTGAGATTTTTGAAAGCCCTGAATGAATTTAATAGGGTTGATTCAATCGGCAGTATTTTTGAGCAGGGTATCCGAGATAAGAAGACAACATTTGGACACCCAGTGTCCAAATTGGTGGAGATTAATGCATATTGCATAAATCCTAATCATTATCATTTAATTCTAAGGCAATTGCAGGATAAAGGAATTGAAAAATTTATGCATAAGGTTGGTATGGGATATGCAAAATATTTTAACCATAAATATAAACATTCAGGCGTTGTGTTTCAGGGAGGGTTTCAGGCGATCCATATTGATTCCAATGAATATCTTTTATATCTTTCTGTTTATGTAAACAAGAATAATTTTATTCACGGATATGGTAAGAATGATTGGAAATATTCGAGCGTATTGGATTATTTGGGTAAACGCAAGGACGAGTTATGTAGTAAGGATGTTGTTTTGGGGCAATTTAAAAGTATTGAGGAATATAAGGAATTTATGGAGGTTAATGCGCTACACTTAAAGGAGAAAAAAGAAATGGAAAAATATTTATTAGAGGAATAACAAGGCAAAGACACCCAGTGTCCTTTTGGACACTGGGTGTCCAAAATTCATTATGAAATTTGAATGGCAAGGCCCGTTGCGGCCGAATGAAAAACCGTCGAAAGAAGAAATAAAAAATCCTACCAAAAAAACGGTAGAGACGCAATTTATTGCGTCTAAATCTGACGAAAAGCCGGAAGACGTCAAAAAACCCGAAAATGTCGAACAAGAACTCTCGCCGGAGGTGATTGAGATGATTATGGGGAAGGTGCAGGATATAAATGAAATTGGCACTGCTTATTCTGTTGTAACTAGTGGTAGGGATACAACCAAGAATATTTTGAAAGATGGTTTTTTGGGAAATAATTGGACTTCTAATAAGGAGTCCTGGGCAAAAAAAATAAGGAAAGAGAAAAAAGGCGTGGTCTTTTTTAATATCGTAGGCACCGAACGGGATAGGACTGATTTTAAGAAAAATTCCTTGAATGAATACAATGCGATAGCGAAATCATATTACTTCAAACAAAAAGGTCGAGAAATAGCAATAATTTTTGATTTAAAACCATTCAGGCCAGCCAGCCCTCACAAATACAAATATGCAGACAGAGAAAAGCAAGAGGGTCGTACTTTTCGCTACGCACGTGATTATGATATGAACTACGAAATTGAAGACCACATAACTCCAAGTCGAGAAACTGCAAAACAATTTTATGAGGGAGAATTATATGATGAATATGGTGGTGTAGATAATATGAAACACAATGGCTTATTAGAAAAAGAACATAAATTTAGCGAGGATGAATGGGCGCTATGGATACCAAAAGTTGATACGGAACGCGGCTTTACCCTGTCGTATCGGATACCACCAAGATTATTCAAGGGCATTGTCTTTCAACCAGATACTGATTACTTAAAAATTGAAAAATTAACGCCAGAAAGAATGTCGGAGGAGACAAAAAACATTGCTTTGATTATGAAAGAGGCTTGTGGTGAAAAAACTGAATTATATTTACCCATTTATGATAAAACAGGCAACCTTCTCTGGCCCAAACAAATGTCCTACGAAGAAGTGAAAAAGTTTGTGGCGGAGAGGGCGGAGAAAAAAGCAGAAGTAGATTCTGAAACAAGTTCAGAATGACAATATATGAAAGCGCATAAAGACACCCAGTGTCCTTTTGGACACTGGGTGTCCAAATAATGATAATGCCAAAAGAAAATAAAAATATCTATAACCTGACTTCGGACGAAGTATTAAAGAGATTTGATGCTTCGCTTCAAGGCCTCTCAATTCAGGAGGCGGAGAAGCGGCTCAGGGAATTTGGGGCGAATAAGTTGCAGCGCAAACAGAATTGGAAGTGGTTGAAATTGATTTGGAATCAATTTAATGATGCGTTGGTCTGGATTTTGTTGGTGGCGGCGGGGTTGGCGGCGCTTTTTCGGGAGTGGCGGGATGTGACGATCATTTTGATCATTGTCGCGATCAATTCGATCATCGGCTTTTTGCAAGAATTCAAAGCCGAGCGGATTTTGGATAGCATCAAAAAATTGACTACTGACAAGGCAGTGGTGATTCGCGGCGGGGTGCGCCAGGAAATTGAGGCGGCGGAATTGGTGGTGGGCGACGTGGTGGCGCTCACTAGCGGCGACAGCGTGCCGGCCGATGGGTATCTTATCGAAGCGTACGATTTGCGCGTCAATAGTTTTATTTTTACCGGTGAATCGAAACCGGAAACCAAAAAAGTCGGCGTGATGGAAAATCATCCGGTTTTGGCGGACATTGATAATATGGTTTTTTCCGGGGAAACGATTGCGACGGGCGAGGCGAAATTTGTGGTGACGGGCACGGGCATGGGCACGGAACTGGGGAAGATTGCCAATCTGACCCAGGAAGTCAAAGAAGATCTGACGCCGATGCAGAAGCAGATGCGTTCTTTGGGGCGCCAAGTGACGATTCTTTCGATTTTGATTGGAGTCGTGGTGATGATTGCCGGGCAATATTTCAAGATGTCACTCTATGACAACTTTTTGTTTGCCTTGGCCTTGGCGGTGTCGGTTGTGCCGGAAGGATTGCCAGCCGCGATTTCAGTGGCGCTGTCACTCGGAATGAAGCGCTTGCTCAAGGAAAATGTGCTGGCCAAAAAATTGAACGCCGTGGAAACGCTGGGCTCGGTCAACATTATCTGCACGGACAAAACCGGCACGATTACGAAAAATGAATTAATGGTAACTCGGGTGGTGGTGAATGATGAAATCCTGGAAGTTTCCGGCTCGGGCTATGAACCAGTCGGCAACTTCTCAAAAAATGGAAAAATAATCAAGACTGGTGAAATTGAAAATTTGGAATTGCTGATGCGGATCGGGACTTTGTGCAATGGGGCAAGCCTGCTGAAGGAAGGTGGACAGTGGAAAATCATTGGTGATCCGACTGAAGGCGCGATCGTGGTAGTTGGCAAAAAATATAATGACGCGGATGGCTATTTTGTCAAAGGCGAAACGAAAATCACCGAAAATCCTTTTTCCTCCGAGAGGATGCGGATGAGTGTGGTGTATAAGGGTGATTTGGGGGTTCCGGGAAGTTTGGGAATAGTTTCTTATGTGAAGGGTTCACCGGATGTGCTTTTGGAATTGTGCACACAAAAAAAAGTTGGTGACAAAATTTCGGAATTTACGCCAGCGGAAAAAGAACAGACCAAGGAAATTTATAACCAAATGTCAGCGCAGGCGTTGCGGGTGTTGGCGTTTGCGTATCGTGAATTACCCTCACCCCCAGCCCCTCTCCCAGGGGGCGAGGGGGGTTTTAGCGTTGGGGAAGCAGAAAAAAATCTTATCTGGGTAGGGATGATGGCGATGATTGATCCGCCACGGCTGGACGTGACGGCGGCCATTGCCGAATGCAAGACGATGGACATCAAGGTTATTATGATTACCGGCGATTATGAAATCACCGCCAAAGCCATCGCGAAAAATATCGGCTTGATTGATGACAAAAATAAATATGAAATTATCAATGGAAAAACACTGAGCATTTTGAAAGATCGGGAAGTTTATCAAAAAATCAAAGCGGGGGATGTGGTGTTCGCGCGCATCGCGCCGGAACAGAAGTTGCGGATTGCGACCATTTTGAAAAACAACAAACAGGTGATTGCGATGACCGGCGACGGGGTCAATGACGCGCCGGCGTTGAAATATGCGGACATCGGGGTGGCGATGGGAATCATCGGCACGGATGTGTCCAAAGAAGCCGGCGACATGATTTTGCTGGATGATAATTTTGCTTCGATTGTCCATGGCATCAAGGAGGGGAGGACGATTTTTCAAAATCTCAAAAAATTTGTGCACTATGTTTTGACTTCTAATGCCAGTGAACTTTTGACCGTAATTTTTGGCGTGCTGCTGCAAATCCCGGCGCCGATCATGGCGGTGCAGATTTTGTCGATCGATCTGGCGACGGATGTTTTTCCATCTTTTTCTTTGGGTCTGGAGCCGCCGGAGCCCGGGACGGACAAAAAAGTTATTAATTCCAAAGGCGCAATCATTGGCTGGAAAGGCTTTAGGCGCATCATTTATCTGGGCATCATTATGGCCACCGCCGGAACAGTGGCCTTCCTCTGGTCGATGCTGCGCGGCGGCTGGTATTTCGGCGAGGCCGTGACGGCCGACATGGCGCTTTATGTGAAGTCCACCACGGTGACCTACGCGGTGCTGGCCATGACGCAGATGGCTAATCTGTTGCAATCACGCAGTGAAAAATTGTCGCCGTTTGAACTCGGATTTTTCAAAAACAAATATGCGATTGGTTCAATTTTCATCTCAATCGCAATTCTGCTATCATTCATGTATGTGCCGCTGTTGCAAAAATATCTGCACATGAGCCCGATCGATTGGAAAGATTGGCTGGCAGTGGTTGTATCAGTTATAGCAGTATTCTTGTGGGAGCAGGGGCGAAAAGCGGAAGAAAAATAATCTATGCTGAATATTCAAGAAAACATTTCACTTGCAAAATATACGACGTTCCGCATCGGCGGGCCGGCGAGGTTTTTTGTGGAAGTGGAGAATGCCGAAGAAATTGCAGAGGCGATCGAATATGCCCAAAATAATAAATTTAAATTTTTCATCCTGGGTGGCGGCTGCAATGTGCTGGTTTCTGACAGTGGCTTTGATGGTTTGGTCATCCGGATCAAGAATACTTTGTTCATGATTCATGACGTTTCTGTCGGATGTGGCGCCGGAGTGCCGCTGGCCAAGGTGGTCAAAGATTCGATTGAGAGCGGTCTAACTGGCATGGAGTGGGCGGCGGGAATTCCGGGCACGGTCGGTGGGGCGATCCGTGGCAATGCTGGGGCGTTCGGCGGCGAGATGGCGCAGGGCATAAACACCGTGAACTTTATCGATCCGGCGGAGCTGTATGAAGAGGATAACAAAACCGTCAAGATCAAAACTTTTTCCGCGGCGGACTGTCAGTTTGCGTATCGCAACAGTATCTTCAAGCAAAATCCAAATCTGATCATTCTGTCAGCCAGTCTGAGGTTGGAAAAGGGAGACCGGGCAGAGAGTGAAAAGAAGGTCAAGGATATTTTGGCGCAAAGGAGTTCCAATCAGCCCAAAGGTGCCAGTGCTGGATCATATTTCATCAATCCGGTCGTCAGCAATCCGGAACTGCTCGCGGAATTTGAAAAGGAGACTGGTCAGAAAAGCAGAGGAGGAAAATTGCCGTCGGGCTGGCTGATTGCCAGGGCGGGGTTGAGAGGCAAAAAAATCGGTGGGGCGCTGGTAAGTATGGAGCACGCAAATTTTATCGTGAACACCGGCACGGCCACCGCAGAAGACATAACCGCTTTGGACAGTCTGGTGAAACAACAAGTGCGGGATAAATTCGGCGTGCAGCTGCAGGAAGAAGTACAATATTTGGGATTTAATTAATTTAAGATAATCATATGACAACAGAAAAAAGCATTCGCATGTTTTTCAAGGGTTTGAAAATTGATGATCGCACCGAAGACTATGTCACCAAAAAAATCAAAGCAATCGAGAAAATTTTGGACAAGGTGACACGGGTGGAGATCGAAATTGATATGGATAAGAAAAAGGGAAAATTCCGGGTGGAGGTGATGATCAAAACGCCGTATAAGCTGTATCGCGCCGAAGAATCAACGGAAAGCGTGGAGGGTTCAATTGACGCGGTGGAGCAGGAAATCAAGAGTCAGGTCAAAAAAGACATCGAAAAGATCCGGACGTTGAGATTGCGCGGCAAACGCTCGATCAAGAAAAAAACGGTGCTCGACAAAGACGCGCGGTTCCGGAAATAGGCAACTTTGCTTCAAATAAAGCTCTTCTCAGAAATGGGAAGAGTTTTATAATTGCCGAAAAAGCTTTGTTTAAAGCAAAAAATCAGATTTAGAGAGCTGGCTATTGACAGATCCGGCTTTTCATGCTAGACTATTTGGTTGTTCGTTACAAATTTTTTATAGCGGAGGCGGGCTTATTTTTTAAATAAGTCCAATTAATAACAATCCTAAGAAAATTCCTGGGAGGGAAAAAATGAACAAGAAGATGTTAGTTTTTGTAGTTTTGGCGATTATCGTAATGTTCGGCGTTAGCGATGTTTTCGCTAACGGATCACAGCGCGCTGATGGAGGAGTGAAGATTGCCCTGAAGGCGCCGTATGACCTCATCTATCCGATCAATGTTCCAACTGACGTCAAGGGGTTTGGTGTCGTGGAGGATGTCCAGGAATACGATTCCTGGTTCTGCGATAATGACCAGACCATTGAGGTTAAGAATAAATACAAGGTATTTTCCTTGCCGGTTAGGGTTTCCGAAATGAACAAGTGGAATGTCGGTAAACTTAGTCTCACTGGGGCTGACTCGTCCGGTCTCATGCGCGATATAACCGGCTACATGTCTGCTGATCCGGCAGGCAAAACAGTTTACGTGGAGTTCGCCGGGCAGTACTGCGCGCAACAATTTGAGCAGTATTATGACGATGCTCGTCAGACGTGGATGTGTCGCGTGCAGCCGGAGATGGTATGCAACGCTCCGGAATATTATCTCAACGGGCGGCTACTTTTAACAGTAGTACCATACCTGAGGTAGAAAGCAAGCAGCTATGTTTCGATAACTCGAAACCTCTAGCTGCTTTTTATTTTTGAAAATGTGGATAACTTGCTATGTATTTTTCGCGTTATCTATGGCATAATAAAAGCATAAAATAACTAAAACAAAATGAACAAAAAAATCGCCACGGAGTTTGCTTTTGGGATTATAATCATTATTGCTATCATTGTTGGCGGAGCAGTTTGGCTTTCCGGCAATCAGAAAGCAGAAGCGCCGACATCGAATGTCAAAACAACGCAGCCAGCACCGCAACCTGCGGCAACTGATGAAACCGCCGACTGGCAGACGTATCGGAATGAGAAGTATGGGTTTGAGTTTCAGTATCCGAGGGGGTGGAATGTTAAAGAAATTCAGGATGGCGTAATTGCTCTGTCTAAGGATAATTTGCCAAAAAATACAATAAATATAAATATTACCAATAATACAGAAGGTAAGAGCTTGGGTGAAATTACCCAAGAGAGAATTGCTAACCTGCAAATTCAAAAAAACTCCACCGATGTGTTTTTGGGCGGGCTGCCAGCTAAGCGAGTGAAAGACAATGGAATTGTTACTTACAACGGAGTCTATTCAATTAACAAAGAGCATATTTATTATCTGTATATTTCCGAAGAGTCTCAATTGAATGCAACTTTTAATCAAATACTTTCCACCTTCAAATTTACAGAATAGCTCACTAAATCAGAAAACCTTCTCCTTGCCGAGAGGGTTTTTGTTTGGTAGAATAAAGGAGTTTTAATGACTAAATAACGACGCTTAACCTCTTCCGTCCGCGGCGGACACCTTCTCCTTAAATAAGGAGAAGGGAATATGGAAGAAAACACTTTTTATGGCATTTTTTAGCAGTATTTTTGGCTCAAATACACGGGAAATCAAGAAACTTCAACCCATCGTGGACAAGATCAATTCCTTCGGTCCGGAGTATCGCAAGCTGTCCGATGAAGAGCTGAAAGCCAAAACGCAAGAATTCAAGGAGCGCATAACCAAAGGAGAAACGCTGGATGAAATTTTGCCGGAGGCTTTTGCGGTGGTGCGGGAAGCGGCGGACCGGGTGATTCAGGAGCGGCATTTTGACACGCAGCTAATCGGCGGCATCGTGCTGCACAGCGGCAAGATTGCGGAAATGAAAACGGGTGAAGGCAAAACCTTGACCTCGACTTTGCCGATCTATTTGAATGCGCTCTCTGGCCACGGTGTGCACGTGGTGACCGTCAATGATTATTTGGCCAAACGCGATTGCAACTGGATGGGTTCCATCTTCAATTTTCTGGGTGTGTCCACGGCCTGTATCATCCATGATGCGTCATATCTGTATGAACCGAAAATTTTGGATGCCAACGAAGTGACGGTGGAGATGGAAAATCTGCGGGAAGTTTCACGGCGCGAAGCGTATGCGGCCGACATTACCTATGGCACTAACAATGAATATGGTTTCGATTATTTGCGCGACAATATGGTGCCGAGTCTGCCACAGATGGTGCAGCGCGAACTCAATTATGTGATTGTGGATGAAGTGGATTCCATCTTGATCGATGAGGCGCGCACGCCGCTGATCATTTCGGCACCGGACACGGAATCGACCAAGCTCTATCAGCAATTTGCGCAACTCGTGCCCAGATTGAAAAAGGATGAAGATTTTGAGGTGGATGAAAAAATGAAAGCCGTGGTCATCACGGACGCGGGAATTTCCAAAATGGAAAGCTGGTTGGGCGTGGGCAATATTTATGAAAGTGGCAAGATAAATTATGTGCATCATCTGGAACAGGCCTTGAAGGCACAGGTGATTTTTCAGCTAGATCGTGATTATGTGGTCAAGGACGGCGAAGTGATTATTGTGGATGATTTCACTGGCCGGTTGATGCAAGGGCGTCGCTACAGTGAGGGTTTGCATCAGGCCATTGAAGCCAAGGAAAAAGTGGCGGTGCAAAAAGAATCACGGACGCTCGCGACCATCACTTTTCAGAATTATTTCCGCATGTACAACAAAATTTCGGGCATGACCGGCACGGCGCTGACGAGCGCGGAAGAATTTTTCAAGGTATACAAGATGGACGTGATGGAAATCCCGACCAACAAGCCGCTGGTGCGTAAAGATTTGCCGGACGTGGTGTATAAAACGGAAAAAGGTAAATTTGATGCCATCGCGGAAAAAATCAAGGAATTGAACCAGACCGGGCAGCCGGCGCTGGTGGGCACCATTGCCATTGAAAAATCAGAATATCTGAGTGCGCTTTTGACGCGCCACGGCGTGCCCCACGAAGTTTTGAACGCCAAAAACCACGAACGGGAGGCACAGATTGTGGCCAAAGCGGGGCAGAAAGGCTCAGTGACCATTGCCACCAACATGGCGGGACGCGGAACCGACATCAAGCTGGGTGAGGGTGTGCGGGAAGTGGGCGGGTTGTATATTATCGGCACCGAGCGGCACGAAGCGCGCCGCATCGACAATCAGCTGCGTGGCCGCGCCGGTCGTCAAGGTGACCCGGGTGTGTCCGAATTTTATGTTTCGCTGGAAGACGAATTGATGCGGCGTTTCGGCGGTGACAAATTGAAAAGCATGATGGATCGCCTGGGCTTGCCGGAAGATCAGCCGATCCAGAACGGCATCATTTCCAAAACCATCGAAAACGCGCAATCGAAAATTGAAGGTTTTAACTTTGATATTAGAAAACACGTCTTGGATTATGACGACGTGATGAACAAACAGCGCGAAGTGGTGTATAAAAAACGGAAAGAGATTTTGGAAGCGCAAGACACCAAGAATGAAATGCTGGAAAACATCAAAGAAGAACTGGAGCGGCTGGTATCTTTTCACGCGGTGGGGGAAGAAGGCGAGTGGCAGATCAAGGAAATTTTTGAGAATTTCAAGAGTATCGTGCCAGCAGAGGAAGGAGTCTTGGTGAAAATGGAAGAAATCCAAAACAACAAACGGGAAAATTCGGCGGAGAAGATCACGTCAATGGTGGAATATTTGGTCGGCCTGGCCAAGGAGAATTATAACAAAAAAGAGCAGGAAGTCGGCACGGATCAGCTGCGCTATTTGGAAAAATCCATCATGCTGCAAACCATCGACATGATGTGGATGAATCATCTGGACGAGATTGATTACTTGCGCGAAGGCATCGGGTTGCGTGGCTATGGTCAGCGCGATCCATTGATCGAATACAAGCGCGAAGCGTTTGGGATGTTTTCGCATCTGATGGAAAATGTCCGCTCATCGATCGTGCACACAATTTTCAAGATCAATGTCGTGGCGGCTCCACAGACGGAAGCACAACCGAAAAACTTGCAATTCAAAGGCGCGGCGGAAGAAGTGGAACAATTCGGCGCGGCCAAGGAGGCGGACACGAATCAGAAATCTGAAGCCAAACAGATGCCAATTATTAATAAAGATAATGTGGGCAGGAATGACCCGTGCCCGTGCGGCTCAGGCAAGAAATATAAGAACTGTTGTGGGAAGTAGGAGCTGAAAACAAAGTCGTTTCCGTCCGCAAATAAGCGGATAAATGGGGAAAACCCGTGCGAAGAGCACGGGTTTTTTCTATGCCGAAAACCCCCGATCTCGATAATAATTTGCAAGTCTAAAAGGTCGAGGCCGGCGGCGCCATAGTCCGCATAAGTTTACAAAAGCTGACAAAACAACGATATGAAAAATCTAACGAAAACAATAAAAAGCATACGCAGCGAAGTGCGCGGAAAAGACATGCAAGGTCGCATCCGGGCAAAAGCTGAATTGCTGGCGCAAGATCTTGAGGAAGATATTTCGGATGAGGTCGGGGAACTCATGGGAAAGCTCACGACCGAATTCACGGAAGGATCAGAGATCGAATTGGCAGGCTATGTCTTCGATCAGATCAGGCAAGCATTGCTTGACGAGATCAAAAAGCAACTTAAATAAAATCACAGTCGGATGCATATCGCACGGCTGGTGATCAACCTAATTTATGACCGCAATAACTTGCGAGCACGCAAAGAAAACATTTGTATGCGTCACCCAATTTCTGACATTGATGGTGATGCTCGACATGATGCTTCTCTTCCTCTCGCTAGCTCAAATTGCTTCGGGAGGTCAGAGCGGATATTGGGATCCATTCTGGCAATCACAAGCGCGAATGGTGGTGGCTATTCTTAAATGAAAAATCACTTGCCATGCTGAATGCATCCTGACCAATAATCAAGGTTTCCGATTTCTGAACAGCCATTCACCCGGCAACTGATTTCAGGGGTCGGAAACCTGCTGAAAACAAGATGGGAATCGATATTTATGCGCACTGGAAAAACCAAACACCCAAACAAAAGCAGGAGCAGATGACAGGTTTTTCCACGGCGCACGGACACGTGGGATATCTGCGGGAAGCCTACCACGGCAACCCATATGCAACTCACTACATGTTCCAAGAAGTTTTTGCCAAGAAGGGGGAAGCGAAAATTCCAGCTAAAATCTTACGCGAACGATTGCCGAGGACTCTCGAACTGGTCGAAGAGCGAGAGCGCAGAATCTATAAGCAAATGAGAAGCAAACAGATCGACAGGATCAAAAAAAGCTTCGTTGATTTCGTGAAATTGTGCGAGCAAAAAGAAAAACAAACCAAGGAGTCTTGCACGATAGTGGCTGACTATTGATATGAATTATTTATTCAACCTTGAATGGGATGAGCTTCCCGAGGAATTGCGGGAAGAAAAAATAAGCCAGTATATTATCGATGGCGGAAAGCGCCAATGCGAGAAGTGTGAGGGAGAAGATATCTATTGCAAAGTATGCAAAGGTCTCGGACAGGTTGATCCTGATCCCGATGATTTGCACGAACAGGAAGAAGCGGAAGAATGCATCAAAGCTCATTTCCCCATTTATTTCTAACAGCTCTCATTAGTCCTGGTTTTGAAAAAATATCAGGCGGGAAACAGGGGGCTGTTTCCCTTTCGCCAAAAAAATATGGAAGACGAAATATCATCGATAATTCCAAACACGACTCAAATTCCACATCTCATCATACGAGGGTGGATGCCTCTTTTGAGCGACGTAGAACTCAGAGTGCTTCTTGTTGTAGCTGATCAGACGTTGGGGTGGATCGAGGATCCGGAAACAAAAAGACGCAAAGAAAAGGATTGGATAAGTCAGAGTCAGCTGATGAAAAAAATAAGCCGGAGCGATCGGGCGATTCAAAACTCGCTCAAACGATTAGTGGACGAACTGAGAATTATCCAAGCCCATGATGAATTAGGAGAGCTTTTGGATTCACCGCAAAAGCGCATGAAGTGCGGCGGAAAAATATTCTATCGTCTCAGTCTGAAACATCCTCATCAAGCCACCCCCGAAAATAGTTCGGGGGCAGTAAAATCCGCTGAGCATTCACAACCCCCGAAAAGTCTTCGGGCGAAAAAATTTCGGGCTACAAAAGAAACTGTTTTTACAAAGAAGTCCTATCGGACAAGCGCGCTTGCCGGGGATAAAAAAATAATTCCAACCCGCTATTTTTTCGGAAAGTTCAGGCAGCTGTGTCAGGCAATCAGAAATACTGAGCCGATCTTCGTGAAGTTCAAGGACGGAAAACTATTAAGTCACGCACTATGCCATTTGACTGAATTCCAGTTGGAGCTAGAACTCATATGGTTTTTGCAAAACAAAAAAGAAATGAATCCGAGCTTGGGAGCGGCGCTGTGCAAAGAGGTGATCAGAGATTTTATAAAAGCAAGTTATCGGGAGTATGGATTTTACAGAAATTTGGAACGGGTCGCGATGCAACATAGCAGTACAAAAAATACAAATGCAACCAATGAAGTCGAAGAAGAGAGGAAAATGATTGAAGCGCTTGAAAGACTAAAGAAATCATTCAGTGTTTTGCGGAGAAATTAATAAGCATGTGAATTGATAAAAAATTTCTTCAGAGAAACAAAAACAAACAAATGAAACATTTAGATTTATTTTCTGGTATCGGCGGTTTTGCCTACGCAATCGATCAGGTATGGCCTGGAGCCGAACATATATTTTGCGATAACGATAAATTTTGCCAGCAAGTTTTGAAAAAACACTGGCCCAACTCGAAAATTTATGGAGATATACGAGCTATACGGTCAAGGAGATTTATTGCCGACTCCGACAGTGACAGATGCATCGGAAGGGGCAAGAAAATCAACACAACAAAAACCAACAAGCAAACACAGCGTAACCTTAAAAAATATTATGCAAAAATTAACATCCTTACCGGAGGCTTCCCATGTCAACCTTTCTCCCAAGCCGGAAAAAGGCGAGGCACAGAAGATGACCGTTATCTCTGGCCAGAAATGCTTCGAGTCATCCGTCTTACAAAACCGAACTGGGTCATTGCTGAAAATGTGCGCGGATTACTTACTATGCAAGGCGGAGTGGTATTCGAACAAGTGTGTCTTGACCTGGAAGATTCCGGCTACGAAGTCCAGCCGTTTATTATTCCAGCTGTCGCCGTCAACGCTCCGCACAGAAGAGACAGGATCTGGTTTGTTGCTCACGCCATCAGCGATACAGCCGATAGAAAGAAAAAATGCGGAAAGCTATCTGAAGCGGCAGATAAACAGGAACAAAACGGGACACAATACGGTTCCTCCCGGCAATCTCTACGAACAGCTTTTGGCGAAAGGTGCAAAAGATTTAAGAAAAACGAATCTGTGGCCCAGGATGTTGGGAACGCCAAAAGCGCAAGACAGTCGAGCATCAATGAAAGACAGGGGAAAGCACAATATGGGAGAGCAGGTGCAGGCAGCGATAAATGCATTACTCCCAACGCCAAGAGTAAGCGAAAAGGAAGGCTCTCCAGTGAAAAATGCGGAACTGCGAAATGGACGGTGGAGCAGAATGAATCAAAAGGGAGTGAGATTCGGAGTGAAGGTAAAAGATGTGTTGGCGGTGTTGCCTACGCCGAGAGCAGGAAATCCGGGAAGCAGACCAAATGGCAAGGGTGGGAAAATTTTGAACGAAGAGATTGGGAAAGAATCTGGATTGAAGTTGCAGCCGAACTTTGTGGAGTGGATGATGGGCTACCCGCAAAATTGGACGGACTTGAATTATCAAAATCAAGACATCGAATAGAAAGATTAAAAGCCCTCGGAAATGCAATTGTTCCACATGTGGCAGTTGAAATTATGAGAGCGATTAAAGAAGCTGATGAAGGCATTAGCAATACTTGAGGAGTTTGGGACCCAATAGTCTGACTCTTCGAGTGTGGCTAATCCACACATTTTGCCTGCTGGTCGACAGGCAGTTGAAAGATAAAAAATAATAAAGAAAAGTTAAAACATATGGAACAAGATCAGAACTTATTGGAGGAGATTTTGCGGGCTATCGTTAATTATCCTGCAGAGGTGCAGGTAGAAAGGCACGTCGATGAAATGGGAGTTCTCCTCTCTGTAAAACTTGGAGAAGGTGATGCTGGAATTGTGATCGGAAAAGACGGACGCGCTATTAAGGCGATACGCGCGATTATGAGTCTTGTCGGTCGCAAGAGCAAAGCTCGTCTTAGTGTTCGACTCGATGTGCCGGACCTGCCAAGAGCGTAGGATCAGCATCGGAAGTGCACTAATCAAAACGGCGGCGTTGCCGCTACGGGCAGGACAAATAAACAAAATCTGTCAAAACAAATAATTATGAACAGAACTAAAAAAGGAAAACTTTTCGAGCGGAAAGCATACGATATTATTCTGCAAGAAGGTTATTGGATTGAAAAAGCTCGTGTTGCGAAATTTCAACCCCAAGATCTTTTCGGATGTTGGGATTTGATAGCTGTCGATAAGAAAAATATTCGCTTTATTCAAGTCAGCACTGAACGCTTCAGTTCGCGATCAAGGGCTGATCAGGAAAGAATGATGGCTTTTCCCAAACCGCCGCATACATCAAAAGAATACTGGCGATGGAATGTTAAAAAAGATAAATTCGAAATAATAACAATATGAAAACAAGACTTGAAACATTGGAGTTGATTCACGACTCATTATTGGAGGAAAAGCTGCGATTGGAAATAGCCATTTTGAACATGGAAGATCGTGGCGACGATGACGTTATAGTTCCGCGCATGACACCATTCAGCCTAGACGGACAAAAAACCAAGAAAGAACTTGCAGCTGAGTTTCAGGAGCGGATCGAAAAAGTCGAAAACGCCATGCTTAAAACAAAAAAATTAATAGAAGAAGAATATGTTCGCACTAAAAATATTCCAAAAGAAATCCCAGTCGGAGAAAATAAATAAATCCATCGATAGCGTTTCTATCCCCCGTGAACTTTTAGCCGAAACTCAAAGTCGACGCATTGATATGATTCAAAGGGAAGAAGAAATTGAAGTGAATATGGATCTTTCGAAATGGATGCGCTTTTTAATTCGAATCAAATTATTCTTAACACGTTTATGGATAAAAATTCAAAAATAATAAAAATTTCAGATCTCAAACATCCGTCCTATAACCCGCGGGAAATCAAGAGTGATGACGTCGATGCTTTGAAGCGGTCTATTGAAAGATTCGGACTTCGGGGACTCGTAACGATCAACACTCATAAGGGTCGCGACGGTTTCATTGTGGGCGGTAACTTGACTGTTATGGTACTTAAGGAGTTGGGGTGGGAAACGATACCGAAAGAAAACGTGGACCTGGTAGACCTTAACGAAAAAGAAGAAAAAGCATTGAGTCTGGCATTAAATAAAATTGCCGAACGACGAAGCTGGAATGATGAAAAGTTGGCTGAACTTATGGTAGAGCTCAACCAGTCAGATTTTGACTTGACAGTAACTGGTTTCAATGAGGTTGAAATCAGTAATCTTCTTGATACGCAGATACTTGATGAGCCGGAAGACGAGGAAGATAAAACTGCTGAAGAGGAATATGAGGAAATAAAAAAACCGGAGTCAAAATATGGCGAGATATATAAGCTGGGAAGGCATCGTCTCATGTGCGGGGATGCAACGAAAATAGAGGATGTGAAAAAACTGATGGAGGCTGTAAAGGCTGATATGGTTTTTACTGATCCGCCGTATAACGTCGCTCATGTGAGTCATGAAAAAAGCGGTAAATTTCCTACAGAGCAGGGAAGGATTTTGGGCGACCAACAGAGCCAGGAAGACTTCGAAGCATTCAGTGAAAAAGTGTTTGCCAATTACCATGAAATTCTGAAACCCGGCTCGACGATTTATGTCTGCACCGGCTACACTAGTTATCCGCTCTGGTACTACGAAATGCTGAATTCGGGCTTTGAATTTTCATCGACGATAGTGTGGGTCAAACCATCTTTTTCTATCGGATGGAGCGATTACAAAAAACAATACGAACAGATCATGAAAGCCAAGAGAAGCAAGAGCAAAACCAAGGCTCAGCCATTAATATATGGCTGGAAAAAGGGCGAGAGGCATTTTTTCTTTGGAGATAATAACGAGAGTGACGTGTGGGAATTTCCCAGAAAGGCAGTTACTAAAATGGAGCATCCGACGGAAAAACCAGAGTGGCTCATCATGCGGGCGATTAAGAATTCCAGCCGAATGGGTAATATCATCGTTGATTTCTTCGGCGGATCAGGCAGTACGCTTTTTGCCGCAAACAAACTAGGTCGCACCTGTTATCTGTTGGAACTTGATCCGTGCTGGTGCGATGTCATTCGAAAACGTTGGAACAATGTAAAGCAAAAATAACTTCACGACAATTATGGCAAAGCTGGCAATTACAACATCTAAAATGCCTGGAGAGACGGAGCAGCAATACACCGCCTGGCTTTTGTATTGTGAAGCAGGAAGTCTTAGAAAGACATTTGGCCTGTGGGACAAGGTTGGGCAAAGCTTGGGTGAAGCTGGGGCAGAATTCGTCGACAGGCTGGGCAAGAAACCGAGCGATACGACTCTGGAGAATTGGTCGAAAAAGTTTCGCTGGGTCGAACGTAAAGAGCTCAAACTAACCGAAGATTTGGAAGGACTTCGTAAAAAGGCGCAAGAAATAAAACAGAAAAAAGTTTTTGTGATAGGTGAGATTTTCTGGGAAAAAATTCAGTCACTGAAGAAGCAGATGAAAAAAGGCGAAGGTGCGACAGTGGATGAGATTAAAAAATTATGGGAAATGTTTCGCACAGAGATGGGGGAGTCTTTGGGCAAGCATGAGCTGAGCATTAGGGAAGAAGAACAGAAGCCACCGACTGCAGAAGAGCAGGAGCTAGGAGAAGCAATAGACGAATCTATCAAAGCATTTTATGAACGAAAAGGAAAAGCAAAAAAATAGCATTTTGTATTGGATCAAAGAGAATGGAGTAAAGAGTGAAAGCGGTGATCCGATTGAATTTTCCGATCACCGCTTCATGTTGGATATTTATTCAGACCGTACGCCTGTGCAGGTTATACGCAAGGGTTCCCAGATCGGAGCAAGCACGATGGAGATTTTGCGGGCAATTCATGCAGCACGGTTCTGGGGAATCAATCAGATATACACCCTTCCCACGGCTGATGATGTGGCTGAGTTCGTGAAAAGCAAAGTAAATCGCATCATGAAAATAAATGCATGCATTCTGGACGGAGTGAGCGGCAGGGACGTGGATTCCATTGAGCAGAAACAGATAGGAAAATCATTCTTGTTTTTCAAGGGAACTTACACGGAAAAAGAAGCGATCATGCTCACGTCTGACCGCAACATACATGACGAGCTGGATAAATCCAAGGCCGAGGTTATTCGCGATTATACGAGTCGCATGGGATTTTCAAAAATAAGAAGCCAACATTACTTCTCGACTCCGACTGTTCCCGATGTGGGAGTTGACAGACTTTTTGGACAATCTGACCAGAAGCACTGGCGCTTCAATTGCCCTCATTGCGATCATGAACAGCACATGGAATGGGAAAAGAACGTGGACCGTGAGCGAAGAATCTATATTTGTCAGAAATGCAGAAAGGAAATAACTCCGCGCTGGGCATGTGATAACGGAAGATGGGTGGCAAGATATCCAGGAGAAGCGATAAGCGGATATTGGATAAGTCAGATGATATGCCCATGGCGCTCAGCAGCTGACCTTCTGACGGAAGAATCCAATGCCGAGGATTTGCGGTATTTCTATAATTTCGTTTTGGGATTACCGTACATTGCCGCTGATCAGAAAATTCCCCAGGGACTGTTTCTTCGTAATATCACCAATGAGGAAGCTGAAACCTCAGGCTGGAACGTTATGGGAGCGGACACGGGAGACGAGAATCACGTAGTGATTGGCAATGCCAAAGGGATATTCTGGATCGGCAAAATCAAGGATCGCCCGAATAAAACACGTTGGGAATATATGGCTGAACTCATTCAATTTTATGATATACGGGTTTGCGTTATTGATGCCATGCCGTGGACTGAAGAAGCACTGCGTCTGGCTCGTCAGTTTCCGTATCGCGTCTATGTCAATTTTTACAAGGAAGACCCGAAAATGCTGGAGGTCATTCGCTGGAGCGATGAAGCGGAAGAAGGCGAAAAAGTTTTCGAGGAAGAGGTGAAGGTGCTCACTTCGCGTAACCGTATTATTGACGATACCATCTCCTCATTGCGTAGAGGCGAGATAAAATTTGCCATGAAGCCAAATGACGCGACTTTTCGAATGCTCATAGACCATTCTCAGACAATGTATGCAAGAACGGTAACAAACCAATACGGTCAGGAAAAACGAGAATGGGAAACGACTACCGGCACGGATCACGCCTGGCACGCCCTAATTTATTGGCATATAGCTTTCAAAAAAAGATTAAAATATGAACCGAACAAATAATCAAAAATCAATAATGCCGGCAGGGCATGAACGCAATATAATCCTGTCAGACATAGCCAAGGATATCACTTCAATCGAAGAAGAGGGATTCGGCAGGGTTGTGATAGAAATAAAAAGCGGAAAAATCGTGAACTGGTGGAAAGTGGCTTCGCGTACCAGGCGCGGTTTTCTCAAAAGAATGAAAGACAGCCACGGCGAGTCGATGCTATAAAGACCGAATTCAAAAAGTAAAAATCTTTACAAAATATTTACCAATTTTTTACCGAAAATTATCACTGCTGCAGTTATAATAATTCCAGCAAGATGAATTTCTTGGAGATTAAAAAGGTTCTTGTCCGGAGTATTTCAGAGAGGGAGGAATATTACGGAGGGTCGATGCGAACCAGTATCTCAGAATATAATTTTTTAAGGTAATAATACGATTTCGCAATTGGCATCCGAATATATAAGCGTTCTGCAAAGAAAACACTCTTACGGGTGCGCGCCTTTCTTTGTGGGCGTTTTCGGTTTGTTTTTGCGTATGGGCAAATAGGATTTAAAATGATAGAATATCTGTGTTGCATAAAATATCAGCGTTCAAAAAATATGCGAATTTTGGTTATAGATGATGATCCGAAAATAGCTGAGTTTCTGAAATCGAATCTGGAAGTCGAGCTTTTTGCAGTGGATGTGGCAACGGATGGAGAAAAAGGATCTTATCTGGCTCGCTCTAATGATTATGATCTGGTTATTCTGGACAATGTGCTTCCGAAGAAAATAGGCATAGAGGTGTGCCGTGAAATTCGCGAGAGAAAGAAAGGAGTCAGGATATTGATGCTTTCCGCATTATCGGATATCGCGACCAAAGTAGACCTTCTGGATGGAGGTGCGGATGATTACCTTACTAAACCATTTTCCTTCAAAGAGTTACTATCCAGAGTGAAAGCATTGATGCGTCGCCCCAATATTGCCGTCAATGAAATTGTTAATATAGGCGATCTGATTATAGATACAAGTAATCATGAAGTTACGCGTGGAAAAAAGAAGATACGTCTTACCCGCAAAGAGTTCATGCTTTTGGAATATCTTGCCAAGAATGCAGGACGCACATTGACTCAGGGAGATATACTTGAGCACGTGTGGGACATGGAGCTGGACGTTTTTTCCAATACGCTGAAGTCGCACATAAGAAACCTGCGTGCCAAGATAGACAGCGGAAGGAAAGAGAGCATTATTCAAACGGTAAACGGTAGAGGATATAAAATAGAATTGAACTGATTTCTCAACTTTTTCTTTACCTTTTCTTTACCTCGTTTTGATACAATGGAAACATGATTCTTGGTCGAGGAATTATTTTTATCAAAATAATAACAATAAGAAAATGAAAAAGAAAATCATCAAGAAAATTTTGACAAGCAAAAAGCTTAGACATGCAGTCCCACTGAGCGCATTTGTGGTGTCAATCGCAAGCGTCGCTCAACCCTGGGATGCCATATAAAACTATTAACGAGCAATCAATAAAAGACAGGGTCATCGGAGCCCGCATTTTTTTCAAGCGTCTTTTTGCAAAGGTTGCTCGTTTTTCGTATAAAAAATTACTAGAGTCAAAAGCTGTCCGTGAGGAGCAGCGTGGAAAAGAATTTATCCTCAATGTCATACTGATCAGTTCGATAGTCCTTTCCGGCATATTCAGCTTCCTTGCTTTTTTCGGTTCAATAACTGAAAGTCATTACAGTGGAATACCCATCGGAACAGCGACAATAGTCTTTGGATTTTTTCTGATACTCTATCTTTTATCAAGAAACAAATTGTTCATGATTTCTTCGTATTTGCTGGTTCTGACATTTTTTCTTTTCACCACATATACCGTGTACCGCTGGGGAGTTGAACTTCCTCAGGGACTGATAACATATGCGCTCATTATCGTAATAGCGGGGATACTTGTCAGTGCCCGTTTTGCCTTCGAGATGACGTTTGTGATTTCATCGGTTGTTATCATTCTCACCTATTTCCAGATAAGCAATATCACGCATCCGAAACTATATTGGAAACCTGAAGCTTTAATGATGAATGATGCGGTTGAATTCGCCATTACCTTCATGATAATTTCCGTCGTGTCCTGGTTATATAACCGTGAAATAGCAAGCTCACTTAAACGGGCGATAAGATCAGAAGAAGAACTCAAAAAAGAACGGGACATGTTGGAGATAAGAGTTAGGGAAAGAACAGAGGAGCTGGAAAAGATCCAGGCGGAAAAGATGAACCAGGCCGCAAGATTCATAGAATTCGGCAAAATATCCTCGGGACTTTTTCACGATCTAATCAATCACATGACATTCTTGTTTTTCAATATAGAAAAAGCCAGTGACTCCAGTCAGCAAGAGCTGGTTCAAATAAAAGAGCAGCTAAGGCAGGCAAACGAGACCAAAGACGTTTTAATGGATTACATAGATGCCGCAAAGAAACAAATTCAAAACCAAAAATCGGACTCGATGTTTTCAATGAAAAAAGAAATATTAAGTATTATTAAGATATTGGGATACAAGTTGAAAATAGAAAATGTCGAGATAAATCTTGCGGGCGAGTTCGATATCGTTACTTATGGAAATCCGATAAAATTCAATCAGATCATAATAAACATAGTCTTGAACGCATTGGATGCTTATGAAAGTGGCGAACAGAAAGAGAGAAGCATAAACATAAATCTGAACAAGTCTGACGGCAATGCAGTGACCATCATTGAAGATTGGGCAGGTGGAATACCGGAAGAAATAAAGGATAAAATATTCGAGCCATTTTTTACCACCAAGGGTCCTGAAAAAGGAGCAGGAATAGGCCTTACGACTGTGAAAAATATAGTCGAAGAAGAGTTTGGCGGGACAATAAGACTCGAAAGCGTCTTGGGACAAGGTTGCAAATTCATAATAGAAATACCAATCAGAAATGAATCTTGATAAGGACATAGAAAATGCTATATCTTCAGGTATTAATTACTTGAGCCAGAAACAAAAACGAGATGGAAGTTTTTCCAATCGTGTTTCGACTTCCAAAAATTTCAGTAGCTATGAAGAAAATCAATCCGCCTTTCCCACAAGTCTGATATTATCTAGTCTGAACAGTTTTCCGAATATGGGAGAACTGGGAAAAATAAAGAATAATGTTTCAAAATTCATTTTGGGTCAGCGAAGCGAGTTTTGGTCATGGAATTATTGGAAAAGGAATTCTGCTGAAAGCAGTAAGTCGCCATATCCTGAAGACCTGGATGACACATGCTGCGCCGTGGCTGCTTTGACGGGATACGATTCCAAGTCCGTTTCCGCCGGAGCGATAGCCAAGGTAATTAATCTTCTGGCATACAGTGAAAGCAAGGAGGGCGGTCCGTATTTCACCTGGATCACTCCACCGGATGCGAACAAGGGCTGGAAGGACACAGACCTTGCAGTCAACAGCAATGTGGGCTACTTTCTTTCGCTTCAGGATGTGACTTTGCCGAGCATAGTCTCGCTTACAGAAAAAGCAATCGCTTCCGATAAATATGATTCCCCGTATTATCATTCGGAGAATTCCGTGATTTATTTTATTTCCAGATGGTACAAGGGGAAAAAGAAAAGCAAGGCTCTTTCATATCTTCTTGAAAAGAGGCAATGCAACCACTCCTGGGGCAATCCATTGGAAACCGCATTGGCCATCAGTGCACTCATAAATTTCGGATACGAAAAAGAAAAACTAGAAAGAAGCATTGAATATATTTTACGACACCAAAAATCAGGTGGATGGAAAGAGCATCCGTTCGTAATAGAATTCATCAAAAAGAAGCGGAAGCATTATGCCGGCAGCTCAGAGTTGACGACCGCATTCTGTCTTGAAGCTTTGGGAAAATTTTCGACTCCGGACAAAAAAATGAAGAGCAAAGGAAAACTGGCAGACAGCAAGCAACAAAAGATGCGCAAGAGAATAATCGAAATGTCAGATCGAAGATTTTCGGAATTAAGCTCCGAACTCTCGGAAAGTTTTTTGGCTGCCAGAAAGAAGATATTGAAAGGAGACAAAGGGGATCAGATAATGTTGCTGCCATATTATTTCCAAAAATCACTGGGGCAAAAAGAGATAGATGAACGCTTGATTGCGGAGCTGGGTGCCACCAGCCTTTACGGGTGGACAGCTTACACGATTTACGACGATTTTCTGGATGGCGAAGGAGATCCGAAACTTTTGTCTCTGGCAAACATTTGTCTCAGGGAATTGACTTCGATATATTCGGTGAATTTTTCGAATGACGAGAAGTTCCTTAGTTTCTTCGGAAAGATAATGGACAGGATTGATTCGGCCAATTCGTGGGAGGCATCAAATTGCCGGGCGAAAATAGTAGGCTCATGCCTGATGATTCCAGAAAGACTGCCGGAATACGAAAACATGGAAAAATTAGCCGACAGGTCTATTGGGCACGCTCTTGGAGCAGCAGCGATTCTTTATCTGAATACGAATGAAACGGAATCAGAAGAAATGAAAAACTTAATTTCATTTTTTGAAAATTACATCATAGCACGACAGCTTAACGATGATGCACATGATTGGGAGGAAGATTTGAAAAGAGGACAATTGAGTCCTGCAGTAGTTTCCGTTTTGAAGAGATATGCGAAACCGAATGCCTCCAAGAATAATGGAGAGTTGGATCTGAAAAAACAGCTGAAGCAATTGCAGAAAATATTCTGGTACGACGTCATCCATGAAATATGCGATAAAGCACTTTTTCATATTAAGGAGTCCAGAAAAAATCTGGAAAGTATTAAGGGGCTTAAGGACAAAGCCATCTTTGAAAGCATGCTTGGAGCCGTTGAAGAATCAGCCCAAAAAGCCGTTACTGAGCAAAAAGAAATGCTGGAGTTCCTGGAAGAATACAGGTAATAGAGAACAGTAGGGAATGTTTGGGGCTGTAAGCAAAAGCAAACCGGCTTTGGGGTGGTTATACCAATTCGGCACAAAATACGCCCGTTGGCCCAAATTTGGCCAAATAACGGGTCCATAAAAAGACTAGCCAATCAATGGGAATGGTGCAATAATAGTAATATGTATCGATGATTATTACTAAACAAAAAGCACTAACATTAGTACTTGCAATAAGATTTAAGGTGTTTAAAAAATATGGCAAATAACAAACAAAAACTAGAACTTACATGGATTGGAAAAGATAATTCTGAGTATGACATTGCCAACATTGAACCTCGTATTTTGGAAGAAAATGCAGACCTTTCTAATTGTGAGAAAGATCCCAACACTGAAAACATGATTATTCATGGGGATAACCTTCTTGCGCTTAAGGCACTCTTGCCAGAGTATGAAGGCAAAATAAAATGTATCTATATGGATCCACCATATAATACTGGAAATGCATTTGAGCATTACGATGATAGTGTGGAACATAGTACATGGCTTTCTCTTATGAAGCCAAGATTGGAATTACTAAAAATGCTTTTGAGTGATGACGGAGTATTGTGCATACAATTAGATGATGTCGAGCAAGCTTATTTAAAAGTATTGCTTGATGAAGTATTCGGGCGATCAAATTTTATTAATCAAGTAAGTGTTAAAATGAAGCAGACGGCTGGCGCAAGTGGGGGCGGTGAAGATAAACGACTTAAAAAAAATATAGAGTACATATTAATTTATACAAAAAACTACCAAGCATTTCCAAAATTTAATGAGGTATTGGAAGAAGAAAATCTTTTTGATCTTATTAATGAAATGAGAGATCAAGGTAAAAGTTGGAAATATACTAGGGTTTTTATGTCCATGGGGAGCCGTTCATTTTTCTCTGAAATACAGGACGGATCTGGATTACCTATTAAAATTTACAAACACAGTGATGTTAAAATAAGTACCATACCTGAATTGATGAAAGCAGAGGGATTAACTGAAGAAGAAACTTACTTTAAATATTTTGATAAAATATTTAGAGATACCAACGCTCAGAGTTCAATACGAACAAGGGTTATGGACGCAACAAAAGGCGCAGGGGATTTTTTTAGTATCGATTACGTTCCACGCTCGGGTAAATCTAAGGGTCAAACAGTAACCTCCTTTTACAAAGGCAATAATAGAGATTTAATTGCTTGGTTAAAGGATGTGGCAGTAAAGAAAAAAAATTCCATAGTAAAGCTAGAAAAACTTGGAACGTACTGGGAAGGTTTTCCTTTAAATAATTTAACGAAAGAGGGTGGAGTTTTATTCCCGAATGGCAAGAAGCCAGAAGCTCTAGTTCAAAGAATTTTGGACTTGATATCGAGTGAAGGCGATTTTGTACTCGATTCATTTCTTGGCTCAGGTACTACTACTGCAGTTGCGCATAAAACTGGAAGAAAGTATATAGGCATCGAAATGGGGGATCATGCATACACACATTGCAAAGTACGAATGGATAAGGTAATAGACGGATCGGATCAAGGTGGTATAAGTAGAGCAGTCGAGTGGCAAGGTGGTGGTGGATATAAATTTTATGAACTGGCTCCAAGTTTTATTACTAAAGATGAATTTGGCAATGCTGTAATTGATGTTTTTTATGATGATTCCAAACTCATCAAAGCAATGTGTAAGTTGATGAGCTTTGCTTATCAGCCAAGTAAAACAGAATATTGGAAACATGGTGTTGGGCAAGGAAAGAACTATCTTTATGTGACAACCCAACTTCTTACTAGTGGGATGATTCAACAAATTGCTGGACGTCTAACCGAAGGAGAGTCGTTGATTATTTGTCCCAAGAAATTTGAACCAGGTGCGGATAAAATTGATAGACGCATTACAATCAAAAAAATACCACAATCAATTTTAAAAGCATGTCATTTTGGTAAAAAAGAATATCTACTTCCAATTAAAGAATCCGCTGTGGAAGAGATTGAAATTGAAGCGGAGGAAGATGATAACGAATAAACATATGATTCCACAAGAAGCACTAAAATACATCAATGGCGCTATGAGTTTGCGTGCTCCACAAGTAAAAAGCTTAGAACTCTTTGCAAATTATTTGGAGTCACAATCTGGTCAGAAATTACTTGCACGCATGAAAAAGGAAACACGAGGTAATATTGCAGAGATTATGGCGGAAAGTAAAAAATATTTTAGTACTAAATCTGAAACCAAAGAATTTGAAGAATTTGAGCGAGCTTTTCCTGCTTATACCCTTGCTTTAGCTACTGGCGTTGGAAAAACAAGATTAATGGGTGCTTTTGTGGCTTATTTATATTTGGTTTATAACATACAGCATTTTTTAATCGTGGCACCAAACTTGACCATTTTCCGTAAACTACTTGAAGATTTTAGTAAGGCAAGTAATCCTAAGTATGTTTTTAAGGGTGTTCAGGAAATAAATCCGAATACTACAAAAATAATTACAACAGATAATTATACAAATCAGAGAGGAAAAACTCTTTTTGATAATCAGATTGAAATCAATATTTTTAATATTCAACAATTTGCCCAGAAAGACATGACGAGTGAGCGTGGAATAACTAAAGCATGGGAAACTGCAGGTGAATCATATTTTGATTATTTGAAATCACATAATGATCTCGTGGTAATGCTAGACGAAGCTCATCACTATCATGCCGATGCTGCTCTTGGAGCATTGGATATACTCGACCCTCTCTTTGGCTTGGAAATGACCGCTACACCATATTTAGGCACGCGAGGTTCAGGGAAAAATGCAAGACAAATTAGAATGAAAAATGTTCTATATTCTTATAATCTTGGTGATGCCATCAGGGGAAAATTAGTTAAGGATCCGTGGATAGGCACGGAGGCCGATGTGGATTTTGGTCAGTTTGATTCTGAATCAATTGAAACGGATGCGCGCAAGCTCCAATTGGCAGTATTTTTTCATGAGCGTGCAAAAAATGCATTGAGGGAATATGCATTGGAAAATAACGTGCCAAGAGTGAAACCAGTGTTATTAGTTGTTGCAAAAAACACTACTCACGCTGCAGAGTTGCGGGCCCTGATTGATAGTGATGATTTTCGCGGAGGAGAATTTAAGGGAAAAGTTATTGAAATACATACTAAGCTTCATGGTGATGAAGCGGATGAAAATATTGAAAAATTAATTTCACTTGAACATCCTGATAACATAGTGGAAGTTGTGATTCACGTTAACATGTTAAAAGAAGGATGGGATGTGACAAATGTCTATACGATTGCGCCATTGCGTGAATCTGCAGCTGCAATTTTAACTGAACAAACAATTGGGCGTGGATTGCGATTGCCATATGGAGAACGAACGGGAGTGCCATTAGTGGATAGACTAGTTCTTGTTGCTCATGAACAATTTGCTAAGGTTGTTGCACTTGCGAAAGATTCTCCATTGATCCAAGGTCAAGTAGAAGCAGTTTCAGAAGTAGAAGTCAAAGAAGTAAAAGTATTAACCGAGGTTCAATCGGTTGTTCTTGATACTGTTAAAGATGAAATAACTCACAACGAAGTAGTAATGGAAGAACTGCAAAAGAAAGCGGAAGAATTAGTTTCAGTCATTCCACGGATAGATGCAATGGATATTGGTTTGCGAGAAAAATTTATTGCAACAAAAAAAGATGAATTAGTCGGAGACTTATCCAAGGAAACAATAAAAAATCTCACTTTTTCTAGCTATCACGGTCAACAGTCTTCGCCAGCAAGTCCATCTTTTGTGACTGGGACTTTGTTTGGATCTTTTAGTGACGGAGCAAAAGATGAGCTTGCTAAAATTGCTCAAAAATCAGTAGAAACAATGGAGGAAAGAAATATTCCAATTCCGCGACTAACGATTACCCCACATTTTGGAGAACTTGTAATAAATTCATTTGACTTAGAAGCAAGTTTATTACATACATACACAAATGAACGTGCAATTCTTGAAGAGCAATTGCAAAATGATCGCGGAAAAAATTTGCTTGGCGAAGACGTTCCTGGGCGCCGAACGACAGAGATGACAAGGGTTAATAGTTTTGGTGCGAGCAATGGGCAAACTCCCCAAAGTGCTATTATTGGCGCGCTTTTAGATTTTCCATTAATAGATTATGATGATCCAAATCAAAAGGAATTATTGCTGAAATTGGCAGGACAGGCAGTGGGACATTATCGCTCAAAAGCGATTGATGAAGATAATCTGGCATTGATTATTGATAGTAATGTCCACTCTATTGCTGAAGATATCAATAAACAAATTTTAGCACACCAAGAATTGAAATCTGAAAGTTATTTGGAATCTGAGGTGGAAGAACCAAAACCATATTTGGAGCAATATAATATTTCATTGTCCATTGGTGAAAAACCAGTTTCTCTTGAATCACAACTCAACACTTTTAGTGCTAAATTTACTTACGGACAATTTCAAAGGGCATGTCATTCGATGTATCGCTTTGATTCTTCTGATGAAGTTCGATTAGCATATCTATTGGATAGTGATGAATCAGTGGAAGATTGGCTTCGACCAGCTCCGAACCAATTTGAGGGATTATATTGGCGTAATGTGGAGGGTGAATCGCACCGCTATGAACCTGATTTCGTTGTGGAATTTGAAAGTGAGATAGTTATGATTGAAGTAAAGCCAGAATTAGAAATTCATGATTTAAGCGTGCAAGCAAAAAAACAAACTGCAGAAAAGTATTGTGAGGTAGTCAATAAGAATATTGGAAAGTTTGGGATAGTAAAGCCTTGGAGATATGTGATTATTCCAACGGAAAAAATTACAATCCAGTCGACAGTGGCAAGTTTAGCGATTTAAAAATAGCAAAGAAAGATAAATAGTTATGAATACATTCAAGCAATCAGCAATTGAAGTGCTGAAAAAAGCAGGAAAGCCTTTGCATTATACTGAAATCACTCGGTTAGCTTTGGAATCGGGAATTTTGGAAACTGAGGGTGCAACGCCTGAATCTTCAATGAACGCCCAAATTACAGTAGATATCAAAAACAAGGGCAAAGGCTCGGATTTCATGAAAACCGCACCCGGAACTTTTACACTTAATCATGATAAAAAAGAGGTAAAGCAAACACCTAAAATTATAGAAGCCGAAAAAGAGGCGGAAGAGAGGCTGGTAGTCGAAAGCGGATTCACCGGAAAAGGCGGAGAGCATCTGGTTTGCAGTGAACTTCTTTTTCGCGGTTTCAACGCTAGTATCATGAGTGTGGATGTCGGAATGGATATTGTGGCAGTAAAAGGAAATCAGCTCTTCGGAATACAGGTAAAAACTTCAAATCTGAATCGTTTCGATACATATGTTTTTGATATTCGGAAAGTATCATTCGAGCGTCACAGTAGTGGCAGCATATTTTACATATTTGTTTTACATGGAGAAAAACAGAACCGTTTTTTGATTTTGCCTTTTCTTGAAATAGAAAAGAAGGTTCATGAAAAAGCAATATTGGAAGTGGGTCAAGGCAAGCGCTATCGTGTGAATATTAAATTCAGGAATGATCATGTATATCTGGGGAACAAGGAACATGAAATGGGATATTTTTTGGATAACTGGAATTCGATAAAATAGTTTTTAACAATGGAATAAATAGATTATTGATATTCAGTGTAATTGAGGCGATATGATTAGTAATACTTCAAAATTAAAAATTTTTGGCATAATCAATGAGATCTTTCACAACAGATTCTTTTTATTAGTGTTTTTTGGTCTAATCTTTGTCTCGCTAAACTGGTTTTTTGTTGGAAATCTTTTTCCAGATCCTGATGTTTTAAACCTTTGGTTTTATTCGGGTATTTTTATGGTTTTATTTTCACTTCTTTTTATCGAGCCTTACTATACTTCTCCCAAAAATGTAATTACAAATGCCGTTCCATTATTACTTGTTTTTCTTTCAATAAAAAGCAGTTTTGAAAATAAATTTCCATGGTGGCTTGCAATGACTATTCTTCTGTCGCTTCTAATTGCGTCAATAGTTGCGATTGCCTTAGAGGATAAAAACAAAAGCCCCGAACACAACAAAAATAAGATTGCCGAATGGTTAAAAAATTTTGTTGTTTTGTTTGGTCAAGGCAAAATTTTATATTCAGCAGTTTTCCTTTATTTTCTTTTTACGTATTATTCAACGCAAAACACCTATACATTAATTTTGCTTATCATTTGGTTTTTTATTTTAGCAATAGATCCAAAAAAGATAAAAAGCACATTTATTATAAATACCAAAGAATTATCTGAGAATGCAATCGGTGAAATTTTTGGTGTTCAATCCAAGAAGATTTTCCTGGTTAAACTTTTTGATGATAGGAAGGGTATTTTGAAATTTGATATTGTTAAGTTTAGGTATTCAATGCAAGATTCAAATGATTTTTTAATGTCAGGTATTGTTTTTGATACGTATCTGCTTAATCAAGAGAAATGGGCAAAGATTCTACAATTAGGCAAAATAGCAAAAAACAGCTCTGGTTCTGAAAAAAATGTTGTCTATAAAGTATCCGATAAGGAAGAAATCTCTACCTTAGAAAAAGAACTGCGTACAGACAATTTTGTAGGTATAGTGATTGAGGGTTCAAATATAGGAAAGATTAAATTTGAATACTCAAAAAAACAAGATGATCTACAAGAGGGAGATTTGGTTGAATTAAGAACCAATGGTAGAAGATTATTTTATCAAGTAGTTAATGGCGTCACTGAAAAAGAAAGTCTTGAACATCGAAATGAAACTGGTTTTATCAAGGGCGAGGCAATTCAACTCGGAGAATGGATAAATGACGAGCTGTCCTTTCAAAAGTATGGTTGGGTTCCATCTATTAATATCCCAATTTTTAAAGCGGATACGTCCGATATTGAGGTAAAAAGTTTTAAATATCCTGATTACAAACTCGGAATAATTCCGAATACATCATTGCCATCCGTTATTAATTTGGCTGATGCTGTTAGTCACCATATGGCACTTCTTGGGGTCACTGGATCAGGAAAATCTTTTCTTGCGCGCGAAATTATAAATCAACTCAAGCAAGACACTAAGGTTATTTGCATTGATTTTACTGGTGAATGGGAAAAAGAATTGAATAAATATGATATCAAAAATACACTATTAGGTGGTGCGAATATTAATAATTTTTTGGAAAATGATGAAGGAAAAGTTGGTATTGTTGGATTGTCAGCCATGTCTAATACTTCTGAAGTAATACAGCAAACAGAAAAACTATTTGAAACTATATTTAATTTTGCAAAAGAAAAATACAATCAAAACACGCCGGTTAAAATATCATTAGTACTCGAAGAGGCACACACTATTACTCCGGAAACTTCCTTTTTGGGAGACCTTGGAGATTATGGATCCAATAAAGCTTTAGTTAATAAGATGAGTCAGGTTGCTTTGCAAGGAAGAAAATATGGAGTTGGAATGATGATTATTGCTCAAAGAACTGCAAATGTCTCCAAAACAGTTTTGACTCAATGCAACACAGTAATTTGTTTTCAAGCATTTGACGAAACTAGTTTTAATTTCTTAGGAAACTATGTTGGCAAGGATCTTGTTTCAACTCTTCCAAATTTAAAACAATATCATGCAATTGTTACTGGCAAGGCAATAAAATCAAATGTCCCTATGATTATTGATCTAAAAAGATAATAGCTTATATGAAATTATCAAAAACAAACTTTCTGATATGCCTCGATTGTGCAAAAAATGCTTGGTTGAAAATTCACAAGCCGGAGGTATATAAGAAAAAGGCACTTTCTTCTTTTGAGTTGAATATTATTGATACCGGAAATCAAATTGATGAACTTGCACGTGGTCTTTTCCCCGGTGGAATTCTTGTTGAAAACCGCGATGATGCAGAACGTACAAGAAAGCTCTTGAAAGAAAAGACTGCTGTGATTTATCAGCCTGTTTTTGCAACTGAAAAATATCTTGCAGTCGCTGATATTTTCGTCTTTAACACGAATACAAATGCTTATGATCTATATGAGGTGAAATCATCAACAATTTCGGAAGAGAGTGGGGGAAGAAAAACTGAAGATTATTTGATAGACATGGCTTTTCAAAAGAATGTTCTGAATGATTTGAGTATTGAGGTTGGAACTCTTAATTTGATTAGGCTTAATAAAAAATATGTTCGTTCTGGCGACATTAACTTAAAAGAACTATTTTTTATAGAGGACTTAACTAATAAGGTAAATGAGAAACTAAAGGATATTAAGCAGAAAATGGAAGGAGCCTATGAGCTGTTATCCAGCGAAGATGAGCCAAGGGGCAATTGCGATTGTATCTTGAAAGGAAAAAATGCGCATTGTACTACTTCTTGGTATTCAAATTCTGATTTGCCAGAATATTCCGTTCATTCAATTTCAAGAATCGGCACTAACAAGAAAAAATTGGCCGAGTTGGTGGACGGTGGAATTTTAAGTATTTATGATGTGCCTGCTGATTTCAAATTATCTGACAATCAAAGAAGGCAGGTGGATACGGCGCAGTCTGGCAAGGAATATATTGATAAAAAAGGCATTGCTGAATTTTTAGGAACGATGAAATATCCATTGTCATTTCTTGATTATGAAACATACCCATCAGCTTTGCCAAGATATAATGGGTACAGTCCATATCAGCAAATAACTTTTCAATTTTCACTGCATGTGATTGACTCACACGAGAGCGAATTGGAACATTATGATTTTATCTATACCGATCAAGGTTGTCCTGATGAAAGTTTTGCAAAAGCACTGGAAAAGCATCTCCCTAAAACAGGAAGTGTTATTGTTTGGAATCAGAGTTTTGAAAAAAGCAGAAATGAGGAAATCGGGAAGCACTTGCCGGAGTATCGTAATTTTATGCAAAGTGTAAACAATAGAGTTGTTGACCTGATGATTCCATTTTACGGAAAAACCACAATGTATGATCATCCAGAATTCAAGGGAAGTGCTTCAATAAAATATGTTTTGCCGGCTCTTGTTCCTCATCTTTCATATAAAGATTTGCATATTCAAGAAGGTGGTACCGCATCAGATACTTGGAATCGCATTGTGTCAGGGGAATATTCTGAAGATGAAAAAAATATGAAAGTGCAGGCGCTCAAAAATTATTGCCATCTTGATACTTTAGCTATGGTTGAAATTTGGAGGAAGTTGAAATCAGTTAAAAAAGATTTTTTAGAATAATATGAGAAATGAAGAATTAAGTGATAAAACAATAAATGAAATATGCAAACTCCCTTGTCGCATGTGTGATTTAGGGACTAATCATATTGTTTTAAAATCAATCGAAAATCATTGGTTAGAGGATGAGGCGGAGATATATGGATGGGATAAATTTGAAATTGTGAAGTGTCAAGGATGTGATCAAATATCTTTTCGTTCCATAACGAGTTGTTCAGAGGATTATGCTACTGACTGTGAGACTGGGGATATGATTTATTTAGAGCGTGAGAAGCTTTATCCTGGTAGGATTATTGGGAGAAAAAGCCTGGATGATGTTTATTTTTTGCCATTTGAAATAAGGGGTATGTATAACGAGACGCATGGAGCTATGTGTGCCAAACTAAATGTTTTATCGGGGGCAGGAGTAAGAATTTTAGTTGAATCAATATGCAAACAACAGAATGCAGAAGGTAAAGACCTAGAAAAAAGAATTGATGATTTAGTCTTAAAGGGGGTATTAACAAATCAAGAAGCTGAAACTTTGCACGGCACGAGAATGTTAGGAAATAGATCTGTGCATGAAATTATTACTCCGAAGGATGTTGAGTTGGATATTGCAATGGATATTGTAGAGAATTTAATTAGAAAGGTTTATATAATACCGAAAAAAGCGGAAAAACTTCCAAAGCGAATAAATAGAAAAATAGCTCCGAAGGTTGAACCTTCGGAAAAAATAGATGAGGAAATAGCTAAGTAATGCTGCTTACCTGGATAAGCGAATATTCTGCGGTTTGTGCGAATTTCGGCGAGGGTAGTGGCGATTTACCCGAATAGACCACGAAAGTCACCCGTAGGCCAAAATTTGGCGAAATAGGCGCTGAAATCTTCAATTGTATTCAGGATAATATTTATTCGGGTCAATTTTATTTTTTTGTGGTATAATTTAAAAAGATTTGTGATGTGTATTAAGATAAGAATTTTATGCCACCTAGTGAACGAAATACTAAAATTGTGATTACTGAATCGGGAAACAGATGCGCTTTTTCTTTTGGAAAAGAGATTTGCAATGAGATTTTAGTAAAAGAAAATAATGGTGGAGGAGTTGCTTTTATCGGTGATATCGCCCATATAAAGGGTGAAAATGAGGGATCAGCTAGATATGATGAAAATATGGTCAAGGGGGATAGAAATAACTCCGAAAATCTTATGGTGTTGTGTAAAAATCATCATAAGACTATAGATGACCAAGAAGATGTTTATACAGTCGAAGTATTATTGAAAATGAAAGACAATCATAGAAAATGGGTAATTGATAAAACCAATAAGGCACTTCCCGAAATAACGTTTATTGAACTTGCGACTGTTACTCAATTTTTAATGAGAAACGCATCCCCAGTTGATGTCATAGAGGGAATTTGCCCCAAGGACAAAATTAAAAAGAATGGCTTGAGTGCTGAAGTTGAAAATCAAATCACGATGGGAATGTCTAGGGTGAGGCTTGTTCAAAATTATATAAGCCAATCACTGGATTCTGAATTCGGTGAAAAACTAAAGCAAGGATTTATTACTGAATACGGCAGGTTAATATCTGATGAGAAACTTCAAGGAGATGATGTTTTCGATAGTTTGTTAGATTTTGCTTCAAACAGTAGTGGCGACTTTAAGAATAGAGCTGCTGGACTCGCAGTTCTCACATATTTTTTTGAGCAATGTGATATTTTTGAAAAATGATTCTTCCAACAAAACACATACAAACAAAAAGATCACTTATTGGTATGGGAGCAGGGATACTATCTATGCTCGATAAGCCATATAATGTTTCTTCGTTATGGCACAGGGCTAAAAAGCTTCCAGAGGTAAGAACATTTGAAACGTTTGTGATAACGTTAGATTTTTTGTTTGCATTGGACGCCATAGGAATGGAAAATGGATTTATAAATAAAAAATAAAAAAAGATGCGAATTTTTTCAGTAAAATCAGACAGAGAAACATTCAAGGAGGTTATATTGGAACCTGGATTTAATGTTGTATTGGCGGAAAGAACAAAGGAATCTTCAAGTAGGGATTCAAGAAACGGTCTGGGAAAATCATCACTGATTCATATTATTCGATTTTGTTTGGGCAGTGGTATAAATAAAACTCTTGAGAGCGAGAAGCTTGCTGATTGGACCTTTACACTAGATATTGAATTGGGAGGTAAAAATTACTCCATATCAAGGAATACCGGAAATAAAAATAAGATTATTATTGATGGTGATTGCTCTGATTGGCCAATAAGGCCAGAGGTTGATTCTTTTGCTGGCAGAAGTAGGCAAATAATGAGCGTTACTGATTGGGTTAAAGTTTTAGGAAAATTATCATTCGATATGAATTTTTCATATCCTGATTTTAGTTACGTCCCTACTTTCGGTAGTTGTAGAGCCTATTTTATTAGGAATAGCGAGGAAGGTGGAATGCTAGATCCATTTAAACAAAGAGGTAACCAATTAGAATGGGACAAACAGATAAACAATGCCTTTTTATTGGGCTTAGACTGGACATATGCAAGTAAATGGCAGGTTTTGAAAGATAGAAAGAAAATTATAAATCAGCTAAAGAATGAGGCACAAAGTGGGATGCTTAAGGATATGGAGGGAAGCATTGGAGAGCTAGAGGCTAAAAAGATAAGATTGGAGAATGAAATAGTCAAGCAGGCGGAGCAACTAAAAAATTTCAATGTCCACCCTCAATATCAGGAAATAGAAAGAGAAACTAATGATATTACTGTAAAAATCCACGACCTTTCAAACGATAATATTAGTGATAAAAGTCTTTTGGGTTATTATGAAAATAGCTTTGAAGAGGAAGGGGATGTTGATGTAAATATCGTAAATAAAGTCTATGAAGAGGCTGGTGTTGTCTTGCCTAATGGTGTTAAAAAAAGACTTGAGGATGTTAAGGAGTTTCATAAAAAAATAATTGTTAACAGAAAAGATTTTCTTGTTTCTGAGATTGCTCGATTAAAAGAAAATTTTAGCAGAAGAGATAATGAAAAATTGAATCTATGTGAAAGGCGGAAAGAATTGTTTGAGATATTGAATTCCCATAAAGCCTTAGATGAATATACGAAAATGCAACAGTATGCGCTGAAATTAACAAGTGAGTTTAATGATATTTCAAAAAGGATAGATAATCTTAAAAGGTTTGAACAAGGAAAAAGTGCGCTAAAAATAGATTTGGAATTAGTACAACAAGAGGCGAGGGTTAGCTTGGATGAAAGAAGTGAGATTAAAAATAAAGCCATTAACCAATTTAATGTTAATTCCGAGATACTTTATGAATCTCCAGGAAATCTTTCGATAGATGTTTCTTCGAATGGATATGAATTTGGTGTGACCATTGAGAGAGAGGGAAGCCACGGAATAAAAAATATGAAGATTTTATGTTATGATATTATGCTTTCAAAATTGTGGGCCGATAAGGGGATGTCTTTCCCATTAATTCACGATAGTGTTCTTTTTGCAGATGTGGATGAAAGACAAGTAGCTTTAGCATTGGAATTGGCAGTTAAAGAATCAGAAAGCAGAGGATTTCAGTATATTTGTACGCTAAACTCAGATACTATTCCTTATAATGACTTCAGTAAAGGATTTGATATAAATAAATTTGTTAGAAAAACATTTACAGACTCGAGCGAAGACGGTGGTTTATTTGGTATACGTTTTTAGAAATAAAGACAAATCCAGAAAACAAAAATACAGTCATTTTATTTGACTGTTTTTTTATGTAGCACATAGTCACATGCGAGTTGACTGCCAAGGCTTAAAAGGCTAGAATAAGGCTAACAATTGAATTGGCCTAAACCTTGCTTTTCGGTAAGGCATGGTCTGAAATCCATGAACATAATAACGGTCTTCTGATCGGTATCATGTTCATGGTCTTATCTCGAAAGGGATATGGGTAGCTCGCAAGGGTTGCCACCGACGGGAGACCTTTTTTGTATTCAAAAAAACAATGGATGATCAACGCAAAAGAAATTTGGAATTTCAAATGGATAGTGGGGAATTGCACGCACAGATGGCAACAGTGTTGAATTTGGTCAGGGAGGATGCGACTTCGAAAGGTTGGAATCAGAAACACGAAGAAATGCTCAGAGGAACCATCGAGGATCTGATGTTTATACATGATCATTACAACCTGTTTTTCAAACCGAAAAAACATCAGAATTACGAATAATGGACTTTGCGCGATTTTGGCACATTTAAGCAAATTACAACCCTAGTGGCATATTTGATCGGACGAGGAGCAAAAACAGCTTGTAGGGCAGAATTTGGCGAAATACGGACAACCCTCGATGTTTTTTGATGGTTTTTCTAATTTTATATTTGACGAATAAAAGAGTCGAACTTTTTGAATGTGTTTGCTTGAATAAATCTAGGCTTAATGATATTATAAAATCAAGTAAAAAGGCCTAATATATAGCAAAATTATGAAATTGTTGCTGACATCCACAGGATTTACAAATCAAAAAATACGAGACTTTTTTGTTTCTCAATTTGACGCACTTGAAAATAAGAAAGCTTGCTTGATTTATACAATAAGACAGGAAGGTGATTGGCAGTGGGTTGAACGTTATGATAGCGAACTGAAAGAGATAGGCTTGCAATATGACGGTGTAAATATTTCAGAGGAAAAAGATCTGTCTGATTTACAGGAATATGACATTTATTATGTTTGTGGCGGTAATACTTTTTACATACTTGGTAGACTTAGAAAAACTAACCTAGACAAGGTTATTTTGAAGGCGGTTGAAGAAGGAAAATTTTATGTTGGTGTGAGTGCAGGTTCTATTGTTGTAGGCCCTGATATTGAAGTTGCTGGGATTGGTGAAGGAGATGAAAATGACATCAATCTTTCTGATTTAAGCGGATTTAATTGGGTGCCCTTTCATATTTCTCCTCATTATACAGAACAAGACAAAAACGATGTTGAGGAATTTTATAATAAAAGAAAAGAATCACTAATAGCACTCACGGATGACCAAGCATTGTTTGTAACTGACAAAGAAGTGTTGCTTGTTGGAAATAAAGGCGTGACTGAGTTATCTGAACTTAATATTATAGACGAAGAATAATAAAAAATATAAATTTATTTCTATTATGTTTGGAGAATCAAAAAATATTATACCGCTTGGAAAAGGACTTGAATTGCAAGAAAAAAAGGAGCAACAGAATGTCGAAAGTATAAGGGCTGGAATCGCTAATCTTCAAGATGGAAAAGAAAAATTTGAAGAGTGGCAAAGAATTGCTCTTGAGCATGGTGATGAGCAGAATGCTCTTCTGTATGAAGTTGAAGCACTCGAAAATGAAATGCTCATTATGGAAGGTGAGATTCTTTGCAGCGAATCTGATATTATGCAAATTGAAAGATGGCAGCAACATTTCAGTCATGTGATGGATGTAGATAGTAAACGTGAAGCGGAAGAGCGTATTGATGACATTGATTCTGAACTGGAATTCATATCTGATTATTTGGATTCGTTGCTTGAGGACGTTAATGCTGACGAAATAAAAAAGCAAAAAATTCAAGAACTATTAAAGAAGAAAGAAAGGTTGGAGGTTGAGAGATTAAATTATTCTAAATAATAAACATGAAGACAATTATTTTTGATTTTGATGGTGTAATTCATGATACTTTTGAATTGGCATATAAAATTAACGTTGAGCTTTTTGGCAAGCAATTGACTGAAGAAAATTACAGAGATTTTTTCAATGGGAATATTTTTGAAAGTGCAAAGGTTACCAAGGATGATAATGATAAATTTTTCAAATTGCAAAATGAAGCATTTAAGTATTTAAAGATAGACGAAAGTATTAAACAGCATCTAGAAAAATTAGCTGAAGAGTATTCATTGTTCATCATTTCTTCCAATCAAGAAGAGGCACTGGACACCTATTTTCAAAATAATAATTTCACTCATATCTTCAAGGAAATATTAGGAGCAGAAACGCATCAATCTAAAGTGGAAAAATTCAAGTATCTATTTGAGAAATATAACCTAGAGGCTGATGATTGTATTTTTGTTACAGATACGTTGGGTGATATATTGGAGGGCAATAAAGTAGGCGTCAGAACAATTGCGGTAGATTTTGGTTTTCACAAACGAGACAGACTTGAAAAGGGAAAACCTTTCAGGATAGTCTCAAGTTTTGATGAAATATTAGAAGTAATAAAAAACGTGTAAAATATGAAAATTAATATTGACCTAATTCCTAATAATAAATCCCTCCCTAAGGAGGATTTAGAACTTGTTAGAAAAGTAATACTAAAACATGCCAAAAAAGTTGAAAGCATGTTACCTTTTAAGGTGCAGAATTTTACTTTCACTGTGTATGCATGGGACAAGGATGGAATTGGTGCATTTACAAAGGCAGAAGATTGGGTACATATCAATATTAATTACGGGCAGTTAATAATCAAGGGAGTCCCTAATGAAAAACTTATAGATAAATTAATCTATATAATTTATCACGAGATGCACCATGCTTGTAGAGGATATGTAGGTTTTCTACCTAAAAATGAGCAGCATATTTTAATCAGTTCTATAATCTCTGAAGGACTGGCTGACCATTTTGCAATCGAGCAATATCCAAGTAAAAATATTCTGGAAACTATAGGCTATGATATGGCTGAGATTTCTTCATGGATTAAAAAACTAGGAAAAGTCTTATGGAATAAGGAAAGCGATGACGATTCGTGGTTATTTGGTGGAAAGGAAAAACCAAAATTACTCGGATATAAAATTGGCAGATATATAATTCAAGAAGTTAAAGAAAAGCAACCAAAGTTAAATTCAATCAATTTAATAAGTACAAGTTCCGAAAAGATTCTCAAATTGAGCGGAATTAATTTCTAATAATTCAAAAAATATGAATGATATAAAAATCAGAAAAGCTGGTGAAGAAGATTTTCCTGCTGTATTTTCTTTGATAAAGGAACTTGCTGTTTTTGAAAAGTGTCCAGAAAAGGTCACAAATTCTGTTGAACAAATGAAAAATGAAAAGGATTTTTTCCAGTGCCATGTGGCTGAGAATGGCAGCAAAGAGATTGTAGGCATGACCGTGTTCTTTTTTTCTTATCATACATGGGTTGGCAAGTCATTGTATTTTGATGATTTATATGTGAAAGAAACTTATAGAGGTAAACAAATAGGTAAAAAATTACTTGCAAAAATCTTTGAAATTGCAAAAGAGGAAAATTGCAAAAGAATAAGTTGTTTGGTTTCAGAATGGAATAATCCTGCGATTGAGTTATATAAAAAATATGGCGTTTACATTGATTCTGGGTCAAAAAGTTTTAATTTTGATGAAGGTGGCATTAAGAATTTCAAATTATAATGCAATTTGATATGAAGTAATGTGCCAAACATTTACGATATAAAATAAACGTAGGCGCTGATTTGTTTTCGAATAACAATAGAAATCAACAATATGAACAAACAAGAAACAATGGGTTACAAAATAGCAAACACGGAAAGTTCTGAAAAAGAAAAAGATGCAGAACAACAAATATTAAATGCTCTATCGCATGAGTATGGTCTTTCAGTTCTGAAATTTCTCAAAGAGCCAGAAAAGGGAATAAGTTCCAAGAACTTGATCGTTTCCTCTAAAGACGGCAGTAGTTACTTTATTAAATGTTTTAAAAAAGCTGATGCTGAGAGAGTTAATGTTTCAGAAAATGCAGCATGCTTTATTGGTGAAAATTCAGATTTGCCAGTAGTGCTTCCCTTGAAAAATAAAGAAGGTGGATTGCACGTTGTTATTGATGGTCAAACGTATTCAATTTTCCCTAACATACCCCATGTTCAATATTCCCCCGAATCAGCGTCTGAGTGGGTTGAGCTTTCAAGAAATCTCGGGCAGTTCTTGGGAAAAATTCATTTAGTTTCTCAGAAGACAGAAATTCCCGAAACGATAGAAATGATTTCAAGATGGACCCCGGATGATCCAAAGGAAGCGATTGCTATATATGAAAAAATAAAAAGTATAATTGAACGCAAAACAACCACAGATGAATATGATCAGAAGGCACTTGAATTTATCCAATTAAAAACTGATTTGATTGCACAAAATGAATTTACAAAAAGAGACCAACAGCCCCTTGTTGTTTGTCATGGTGATTACCACAAAGACAATCTGCTTTTAAATGAGCAAGGAGAAATAACTGGAATTTGTGATTGGGATATAAGCGGCAAGGCGAATCCTTATGTCGAATTTGTTAGGTCTTTTAGTATGTGCGTTATCAGGAGGGATTTTGATAATTTGCAGGACAAAAAAGAAATGGCGAAAGCTTTTCTGGATGGTTACAGAAGTAACTGTGGATTTGTTTTCAATGTTGAAGAATTGAAATACGCAATAGAATCTTGGTATCAAAAATTGCTAACGTCTCCGTGGCCACTTCCTGAGCATTATTATTCTTTAGGTGATGCTAATAAAACTGATAATATATTATACTCAGAATATAAAAAGGTGATTTTCCTTCGTGATAGGAGAAATGAGCTTCTTGATTTAATTTGTTCTTGCTTATAATGCATCATAAATATGAATAAATCACAAGTATCTAGCCCAGAGGAAAGAATTAGATATGCAGAAGAATTGAAAAAATACTAAGCTGGTAATAATAAGCAACTAACATAAAAACAATGAAAAAAACAATCATTCTTTTGGGGAGTATCTTTTTAATAACTTCTTTAAATAGATTGTTGTTGGCAATAATTATCTTGCCAATTATCTACTTTGTTTATAAGGGAAACAAAAAGGCGATGATTCTTGCTGGCATATATTCAGGTATTTTAACGATTGTGAATATAGCAGTTTATATTGAAAATAATCGTAATGAGCAGGGCGACTTTTATTCCAGTCTAATGCCAGCTTATATTTATTTAGGTCTGTATATTTTAGCTTTAGTTTTTCTGAAAAAATCTTATAAAGCAGAAAAGTTAAAAAAGGTATAATTTTTTATTTAAAACAGATGGAAAATCAAAAAGCGATACAAAATGAATCTTTTATGGATAAAATCAAAAGTATTCATTGGATTGTTCAGATTATAATTTTTGGCGGATTGCTCTCGCTTATTTTTTCTGGGGATTTTAAGAATTTGGCAGGGGCTATGCTTATTTTGTCTTTGTATTCCGCCTATTCCTTGTTTAGACCATCTCTCAAAAATAGAAGATTGTTTTATCTTCTTCTTGCAGTGATATCGTTTATCAGTGTCTTTGTTTTAATAGCTATCGGACAATTATTGGCTTAGGAGTTAAATGTTTTGTTTAACGAATCTCCAAAAAATAATCATCAGAAATGGTGACCTTCATGTTTTTTTGGAAATATTTTGAGTCCGCAAAATTCGGACGTTTCAGTGGGGAGTCGGATATTGTGGTACAGTTTACCGAATGAGACCCCAATAGACGCGTGTTGGACGAAATTTGGGCTTGTTCGGAGCTGATTTCTTTACTTAGAAGTCATTTTGCGATAAAATATTGATATAGGGATACTTCAATTTTATTGCATGAAAAGAAACCATGAAAGGAGTTGAATTCGGAGAACCCCAATATGCGGCGGCAATGGAATCGAAAGACCGATCCCGTGGCGTTTCCGAAAAGGAGATATTGGATCAGTTTTCCAAGAAAGAACAAAAAGAAATAAAATATAAACAAAGAGTACTTGCATCGCTTGCCTATTTTATAGGCAAGGATTTTGAAATTCCTGTTGAATTGAATCAACCCGGAGGCGGATGGCACTGGAATTTTAAAGACAATAAAATCGGAATCGATCCCAAAGATCTCTTGGAAAAACCTTTGGACTATTTGCGTTATCTCATCTGCCATGAGGGAAGTCACCGCAGAATTTCCAGGACAGATTTCATCCCCGTGGAAACATGGCAGCAGCCGGGTTTTTCCTACATGATGAATGCCATCGAGGATCCGAGGGTGGATAATTTCGTCGCGGAAAACTATCCGAAATTCAATGAATTTTCACAGCATTTCCATGATGTAGAAATAGAAAATTTGGAAAATAAATATAAAGAAGAATCTAAAGAAAAGCTCGGTCATCAGCCACGGTTCATTCAGGCCGGCTTTGAATATCTGAGACTCTGGTATAAAGAAACGCAAGGGCAAGCTACGGAAATAAGTAAAGATTTGCCTCAAGAAGTCCAGCAAGTCGTTCAAAAAACCATAGCTTCAGCTAGGGATTCCTGGTGGCGTTATCCTTTGAAGGGAGAAGCTGATTCGAACGACGACCTGATAAAAAACTACGCTAAAGTTTCATATGAAATAAATCTCGACGAAGTGTGGCCGGAATTCAAAAAACTGGTTGACGAGGATATGAAAGATCAGAACATGCAGGAGTCTCTCAAGGATATGCAATCCAAAGAGCAGCAGGAAGGAAAGGGCCAGGGCGTGCCCCAGCAATTGAAAGATCAGTTGTCTCCTCAGCAGCAAAAAGAATTGGAGGATGCGATTGATAAAGCAATTGAAGAAGTCAAAAAAGAAAGAGAAAAAAACAAAGCCGAAGCTGGAAAAGATGGAGAAAAACCAAAGGATGGATCAGAGGCAGGCGAAGGCGAGCCGAAGGACGGATCTGGAAAGGGCGAAGGTCAACCGCAGGAAGGACAAGGTGGGAAGCCCATAGATCTCGATTCTCTTTCGGAAGGTTTGAAACAAAAAATAAAAGAATTTATAGATTCACTTCCGCCTGAAAAGAAAAGAGAACTTCAGCAAAGAGCCGAAAAAGAAATCAAAGGTCTGGAACAGAAAATAAATGAAGAGCTGGAAGGAAAACTTTCTGAAAATCCGCAACAAAAAGTTGAGCGATCTGCAGAGGGAAAACCTGAAGGCAAAAAAACAGAGTCCGCTCCAGAGCAACCGCGGTCTGATTTTGACAGGGAGCAGGAAGAGCAGAGAAAAAAAGATCTTGATAAATACAGGGACATTCTGGAAAAGTCTCTTGAGAAAGATGCAAATATTTACGAGAGATACAGGAGTGAAGTGCTGCCGGTAATCGAAAGTCTGGAAAATGATTTGCGGGAAATTTTTGTCGCCCGCAGAGCAAGCAGATGGAAAAGTGGATTCAAAACTGGTAAGAGGATAGATATCAAAACTAGAATTCAGGAAAAAGCCAAGGGTATTTCTCCCGTTGAAAGCAAGGCATGGCAAAAACGTGAGCTTCCTTCTGAAAAGGATTATGCAATTTCAATATTAGTGGATCTTTCAGGATCAATGTCTGGACAAAAAATACAGGAAACATTTAAGGCTTTGATCGTGTTGTCCGAAGTGCTGAACAAGCTTTCCATAAAAACCGAGATTCTCGGATTCAATGATCGTCTGTATGAGTATCAGACATTCGGCGAAAGTTTTTCACGCGAAATCAGAGAAAACATGGGAGGAGCCCTGCGAGAAGTTGATAACCATAACGGCGGTCGCGCAGATTATAATGATGACGGCTGGGCACTTCAGGAAACTTCGCATCGCCTGGCTCGGCAAAAGGCGAACGAGAAATTCATCATGGTGCTTTCCGACGGTGTGCCGGAAGCGTCTCCGCAGCACAGAGGATCAGAGTTTGATTTGAACAGAGTGGTCAATCACATTACGCAGGAATCCGATCAAAAACTTATCGGTCTAGGAATCGGCAGTGGTACTGGTCATGTTGAGAAATATTATCCGAACAGTCTTGCAAATATCAATGTAAAAGAGATGGCTGAAAAGTTGGCTGACACGATCAGAGAAATGATTGTGAATTATCAAAATTTTTGATATAATAAAAACATGAAAAATTCTTACGAAGCAATTTTTGGTTTAGGAGGAAAAAAGAAAGATGAGGAAAAAAAATCATCTGAAAGTAAGCCTGTTTCTGGAGAAAATCCAGTTGAACAAGAACAATCCTCCTCTGAACTGGAAAATGCAACAAGCATAAAAAAAGAAATTTTAGAAATAACTCAGGGAAAAAACCTTGAGGATTTGGCGTTGGAAGATTTGCAAAAAGTTCTGGCGAAATACAAAGAAATGGAAATTGCTCTCGGGCTTCCTGAGGCAGAACCGAAGGGTGACGTTCGCGAGCAGATGCAACGCGCGAAAGAAATTATGGGAGAAGATTTTTTCGCTCATGAAGAAATAGAAAAAGCATTCGGCTTTAAAGTTAGTCCTGAGCTAATTCCCGAAGTTCCTTTTTCACGTGAAGATCTGGAACGCGCAAGAGAATTGAATCAGTTCCTTATTCTGAGAGTAGACAAAACCGGTGACGGAAAGCCCTTGACGTTGGCGAAAATGAATGAGCTTCTCGGAGGAAAAACAAAAGACGGCAGCAAAGCCTTGTATGCCGATGATGAAAGCGGCAGTGGAAAGATAGAAGACGATTCATGGTACAAAGATGAAGATTTCGCGTTGAAGGATGTGCCGAAACTTTCATGGGCACTTGTAAGCAAGGAAGTCATTTCATCTTCTCCTGACAAAAACTATCTGGATCAGACATCTGAAATAGTGGACTATCTGAAGAATGAAGTTTTTAAGGGAAAAGAAATTCCTGTTGAATTCCAGTCTGCGATTTCTGAATTTGAAAAATCAAAAGACGGAATAGAAAAGCTCATGAATGAAGATTGGGAAAAAGCAGCTGAAAAACTCGAAGGACTTGCAATCACCAAACTTACCAGGCAGACGCCAGCTGAAGCTATCTATGATATTTTTGTTTATTTTCAAAATAAAGGAGAAAGATTATTGGAAAATATGTATACCTGGACTTCACGCCGGAGCTCTGACGGCAAGCTTGTGCTTGTTGGCGGCTTCGATTCCGACGGTGCGGATGTCAGTAGCCACAGGCCTGACGATTCCCACGACAGTCTCGGCGTGTCTTTCTCCCGCAGTCTTTGAAGATTTGAGATTTGAATTTTGAATATTTGAAAAGAATTTTTGCGAAGCAAAAAATTAAAAGAAATATATTATGCAAGAAGAAATACGAAAATTTTTGGAAATGACGAACGGTTCCACGGAGCTGTGTCTTATGATAGCGCAAGATGACCAGGAGCTCGCAACCGTTGAAAAGGAAGTCAGCGATGCCGGATTCCAAAAAACCAAAAATATCAGAGAAATATTCAATGCGATAAAAAACGGGACCAAAATATATTTCACCTTGGGCGAAGCCCTTGGAAACAATATATACAACATTTTAGCTCAATATCCCACGGGACAGGTTACTGCAAATGACGGTCAGAAAAATCTGGTTGCGAATCCTGATTATAAAAATGGATCAGTTTTGATTTTGATAACAAAAGAAAATTTAGAAAAAATTGAGAAAAGCGAAAAAAGTCTGCTGAGAATTGCAGGCTTGACTTGGCAAAAATAATCATGACACCAGAAACACAAAAATTTCAGGAAAAAGTTGTCGACAGGGCAACAACCCCAATAGCAGAAACGGAACATTCCGTTGCTTATTTGGGCGTCGAACTTCCAAAAGGAAAGGGTGGCGATTTTTGTCCGAAACGGGAAAACTATCAGGGTTATATCAATGAAGAGTTTTCGCTGGAACTGCAGAGAAAAATAGCTACATCCTGGAAACTTGACCAGCCTATTTTGATTGAGGGAGGAACCAGCATCGGAAAAACCACTACTGTGAGAAAAATGTGCGCAGAACTCGGCTATGAAGTTTATTACAAGAACCTTAACGGAACAACGGATGTCGAAGATCTGATGGGAAGGTATGTGCCGAATCCTGACAGGAAAACTGCCAATGATCCCGAATACAAATGGGCTGACGGACCTGTTACTCAGGGACTCCGACAGGACAGTGAAAAAATAAAAGTGATAATTTTGGATGAATATAACTCTGCCAATCCGAACATTGTCATTCGTTTGCATGAAGTGCTGGACGAATTGGAAAAGAACGGAGAGGTTGTGCTTGCCGAGGATGCATCGGAAAGAGTCAAAGTTGGCAAAACAAGAACCAAAGTTATCGCACTTACGAATCCTCCAGGAAAGGGATATCTCGACCGACAACCTCTTGATCCTGCTCAGCTTCGTCGTTGGAATTATCAAAAGGAAGTGTCTGAATTGCCGAAGGACACCTTTTCAGGATCGGTTGATATCATGTTTCATCTGAAGCCTGAAACAAAAGAAATGGCGGAGGAAAAGTTTTTGCTTTCAAGCGATGTTGAAATTCCAATCGGTGAGCTTCGGGAAGTTCCTGGCATGAAAGAATTGGTTGAAAAATACAAGGAATTCCATCATGCTGCAAAAGAACTTTTGAAGAACAGGAAGATTGGTCAGGATCAGCCGCAGGCTTTCATGTACGATGACCGCATGGAACCGCAGAGAGTGCTGAAATTCATTCAGAATTTTTATCGCGGCGATATCAATGAAGTGTGGAAAGAAGCTCTCAGATATTTCTATGTGAACAAACTCGAAGATGATACCGACAAGCAGAAATTGCTTGAGCTTATCAATGCAATCGAATATGCCCAGCCAGCAGAATCAAGGCGCAAGGGACTGGAACGTGAAGGTGCGGGCGCCGAAGCAATGGCAAAAGCTGAGACTCCTGAAGAAAAGGAAAGACTTCGAACGCTTGCGGAAATCGAACGTGTCAGAAAAAGAATAGAGGAAAGCGGAAAAGTGCCGGACGGATTTTTTGAGGAAAAAAGAGAAGGACTAAGCGGAGCCTTGGCTGAACAGATTAAAAATGCCAAAGAAATTCTGGGCAAAAAAGATGTTTTGGGGATAGAAGAAATCGAAAATACATTCGGAATAAAAGTGCGGGCGGAAGACGTGCCAAACATTCCTTTCTCCAAAGAAGAATTGGAAAAAGCCAAGGAACTTGGACAATTCCTGATTCTTCGCGTAGGGGAGGGATCAGACGGCAAGAAATTGACCATGGAAAACATGCATGGAATTCTGTCGGATGAATTCAAAAAAGAAGGTCTTGGTAAGATTCTGCATGAAATTTCCTGGTATAAAGATGAGGATTTCTTCAAAAAAGAAACGCCTAAACTTTCCTGGTCTTTGGTAAGCAAGGAAGTCGTTCCGGATTCGACAAACAAAAATTATCTGCAGCAAACCGAACGCATGATTGATTATGTTCAAGATTCGGTTTTCAAGGGAAAGACCATGCCGAAAGAATACCAAGATGCTCTTCGTGAATTTGCCGAGAAGAAATCCACAATACAAAAAATGATGAGCGATGACTGGCAGAAGGCTGCCGAGATGCTGGCGGAACTTTCCATAAACAAACTAACAAGGCAATCACCTTCTGAATTCATTTATGATATGATCGCTTATTTGAAGAGCAACAAAGAAAGATTAATGGAAAATATGTATACCTGGACCATGCGCCGGTACTCTGGCGGCGAGCTTGTGCTTGTTGGCGGCTTCGATTCCGACGGTGCGGGTGTCAGGGGCCGCAGGCCTGGCCATTCCCGCGTCTATCTCGGCGTGTCTTTCTCCCGCAGTCTTTGAAAATTTGAGATTTGAATTTTGAATATTTGAAAAGAATTTTTGCGAAGCAAAAATTAGTTCATGGAGATGATAGATTTTGGATGGCTGTGAATCTTTTGTATCTTTATTTCATACAAAGTATCCATGGCTAATGTAGGTATGTTTACGGATATGCCTCGCCAAGTTCTAAAGACTGCTTATATTCCTCCAGTACAGATAGCCGAAAGGTGAGTCTGTCGCGTTTTCATACAAATGAGACCCGCTTTCCTCGCGGAAGCGCGAATCGTTGCTGCCAAAGAAGGAGGAATATAAAAAGGGACGCCGGAACTCTGACGGCAAGCTTGTGCTTGTTGGCAACTTCGATTCCGACGGTGCGAATGTCAATAGCAACAGGCCTGACAATTCCAACGACAATCTCGGCGTGTCTTTCTCCCGAAGTCTTTGCCCCGTCTTAACTGGCGGGGTTTTCCTTTTCCGGCTTGAGACTCTTGATCCAGCCGCCAAGCATTCTTCCCATTTCATCCAGAGCTGCGGACATATGGAGATAATCCTTGGCTTCAACGGCGCGGACATCGTTGATTATGCGCACGAATGTCTGCAGGACTTTCAGTTTCACATCCAGATCATAAAGAAATGGAAGCTTCTCTTCGTCTCTTTTGGAGTTTGCAATAAAAAGAGCTTCCAAAAATTCCAGTGTCAAACCCTCGCACTTTTGTCCCAGAGAGAAACGGTCTTTTTTCGGAAAGGTTTTTGTGTAAGAATACAATAAAAGATAGAACCTGTAAGTTTTTGTTATGATTGGAGCTTTATGGTACATAAAGATGAAATTAAGGATAAAATAATTTTGTTCGACGAAGTGACTTCTCTGGAAGGTTTGTTTTCAGCCTGGGAAGAATTCAAACGTGGCAAAGAAGGAAAACTGGATGTTCAGAAGTTTTTTATTGATCTGGAAAGAAACATTTTCGAACTTCACGAAAAAGTGAAAAGTGGAACTTATGAACATTCCGCTTACACGTCTTTTTTAGTTTGCGATCCGAAACTTCGCAATATAAACAAGGCTGAGGTCATGGACCGCGTCATGCATCATTCGATTGTGAAGCACATAGAGCCACTATTTGAGAAAAGCTTCATTTTTGATTCATATTCATCAAGAATGGGCAAGGGAACCCATCGCGGAGTGGAAAGACTGAGAAAGTTCTGCCTGAAATTAACAAGGAACGGAACCAGAACTGCATGGGCATTGAAATGCGATGTCAGAAAATTCTTCGATTCCATGGATCACGACCTGTTGATATCATTCCTGCGGGAGAAGGTCAAAGACGAGCAATTGATGGAAATTATTGAAAAAATAATCCGCAGTTATCATACTGGTCCTGGGAAAGGCGTACCTCTCGGAAATCTTACAAGCCAGCTTTTTTCCAATGTATATCTTGACAAGCTTGATCAGTTTATGAAAAGAGAATTGAGAGTCAAGCATTATTTGAGATATGCTGATGATTTTATTATTTTGGATACAGAAAAAGAGCGGCTGGAAAAATTGGTGCCGGTGATCAGTGATTTTCTGGAAAACAGTCTGCGGTTGCAATTGCATCCAAATAAACTGACGATAAGAAAAATTCATAGAGGAGTAGATTTCTTGGGTTATGTGGTGTATCCGACTCATAAAATATTGAGAACAAAAACCAGAAATAGAATGTTGAAAAAAATAGAAGCCAAGAAAAAGGAACTGGATGCAGGAATAATCAGTGCCGAGGCTTTCGACAATACCTTGCAGTCTTATCTGGGCATGCTGACTCATTGCAGGGGAGCGGGAATAAGAAATGAAATAGAAAGAATTACCGATGACTGGTGTTATCTTAATTTCATCGTTGAAGCTTAATGAATACACAAAGCTCCCCACCAGCGATGACCTAAGGCCACCCGCACGCCTTTCGGCGCACGACCAACCACGGTGCTCTGGACGAGGAGCTTTCTGCCGTGGTTGGTTTTTATGCCATGCCCCGCATTTTTATGCGGGGTTTAGGCCATTGAATTGTTAATTCTATTATAATGCTTTATCCTCAAAAATCAACCTTAAAAGGTTGATTTTTTGTCTTAATCCGATAATTGCTACAAAAATATGTCATTATTTTTCAAACGGAAAACAATAACAATAAGGGAGGCGGGCAAGTTATACCTGGACCATTGCGAGGTGGAGAGTGAAATGTGCCCATCTTCGATTCAAAAATATGCCACGATTATAAAATGGACGATAGATATAATCGGTGATGTGGAAGTGGGTAAAATAGACCCGGAGCATATCATTGCACTCAAGAAAGAATACTTGCGACGGGAATTGAAGCAAACCACAAAAGCCCATAATTTTTCAGTGGTCAGAAATCTGATGAGATTCTGCAAGGTGGAATTGTGTTTGGATGTCATGGATGCGGAAAAAATCAGGCGACCGAAGGTGCCGAAAAGAACAGTCGAATATCTTACTGAAAAAGAGCTGAAACAATTTTTCAAATCCATTGGAAAACGAAGTATAAGAGATCTGAGATTCAGGGCACTGCTTTCAGTCCTGATATCGACCGGATGCAGAATAAGCGAAGCGTTGGATTTAAGGATCAAGGATATTAATTGGGAAAGCAGGGAGGCATCGGTGATTGGAAAAGGAAATAAGCAAAGAAAATTATATTTCACGAAATTGTCGCTCATCTGCATTAGTGATTATCTTGCAGGCAGAGGATATGAGGGCGAGTTCGTTTTTGTTGCCGAGTGCAAAAATAACCGATGGGACAGAAACGACGCCCAGAGGAATTTCAGGAATTACCGGAAAAAATCAGGTTTGGACAAGATATTTTCAGCTCACACCATCCGCCACAGTTTCGCCACCATACTGCTGAAGAAAGGCGTCGGTTTGGGGCATATTCAGGCCCTGCTGGGGCATTCAGACATCCAAACCACATGTAAGCACTACCTTGGCATATTGAGCGACAACGAAGCAAAACAAGCGCACGAAAAGAGCATGAGCAAGATCTCGTGGCTGTAATCGCATATGAGCATATATAGTTGGAATATAAGCAAAATAAAACGGGATAAAATCCCGTTTTATTGCCAGTCATACAGAGATGCTCTTAGTAAAGTATGCGGATTTCATCGAATCCGACTTTTGTCGAGCTTCCTTCGCAAGTTGCATCGGAAAGCCATGTGTTTCGGATGTCATACTTGGTTCCGGTTGGTACCCAGGCATCATAGTATGCGTTCTGGTTTACGGTCCATGAATACGAGCTGGCTCCGTTGTAAGTCATGAGATAAGGCGCTCGGGTCGTTGTTGCATTGACATTGGGTACGAACACATAGTGTACTCCGTTTTGAGCGGAATCCAGATTGTCCCATAGTGCCTGATTGCTGACCGAGCATCCGTTGTTATATGTCCATCTCATGCTGTTCGGACTGCAGCTTCCGCTGATATGCCCGCAATAACCAGCGCTTGTTGTCGTGTGCCAATATCCGCTAGGGCCATACTCACTGTAATAAGAACCGCTACTGGCGTAGTTGTAGGTTCCGGAAAGGGCATGTGCAGAATTGATGCCGCCGGCAAGCAGTGTCACCATCGCGATCATCGAGAAAAGCATTGCCCGCTTCGATGTTTTGAAGATTCTCATTTTTTTGTATTGAGATTAATAATTAAAGCCGGACGACTAAAGACTCAGTGTATTGGTATAGCTTAGCAAGTCGCCTCCACGGGTAAATCCGACCTGGATGAAAGGATGCATATCTTCGACTGTTTTGGAAGTATCCTCCCAGCGGAAGAAATAATTCACGCCTTCCTTGTCGCCGAAGCGTGAAGTCAGATCATCTAGCTTCACATCGGAAGCATTTGTTGCGATGAACTGGCGAGCCATTGTTTCCAATTCGTTCTTGGAGTAGCGAGCCGTAGTGTCATATTCCTTCGGTGCTTCTCCTATGGCTAGTGGGCGAGGACCGAACTGAATGATTCTGTTATTTCTTGCATCCACATCGTATTGATCATAGTCAGTAGTATAAAGTTCATCGGCTACAGTAGTGTTGTATACGGATTTGCCGGTGCTCTTGTAATTGACTGCAAGATCCTGCTTTTTCGCGAACTTCTTGATCTCATCAACAGCTTTTTGTCTGTCTTTTTCCGGACGTGCGATCAATGCATCAATCTGGTCCTGTGTTTCTTTTTCGATTTTTTTCATTTTTTCAGCAGATTCTCCAGCAAATACTTTGCCTTGGGGAGTATCAACGAGCTGTCCCGTTTCTTGCTCTTGCTGTGATGCGACTCGCATTTTGTCCAATAGCGATTGGATTTTTTCCTGTACGCTTTGCCCGCTTCCAGTGGAAGCGAAAGCACTAGTCACACCTATTCCCAAAGTCAGCACAAGAGCTGATGCTCCTGCAAGCTTCAGAAATTTCTTTTTTGAGTATTGAGTTTTCATAAGCAATACTTTGTTTAATGATTATTTTGATTTGCGCACTTTACCATTCGAGAATTCGGACGCTGATCGGTTAATTTTTTTGTCGCTTTTAAGTTTTGAAAGGCGACACCGATTCGACTGCCTGCAGGATTCGATGAGCTCGGTCGAATTACTGTCAGGCGAGCATCCAGGAATGGAGGAATGGATGAAAGGCGCAAATCTTAAATTAGTATCTTCAGTATAAAACAATACCGGTCAATTTTATGTAAAGCTTGTATGCAATTTTTATCAACGGCTGAGCTCTTAAAGCCGTGCAGGCAAGCGCATCATCTTTACTGAAGTGTCAGCATGTTAGGATAGTTGAAGACTGAAGTCAAGTATAAAAAGTGGTTGATATATCTGGCATTTTCGTTTGGATTAATTGGCACTTTCAAGCCATAAAAAGCCTTATTATTTTTTTCGACGTTTAGTTATCCACTGTGCGAATATATAGCAAAAATCATACAATAAGGAAAAATACCACAGAAAAGAATCGTTGTGATTTTGACTGTATTAATCGTTTGTGAGAAACTTCAGTTATGAATACGAAGAAAACATTGATCATCATATCTTCAGTGACCTTACTTATATTGGCCGGATTGTTCGCTGTGCAGTATTTATTTTTCGGAGCACCTCAATCGCAGGAGAAGAAAGAAGTTTTTACGATAGGGTTGAAACAAAGCGAATCGCAAATTCTGGACAAGCTGAAATCTCAGGGTTTCATAAAAAATAAAGTTGCATTTAAAATTGTGCGATTCTTTAAAAAAGAAAGCATTGAGGCTGGTGGTTACAATGTTTCCAAAAATATGAGTGCGTGGCAGGTTGTCTCAAAACTCACTTCTGCTCCAGATATGAAATGGGTGGTGATTCCAGAAGGATATAGAAAAGAACAAATTGGAGAAAAGTTGGCAGAGACATTTGGTTGGAGTGATGAAGAACTTGATAAGTGGAATACGGAATATACAAAAATGAGGATAGATTATATTGAAGGGACATATTTTCCTGATACTTATTTAATTCCAGTTGATGAAGGTGGATTTAAAATTGCCGAGAGGATGACTAGGCGTTTCGATGAAAAATTTGCTCCCTATATCAGCCAGTTTGCCGAGCAGAATATCGCCTGGACGACAGGGCTCAAGCTCGCTTCGATTATTCAAAGGGAGGCTGCCGGAAAAAACGATATGCCACTGATCGCCGGAATAATGTGGAACAGGCTTCTCGGAGGAATGAATTTGGAAATTGACGCCACCGTGCAATATGCCAGAGGTAAAACAGACACTGGATGGTGGGCACCTATAAAGGCTGATGATATCAGGAATATCGATTCTCTTTACAACACGTACAAAAACAAGGGGTTGCCGCCTTATCCGATAGATAACCCAGGACTTGAAGCGATCGATGCTGTTCTGCACCCAACGGAAACGGATTGCCTATTCTATCTGCATGACGGCGACAGACAGATCCACTGCGCGAAAACACTAGAAGAGCATCAGGCAAATATAGACAAATATCTCAAAAGTTAGACTTTGCATGGTGGATAACTCGGGCTTGACAAGGGGCACATTTATGATAATATTATCCATATAGTTCCGCTTTTTAGGAATAATATGGAAAAAATATGCAATATTTAGAAACAAAGGACAATTTAAAGGGCTTTCTGGTTATCTCCGTGGGAGATATTTTGAAGGTTGATTCCGACTTTCACAAGCAGCGATTAAGCGAATGGCAGAGGAAGGGATATATAAAAAAAATAGCCAAGGGCTACTATATTTTTTCTGATTTGGAAATAAACGAATCGGTGCTGTTTATTATCGCAAACAAGGTTCTTGACCCGTCTTATGTTTCATTGGAAATGGCCCTGTCTTATTATGGTCTGATTCCTGAAAGCGTATACGGAGTCACTTCGGTCACATCAAGAAAGTCATACAAGATTTCTTCTCCGATTGGACGATTCAATTATCGTCAGATCAAGCCTGAGCTGATGTTTGGATATCAACTGGTTCAATATCAAAACCATATTTTCAAGATGGCTGAAATAGAAAAGGCTATTCTGGATTATTTCTACATCAATTCAAAGCTCAATACTGAAGGCGAATTTGAAGAATTGAGAATCAACCAAGAGACATTTCAAGAAAAGGTTGATGTTGAAAAGTTGAGACATTATTTGACATTGTTCAAGAACAAGGCACTGGAAAAAAGAGTTAATAAATTTATCGAATTTATCACATATGCTTAGTCTGCAAGAAATCGAAAGTATTATCCGGAAAACCTCAAGGATTTCAAGCGCAATATTTTGCGAGAGTATTTGCAATACAAAATTCTGCAAATCATTTTCAACTCGAAGTACGCAAGCAAGCTTTCATTTCTGGGAGGCACGGCACTCAGAATCGTACACAATAATACGAGATTTTCAGAGGACCTTGATTTCGACAATTTCGGCCTGGAGGAAAAGGAATTCAGTGAGATATCATTGTTGGTCAAAAAGCAATTGGAGCTGGAAGGCTATGACGTGGAAGTTAGGAATGTGTACAAAGGAGCATATCGTTGTTATGTGAGAATTCCCAAGCTTCTTTTTGACAGCGGGCTTTCCGGATATGAAGAGGAAAAGATTCTGATTCAGCTAGACACTGCTCCACACGGATTTGAATATGAGCCGGACAGAGTGATTCTGAACAAGTTCGATGTTTTTACAGAAATCAGCGTTACGCCATTGGATATAATTTTGGCGCAGAAGATATTTGCGATTTTCAACCGCAAGGCTTTGAAGGGAAGAGACTTTTTCGATACGGTATTTCTTTTTTCTAAAGCGCAGCCGAATTACGATTATCTGCAATTGAAACTGGACGTCAAAAACGGGCAGCAACTGAAAATGAAATTATTGACTCTCGATAAGGTTAATTTCAAAGAAATGGCAAAAGATGTGGAACCGTTCTTATTCAATGCAGATGATACGAAGATGATCACGCTTTTCATGCCTTATATAAAAAATCTTGAGCTTTAGTATATGAATGAGGAACAAATCAAAAATTTATCAGACGATCTAAATACTGAGAACATAAATAATCTTTTGCAATATAGGCAATCAAGTGTTATTTTCAAGGTTGAAATTCTGGCAGCTCATAATTCATGCGAAAAATGTAAAAGTCAGCAGGGTAAGATTTATACAGTGGAAGAGGCGATAAAAACTCGTCCTTTGCCATGCAAAGAGTGCGATCATGAAACGGGCTATTGCCGATGTACTTACATGCCGGTTATTGAGTAATGAAAAATATAATATGGAAAAAGATATTCCACAAATAATAAAAGAAGTCGGATTTGATTTTGACTGGGATGAACAAAAAGTTTGGAAACTCGATTTGTCTTTTTCCTTTATGGACACCTCGAAACTGATCTGGCATTTTGACGTACCATTTCTTTGGGAAAATGGTGGGGCATATAATCTTACGCCAAAAGAAGTCATAGAGAATCCTGAAAATCACAAGGATGAATATGACAGAACAATGAATGCTGATCTGAAATATCCCATCGATATCATGGAAAACAAAGGTAGGTGGCTTATTCTGGATGGATTGCACAGGCTCATGAAGGCTTCTATACTCGGGCAATACAAAGTCAATGTTAGAATAGTAGACAGAAGTAGAATACCTGAAATTTTAAAATAATCTTATGGAAAAAGAACCAAACCACAAAAAAGTGCCGAAGGGATTGGATATGTATTTCAATCGTAGCGTTGCTGAGAAATTTGCAGAGCTTGAGCAGAATGAAAAGAATTACAAAGTGGCTGAGATTGTTGATGATGTCATAATGTCGGAAATAAAAGGAATACAGGGTCAAATTTATTCCGCTGAGCTTGGTGGTGGAGCACATCCCGACAGATATGATAAGTTATTCTCCAGACTCCTGACTGAGCCGAAAGGCCACATGGATTGGGTTGATATTTCTTCATATATGCTGGACTTGGCAAAAAACTATGTTGATAACGAAAAATACAAAGAGCGACTGGGCGTCATCAAATTCGTAGAAGACGGGATTCTAGAATATTTGGAAAAACTTCCTGCTGAAAAACTTGATCTGGCAATCATGAAATATACGATCGATCATATAGCTGATCTGGACAGATTGTTCAACTTACTTTCAGAGAAGCTTAAAACAGGAGGGAAAATGGTTGCTTCGCTCGGAGTGTTGGATTCGCAATTGAAAAGCATCTCAACGAATGCCCGATTTTTATATAATGGAGAAGAATTCCCAGAAGACGAGGTTAGGATTCTGAAAGACGGGGATAACTTTACGGTAAAGTTTTTCAAAGTCTCAGGCGATCCAAAATCAGGGTACTTGGAGGGAGCAGAAACTATAAAATATTATCACTCAGAAGAAAAAATACGAGAACTTGCAAATAAATATAAACTGGACGTGTCGGTTGGTGATTGGAAAGAGATGTTGGGGGTTAAAGATGGAATCAGTCAGCTTATTTTAGTGCTAAGAAAAACAGTATAAAATAAAAATCTTAATTATTTTTTCTAGGCTCTTGCTGAAAGTTATTTCGGTTGACTTTGGGTGTATTTATGAGTATTATTGAAAACTAACGAAATAGTAACTTAACAGCTTCATATCAAAATATATAGGAGGGTTCAAGCATGAACCAAGTACAGAGAAGGCAGAAAGTTGCTCGCATTCGCAAGGAGCAAAAGCTGACAAAATTGGCAAAGCGTCCTCAACCCAGAAAACCTATGACTCGCAAGGATTTGGAGAGCTATGCAGTTATGATTGAAAGTTTTGTGGAGTCTGACAGGGAAGTTGTTGTAGACTACTCTGCCAAAATCCAACGCTCAAAAAGATTCGGAAGAATCTTGTCACCCATCTTCATTATTTGGGGATTTGCATCTGGCTGGGACAGTGGGTTCGCAGTTGCTGGCGTCGTGTTGGCAATCGTGCCCTGGCTGGAGTATTTTCTGTATCGTGATGGATTGGATTTTTGGAAGCAACAACTTGAGGAAAATTCTGAATATCTTCAAGACTTGAAACTTCGTCTTTCAACAGTTCAATGACAGGGAGGGTGTAATGAAATTTACATATAAGCTAATAGGGTGGTCTCGCAGAAATGATATAGACCTCGGCAGTTGTGTTTTTTCAATTGAATTGGATGCACGCTTTGCTGAAAAGGCGAGAAACTTTCATTTTGAAAACCAACACATCTTTGAAGAGCGTATTCGTGAAATTATCGGATACAAGTATGCTCGTGCAACATTTCTCAATGACACCGCTTTTCTGAGGTCAATGTCTGTTGAGGGCAATTGTGCTTGTCTTGGCGTAAGTGGTAATCTCTTGGACGCAGACTGGAGTGGCAGGGATGTTATTGTGTATAATGGTCACAATGTGGACAGCAAAGCTCAAGCATTTGACCTGCTAACAATTTTCACTTACTGGGTTGATATTGTTGAAGCGTTAACTCACGATACAAATCAAAAAACAACGGGAGGAAAATGATTATGAAAAATCCGGCGTGGAATTATCTTGGCGAACGCTACACTGTCAATTGGGCTGCAGTAGGCGTGGTATTCCTTATGGTCGCCATCGCAATGTTTGCCGAAAAGCGTTTGGCTGTTGGCCTTATCTGCTTAACGGCTGCAGTGCTCGGAGCAATCGTGGAATACTTCAGCGTGAAATCTCTTAACGCTGAGAGGAAAAAACAACAGTCGCTTAAGGAACAGAAACAGGAGCAGAAAAAACAGCTTGCGATAGATTTCACAAAAGCAGTCAGGGAATACAGGGGCATTGTCCTTAACAATTTCAGCTCAAAAATGGGTGATGAAGAAGACAGAACGCCCTTTGAAAGCAAGATTGTGGATGTATTCAAGGCAAGTCCTCCAGAATTGCGAACTGAATTCCTATTATTGCTTCTTAAAGTTGTGGGTCGTCCATCATCAGGTCGTTACGACAATGATGCTACCTCACGCCTTGATAGTTGGCTTCAAAAACTGGCATATGACAGGTTTGACGAATTGGAGAGAATACAACTTTCTTGAAGGGAGGACACAATGGCTATTGCACACAGATGTGATTGCGGAACTGTCCAATTGGACAATCCTGCCTCAATGAAAAAGGCGAAGTTCTTCCTGAACTGCAAGGACGGCAAAGAATACTGCAAGCCTTGCTACAAGAAAAATGTTCCTTTTATGGACAGGGTAAAAAATGCTGTTTATCGTCTTGGTTTGCATACTGAGATGCGTATCCAGCGTTTCAGGAACAATCTTGTCTTTGGCAAATTTTAAGCCGAGGCGAGGCAATAAATGAAGGGTAACACTTAACGGTGTTGCCCTTTTTTCTTTTTATATTTTTCAGTTGACTTTTTGCTGTTTTCTGATATGCTTCCTTGAACACAAAAAGACGGCACATTAACAATTTTTATATAAATGGGAGGGCTTATGCTCTGGAGAAAACTGCTTAGAAAGATTTTCAAAGACAGGCGTCATATTGGCATCACTCTTTATTCAACATCGCAGTGCGATACCGGATGTTCGCATTGCATAGACAACAGTGATTGTAAAAATCCTGTTCACTTTACAAAGGAGCTTGCTGAAACAATCGTCAAAGAAGCTAGAAAAGAAAGGTGGATGTTATCTGCACTGCTGACTGGTGGTGGCGAACCGCTTATGACCCCGGAGCTTATCGGAATTGCTGATGCATTTGGCAATTATGAACGGTCGCACACTTTTGGCATCATCACATCAGGCTTCACTGACAGTGAGCCACACAGAAAGCAACAGCTTGAAACCTTGTTGAAACGGCCATATGCCAAGAAGATGTCAATTGACCAGAGCTTCAGTTTGTATCATCCGAGTTTCCCTGAGCGACTTGCAAACACTGCACGCTTGATGATGAGTCTGAGAAAGAAGTCACACTTCCGTATCAGAGCTTGTATGTCATTGGACAATTTCAGGCAAACGCAATGGGAGATTGAAAAAGTTGTGAAAAATCTTGCAAAAGAAATTGAAGCGACAGGTTTTTCACTTCCACTTGGCTGGCACGAACCAGATAGGAGACTCTTTCACTATTTTGAGAGTAAACTTATCGGTGACAAGACTGCTTACAAACTTGGAGTGGAAGCATTCCTAACTCCGCAGTGGCACGCCATCAAAACAAAGGATGGCGGAATCATAATGATTGCTCAGCCTATTTCCTTAACGCACGAGGGGAGAGGTAGTAGTATTGAGCAAAGTCCATATGGATATTGCACTTGCGACGCCTTACGGACTACTTGGGAGGATACTTATCTGATTGTCGGACCTGATGGAAGTGTTTATCCTGAGTGTTCCTGTTTTCCTACTGAACATATGCGACTTGGTAAAATCGGAGAGGATTCACTCACTGAGCTTATTCGTCGCAAGGATTTGTTTGTTGAGCGTATTGCTCAGGCAATTCTTGCTGACAAGCGTATGTGCCAATGGGGAACAAAAGAAGTATGTACACTGTGTAAACAGATAGTTGCTGAAAAAGGAATAGGACTTCAATAAATCTCACGAGGAGGAGAAAGATGAATTTGAAACCGTATGTTGGAATTACTGGCTTTATGTCACGGCAGGAAGTGGATGATGTTCTGAATGCTATTCCTGCTGATTTCCCACGGCTATTGATGGTTGGCGTGCTCGTCAGTTCCAAGACGATGCAAGGCATACCGAACAAGTGGCCGAACCGCTATCCGAGTGCAGACAAGATCGCAGGGATTTTCCTTGATCATCCGCTGGCACTCAACCTTGCTCACTTCAACACTAAAGACCCGAACGAGTTGTTTGACCAGATGATGGAAGTAACGGAATTGGGAGGTAAAAACTTTCACGGCTTCCAGCTCAACATCAAATGGCCTGAACCGCACACTCTCTGGAAATACAAACAGAAGCACCCTGACAAAATCATCGTGCTACAGTGCGGTGAGGGTGCTTTGGAAGATGTGAGTTGTGACCCCATAGTGCTGGCCTCTTTGGCTGGCAACTATGAACATCTCTGCGAATACCTGCTCGTTGACCCCAGTGGCGGACTCGGAAAACCTCTGAATCCGCACAAAGGTCTGCAATATCTGGAACAGCTTCACGCTAGGGTGAACCACATGCAGTTCGGTATCGCAGGCGGACTCAGTCCTATCACACTTGAAGATCTGATGAGTCCAATATGGAAAGTCTTTCCGTATACGAGCATTGACGCCGAAGGACGGCTCCGTGACGGAAACGACAATCTCAACGTCGGAGTGGCGATAAACTTCATCGCTAAAGCGCATGCACTTTTCGGAAACTGAAAAACAATAAAAGCGGTCTATAAACAAAACTTTAAGAGCCTGACCAGCTCTTTTTAAATTTCATTTTTTTAATAATTGACAGTTTTATATATTTTGTTAAAATGAAGATACAAAAAATGCAGAAAGCAGTCGCCTGACGGCGTTCCGATTAATCGGAACTAAACGAGACGGGGCTACGACTTCCTGTTATCAACTATCCATTTAAAAAATGGATGTGATTGGTAACGAGAAGTGGTAGTCTCGTTTTTTGTTTGGTTAGCGGACGCCAAGGAAAGCACCGCATCTCTTGAGACTTCGGTCTGTATTTATACGACAGGTACCAGAATAGAAAATAAATAAGCCGAACTCCTTGAGGGGTCGGCTTATTTATTTTTTCCTATGGCAGATTCAAACGCACAAAAAGAGATTTCAATTGAGGCGGCGAATAAAGAAATTTATTCTCCGTCCGAAAGCGAATCGGCGCTCGTTGAAAAATGGAAGAAGAGGTTCAACAGGGCAGAAACTTATTTGAAGCCGTATCGTTCAAAATGGCTTCGAATGTATAAGCTGTATCGTGCCTATCAGGAAAAAACGAATTACGCATATCAAACGCGGCTTATGCCACCGATAGCGTTTCAGATAGTGGAAACAGTGGCCTCGCGCATGGTTACTGCCAAACGAAAAACAAGAGTTCTTCCCCGCGACAAAAAAGATGTGAATTCCAAATCAATACAGGCATGGGACGATCTGGTTGATTATGATTTTGATATCATCAAGCTTCAAAAGAAACTTCCTCGCTGGATAAAATCGGCAATTACATTCGGAAACGGCATTGCAATGGTGACTTGGCTGACTGATGAAGGCGTAGGTCATGACGATCCATTCCTGACAATTTGCGATTTATGGGATATTCTTCCCGCTCCTGAAACCGAAGATTTGGAAGAGGATTGCCCTTGGCTCATTCGTCGTATCGTCAAATCGAAAGAAAAAATAGAGCAGGAGGAAAAAGCAAGAGAAGAGAATGCACTTTATCAAAATGTAAATTTTCTCCAGCCGAAACAAATAGAAGATTGGAAACAGGAACGCTATGACATCAACGTTAAAAAAATGGGACAGATTCAGAGCTCCGAATCAAAAACGCAAGGTGATTCGATAATTAAAGTTTCTGGGGAAAAATACGAACGGGAAAAACTGGTTGAGATGTGGGAATGTTATGACTTTGAAAGCGGGAAACTGGTCACCATAGGAAATCGCGAAATATTGATGCGCAATGACGAAAGTCCATATCAAAAAGTGAACCACGGACGTATATTTCTGAATCTGGCCGATCATGAAGTTAATTGGGAAATGTGGGCAATTGGGCACATTGAACCGGTGGAGACCACGATCGTGGAAATTGCAGATCTGCGAAATCAGCGAATGGATGACGTGATTTTGATGCTTGATCCTGTAATTAAAATTAGAAAAGATTCGGGAATTTCCAAAAATGATATTATTTTTGCTCCCGGCGCAAAATGGGAACTGAGAAAAATGGACGATGTTGTGGTTGAAAGATTGCCCGATATTTCTCTGATGGGAGTAAACGAAGAGAGAATGCTTCATGACGAAATCGAAAAGACGCTGGCTATATCGGAATATGTTCAGGGCATACCACAATCTTCAAACGAACCGATCGGCAAGGTTGCCATGCTGATCGGGCAGAGTAATTTGCGTTTGAGTTCTTTTGCACAAAATTTATCAGAAACACTTACCAGACTTTCGAACATCCTCATCGAGATGAATCAGGAATTCATTGAAGAAGATAAGCTTTATAGGGTTGTGGGAGATGAAGTGAACTTCAAAGAATTCACATCGGAAGATAAAAAAATAAAAGTCGATGCCATGGTTTCAGTTGATCCGGTTATACCGCCAGACCAGCAGACAAGACTCAATCAAGTGTTGCTCCTATATGACAGACTGGTGGCTCAGGATAAACCCGATCCAAACAATGTCGACGAATTCGCGCAGTGGAAAAAGCGTAAGCGAGTCATTCAGGAAATGATGCTGGAAGAAATGGACAAGGAAGCTTATAGTGCATTGCTACTGGGAGAAGAAAAAAAGGAGCCAATGCAGAATGCACAGGAGACAAAAGCCCAGCCTGAGGTGCCTCCACCTATTCCGCAGCCAGGCACTCCTGCTCAAATAATATCTGAAAAAGTTCAACCTCAGCCTAGCTTCATGAGAAGAATGTTATCAAGAATTCCCTTCCTTAAATCTAAAATAAATAAGCAATAATTATTATGGCGAAAACAAATCTGATTAAAAGCATCGCGGTTACAGTCTTGAGCAAAACCCTCAGTGGGGGTGATTGCATTGTATCTTTACAGGAAGAACATGGCAGGGTGCACACGATATATCTTTCACGCGAGGAATCCTCAGGCATTGATTTGGGATATAGCTTGAAATTTACCATTGAAAAGGTCGAATCAAAATCATAATTAATCGAAATAAATTTATGCAAAACAAACAAGTAGAAGAAAAAGGAGCAGCAGATATGAATGTGGATGAAAATGCGGATCAGGAGAAAGTCACCAAGATCACGCTGAAAAATCAAAAACCGGAAAATCAAAATGCGGAAGAAGTTGATGCTAATTGGAAAAAAGTCGAAAGCGTCATAGGAGCAGCGAAAGAGGTTTATCAGTCAGGAAAAGCAAGCTTCGGCGATATAGTAGAGACTATGATTGCAACGTTTCAGGACCTGCTGACAAGTGAAACTGATGGATCTGCAATGGGCGGTTTATATGGCGGTCCACAGATGAACATTCCTGCAGAACCAGATTCCAAGCAAGAACCGCAACAATAGCCATGGATAAAAATGAAGAAAAATTCGAAGCAGGATTGGCAGTGTTGGAAATGGCCAGAACGGCTGGATGGAAATGGCTTGAAGGGAAAATAAAACAGGAGCTCTCAATGGAATATGACGAACTCAGAGAGTTTGAACTAGCAGGAAAAACTGCAGAAGAAATCGCTTCTGAATATCTCCAGCATCGCGCCAATGCGAATGCTTACGAAAAAATATTGAGTATGGTGGATACAGCCATTCGCGAAAAGGATGAAGCAGCTGACATAATTAGCCGCGGATAACTATCCGTCATAAATCAGAAATCATAAAGAAAATAAAATTTTAATCTTAATAATCGCATATGAATAAAGATCGAAAAAAGGAGCTGGATACGCTTCTTAAAGCAGACCAAGAAGAACAAGAGCAAGAGGAAAAGAAAGAAGATGAAAAAAATGAAGAAGAGGAAAAATCAAATCAGGACGATGAAAAAAGCGAGGAAGAAAAAGAAAAAAATGATAAGGAGGAGGAATCTGAAGAGGAAGATGATGAAAATAATGAAAAGGAGAAAAAAGACGAGGAAAATGAAAATGAAGAAGATGAAGAATCCGATGATGAAAAAGTTGAGACGGATGAAAAAGAAGCCGGGAAAAAAGATAAATGGCATGGCAAAAGTCGCGAAGAAGTCATCCAGATGTATGAGGATCTGGATAACAAAAAACCGACTGAAATTAAAAATAATGATTCCAAGATCGAAAAAAAGAATGAATCGAAGCAAAGCGACTCACCCGATGGCATTGAAGTTCCTTCTGATGAAGAGCTATCTCAGATGACTCCGAAACAATTTGCCGAGTGGATGGTTTCAACCGTAAAAAACTTAGTGAGTGAAACTTATGACACCCGAACTCAGATGCGAGATTCGGTCACGCAAGAAATCAGAGATGCGCAAAAAGATCATCCGCTTTTGAAAACCAGTCCTGAATATAGAGAACTCGTGCTGTCCCTGATAGACACGGCCTCCCAGAAGGGCACAGCTATATCATTGAAGGATGCCTGTGAAAAGGTTGATGGATTTGTGGGAAAAGTTAAAGGAGATACAAAGGTTAGTGAAACAGAAAAAATTCGACTCAAAAAAGCAAAAGCGCAAGTAGAGAGAGGAGCGGGTGCTCCGATTTCGCACGGCGAAGACAAGGGGGCGGAAGAACGCCGCCTCGAACAAATCTTCGGAACAAGCGGATCAAAAAGCCCCTTGGGAGGTTTGGGAGTATAATCTCCCGGACAAGGTCGAAACTCCTATTTAATAAATTAAACAAACAAAAAACATATGCCTCCAACAAACAGAGGAACTGAGAGTTTAGGTGTTACGCGAAAATACGATGTATCTGATGTGATTTCGCTTCTTGATGTAGCCCGTTATCCATTGCTTGCCATTCTTACGAATGCAGGAAAAGATCCTGTCACTAAACAGGGAAATGCCCTCAAAAAGAAAGAAACGACCGACCCCGAATTCAAATGGTTTGAAGATAAATTCGGTGCTCGTGAAGATATCGTTTCAGGAAATCAGGCAGGTGCTACTTCATTGGTCGTAACGAACGGTTCATATTTCAGTATCGGTGATGTTTTGCTTTGCGTGAAATCAACGCAGGCCACTAATAATCCGACAGGAGAGGTCATGCTTGTTACTAATGTGAATACGAACACCTTGACGCTTCAGCGCCAAGTAGGCGACGGATCATTGGGTGGCGGGTTGCTCCAGCAAAACGATATCATTTGGATTATCGGAAATGCCAATGAGGAAGGTGCCAGCATACGGGAAATAAAAGCAACTGCGATTGCAGAAGCTATCAACTACTGTCAGATATTCAGAACAACTATTGGTATCACTGAAACTGCACGTAATACCGTAGGATGGACCAAAGAAAGCGATTTCGATTATCAGACTCGCAAAAAAGGTATCGAGCATTTGGTTGATGTAGAAAGAGCTTTCATGTTCGGCAAAAAAGAACTTATCATGAGTGGCGTTCATCCGAAAAGATTTACCGGCGGTATTTTCCAAAGAGTGAATCAGGTTGTTTCAAATGTGACCACGCGCGATGACTTCAACGGTTTTCTGAGAACATTGTTTACTCATGGAAATTCTGAAAAATATCTTCTCGCTTCAGGTTACGTTTTGGACAAGATCAGTAGTTTTGCGCACGATAAGCTCCAGATAGTTCAGGGAGAAAAGACATTCGGACTCAGCATTGTGAAATATCAATCTCCGCACGGTACGCTTAATATTTTGAAACACGATTTGCTCGCGGGTGATTTATACGGAAAAGCCGCTATCGGATTGGATATGGAAGCTTTGACTTATAGATTTCTTTCAAATCGTGATACGAAACTTCTTACTAATCGACAGGCTCCAGGAGAAGATTCAAATGTAAATGAATATTTGACTGAATGCGGACTTCAGCTTGAACAACCGGAACGTCATGCAGTAGTAAAATTTGCTTGATAGATATCTGAGGATCCTTCAGGTTCTGGTCGGACGGGCACGCTTTCCAAACCCGCCTGACCAGAGGGAAAGCCCTTGAAGGGTACCGCAGTAAATAAAGGTCGAACTGCGGATAATTTAAAAATAATTTTCAATCAACTATGGCAAAGGCAAAAACATCAACACCTGAAAAACCTAAGGTGAAGTCAAAACGTTATGCGACCCGTTACGGTCATCACTACAGTATAGTGATGATTCCTACGGTAACTGAAGTGATTAATGGAATCGCCGTAACACGTCCGGGAAAAACGATCGAATTTAAAAACGGCATCTATGAGACAAGCGAGCAATACGAGCAAGACTTTTTGGATAAATCTCCGTTCGTGGGCATCGATTATCAAGAAGTTACAAAGGCGGTAAACTCGGCGCTTGTAAGTAAATCGCTTGCTGAAAGAGAATCTGAATTGAAAGCAAAAGAAGATGAATTGAGTCGCAGAGAAATGGCACTGAAAGGCAAGGAGGAAGGATCAGAAATTACCAGCGAAGACGCAGGCTCGTCAAAGGAAAAAACAAAAAGTAAACAGCCGAAGTTTTAAATTAGGTGATCAAAGGTCGAATAAAAATTACTAACTAAAAAGCAAACGGTATGACATTGGAAAGCAAATCCAAATTCTCAGTAAATGAAGCTACAGTAGCGGCTGCGGGTACGGCTGTGCAACTTCCTGATTTTGCAGTGGCAGAATCATGCGAACTGATAATCAAAGCGAAGCGCACGAACAAGGGATCTATCAAGATAGGAGAATCGCAGGCGCAGGCACAAGCCGGAAAATTTACTCTGGAACCAGGCGAAGCGGTAAAATTGCGAATAGGTAATGCAAATAAAGCCTTCATAGATGCTGAAATAGGAGGCGATAAAGTAGAGCTTATAGTGGAACAATAATAAAATCTTATGGCGGACTTCATTTCACAAAAAGGAGACTTTTCATTTCTGAGAATAAAAAAGACAGGTAGATATTTCGGAGCATTTCTTACGGGTGGCACTGTCGCAACGCAGGCATTAGCTTCGGCAAATTCGCTGCGTGCTTTTCCGTTTTTCGTTCCCAAGACAATGAAATTCGATAGAATTGCAATTCGCGTAAGTACTCTTGCTACCGGCACTACTCCGAGAGTTCGTCTAGGTGTTTATGAAGATAAGGGCGATGAAAGTGTTTATCCCGGAGCATTAGTATTGGATGCTGGTGAAGTCGCTGTCAATACTACGGGTCTCAAAGAACTTGTTGTCGATCTTACATTGAAAGGCGGGAAACTTTATTGGCTGGCGCTTCTTGGGCAGGACACTGCATCGTTAGCTGTTGCAGCAATACCGGCAGCCGATGCATTGGCTACCTTTCTAGGTTTGGACAGTGGACTTACCGGCACTCCTTTTCTAGGTTATGCGGTTACACAAGCCTATGGAATATTGCCGTTAAATTTTCCGACAGCCGGTCTTACGGATTGGAGTCTGCCCGTGCCACTTATCGCTTTGCGTAAAGCATAAACAAATCGATGAAATATGTAGAAAAAATTCATGCTTCGGTTATTGAAACGATTGATGATGGACGCGAGCAGGATGGAGCTACATGGAACGGTGCAGGCAATTCCGGCAACGTCATCACTTTTGGAAACCTTAGCGGTTCCAAATATTCCGGAACATTTCGATTCAGGAATATCAATATTCCCAGAAATGCAATCATTGTTTTTGCCAGACTGAAAATTCGCCCGGCTGTCACAGACTCACAGGATCCTGACGTCAAACTGATAATCAAAGGAATAAAAGAAGCTGATACCAAACCGTTCACGCAAACTTCCCGGCCGAGTCAACGTCAGAAAACCGTAAACAGTGTTCCTTGGCATATCGTTAAGAAATGGGAAGTTCATGAATGGACGCAAACACCTAATTTGAAATTGATAATCGAAGAAATTGTGGCTCAGGCCGCTTGGAAAGCGGGCAATGCACTTGCTCTTTCAGTAGAAGATAATGGGTCAGTCTCCAATCAAACAGAAACATGTTACGACTCTAGCAAAGGAGCAGGATATGCGGCAGAACTGGACATATGGTATACGACATTGAATGTCAGCATCGGTACTATTGCCGGCACGGATCGTGACGGAGTAGAGACGGACAGATTAACATGGCAATCAAGCCCGACAGGAAATGTTATTGCTCTCGGCAACGATGGAGCATCCATTAACGAGGGAGGTTTTATATTCAGTGCCCTGAATATTCCGCGTTATGCGAACATTGTCGGAGCCCATCTTCTTCTTACTCAGGCAGATCAGAACAATCGATTTCCAAATCTTCTAATAAAGGGATTCGCTGAAGATAGCCCCTCACCTTTTGCAAGCAACGGAACTAACCGACCTTCTGTCAGATCAAAAACAAAAGCTCAGGTTGAATGGACTATAGGCGAAACGGTAAATGGTACTTTTGTTGGAATTCATTGGTCAGCCAACAGTGTATATGAATCGCCAGATATTCGCGAGATAGTTCAGGAAATCGTGGACCGCGAGGGATGGACTCAAACGAGCAATCTTGGAATCGTGCTGGAAAATCTTTCGTCCTGGAGCGGACAATATAAACTGCCATGGGACTATGTGAAAAGCAATGGAGAATTCGCGGCAAAAATTCTGGTCGTGTGGGATGCTTTGAGAAGTTTTCGTACCACAAAAAAAGATGTGCAAAAATTCGAAAAATCAAATTATCCCGAATTCATAATAGTACACCACACTGCAACTCCTCGTGATTCTACTCGTTTCGCTACCATCAAGAATAATCATATAGGGATAGGATGGGGCGATATTGCATATCATCATTGGATTGCGGGAGCGATGGACGGAATCGGAACCCATTTTGTTGGACGTCCTGAGAACAAGATCGGCGCGCATGCAGATACTGAAAAAATGAATTACCGATCGATAGGCATAGCAATGTGTGGAAACTTTCATCCTGCTAGCGGAAATGAGCAACCCAGTTCCGAGCAGCTGGCAACACTTCAGAATCTTCTGGACAAAATAAGAAAAGAGCGGGGGATTCCGAAAGAAAGAGTGCTGGGACACCGGGAAGTTCCGGATGCAACCGATTGTCCGGGAGATAATCTGATGGAATATATAAAACGATACCGTGCTACGGGCAGATTAATCAATTGAAAACAGTATGCAGTTACAAGAATTTTTACAGGATCTTAATGCCCGCATGTCGGCCGCCAAAACGACTGGGTTTTGGAATGAGGCAGACAAAAAAAGATGGATAAACAAATCCATAGTGCGTGCTTGCAATTTTGCAAGATGGAATTTTCTTAATCATCATTCCACTCAACTGACAGAGAAAGATACAGAAGCATATTTTTTACCATTCGATTATCGGCAGGGTGGAATGATGTTTTTGAAAGTTGATGGACAGGAACATGCAAAGACAAACATTGAAAATTATCAGAGCTGCAATTATTTATGGGAGCGAGTATTTTGTCTTATCGGTGATCAATTTCTGATCAAACCTGCCCCTTCAAATGACGGAAAGATCATTGATATATATTATCGTCGCCGTCTTATCCCACTCGTCAATGACACCGATGAACCTGTGACGCCTGAAGAAATGGACGAGGCAATAATAAAATTCACACTCGGTATTTGCCTGAAAAAGGAACCTAACCGAAGTACAGATGCTGACAGAAATATCTTGGAAGCGACTGCTATTCTTCAGCAGATAAAAGACAGGCAGGATGAAGAAATTGGAGAGGCGGGGTTTGTCGGACAGGCCACGAGTTCACGATTTCTATATCGAAGCTGTAATCCAGGGGATTTCAACGAATAAAATTATGGGACTTAGCGCATACAGAATAAAAGGTTTTCGAGGTGGCATCGCGGATGACGCATATAAAGGCGTGGTCGGAGCATTTCGTTTCGGTCAAGGTCTGGATATCAGAAATGGTTCCGATACCATGAAATGCAATCAGGCTCTCATGAAAGATTCAGGAGACATCGTTATGGATTTGATTCTATTTTTTGTTCCAGCTTCCAATGGAAAGTTATACGGATTCGGGAATGCAGGAAAAATATATCGCAAGGATTCCATCACTTCTGCATGGTTCTTGGTTTATACGGATCCTGACGGAAGGATTAGTGGAGCTGACGAATATACGAACAATAATGGATCGGGAAGCTACATTCCTTATTTATATTGGGCCACTGAAACGAAGTTCAAACGTATCCCACTTTCAGGCAACTGGAGCAGCGACGTTCAAACGGTTGGAAATCTGAACGGCGATCCTTCTTGGCATACGATGACTATGGCCGTAGGCGTTTTGCAGATCTGTGACGGACGATATATTGCACTGATTGATTACGAAGGAAATTTCAATAATCAGGCATTGGATGTAATTGCGGGTAACAGAGCAAAGGCGATTCTTCCGCAGGATCAAATTGCTGTTATAGGTTCAACTAAGGGAGACAAAATAGAAGAAGGCTGGCTTTGGACTTGGGATAAGCTGCAACCATCCTGGATATTGAGACGCATGGTTGCAGAAAAAGGAATCAATGCAATGATTCAAACCGATTTCATAATGATTCAGGCAGGTATAAGTGGTGGACTTTACTTTTGGGACATGGTGAATATATTCAGATTCAAAGCATTTCCCGGAGGTGGGTGGGTAAATCCTGGAGCGATAGCGAATCAGAAAGGAATTGCTCTTTTTGGAGTGACGGGATCGGATAAATGCGGACTGTATTCTTATGGACGATTGAGCAAAAACGAACCATATTCTTTGAACCTAGAATACATACCTTCACATGGAAAAGTGATCGACGTGGAAATTGGAGCGGTGACTGTGTATGGAGATCAGATGTTTTTATCTTGGAAAGACGGTTCAACTTATGGTGTGGACACGGTTGATTTGAACAATAAATCAGATGCCAGATATGAAGGACTGGTTTTTGATGCAGGGGAGCCTGAGTTGCAAAAAGGATTCAGGCACATAAAGCTACTGACCAGACCTATGCCCGCTCAATGCTGGATAAAAGCATATTATCGCATTAACGAGCAGGGAGATTGGAAGCAGGCCTTTCTGGAAGACGGCTCTGATTGTTTCGACAAAGAAGGAAAAACAAAAACTGTTTTCACTATTGAAACTGGTGACGATGAAAATGATGAGGAGAAAGGCAAGGGAGAAACTTTCGAGCTGGCATTTGATCTTCATCCACTGGGGAATGATACCCCGGAGATTGTGGCGGCCAGTACCTATTTTGAACCTATAGGCATTCTATAAAATCATGGGAGAATTTTTGCAAAAAATTTTTGGCAATCAGCAAATAGATGATCAGCCATTTCCGGAGATTCCTCCACATACGCATGATGGGGAAAATTCATCTTTGCTTGCTCCTTCTTCGATAGATTCGTTTCAGATAAAATCAGGAGCCATCAATACGTCAGCTTTGGCGGATGATTCTGTAAATTCCGATAAAATAATTGACAGCGCCATTCTTAGCGAGCATCTGGATGCGCTATCTGTAACCGAGCAGAAACTTGCGGATGCTGCGGTAGCAACATCAAAAATACGAAACGGATCAGTCAATGCCTCCAAGCTCATTCAATCCGAAGCCGTCGTGACTTTAGCGGCTCAAATAGATACTGCAGTAATAATCGGAGCGCATATCGGCACGGGTGTTATTCAAAATGCACATTTGGGAAACGCAATTATAAGTTCCGCTAAAATCGTCGACGGTGCAATCATAAATGCCAAAATTGGAAACGGACAGATTACCTCAGCAAAGATAGGTCTGGCAGAAGTCCAAAATGCTAATATAGAAAATTTGGCAGTCAGTGGGGCCAAGATTCAAGATTTGGCAGTTACCAACGCTAAGATCGCGAATCTTGCGATAGATAATGCCAAAATTGCTAATGTCTGTGCCGACAAGATTACTGCAGGAATGATTAATTTGACTTCGACTGGATATCTGGCCACGCCTTATGGTGGAATACGAATCGGCTATTTGCGTCAAATCGGAGGCGTTTCCATTTACGGAATCCAAGCTGGCCCTGGACACGGACTTATGCTTGATGATGGAGCTAATGGATACGCCAGAATGTGGATAGACACTTCGGGAAACCGACCTCTTGTTATTGATGCCACATCCAGTGATCGAATTTTTTTCAAAGCATCAAGCGGAAATGATGTCATGCGCATTTATGGAAACAATGCAGTCAGTGGAGGTTTCGTGGACGTTCTTACATCGATGCGCATCGGGGACAATAAACCTGATGATCCAGTGGAGGGTCAGATGTATTGGGAAAAGTATCCTGGTGATATGGGATCCGGCGGAAGACTGATGATTTATAACGGATTCAGTTGGCATGGAGTCGCATGGTTTGATGATATTTAAAACAAAAAGTTAAAAATAAATTCAATAATTTTATGTTCAAGAAAAAATTGGATAAAACGGATCTTGAAGAAATTCGAAAACGGCAGGAAATGATCCATCAACACACCCTAATAGCTCAGGCATTGGAAACGCAAAAGCAGAATTTTATTGTCGGAAGATTTCATAAGTACAGTCTTGATCCTGCCAAGGAATATAGTTTTGATTTGAAGACAGGAAAAATAACGGAAAGCAAAAAAGCAAACACTTAATATCAAATATATGGCAGATAACAGTGCGACAAATGTCGATTGGAATCAATTCAGAAGTCAGATGGAACAATTAGGCAGAAATGTTAGCGGACAATCGACACCACCATCTAATACGGCCGGCACATCGGGCGGATATAGCTTTTCGTCTTTGCAAAATAAAATTGATAAAGTTCAGAAAAAAGTCGATAAAGCGCAGAGCAAACTCAAAAATTATTATACTGATCGGTACGATGAGGAATATAAGAGCCAGGGCTTGGGAGATGTGAAAGCGAAAATATCAGACATGGATTCCAAAATAGCAGGTGAAAAGATAACGCGGGACGAATCAGTAAGCAAAACAAGACAGAATCCTTATTATTCCGCGGCCAACATTAGCGGAGAATCATCTGAAATTGAAAGACTTTCAAATTCTAAGATCAATAATTATGTCGATGAGAGAAATAGTCTGGCAGGCACATACAACAGCACCTTGGATGAAGTGACGAAAAAGGTAGCTACAGAAACTGCTGAAAAGGAAAAAGAAGTAGAGGATATGAAATACGGCCTCGCTAGTATGACGAAACAGCTGAGTGATTATCAGGATTTGATCAAATCCGAACTGCAGAGACAAAATGACGAGCAACATTGGGAAATGGAATTCATGTTGAAACTTCAGGATGCGAATCAGAGAGCGAAGGGCGGAAGCGGTTCGGTTAGTGAAAGACTATCTTCGCGTGTCGAACAGGGACTGGAACCCGATCCCACTATGCGCGCAACCGCTCAGCGATTATTGAGTCAGAGCGTTGATGATCCGACAAGACTGGGATACACGGGGGATCTTTCTGTGCAGCTTGAATCGGAAATGGATTATATCAAAAAACAAACACCCCAAGCAGATTCAGGTGCTCAGAAAAGCATGACCAAAGAAGGAACGTTCCGCAGAGAAATTAGAGATGCATGGAAAGAAGGGTATAACACTGATCAACTCAAACAAATTTATGGAAACGTGGGCTTTGATGATTCGAAAAAATCACCTGGTGAAATTATTGATGACGAGTGGCATATAAAAACAGCTCCAGGAATCGGAGGATTTTTAGGTCGACTTTTTCGTCTCGGAGTTTAAATAAGTATAAAACATTTATGGAAAGTTTTTGGAATACTATAACGGCGCCTTTTAAGAAGGCTACTGAAAAAACAAAAAAGACAATCGGTGATTTTTTTGCGCCTGCTCCAGAAGTAAGGGTGCGAGATATCGTTCGTGAGATTCCCGGAGCGACAGAAAAAGTAGGAGAATCTATATGGAATTTCGGGAAAGATGTTTTGCGTGCTGCTCCCAGAGCTGCTGCGTCAGCTACTCTTTCAGTCGAAAACCAAAAAGAATTTATTCCTGGCAGTGGAACTGCTCCGAAAATAGAGAAGTTTTTTTTCGGTGATAAACCTATTAAAAATATACGGGGAACTGGCGAAGAGATGATTCAGACATTCGGTGGAAGTGAGAAAACTTCAAAAAAATACGGACTTCCACTTGGGTTTGCTCTTACCTCACTTGATCTTATACCTGGAATTCCTAAAAAGAAGATTGCTCAAAAAATAGGCGAAGAACTTGTAGTTAAATATGGTGACGATGTTGCTAGGATGATTATAGAAAAGGGAGGAAAAGATCTCGCTGAACAGGCCATGAAAGATGGGGGAGAAAAAATGTTGGAAAAAGCGGGAATAAATTTGGCCAAGGAAATTGCTCCCGCAGAGCAAACCGTGAAGAATGTCGAGGAGATAGTCAAATCGGTAAAACCCAGCCAGTACTTAGAAAAGGAAGGAAAAAGTCTTATGGAATTCGATAGTGGTGATTTATCTTTGCCAGAATTAAAACGAAAGCTTGAGGTCGCAGTAGAAGGAAAAGACGAAAACATAATAGGATCCATAAAGAATGATGTGGCACAAAGAGAAACCGATTTAATCGATGTTGCCAATAAGGAAAAAGAAATGCAGGTTCTAGAAAAAGATCTTTATCATGGCACAACCAAGGAAAATGCAAAGTCTATTTTGGAGAATGGCATAGATACTAGTCTCAATAAAAAGGGTTTTGCCGAAGCACCTGATTCTTTTTATGTAGCACCAACCGTGCAGGAAGCTTCTATGTATGGCAATAGTATCCTAAATGTTAAACCAACTCAGGAAGTAAAAACGCTAAGCGTATCAAGCGAGGAATGGGCTCAAACCATAGGTAAATCAAAAAGTGCACAAGAGTCTAAGCTTGCCCGTGATGAACTTCGAAAACGAGGATACGATGTTGTGCATTATGGAGACGAAGTGGAAATTTTGAATCCTGAAAAATTTCAGGTGATCAGCCCCCGAAATATGACTTCGAATGCGGAGAAGGCGTTGGAAATAATCAATGAAAAAGGCAATCCAGTGATAAAGGAAGGAAAGAAGTTCGCGCCTCAAAGATCTGACATGAATGAAACAGCTTCTGCGTCTGCTCCTTGGGAATTATCAAATGAAGCATCCTTAGCCAATGACTCTGATGTTTCAGTGGGGAGTGCGCTTGATGCAATCGACGGAATGACAGGAAAAACAGGTGGTTCTCAAAAATTATCGGAATGGATAAAGGGCGCGCCTAAAAAATTTGCTGACGCATTCAATGACAGATTCGCACCGATCAAGCGCTTCGAAGAAACGGTGAGCGATTTGGCTGGAAAAGCTATAGACATAAATTCCAGTCCGTATATAGCTGCTCGAATGTATGCAGGCCGCATGGGAACGGTCGAATCATATCTTGGGGATTTGCAAAAAATATTATCGCCCCTAAACAAGGAGCGCGCAGATTTTACTAGATTCGTTTTATCCCGTCGAGCACTAGAACGTGGAGAAAGAGGATTTTTGAATCCGGCAGGGATTACAACTGATACTGCAAAACAGGCCTTGGAGGATCTTAAAACAAAAGTCGGTCCAGAAATTTTCAGCAAATTCGAGGCAACAGAGCAAGCGGTTCAGAAATGGGCGGATGATTATATTCTTAAACCAGCCGTAGAATCAGGAATAATTTCCAAAGATGTCTATGGCAAGGTGATAGAAAAAAATAGGCATTGGATGCCATTTCATGTAATTGATGAACTGCCAGGCCCAGCTGCTCTTGATGCGCTTCCAAAGGGCGCAGAAATATTTTCTGTAGGAAAGCAGGGAATAATAAAAGAATTAGAGGGTACGGAAAAAATAATCCGTGACCCGTTCGAATCCATAATAGGTAAACTATCAGGAGCTATCAATATTATCAAAAGAAATGAGGTCGCTCAAAAACTGATAAATATCAGGGAAGTCATGCCAGAAGCCAAGGAGCTTATAAAGCCTCTTGAAAAAAGTGAGAAAGTTCCTAAAGGTTGGGGTTCCGTCAGTGTTTTTACTGATGGAAAAAATACCAAATGGATTGTGCCAGAAGAACTTTCCTGGGCTATGCATCAGATGAACGAAGTTGAGGCGGGCATACTTGGGAATTTTGTGAAATTCACATCTGGAGCTTTCAGAAAGGGAGCCACTACATTGTACATTCCTTTTTCGCTTTCCAACGCTGTGCGTGATGCACAAATGGCAATCATGTCCTCGAAATATGGATTCAATCCGGCAGACTGGGTAAAGGGATTTGCCGTAGGATTAAAAGGCGCTTTCGGATGGGACTCAAAACTGTTGGAAGAATTCAGCCGAAACGGAGGAGGTTTCGGAGGTTTCATCCAAGGAGCAAAAGAAGTCAGTGGAATCAAACATCAACTGTTTGAGCCGACATGGTGGAAAAGAACAAAAGCTGTTATTAACCCATTTAACCTGATAGAGAATTTTGCTGAAGCAATAGAATTAGCACCGCGACTGGGTGTTTATAATAGAGCAATCAAGGGAGGTGCATCCGGATATGAGGCAGCGTTCGAGGCTCGCAATGCGACAATTGACTTCGCCAAGTCAGGGCAGGAAATGAGAATAATTAATATGTGGGTTCCATTTGTTAATGCACGTTGGCAGGCACTTCTGAACACGACACGCATATTCAGAGATAGCCCAGTCAAAGCTTCCGCAAAAGCCGGAGCATTGATAGTCACTCCGGGAGTAACAACATATTTTTGGAATGCGCTGAATTATCCTGATTTATACGAAGATGTTCCGCGCTGGGTCAAGGATACTTATTTTCCGATCATAGTAGGAGAAGACAAAGATCAGGAGGGCAATCGCATACCGAAAATGGTTCTTATCCCAAAAGGTGATGTAGGTCAGATTTTTTATAATCCGATTGAATACGCTCTTGATTATGTGCGCAAAGGCGAGCCGAACAATTTTGCCAAGCTTGCTCTTGAATGGATGAGTCAGTTGGCTCCAATCTCATTCACTCGTGACGGAGAACTTTCAGCCTCGCAGTTTTTGTCAGGAGCACTTCCTCCGATTTTGCGCACGCCTGCAGAGCTGGCTACCAATAAATCGTTTTTTACAGGTAGCCCTGTGGTGCCTAGACGCTTGGAACAAGTCGCACCCACTGAGCAGTATGACGATAAAACGCCTCGTGCCGCAGTAGTCGTAGGGCAGGCGTTCGGAGTTTCACCTATTAAGTTGACTTATGGCTTAACTGGTTTGCTTGGAGGATTTGGTAGAGAGGTGATTGATCCTACTAAGATTTTGCAAACAACAACTCAAAAATTTTACAGAGCAGTAGGAGGAGAAAAAATGAATCAAGCCTGGAATCTGAAGGATGAAACAGTGGTTGGATATAATACGGCGCGGGAACAAGCGAAGCGGGCACTTGAAGCCAATAATGTTCAAATGGCCAATATGATAATTGATAACTGGAATACTGCTGCGGAAAAAGTATTGCCGGATATTTTGGAATATGTGGCAAAGGATGATCCAATGGAAGCACAAAAAATCAGATCATCAGTGACTTTTCAATCTCAGGATATTTCAAGACTTCAAAAAGCTGCATATGAAAAACTTTCGGCTTCCGGAGTCAAAAACTCACCCTCAACTATGGGGCAGATGTTTCCTAACCAAGGACTTCAGCAATCTGATTTGAAACAAATGCGTCAGGTTACTAAATAGAGATATTTATGGAAAAACAAAATTATCAAAATAAAATGCAGGACAAAAGACTTGATGGTTTGGAAAAGAAGCTTGCTGAAATAAAAAATAATCATCTGTTTCATTTGGATATAAAACTGACTCAGGTTGGCACAGATGTTGAGTGGCTTAAGAGATTTTTTTGGATTGTCGCCACGGCTTCTATTGGCGGCCTCGTAGCAGCTCTTATAAATTTACTGATAACACTTAATAAATAAAAAAACAACAAATATGGATACCATTAAAAAAATCTGGAAAGAATCCCCTAATTTCTGGACAGGGAGAAAAGGATATGCCCCTGAACTCATCGTTTTGCATATTATGGATGGCACATTATCCGGAACTGATTCGTGGTTTGCAAACATTGCCTCGCAGGTAAGTGCTCATTATGGAATCGGAAAGAACGGAGAAATCCACCAATATGTGAAAGAAGAAGATGCTGCCTGGCACGCAGGCAGGGTGGATTCGCCGAGTGCGAAACTTATAAAATCCAACATAAATCCTAATCTCTATACGATCGGCATTGAACACGAAGGATCATCGAAAGATGCGTGGACCGACGAGATGAAGCATGCGAGCGCTTCTCTGATTCAAGAGATTTGTCAGCGATGGAAAATTCCAATCGATAGGAATCACATTATCGGACACTATCAGGTATATTCGAAAAAACCGGATTGTCCATCTCATGATAAAAAGATTCTAGATGAGATAGTTGCTCTCGCCAATCAGCAACAAAATAAACCTTCTCTGGTCGAAGAGGGAATCAGAAAAATCGAGGAAGGATTGGCATTAATAAAACAAGCAATAAAATGAATATGGAAGTTTTAAAATCAGCAAGCAAAATTGTATTTGTTCTGATGGCGCTCGCAACAGTTGGCGCACTCTTTGCAGGAAAAATTTCGGGCGATCAGTTTTTGCTCCTCGCTGGCATGGCGTTCTCTTTTTATTTTTCCAATAAAGGAGATTCGGCTCAGCCTTTTGGTGGCAAATAAAGTGCAAATACTTGGCATAAAAAGCCCGGTTTGAAACCGGGCTTTTTGCATTTTCACCTGTGGATAACTATAAAATCTTTATTTCATGCTAGGTGATGATTTCTCGATTCGATATAAGACGGGGCATTTTATTTTGGCACGTCCAAGCCTGCTTTCGACAATTTTTACTAAAAATGCATGATGTTTTTTATAGAATTATCAGGCTGTGCTGAATGCGTTTGACTTCTTTGGCGCGAGGGGGTAATGTTTCGCTTGGCATAGCGGAAGACAGTGTCGAACAGTCTTTCGTCAACACACATTAATATAAAAAATACTCACCTCATTAGTTTCTGGAAAGAGAATTAATGATAATTGAGGGATAAGAAAATGGGTTCGAATTCGATAAAAAAATTCGAAGCAGTGATTCTCCGTGTGCTATATAAAACACATTGGCTTCTTGCTGCATATTCGGATGGACGGACGGAAACGACGCGAACCCATATCAGTATCCTGGTGAGTTCGTGTCATATGCTAATAAAAGATGCTATTCAACAATTTTCAAGCTGGAGACAATTCAAAGTTAAAAAACAAACAGTACGCGGCTACGATCGAGAGCTAAAAAACTTCTGCTTATTCCTTCGCAATCCTGATATCGAAAATATCGCATTGAGCGATGTCATGGATTATCTGAATGGCATGGCAGATCTGGGATGGGACAGAAATAGTTTTGTAGGAAAGTGTATGGCGCTTCGCAAGTTCTTCCAATTTTACAGACTGCAGGGATATAAGGTCATCGATGAAGAACTGATTCCTATTCCAGACAAGGAACCAAAGCTTCCGCGCGTTGCAACTGATGAACAATTCGATCAGCTGATATCTGCCATACCTAAAGAAACGAATGACCCCAGGCACATAAGAAACCTGGCGATTCTTAAGCTGCTATGGGATACTGGGGCGCGGAACGGAGAAATATGTTCAATAAATATTGAAGACCTTGATCTGGAGGAGAGGCGAGCTATTATCAAAACTGAGAAAGCGAAATCACGTCGTCCTTTCAGGGAAATATTTTGGACAGAAGCCACAAATGAATGCTTGAAGAATTGGATAAAGAAACGTGAGCACCTTGCGAAGCTGATGAAATTCGATGAAACAAACGCATTATTTTTATCAGTAACAACTGTAAAATGCGGACAAAGATTCACGATCAAGGGAGTCGGTGAAATGCTGAGAAAATATTGCAATCGCGCAAAGTTGCCATATATGAATGCTCACAGCTTCAGGCATCATCGAGGACATCACATTATCAAGAGTGGGGGATCCACATCGGACGTCATGAACATACTGGGACACTCCTCGGTGCAAAGCACGACTATCTATACCATGATGCACGGAAAAGAACTTGAACAAAGAGCACGAATATTCCTTGCGGATGATCCTGTGAAATCACCCGAGCAAGAACGTGATCAGAAATTCAGCGAGGGGTTAAAAGGGATGCTATCGTTCATGCAGAATGACAACAAAAGCGAAGAACAAATGACACCCAATGCCTTTCAAATGGCCGAACATTTTGCAAGGCAGGGTCTATTCACGCAGAGGACAAGATTCAAAGCAAAAGTGCCTTATTCACAATATGCAAGTTGACAAAACTTTACAGAGGCATATAATGAAATCAATTAATAACAAACAATTATATGCCTCTATCAGTGTTCAAACAAAAGCAGATAAATGAGATGAAGGTCAAGGCCGTACGCCTTTATGAGCAGGGTTTTGATACGCGAACAACTGCAAAAATGCTCAAAGAACTGTATGGCTTCAAGCGAAGCCATACATGGGTTTGGGAGGCGGTGAGGGATAGCGAAAAGTTATCCACTACAAAGAAGTTGACAAAGGTCTGACAAGAAAGTAAAATACATATAGAACTATTAAAAACAGAAATAAACTACTCGTCTACGAGGATTTAAGCGCAATAGAACACGCCGGATTATATTGTATATCCTCGCAGACGAGCAGTCGAGAATCAACGCACGGGAAACTTTCCCAGTATCCTAAAAGCCCCTGCGACATTTTCTGTACTAGAAGAAGTATAAGAAGTGTTGCGGAAAGTAAGTCTGCTTGCACACAACAGGTAGTATATATCCACAAGCGGTAGTGGTGTCGCAAGATGAAAAATTAACCGGAGGAGCTGGACATTTGGTTCATGCTCCTCTTTTTTGTGCTATAATTAAGCAAAAGTATAATTTATGATTGCATTTGAAAAATCGGTCGGCGGAGTGGTGTTCCGGCGGCGGGGAGAAAACACCGTCATGTTTTTGTTGCTGCATTACCGCCACGGTCATTGGGATTTTCCGAAAGGGCATCCGGAAGCAGACGAGAATGACCCGGAAACACTGAAAAGAGAAGTGTCGGAAGAGACCGGCTTGGAGGACATCGAAATTTTGCCCGATTTCAAACGGCAAATTCGGTTTTTTTATCGTGCCAAGGATCGCGAACGGGAAGAGCGCAAGAAGAGCGGGCAATTTATTAACATTGCCAAAAGGGTGGTTTTTTATCTGGCGGAAACTCGCACCAAAAATGTCAAAATTTCTTTCGAGCACACCGGTTATGCCTGGCTGTGCTACGCGGACGCGCTGAATCGGATAACCTACGCAAATTCCAAAAATGTTTTGACTAAAGCCAATGCCCATTTAAGTAAGATAACCGCTTCGGGGTTGTAATATACAGTGAGTCCGCCTGCAGCACCTCCCTGTTCTGGGTGTAATCGAGAAAAGAACACTCGAGTTGCATATCCACGCAGCTGCTGGATGGGGTCAATCAGGCGGACCCGTTTTAAAAAATAAAAGTTAATCAAAATTATATGACGTATCAAGGCGCAGAATTTTCCACCAACGATCTTTTCGGCGAAGTGCGGGAAACCGCAGTGCGCGAGGGCGTTTCCAGCTTGACCCAGTTTCGGGATTTGATCGATGAAATTGTGGAAGAGAAAAGAATCTATGGTTTTTTCAGTGATGATGAGGATCTGACGCAGGTCAAGGAAAACCTGGAAGCACGGTGGCAAGAAATCGAAAAAGAGACAGCCAGGAAGTAGCTAGGTTGCTTTTGGTTGCCAGGTGTTTGGTTTTATTATAAACTGGAATAGTTATGTCAGCTCAGAAAAAACAGCTAACGAAATTTGTTTTAATAATAATTTTGGCTCTCACGGTGGGGCTGATTTCTTATCCGCAGGCGGTCGCGAAAGTGCCGCCGGTTTTTGCGGCGCTCAATAAGCTGAAAATAAATCTGGGTCTGGATCTGCAAGGGGGCATTCATTTGGAATATAAAGCGGACGTCAGCCAAATTGAGAGCGCCAAAATTGATCCGGCCATGCAGTCATTGCAGGATGTGATTGAGCGGCGCGTGAATGCCTTTGGCGTGGCGGAGCCAACAATTTACACAACCAAGTCCGGCACTGACCGGCGGTTGGTCGTGGAATTGGCCGGCGTCAAGGATATTAATCAGGCCAAGAATCTGATCAAAGAAACACCGTTTTTGGAATTCAAAAAAGAAGGCGAACCGCAGCAAATTACGCAAGACGGACAAACTTTCACTATTCCGGATTACATCTCTACCGGACTGACCGGAAAAAATTTACAGAGCGCCAGCGTGGAGTTTTCCAGTCAAGGCGTGTCCGAGCCGCAGATTGCCTTGAAATTCGATGAGGACGGCTCCAAAATGTTTGCCGAACTGACCAAAGCGAACATCGGCAAAACCATCGCGATCTATCTGGACGGCGTGGCGCTAACCACACCGGTGGTCAACACGGAAATCACCAACGGCTCGGCGGTCATCACGGGCAGTTTCACGGTTGATGAAGCGAATAATTTGGCCAAGCGTCTCAACGCCGGTGCCCTGCCGGTGCCGATTAGTTTGGTCAGTCAAGAAAGTGTGGATGCCTCCTTGGGCGACATTTCCTTGCAAAAAAGTTTGATGGCCGGTCTCATCGGTTTGGTTTTGGTGATTGCTTTCATGATCGGCTACTATCGCTTTCTGGGTTTGATTGCTTCCTTGGCACTCTTGATTTATGCCGGCATGATGATTGCAATTTTCAAATTGTCTGCGTTCTCGCCGTGGCAGATCACGTTGACGCTGCCAGGCATTGCCGGCTTCATTCTGTCGATCGGGATGGCGGTGGATGCTAACATTTTGATTTTTGAACGTACCAAGGAAGAAGTGCGGCGCGGGCGGAATATCTTGGGAGCCATCGATGAAGGTTTCAAGCGTGCCTGGACTTCGATTCGCGACGGTAATGTGTCATCCATTATCACTGCCGTAATTTTGATAGAGATGGGAACCGGTTTTGTAAAAGGCTTTGCGGTGACGTTGGTTTTGGGGGTTTTACTCTCGATGTTTACGGCTGTCGTCATCACCCGAAATTTGCTGAAGTTTGTTTTGGGAGAATGGATGGCGGATAAATTGTGGTTGATTGGAGTAAAGAAGAAAGGCGAATAATTTTCAATAATCAATGATCAATTTACAATCAATTCTCAATAATCAATTTTCAAAAATTAAAACATTGGAAATTGAAAATTCAATGAAAATTGAAAATTGTGAATTGAAAATTTATTAAATGTACAATATTATCTCGAAAACCAAATACACCTACATTTTTTCTATCGCATTGACGGTCTTGAGTGTGGCGAGCATTTTTGTGTGGGGCTTGAAATTCGGGATTGATTTTACGGGCGGCACGAAAATGGAAATCAAATTTGCCGACACCTTGCCGGCAAATTCAGAAATTCAAGACACTTTGGCTGGTCTGGATCTGAAAAGTCTGACCATCCAAGCGACCAAATCCAACTCGGCCATCATTTCCTATGCTTCTCTAGAAGACAGTGTCAATCAAAATGTCTGGAAAAATATTCAAGAAAAATATGCAGACTCAAGCCAACTAAGCGTAAATTTCCGCGATGCTTCGGTGTCCACAGAACTCAAGAAGAATTCGCTGTGGGCCTTGTTCTGGGCAATTGTCGGGATTATGGCCTATATCGCTTGGGCGTTTCGCAAGGTTTCGCGACCGGTGGAATCATGGAAATATGGCGCTGGGGCGGTCATTGCACTCGTCCATGATGTTTTGATCACAGTAGGGGCTTTCGCAATCTTGGGCCATTTTCAGGGGATCGAGGTGGGAGTGCCGTTCATCGCGGCCTTGCTGACCATTCTGGGGTTTTCTGTGCATGACACGATTGTAGTGTATGACCGCACCCGGGAAAATCTGTTGCGCAGCTCCGCCAAAGAAGAATTTCCGAGTATTGTGAACCGCAGCTTGAACGAAACCTTGGTGCGCTCGATCAACACTTCGTTGACTGTAATCATTACGCTGGCGGCCATTTTTGTGTACGGCGGGGAATCAATCCGGGATTTTTCCTTGGCGCTTTTGATCGGGGTCGGTTTCGGAACCTATTCCTCAATCTTTGTGGCTTCGGCACTGCTGGTGACGTTTTATAAATTTCAAATCGCAAGAAAGTAAAAATTAATTTTTCTTGTCATTCCGAGCTTGTCGAGGAATCTAATTAGATCCTTCGACTCCGTCCGAGGCGGACTGCGCTCAGGATGACAATTTCATTGTCATGTGGAATCCATTCAAAAAAAATAGCGGCAATGCAAATAGCACGACTAATCCAGTCAGCGCGAATGATAAAGATGAAAAAGAAGACACCCAGAAGATGGGCATGCTGCAGCGCTTGGCGATGAAAAAAATGATGAGCATGAGTCCGCAGGAACGCGAAAAGCTGGCGCAAGAAATGTTCAAGCCGGAAAACAAAGATAAATTGTTGTCGGCCATGGAAATGATGAAAAAAACCGGCCAAATCACCGACGCGCAGATCGCGGAGGCGAAGAAAAAAATGGGGTTGTAGAATTTTTGGAAATTAAAAAAGCTGATGAGTCGAATGATCCCATCAGCTTTTCTGTTTTTTGTCGCCCCGCCTCCTTTTTTTGTTAGTCAGCAGTATTTTGTCAGCCTCATCCAGCATTGCTGCAAAGCTGGTTTTATTTGCTCGACGGACTATGCCTCCAGAGGTTGCGGAAATATAAATATTTTTCTCAGACACACCCTCCTTCCATGTCATCCGCATTTTTGTCATCCTGGCTGCCAAGGAAGTCCTGGTAGCTTCAAATTCCCTGCGAGACGGGCATGGCATGGCGACTATAAATTCGTCGCCAGACTTTCGAACTAAAAGCGTGCTGCCTCCAAAAAGAACAATGAGCTCATTGGCTAGCCTTTTGAGAGCCGCATCTCCGACGGCGTGAGAAAAGCGATCATTTATCGACTTGAGATAATCCAAATCGATAAAAAATATGCTAAAAAACTTTCCACTTTTTGCACATTTGTCAAATATTCTCGCCCCATCAATATAGAGATGACGAGAGTTACCAAGACCGGTTAAGTGATCAGTTAGCACCTCTCTTTCTGCATCCTCTAATCTCCTACGTAGGTTACTGTTCTCCTCAGCCATTTGCAAAAGAGCTTCTGCAAATAAAGCTGCCTGTTCCTGTAGACCCTTCTTATTCACGAAAGCCTCCTTTTTTTAAATGAACTTCTAACTATGAAATAGCTAGTTTGCCATTATACACCCAAACATAAAATTTGTCAAATGTAATTTTTAGTGGTAGGCTTTTATTATGGATAAAGAACTCGAACAAAAAATTGACGAACTTTTGACCCGCGGGGTGGAAAATATATATCCTTCAAAAGATGAATTGAAGCAGGTTTTGCTGTCTGGTAAAAAGATAAAGCTATATTGCGGTTATGACCCGACAGCCGAATCACTGCATATTGGGAATGCAATTTCAATAAATAAGCTCGGCCAGTTTCAGAAGCTTGGACATGAAGTAATTTTTTTAGTGGGTGATTTTACAGGAATGATTGGAGATCCAACGGATAAGAGTGCGGCTCGGAAAAAATTAACCCGAGAAGAAACCTCAAAAAACAGCGAAAATTACAAAAAACAAGCCACTGGTTATTTGAATTTCGATGGAGAAAATCCAGTTGTCATAAGACATAACAGTGAATGGAGTGATAAACTAACATTCAGTAATTTGATAGAATTGTCTTCTAATTTCACAGTTCAGCAGATGCTGCATAGAGATATGTTTGAAAAAAGGCTTAAGGAAGAAAAGCCGATCTATCTGCACGAATTTTTATATCCACTAGCACAAGGCTATGACAGTGTGGCGATGGACGTTGATTTGGAAATCGGTGGCAATGATCAAACTTTCAATATGCTTGCTGGAAGAGATTTGATGAAGTCGATCAAGGGTAAAGAAAAATTTGTACTGACAATGAAGCTTTTGGCAGATGAGGCTGGCAAAAAAATGGGCAAGACGGAAGGCAATGTTGTCAATCTGGATGAAACCCCGGAAAATATGTTCGGGCAAGTCATGGCTTGGTCGGATGGTTTGATTGCGCCAGGATTTGAGCTGTGTACAAATTTGCCCATGGAGGAAGTGACCGAAATAAAAGAAAAATTGAAGGACGCAAAAAATAATCCACGTGATTTTAAATTAAAGCTGGCATTTGAAATAACAAAAATTAATCACGGCGAAGAAGCATCGGAAAAAGCCAAAGAATATTTTGTAAACACTTTTTCGAAAAAAGAAATCCCGACGGATGTTGTTGAACATATTGTCGAATGGTGTGAACCGCTGAATTCGTGGCAAAATATTACGGATTTCATGGTTTCTGCTAAATTAGCAACAAGCAAAAGTGATGCACGTAGAAAAATTCAGCAAGGTGGTGTCGGAATATTTATTGATGGTAAAAAAGAACCTGTAGGTGAAAGAATTCTAGATCCGGCGATAGATAATGGAAAAGTTTTACAGGTCGGAAAAATCCGTTTTGTCAGGATTAAATTTGAATAAAAAAGGGAGGGATTCGTATGTTGTTTAACAACACATTCAAAAATTCGGTCGTTTTGTTGTGGTACAAAGTGAGGACGTCAGGATGGGGAATGTCGATCAAGGCATTCTTTCGTCGAACCTGCTTCGATGTTCGGCTGTATTTCACCGTCACAGATGACATTTACAGAAAATAGAAAGGGGGATCCATGGAGAAGGAATTTATTTTGATCGGCATTACGCTTCTTGTGATGGCCAGTTCGTGGGACGCACTTCCACATCTTCTCGGGTGGGGGGATGAAATTGTAAAAGCGAGGATTCCGAAATGGACACATGGGGAGATGTATGCTGGTGAAGATCAATACGAATTATAAAACGGAGGATGATCATGAAAAGATTCATTCAGTGCGTGAAGGGTGTGGTGAAGATTATCAATGATTATATTGATAACGCCTACGTTGAGTACACAAAGCTTAAGAGCCAGCAGTTGAGAGAGCTCGCAGATGCAAGCAAGAATGGAGACTATGTGGAGGCAGAGAGGATTGTTGAAAAAATATAAATACAAAGTGAAGGAAGAAAAAAATTAAGATGGCAGCGTGGAAATCCCGTTGCCTCTTATTTTTGACCTTTTTTTGGCTTTGTTATAGAATAGTTACATGTTAAATTGGTTAAAAAAATTGTTCGCCACCGAAAAAACCGACCATAAAGAGGCTGAAAAGCTGGTAAGTGTTTTTGAAAATGTGGTGGTGGGAAAAATCCTGGAAATTGAAAAACATCCCAACGCCGACAGGTTGCAAATTGTCATCGTAGAGACGCATAGCAATGCGTCTGTACAAAAATTGCAAATCGTTTGTGGCGCCAATAACATTAAAATCGGCGACAAAGTTCCGGTGGCGCTTGTTGGGGCGAAGCTGCCAGGCGGAATGGAAATCAAGGAAGCGGAAATTCGCGGGGTAAAATCCTTCGGGATGCTTTGTGCGGCCGATGAGCTTGGATTAGGAACGGATCATGGTGGGATTATGATTCTGGATGAAAAGGCTCAAATTGGAATGGAATTTGCAAAATATATTAATCTGAATAAATAACTCATCAGAGTGAATAAAAATATGCGAAAGATTGTTATCGAAGACCCAAAAGAAAAAATCTTAATTGAAGAATTAAATAAAAGAAGCGACATTAAAGCCGAGCGCATAAAAAGACTCTTGGCTTTGCCTGATCTTAACAAGAAAGAAAATTCTCCCATAAAGATTTTAGTTGATCGCATCCTGGAACTTCCAAGATTTGAGGATTTTGATTTGATCGAAATACCAAAAATCGTGACAATGAAAGATGAATTTGACACATTAAATTCTCCGGTCAACCATCCTACCCGAAAAGAAACCGACACATTTTTTATTGATGAAACCAATCACCTGAGAACACAAATGACAGTGATGTGGCCGTTTTATTTCAGGGAAAAAGGAATTTTACAGAAATTGGAAGCGGAAGGGCAGGTTATAGCGTTGGCTCCGGGATTAGTTTACAGAAAAGATGAAATCGATCGGAGTCATTTTCCAGCATTTCACCAAATTGACGGGCTGTTAATCTGCAAAAAAAACAAAAAAATAATTACGCTGGATGATTTGAAAGAAGTGGAGGTTGAAATGACGAAAAGTATCTTCGGTGAAGATGTGGAATACAGATTTTTGGTTGATTCTTTTCCATTTACAGATCCATCAGTGCAAATTGAAATTAAATTCAACGGCGATTGGTTGGAGGTTCTAGGAAGCGGTTTGGTGCATACGCAAGTTTTAAAAAATTTAGGACTAGACCCGGAAATTTATAATGGTTGGGCTTTTGGAATTGGAATTGAAAGATTGGCGATGGTAAAATTTGAAATACCCGACATTAGGGTTTTTTGGTCGAATGATGAAAGAATTACAAGTCAATTTAAAGATATCAACAGTAAATTCAAAGAGGTCAGCAAATTTCCAGCAACCACCAGGGATATCTCATTTATCATCGACAAAGATGTGAGTCTAAATAACTATTATGAAATTGTTCGAGATTATGCGAACAACTTGATCGAGGAAGTAAAACTTTTGGATGAATATGAAAATGAGGAAAAGTTTGGTAAGGATAAAAAGAGCTACACCTTTCGCATCGTGTATCGTTCATCGGAGCGAACTCTGACTAACGAAGAAATTAACAAGATCCAAACCGAAATCCGCACAAAAACCGAGAAGGAGCTGGGTGCATTGCTTCGATAAATAAAAAGTGGAGGGCTTGTCATCCTGAACTTGATTCAGGATCTAATACGAACTCTAAGTTTTCACAAAACATTAGATTCCGGATCAAGTCCGGAATGACAGAAATATGCAAAATATACCAAAACAATTTAATTTTCAAGAAGACGAAGAAAAAATATACCAGCTGTGGGAACAGAGTGGATTTTTCAATCCGGACAAGATTGAGTCGGCGGAAAAATATTGCAATGTTTTGCCACCGCCTAATGCCAATGGCGAGCTGCATCTCGGCCATGCCAGCGGTTACACGGTCATGGATATTTTCGGACGCTTTGAACGCATGAAAGGCAAAAAAGTTTTGTTGCTGCCGGGCAAAGATCATGCCGGGATTCAGACACAAGTCGTTTTTGAAAGGAAACTAAAAGAAGAGGGAAAAACCCGGGAGGAGCTTGGACGGGAAAATTTTTACAAAGCTTGCTATGATTTTTGCATCGATCGTTCCAACTATATGCGGGCGCAGGAAAAACGGATCGGCATCAGTGCTGATTGGTCACGCGAAAAATTCACGCTGGACCCGGATGTTTTGAAAATCGCCCTGGAAACTTTTGTGCAGATGTATCAAGACGGCATGATATATAAAGGTCGGAGGATCATCAATTGGTGTCCAAGTTGCGCGACGGCACTATCAGACGTGGAAGTGATCCATAAGGAAACAGACGGCAAATTATATTACATCAAATATCCGCTCAAGGACTCCACCGAATTTATCACCGTGGCCACGACGCGCCCGGAAACAATGTTGGGCGACACGGCAGTGGCGGTGAATCTCAAAGACGAACGGTTCAAAGATTTAGTTGGAAAAATCGTTGTTCTGCCATTGCAAGAACGGGAAATCCCAATCATTGCAGATTGGCGCATCGAGATGGAATTTGGCACGGGCGCGGTAAAAATTACGCCGGCGCATGATCCTTTGGACTGGCAGATTGGCAAGGATAATAAGCTAGAAGAAATGCAGGTGATCAACGAGCAGGCGGAAATAACCGAGTTGGGCGGAAAGTATAGCGGACAAAAAGTTTTGGAAGCGCGGGAAAATGTGCTGAAAGATTTGGTGGCTTTGAATTTGTTGGAAAAAATTGAAGAGATAAAAATCAACAAAGCAATCTGTGAGCGCTGCAAAACCACGATTGAGCCGTTGATTTCGCAGCAGTGGTTCGTTCGGGTGGACGCGGAGAAATATTCTCTCAAGAAAGAAACCTTGAAAGCCATTGAAAATGGAGAAGTGACATTTTTTCCGGAAAATTTCAAAAAAATCATGACACATTGGCTGACCAATCTGCAAGATTGGTGCATCTCGCGCCAGATCTGGTGGGGCCCACAATTTCCGGTGTGGTACAAGGGCGAAGAGGTTTATGTCGGAATCGAAAAACCAGCAGGTGGGGACTGGATCCAGGATGAAAACACTTTTGACACATGGTTTACCTCCGGGCAATGGCCGCACACGACGCTCGGCTTTCCAGATGGCAAGGATTATGCAGAATTTTATCCCACCGACATGATGATCATGGGTCGGGACATTCTGACTTTCTGGGCTTCCAAAATGTTGATGCTGGGATTGTATCGGACCGGAAAAATGTCATTCAAAAATTTATATTTTACCGGGTTGGTGCGGGACAAGGAGGGACACAAATTTTCCAAGTCGCGCGGCAACGGGATTGATCCGCTGCCGATGATTGAAAAATATGGCGCGGACGCTTTGCGCTTGAGTTTGGTGATGGACATTGCGCCGGGGCAGGACTCCAGATTGTTTGAGGAAAAAATCGAAAGCTTCCGAAACTTCGTGACCAAACTCTGGAACATCTTCCGTTACTGCACGCAAGCGGAAAATTTTGCGTTAGTGGAAAAACTGGAGAAGGATGATCTGAAAACGTTGGCCGACCGGTGGATTGTGACGGAACTAGAGGAAGCCAAACAAACAATTAATAGTTTGCTGGAAAACAAGGAAATTTCCTTGGCGCAGGCGCGCTTGCGACGATTTACCTGGGATCAATTCGCCGATTGGTATGTGGAGATAAATAAACTGGAAAAAAATTCCAAAGTTCTGGGTTATGTTTTGAATAACATCATCAAGCTGTGGCACCCCTTCACGCCATTTGTGACAGAAAAAATGTGGCAGATCTTGCAGGGTTCAGATAAGCTTCTGATGATGGAGAAATGGCCACAGGCAGATGGGGAATTGATCGATAAAAAATCCCAGGAAGAATTTGCTAACCTGATGGAATTAATTGGTAAGCTGCGAAATACGCGTGCCAACTATCATATCAGTCCGGCGGAAATAATGGAGGCGTCCGGACAAAAATTTACGGGACTGGAAATTGTGGAAAGGCTCGGACGAGTTAAAATTTCTGAAGTGACTGGTGAAGAAAAAACATTGAGTGTTTCGAGCCGGAAAATTAAATTAGAATTGGCGATCGGCAAGCTGATTGATGTTAAAAAGGAGCTGCAGGCGATCGAAAAAGAAATCAAAAATTTGGAAAACCTGGTCGCAAAAACTGAAGCACTGGTTAGCAATAAAAATTTTCTGCAAAGCGCACAGGCGGATATTATTAATGCAACTAACGCGCGGCTTGAGGAATATCGCGACAAAGCAAAGGCCCAGGCGGAATTGCGAGAGAGCATAAAAACTTTATTATAATAAAAAAGGCTTGTTTTAGGCTAATACCAGTATTTTGGATTGACAAAAGGCTGTTTTTGACATATCATAGTAAGTGTTGTTTGATAATTTAAATCCAAGCTTTATCAAGGCAAATTGGGCAATTACTGTCGATGCAAATCGGCAGAGGAAAGTCCGGACATTGTCCCTTTAATGGGATGGGTAGTGGGTAACTCCCACACAGAGTAATCTGCGAGGTGCGAGCAGTGACGGCAAGGCTGAAAAGCCGCGCGTCCCATCATCCGATGGGATAATCCTGCGGTAACGCAGGGGTGAAACGGCTAAATCCTTACCTCGATGCAAGGTCGTGTCTTGTTCTACACTAGTAAGAACAAGAAGTGCCGCTCGAGCTTGTCAGTAATGACGAGCCCAGATAAATGATTGCCGTCCGCCTCGGCGGATACAGAATCCGGCTTATAGATTTGCTTTGATAAATTTTGGGTTTAAGTTTACCCTACGAATTACGAACTTTTACGAATGTACGAACAATTTTTTCGTATTTCGTACATTCGTACAGCGTAGCGTATTCGTAATTCGTAGAGAAATTATGAAGAAATCGGAATTATTTTTTAGTGCGATCCAGGTGCCGGTTGATTTTGCGATGATTTTTTTGGCCGCGCTGACGGCTTTTTCTATTCGGAATGTCCCTTCGATCATCCAACTGAAGCCAATTTTGTATACATTTCCGTTGGCCAGTTATATCCAGATTGTCCTGATCGTGGTGCCGCTTTTCATCCTGATTTACGCTTTTGAAGGTCTATATGCAATCCGGGCGACGCGGAAATTTTGGAAAGAAGCCATCAAAGTTTTTTTTGCGACGACGATCGGTTTGGTCATTATAATTTTGGCCATCTTTTTGAAACGTGAATGGTTTTCCTCGCGCTTTATTATTTTGGCAGCTTGGATGCTGGCCACTTCCTATGTCATCATCGCGCGCTATCTGATCCAATTGATCCAAAAATGGTTGTTGCGAAATCAGGGTATCGGCGTGCATAGAGTCTTGCTGATCGGCCGCAACGGCAAGATGAACACGATTAGCAAGTTGATCAAGCAGAATAAAAATTTGGGCTATCGGGTAGTGGAACAGATTGACACGGCCCATCTTAAAGTGGTGAGAAAGATTGCCGATGAAAAAGGAGTGGATGAAATAATTTTGTGTGAGCCGTCAGTCACTGACGATGAGCAGGAAAAATTGATTGATTATTGTGCGATCCATGGGATTACTTTCAAATATATTCCGACAACGATGCAATCTTCGCGATATGAAATTGGAGTGCTGAATGGTGAGCCATTAATTGAAATCAAGCACACGCCGCTTGACGGGTGGGGGCGAATTCTGAAACGGGTGTTTGACCTCGTGGCATCCGTGTTAGGCATCGTCATTACTTCGCCGATTATGCTGCTCACAGCCTTGGCGGTGCGCTTGGATAGCGATGGTCCGATTATTTTTAAAAATGAACGGATCGGTGGCGACGGCCAGAAATTTTTTGTGTATAAATTCCGCTATATGAAATGGGAATGTTGCGTGACCGAGGAAAATCCGCTGGTGGATGAAGCAATGAAAATAGAAAAAGGATTGATTGACACGCAGAGTGTGCGCAAGGGCCCGTTGTACAAAATCAAGGATGACCCGCGTAAAACCCGCGTCGGGAAATTTATTGAGAAATATTCGATTGATGAGTTGCCACAATTCTTTAATGTGCTCTTGGGTTCGATGAGCATGGTTGGTCCGCGACCGCACCAAGAAAGGGAAGTGGCCAAATATATGGATTATCATCGACGCCTGCTGACTATCAAGCCGGGCGTGACCGGCATGGCACAGGTCTCCGGGCGTTCCGATCTGGATTTTGAAGATGAATATAAATTGGACCTCTATTACATCGAAAATTGGTCATTGTGGCTGGACATTCAGATCTGCCTTAAAACCGTGTCCGTCTTGTTCAAAAGGCGACGCAATCTGTAAAATGAAGTAAAAAGGCTAAACAAAGCCTTTTTAAATTTGTTTAAAAAGTAAAAAAAAGGTACAATGGGGGCAAGTAAAAAACGCTCAAAACCATGAAGATTGCTCTCGTCCATGATTATTTGGTCCAGAATGGCGGCGCTGAAAAAGTGCTGGAATGTTTCACGGAGCTTTTTCCGTGTGCGCCGATTTATACACTCTTATATGCGCCGGAGCTGATGTACGGGGCTTTTGAAGGAAAAAATATCAAGACTTCTTTTCTGCAAAATTTTCCGTTTTCCACGAGCAAGCACCGGATTTTTCCGCAGTTTATGCCAATGGCGATCGAGCAGTTTGATTTTTCTGATTTTGACATCGTCCTTTCGGATTCCTCGAGCTTTGCCAAAGGGATCATCACCGCTCCGGAAACGTTGCATATCTGCTATATGCACACACCGATGCGGTTCGCGTGGGATGATTGCCAAAAATATACACGGGATTTTTATTTTTCCAAAATCATCAAAAAAATCATCCCGTTTGTCATGAATTACGTGCGGGTCTGGGATCGGGTGAGCGCGGATCGTCCCGACAAACTGATTGCCAATTCCAATTTTATCGCGCGGCGGATCAAAAAATATTATAAACGGGAATCCATCGTCATTCATCCGCCGATCGAAACGCAAAAATTTTATGTCAGTCCGGAGCATGATGACTATTTCCTGATGGTCGGGCGCTTTATGGCGTACAAAAGATTCGACATCGTGATCGAGGCGTTCAATCAGTTGGGTCTGCCGCTCAAAATTATCGGACGCGGTCCGGAGAAAAAACGACTGGAAAAAATTGCCAAAACCAACATTGAATTTCTGGGTCGAGTGGATGATGCGAAATTAGCTGATTATTTTTCCAAGGCGCGGGCTTTCATTTTTCCGCAGGAGGAGGATTTTGGCTTGACGGCGATTGAGGCGATGGCTTCCGGCCGACCGGTGATTGCCTTTCGGGGTGGGGATATCCCGGAACATATTGAAGAAGGAAGAACCGGTATGTTTTTTGAAACGCAGACGGCGGCGGATATCGTCGCGGCCATCGGGCGATTCAAGGACGCTGACTTTGATCCGGCATATATCCGGGGAACCGCGCTCAAATTTGACAGAGAGCTGTTTAAGAGTAAAATTAAGGACTACATCGAAACTGAACTGGCGCTACATAAAAACAGCCTAAACACATAATCCCATGGAACTCAAGGAATATATCCGAATTATCAAGGAGCATCGCGACATCTTTTTGGTCGTAGTTTTGGGTGTGATTGTCGCGGCCTTTTTCGTGCTGATCGTGAAAGCGGATTCGTACTCAACTTCGCTGCTCTTGAGTATAACTCGCAGTGGATCTCAGGAAACGGCCGACTACAAATTCGATGATTTTTATCGGATCCAGGCGGATGAAAAATTCGCAGAAACCATTGTCCAATGGGTGAGCAATCCCGGCATCGAGGCGGACATTTTTGCGGCCGCCGGTGTCCGTGCGGACAATTTCAGCCTGCGGCAACTTTCCAAAAGCTTCAAAGCCGAAAAACTGTCTTCCCAGGCGGTCGCCGTTTCTTTCTCGGCGCCCAGTTCTGAGCGGGCGCAAAAAATTGCCGACTCAATTTTCGCGGTACTGGAAAAAAATAACGAAACGCTCAACAAAGATCAAAAAGAAAATGGCTGGTTCAAGATTGTGGCGCATGACCCGATCATCGTCAAGAACAACTACAATCCATTCCTAATTTTTATACTGGCCTTATCGGTCGGCCTGTTCTTGGCTTTTTGGACAGTTTTAATAATTCACTATCTGAAATAAATGCGAATCGGAATCGATGTCCGCTGTTTGATCGAAGGGCGACGGACTGGCGTGGAAGAGTACACGCTGAACCTGCTCCAAAATTTATTCGCAATCGACACGAAGAACGATTATGTTCTTTTTTTGAATTCTTTCCGTCCGCACAAAGCCGATCTGGCATGGGTGGAAAAATATGATAATGTTTCAATAAAAAAATTTCGCTATCCAAATAAGCTGCTGAATTTCCTTTTTTGGTATCTGCGCTGGCCAAAAATTGATGAAATGCTGGGCGGGGTCGACGTCATTTTTTTGCCAAATATTATTTTTGCCAGCGTCAGTAAAAAAGCGAAACTTTTGGTGACGATCCATGATCTCAGTTTCGAGCGTTATCCGGAAACTTTTTCTCGGAAAAGAAGATGGTGGCACATCTTCATCAATGCGCGCCGGATCTGTCGGGCAGCGGACCGAATAATTGCGGTTTCGGATTCGACCAAGCACGACCTCCTGAACCTGTATGGCATACCGGATAAAAAAATTGCGGTTATCCGCAGCGGCCTAAGCGAGAGACTCTGCGTGTTGGATCGCAACCGGTCGGAACTGGCCGCTACCAAGGAAAAATACGGCTTGCCATACAAGTTTATTTTGTTTTTTGGCACCATTGAGCCGCGTAAAAATTTGGTGGGGCTTATCCGGGCGTATAATGATTTGCAGAAATACGCGCGGGAGAATAACCTGGAAGAATTAGCAAAACACGCATTGGTGATTGCCGGGCAGTCGGGCTGGCTCGCGGGCGAAATTTACGCGGAAATTGAAAGATCGAAATTCAAGGAGCAGATCATCGTCATCGACGCGGTGCCGGATGTGGACAAGGAATACATTTTTAATTTGGCGACACTTTTTGTCTACCCGTCATTTTTTGAAGGTTTTGGTTTTCCACCGCTGGAAGCGATGGCCTGCGGAGTACCGGCGATTGTCTCGAACAATTCCTCCTTGCCGGAAATTGTGGGCAAGAGCGCGGTGATGATCGACCCGGACAAGCCGGATGAAATTGCGAAGGTCATGAAGGAAATGTTGCTTTCTAAAGAACTGCAGGACAGACTGAAAAGCGAAGGTCCAAAGGCAGCCGCAAATTTTTCTTGGCAGAAAACCGCCAAAGAATTTTTAGCAGTGGTGAAAAATTTGGAGCGATAAAAATGTGCAATGTATTATCTGTATATTTTAGAGTGCGGAGATAGAACTTTATACACGGGCATTACCGTTGATTTGGCGCGGAGACTGTCAGAACATAATGGTTCAAAACTGGGTGCCAAATATACGCGGGCCCGCCGACCAGTGAAAGTCGTGTACTCACGGAAATTCAAAAGTCGTTCAACTGCCAGTCAGGCTGAAAGTAAAATCAAAAATCTTTCACGAGAAGATAAATTGGGGTTAATTACGCGCGGTTAAGCAAGCCATATTTTGTGGATATTAAAATAATGAGGTATGCGTTGATTCGGGTGCTTTTTCGCTTTAAATTTGCTATAATTGAGTCATAATTCTAGCAATATTTTATGCGCATCGGAATTGACGCGAGATTTTATGGATCGATCGGAAAGGGGCTTGGTCGCTACACGCAAAAACTGATTGAAAATTTGGAAAAAATAGACACACAGAATGATTATTTTGTTTTTTTGCGTAAGGAAAATTTTGCCGAATATCAGCCGGCGAACAATAATTTTCAGAAAGTTTTGGCGGATTATCGCTGGTATACCTTTGCCGAGCAAATCAGCATGCCGGAACTGCTCAAAGAGTATAAATTAGATCTGGTGCATTTTCCGCATTTTAATGTGCCAATATTTTACCGCAAGGATTTCGTGGTGACAATCCATGATCTCATCTTGATCCATTTCCCGACGCTGCGTGGCACAACTTTAAATCCAGTCATGTATTGGTTGAAGTTTGCCGCCTATAAACTGGCAATCGGCTCTGCGATCCGTCGCGCCAAGAAGATTATTGCGGTTTCTGATTTTACCCGGCAGGACATTTTGAATCATTATCGCGTCGATCCACAGAAAATTGTGCGGACGTATGAAGCGTGTGATGATTTTTGCAATATTTCGGATAGTGATGAACCCGCGATTATGCGAAAATATGGTCTGCCAGTGGATAATTGTGGTATAATAAAGCCATACCTGCTATATGTGGGCAACCCGTATCCACACAAAAATCTGGAAAGATTGATCCGGTCATTCAAACAACTACAAGCGGCGGACAAAGACCTTTTTTTGGCGTTGGTTGGCAAAGATGATTATTTTTATCAGCGGTTACAATGTTTGGTCAAAGCTGAGGCAGTCAAAAACGTGATTTTTCTGGGGTATGTGCCGGATCGTGATCTGGATATTATCTACAAAAAAGCTAAGCTGTATGTTTTCCCATCATTGTATGAGGGATTTGGCATTCCACCGCTGGAAGCCATGGCCAAGGGCGTGCCGGTTGCTTCATCCGACCATCCGTGCATGATGGAGGTTTTGGAGGATAGTGCTTGTTATTTTGATGCGAGAAATGTGGAAAAAATAGCACAAGCTATCAGTCAATTACTGGGAGATGAAAAATTGCAACAAGAACTGATAGAAAAAGGATATAAGCAGATTCAAAAATATAGTTGGAAAAAAATGGCGCTAGAGACTTTGGAAATTTATAACGGTCTTTTTGATGCAAAACAAAAATAGAAAAAATATAATCGCGCAAATGTTTGATGTGCGTCCCGTGGATCAGGACGGAATTTTTGATTTGGAAAAAATCCGGTCTGCGGAAAAAATCATAAAGATTGTACCGCGAGGAAATTTGAACAAGACTGAGGAGCGATTCGGTGAAATTTTTTCCGATATCAAGCACCCGGACGTGTTCACGGATGAAGTGCGGCGGTTTCAAAAAATTGTTGCGGCAGAAAAAAAACAGATTCAGACGAAAATTCCGATCGTCGTCGCGGCGGATTCTGGCATTCAGATCAATACCAAGATGATAGAGCCGCGAATCGCGCGGCCGAGATTTGTGCCGGACGAAGTAAGAGTGGAATTGCGACCGATCCGGGCGGTGATGCCGCCGATCAGTCGACCAACGGAAAAAATTGTGCAGCAAGCTCCGGCAATAAATAGGTCAATCAAGACCAATTTTTCCCGGCCAAGTTATTTTGATGAAATCCAGAAAACCTACGCTGCGCCGCCGCCAAAAGACCGGTGGTTCAGAAAATTACGACAGGAATTTAGTGCGCTTCGCGAAAAAGTTGCCGAAAAGCACGCCTTTGTGCAGCAAGGCCGCCGGAAATTTGCTTTTTCCTTCGCGACCGTGGCCGTCGTCATTTTTTGTGTAATTTTTGGCACGGGTTTTGCGAAAAAAGGCTTACAGGTCAAGGGTCTGGTTTTGGGTAACGGGCAAGGCGCCTATGTCGATCTGGTGCAGGCCAAGGAGGAAATTATGCAGAAAAATTTTGAGAGTTCAGAAATGAAATTCAATGATGCCTATGACCGCTTTGATAAAATATCGCAGGATCTAAACAGTCTAGGCGGAGCGTTGATTGAGGCGAGTCGCTTTGTGCCGTATGCCTCCAGGCTTTCGACCGGCGCGGCGCTGGCACAGGCCGGGAAGGATGCTTCTCGCATTGGTGTGTTGGCCGGAAAAATAATGCAGAGCATGGACAGTGTAAAAAATCCGCTGGACAACTCTCAGATTGAGACCGGCCAGGCTGATTCTGTTTCGTTGCTAAAAATATTCCAGGATACGACGCAGAACGCTAAAGAAATTCAAACGTTGCTTCTGGACGCGCAAGAGAATATTGATAAAATAAATGTGGATGATTTGCCGGCGGCACAAAGAGCGCAATTTGTGACGATCAAAAATCAGTTGCCGGAGGTGAATAAATTTTTGACGGCTATCATTGGCAATAGTCATATTTTTACCGATGTCCTGGGTGGCAACGGTCCGCGGAAATATTTGTTCCTCTTCCAAAACAATCAAGAGATGCGCGCCACCGGTGGTTTTATCGGCACCTATGGTGTGCTGGATATTTTCAACGGCCGGATCAATAAATTTTTTATTGATGGCATTTTCAATCCGGACGGGCAGCTGCGGGAAAAGGTGGTGCCGCCGGAGCCGATCCAAAAAATTAGCGCGGCTTGGAGCTTGCATGACAGCAACTGGTTCCCGAATTTTCCAGTCTCAGCAGAGAAAGCCACTTGGTTTTATGAAAAGACCGGGGGGCCGACGGTAGACGGCGTGATCACGATGACGCCGGCGGTGATGCAAAAACTTTTGGCCGTGACCGGGCCGATCGATCTGCCGGATTACGGCGTGACAGTGGACAAGGATAATTTTGTGGAAAAGGTGCAACAAGAAGTGGAAGTCGATTATGACAAGGAACTCAATCAGCCCAAGAAAATTTTGGCTGATCTGGCGCCCAAAATTTTGGACAGGATTTTCAATGCCAGAAGTTTTTCGGATATCGCCCGAACGCTGAATATTTTGAACGAAAGTCTCAATGAAAAACAAATTTTGATCTATTCCAAAAATTTTGAAATTGAAAAGGAGTTATCAAATTTGGGCTGGTCCGGCGAAGTTCTAAATACGCAGAAGGATTATCTGAGTGTCATTAACACTAATATCAACGGTTTCAAGACGGACGGCATGATTGAGGAAAAAATTGAGCATCAAGCTGAGATTCAGGCTGATGGCTCGGTGATTGACACCGTGACCGTGACTAGGCACCATAAGGGAGGTAACGAGGCCTATGAATTCTGGAATAAGGTCAATGCCGATTATATGCGCGTGTATGTGCCCAAAGGTTCGCAACTGCTGAGCACGGAGGGTCAGACGCGTGAATTTGTCACACCGCCTCTGGACTACGGGGCGCTGAACTTCAAGCGCGACGCGCAAGTGCAGATGGAAAAAGAGGCGATGAAAATTGACGAGGCGAGCGGCACAACCATTTATGATGATGGTGAGAAAACCGTGTTTGCCAATTGGGTCTATGTCAGTCCGCAAGAGACGGTCACCGTCAAATATAAATACGTGCTGCCCTTCAAGGTGGATTTAAGTCGGAAAAACAATCCGGTGGACACCTATTCTTTGCTGGCGCAGAAACAATCCGGCAGCGTCGGCAGTCAATTCATTTCGCAGATCAAATATCCGGATGAGTTTAAAATAAATTGGAAATATCCGGATGGCGCCACAACCAATGGCAATAATTTGAAATTAGAGACTGATTTGAGGACGGATAAATTTGTGGGCGTGGCCTTCACGAAGTAAAAACATTTGTATGATCAAAACACTTTTCAATAATCGTCTTTTAAATTCCCGACCATCTGAATCGGTGATCGCTTCGGCCTTTATCATCACGGTGGCCGGCGTCATCGGCAACGTGCTGGGACTTTTTCGGGATCGCATGCTGGCTTCGAATTTTGGTGCCGGCGACACACTGGACGTCTATTATGCCGCCTTTCGTATTCCGGATCTGATTTACAATCTCTTGATTCTAGGCGCTCTGTCGGCGGCCTTCATCCCGGTTTTTACGGGACTCATTAGCAAGGAAAAAGAAGCGGAGGCCTGGAAAATGGCCAGCGGGATTTTGAATCTGGCGTTGGTGAGTATCATTGTTTGTTCCGCGCTGCTTGCGTTGTTCGCGCCGCTGCTCATGCAGCTCATCACCCCGGGTTTTCCGCCGGAAAAGATGGCGGCGGCCGTCAGCTTCACGCGGGTCATGTTTTTGAGTCCGCTTTTTTTGGGCATCAGTGGAATTTTTGGCGGTATTCTGACTTCGCTCAAGCGCTTTTTGGTTTATTCGATCGCGCCGCTACTGTATAATATCGGCATCATTATTGGCATCCTGTTTTTGGTGAAAATTTTTGGGCCGATCGGATTGGCTTGGGGCGTGGTGCTGGGGGCATTCCTCCATCTGCTGTTCCAATATGTGGCCGCCAAAAATTTGGGCTATGCTCATCAATGGAGCCTGTTCAAAACCTTGAAAAATCCGGATGTGCGTAAAGTTTTGACGTTGATGTTGCCGCGTATGACCGGGATCGCGGTCAACCAATTTAACCTGATGATCATCACGATCTTCGCTTCGACGCTCGCGGCCGGCAGTCTGGCGGTGTTCAATTTTTCGCAAAATTTGCAGAGCCTGCCACTGAGCCTGTTTGGCATTTCCTTCGCTATCGCGGTTTTTCCGGTACTGTCGACTTTCGCGGCGCGCGGGGAAGACGATAATTTTGTACACGCTTTTTCGGAAACCTTCCGGCAGATTTTGTTTTTTGTGATTCCACTCTCCGTTTTGATGATCGTTCTGCGGGCGCAGATCGTGCGGGTGGTGTTGGGGGCGGGGAAGTTTGATTGGACTGACACGATTTTGACCTTCCAGTGCATGGGAATTTTCGCCCTAAGCCTTTTTGCCCAAAGCACCGTGCAGCTCCTGGCACGGTCATTTTATGCCCTCCAGGACACCAAGACGCCCTTTTATGTCGCCCTCGCGACGGAAGCGGTCAATATTTTGGCCGTCATTCTGCTCATCGGCAAATTGCAGGTTATGGGCTTGGCCATTGCGTTTTCGCTGTCGAGCGTCGTGCAGATGTTTCTTTTGCTCTTCATCCTACGCACGCGCTTTGAGGATCTGGATGACAAAACCATCATCAAATCCACAATCAAAATCGCCGCCGCCTCTTTTGCGGCCGGTGCCGGTATCCAGCTCACCAAATATGTCGTCTCCTTCTTCCTTGATTTGGATTACTTCGCGGGCGTTTTCGCGCAACTGATCATCTCATCTCTGGTCGGCCTGGTAATTTTTCTGCTGGCCTGTCATTTGATGCAACTGGAAGAATTCGTCCGTTTCAAAAATTCCCTCACCAAAAAACTCTTCCGCAGCAAACAAGCGGTCATCACCGAAAGCACGGACGAGGTGAGTGGGATGTAGCGCCCCTTAACTAATAATTAATTTTACAAAAATGCTCACAGTGTTAATCGGATTATTTTTGGTGGCAACTGTTATATTGCTGATTGTTGGAAAAAGCAAAAATAATAAGTCGCTTATTGCCGCAGGTATTGTGTGTGGTATTATTACAGTTATTCTTACTAGTTTCGTAATGTATATGTTAGCATTTCCGGTTGATTCAAGTGTGTAATACTAGGCGAGTGCGAAACATTGTTGAGCATCGAATATGCGGCTAGACGCCCAAACCCCCGAGGCAGTGGCATCGCATAGCTGCGCATTGTGACGAAATGTCTTGCTTTCCTTATAGGAAGTTTTTTTATTTAATATAAATTTGTATCATTGCACAATTTGAAGTTTTGGCTTATAATTAAGGCATGGGAAAAATATTAATTCCAAAAAAAGATCTAGAGAGACTTTATCATAAGGAAAAAAAGTCCAAATATAAAATCGCTGCGATTTATAATTGTACCTGCGGAACTGTGTTAAGCAGGATGCGAGAGTATAGCATGGAGTCCCTATCACGGTCAGTTATTCAAAGCACATACAAGAAAAGTGACTTCAAGGGTGACAAATGTGAAAAAGCCTATATAATAGGGTTTAGGCTTGGTGATTTGAATGTTTACAAAACTACTGAAAAATCGGAAGTAATTGTGGTGCGTTGCCACACAACCTGCGTGGAGCAGGTCGATGTAATGAAAAAAATGTTTGGCAGATATGGGCAGGTTTCCGCCAGAGTTGGAAAAGATGGATCCCATACCGTAAATTCTTTTTTGAATGAGAGTTTCGATTTTTTGATAAAAAAAGAGGATAAGGTGGAGGGATGGATCACGGAAAGTAACGAGTATTCGAATTATTTTGCAGCCGGATATATTGACGCGGAGGCGAATGTCGGAGTCTATGATGGTCGCGCCAGATTTAAAATTGATACATATGATAAGAATATCATTTTTTGGTTCTACAATTGGCTTTTAAAAAATAACGTTAATTGTCCAGCGCCAAGAAAAATTGGCAGTAAAAATCAGATTTACGATAAAATTAAAAACTATAAATATAACAAGGACTTGTGGAGAGTGCGTGTTAGTGAACAAAAAGCACTAAAAATATTGTTCGACATTTTGCTCCCAATTCTGAAACATAAAACAAGAAAAAAACATGTGGTTAAGTGTATAAAAAATTTAGATGACAGACGAAGCAAAAAATTATAGGAACTTTGCAATTTTGGCGCACATCGACCACGGGAAATCAACTCTCGCTGACCGGCTTTTGGAGGTGACCAAGACGGTGGAGATGCGCAAAATGAAGGAGCAGCTCTTGGATCAGATGGATTTGGAGCGGGAACGCGGCATCACCATCAAGCTGCAACCGGTGCGGATGAACTATGAGCAGAACGGCGAGAAATATATTCTGAATCTGATTGACACGCCCGGTCACGTGGATTTTCACTATGAAGTTTCGCGGTCGTTGGCGGCGGTGGAAGGCGCAGTATTACTCGTGGACGCGACCAAGGGTGTGCAAGCGCAGACGTTGTCGAATTTGTATTTTGCCATTGAGCAAAATTTGGAAATCATTCCTGCCGTCAACAAAATTGATCTGCCCAACGCCGACGTAGCCAAAACCAAAAAAGAAATTATGCACATTTTGGGCTGCGCGGAAGAGGAAATTTTGGAAGTGTCTGGCAAAAGTGGAATGGGCGTGCCGAAACTTTTGGAACGGATTGTCAAAATGATTCCCAGTCCGCGCGGTGAGTTGCAAAAACCTTTGCGCGCGCTGATTTTCGATTCCAAATATGACATTTACAAAGGTGTGGTGGCGTATGTGCGCATTGTGGACGGCGAAGTGAAACGCGGCGACAAGCTGGCGATGATGGCGGTCGGCGCGGAAAGTGACGTGGTGGAAGTCGGTTTTTTCAAGCCGGATTTGCAACCGACCGACAAGTTGGTGGCCGGCGACATCGGCTACATCGCGACCGGCTTCAAGACCGTGAGTGATTGTCGAGTGGGTGACACGGTCACGTTGTCTGGTTTCAAGGCGGAGGTGCAAAGTTTGCCGGGCTACAAAGAAGTGACTCCGATGGTCTACGCCTCTTTTTATCCACTGGAAGGTGATGATTACAATTTGATGCGCGACGCCTTGGACAAGCTGAAAATGAACGACGCGGCTTTTGCCTTCGAGCCGGAAAGTAACCTGGCGTTGGGACGTGGTTTCCGTTGTGGCTTTTTGGGGATGCTGCATTTGGAAATTATCCAATCCCGTCTGGAACGCGAATTTCAAATCAGTCCAACCATCACGACTCCGAGCGTCGTGTATGAAATTCAGTTGCGCGGCAAAGGCGACGCCGAAGAGCGATTGAAAATCTATTCGGCCACGGAGATGCCGGATCCGGCCAACATTGAGAAAATTTTTGAGCCGTACGTGAAACTCGACATCATTTCGCCGAGCGTCTATCTGGGCAACATTATGGATGTCATGCAAAACACCCGAGCGCAATATCTGAATACGGAATATATCGACGCGGAACGTATGGTTATGACCTTTGATTGTCCACTGACGGATGTGATTACTAATATGCATGACGACATCAAAAGCGCGTCGTCCGGCTATGCTTCTATGAATTATGTGGTGACGGAATATAAGCCCTATGACTTGGTGAAATTGGATATTTTGGTGGCGGATGAAAAAGTGGAGGCTTTTTCGCGCATCGTGCCCAAGGAATGGGCGTTTGCCGAAGGCAAGCGCGTGGTGGAAAAACTGAAAAATTCGCTGCCGAAACAAAATTTCCAAATTGCCTTGCAAGCCGCCATCGGCGGCAAGGTCATCGCGCGCGAAACCATCAAAGCTTTCCGCAAGGACGTGACGGTGGGACTCTATGGCGGGGACGTGACGCGCAAACGCAAATTGCTGGAAAAACAGAAAAAGGGCAAGAAAAAGATGAAAAACATCGGCAAAGTTTCTATTCCCTCCGAAGCCTTTTTGAATGTTTTGAA
>JBAZBJ010000002.1:0-113021 GCA_041671525.1 Parcubacteria group bacterium
GGGAATATTTGATTGTGCCGGGCATCGCTTGAAACTCAATCTGGGTTCTTTTTTCTTCGCCGTGAATGTCATACAAAAGATGATCACCGGTGCGATCATAAATTTTGGTCGATTCGACCACCACTCGGTTACTGAGTTTGCCCGGGCTCGGCAGATCTTTAGCGAAATAAATAAAGACCCCAATGATCAGCAGTAGTCCGGCACCGAAAATATACAGCCCAAGTTGCCCAAGCATCTTCCAACGTTCTTGGGCAGTTGCATAACGGAAACCTTTGAATTGTGTGAAAATATTGCGCATATGAGCGACGGGTTAGTTCTTAGAAGGTCAATAAATAGTTTACTATATTTTGGAATCTTTATCAAACGTTTCCAAATAGATATCACTTATGCCTAATTGATCCAAGACTCAGATAGGGTGTGGATCAGGGATTTTAGTTAGCATGTTGGGTGGAATGGAGTTTGTGACATGATATAGAGAACATTGCGATGTTCAGAGCTGATAAAATCATTCCGCTCGTCCGGCGACGCCTTAGCATTGTGGATGTCGATCAGAAAATTTCCGTCGGGAGCGAGCGACTGATCCGCTTCAGAGAGGATTTTTTCTTCTAAGGCAGATTTATGTCCGCAAATTTTAGCACAAACTAAAAATTCAAACTTGTTATCTAATGATATTGTTTGGAAGTTATTTTCGATTATATCCTCGATGGCTCGGAGCATCTTTAGATAGACAGCTGACTCAGCCGGCTTGATTTCGGTGCTGTAGAATCGGGAAGCTCCGATGATGCAATGTGTGAAGAAATATATCTGTAGTTCGGATTGGCCGTCCGGATAGGATGTTCCGATCTGCAGATATTTTTCTGGGTCCGTCTTAGACTTATCCGTTCCGAGATAGTCATCAAGCATATATAAAAAATTTATGGCATGGGTCGAAAGGATTCGTAGCGCATCAGCATCACTCTCAATAGCCATTTTTAGATTAAGCAGGTCTTTGTCGGAAACTAATTCGCGTATGTATTTATGTAGATCTACGCCATAGATCTCTCTAACAAAAAGATTCTTAAAAAGCAGTCCGAGAGAAGGTTCAAGAGTGGGATATTTTTTAAAATAAGTCTGGCGCGCTTCTTTGGCGACCATCCGTCCGCCATGCTCTGGCACATGCAGGAAGATTTCCTTGAGTCTCTCTCTATAACCATCTTCAGTGCTACCGATATATTTGGCTCGTAGCTCGTCCAAGTTTTTTATAAATTTGCCATTTCCGCTCCAAAGATAGAGGCGGGAAAGAAAGTGGAACTTTTTATCACCAAGCATATGGATTTGCGACTGATATTCTTCGGAAACTAATTCTTTTACTGGTTTCTTCCCTCTGCCGACCATGCGGTTGCAATAGCTGACAATTTCTCCGGCGACATCGATATTAGTAGCCGCTTGGAAGCCTTTCCATTGGGGCACAGTGTTGACCTCAAGGAATAAATACTCGCCTGTCTTATCATCATGAATGATATCAACTCCGCAGATAGTCAGCTCAAAAAGCGAAGCGATGGTGGTGCTGATCCGACGTAAGTTTGCTAGGATTTTTGGGTCGGTGACCTGTTGGGCGCTTCCACCTCGGGAGATGTTGTTTAAAAATCCACCTTCCTCAGCAGTTCTCTTGATCGCACCAAGCATCCGGCCACCCAGAATGAATACACGATAATCGCCCGAGTTGGTGATGAAGTTCTGATACACCTGTTTGCCGATGTCTTTAGCGACGCGTTCGAGATCTGCTTTGTCGTGGACAAACTCTACTCCCTGGCCCTTTGATCCTTTGTCAGGTTTTTGGATAAATGGATAACGAAGCGTCCCAGCACTTATTGCGGCCTCTATTTCTATTGTGGAATGGAACGTGAAGGTCGAGATACATTTTATTGTTTTCGTTTTTTTCTGCACATAATTTTGCTGGAACGCTTTTTCCGTCGCTTGCGGAATATGAGCAAGGCAACGATTGATCAGAGGTCGTTTCTCGAGAAGCGCATTCATCATATTGAAGCGGGCGATTCCTCCGCCTAGAGAGGATGACCGCCACAGGACGACATCGCCGAGACTTTCCGGAACCCTATCTGGTTCTGTGATATCTCGAACATCAATATCGACCCCGAGTTTCACACCGACTTTTTTTAGTTGCTCAACCTGCCATTCTGAAGTTTTACAGATAATAGTGATCCGCATAGTATTATTATATTTCTTTTTTATCAAAAATGTCTTCCAGGATATACTTGATCACGCGGCGTGTCTTGCCGACCGTAGGATCATAATGGATGCTTAGACTTGGAAAACTGTTTGTTTCTAGAAAAGAGAGTTTTTGCTGGCTAGGATCGGTCGTAATATTCTCGCAGATAAGATCGATTCCGGCTAGCTTCATATTCACGGCCTGAGCCGCTTTTTGGGCTAGTCGCAGTGTGTCTGGGTGGACGATATCAGTGCAGTCTATAGATGATCCACCTTCTGCCAGGCAAGAATTTTCCTGAAGCAATATACAAGAGCCGTCTGGCGGGATAGTATCCAGAGAAAGATTATTTTTTTCGAGCGTATTGATGACCTTTTCATTGATTAATATTTTTTGCTGGAGGTCGACGTTTTTCTTCTGGATAAGCGTTGTGATGGTATCAGCCCCATTGCCGATTATCTGAGGCGGAACGAGCTCTAACCCGCCGAGCAAACGGCCCTTGTATATGAGTAGGCGATATTCTTTTCCGAAAACCATTTCTTGGATTATGAAGCTTCCATCGGAAGCACTAACAATTTTTTCGAGTTCCTGAAAGGAAGCTATGTTTGTATGAATGCCGATGCTTTTCTTCCCATTTGATTTTTTGAAAACAACGGGGAATGTTAAATTTAAATCCCCGGCATGTTGAGGGAACGAAGGGATATTTCTAAAATAACGACTTCGTGGAAACGGAATATTTTCTCGCTCCCAAAGATGGTAAGTGATTTCCTTATTTTTTGCTAGCACCGCACTTGCGGAATAAGGATTGTCTACAAAGGAAAACACTTCTTTCACGATTATTTTCCGAGAATCGTCCCCGATTTCGACGACCTCTTTTTCCGGATAAATGAGAGTTGTAGTTAAGTCTAATTCGTGAGCCTCTTCCAGGAGGAGCTTGAAATTTTTAGTCATGATGATATTTTATTTATTTACGTCAATTAAAAATTTTCTTAGATTTCTTTTTCCAATGATAGCGGGCATCTTCAGATGTTCTCTATCAATGACGGATACTTTTGCAGGGATAGTGAGATCATTTATAATAATGGAAATATTTATCATTGGCCGATAGGTTGTGCCATGCGATGAATGGATAATAGCTGTGTCTGACAGGTCGGGATCTGTTTTTAACAAATTCTCTTTTTCTTTTTTATCTAATGCTCGAGCTTCATCCGGTGATAGTGAAGATGGGAAGGCATGTTCTTTAAACTTCATCAATGTTTCCTCAAAACCAAGAACAACCGCTAAGTCTTCATCGATAGAAGAGAGGCCGGCGCCGGTATCGATTTTGGCTTCCACTTCAACTTCTTTACCATCTTTGCCGATCAGTTTCACTTTTTCCACCGTGCCGATAATTTTACGGCCGGAAATTTCTTCCACCTCTTCTTCGATCTCGCCACCAAACAGATCCATGCCGACGCGGACACCTTTTTCGATGGTTTTTATCTTGAGCCCCGCTACCCGCTCGAGGCGTTCTTTGAGTCCGGCCATGTTGGCGACTTGGATGGAAAGTCCGGGTCGGGCGTTCAGCTCCAGGATGACCGGCCCATTCCCCTTATCAATTGCGATATCTGCGCCTAAAAATCCGAGGGCAGAAACTTCTTGCGCTTTAGCCGCCAGAAGTAAGATGTCTTTCCAATAAGGAATTTTTAGCCCGCTGATATTGAGGCGTGTTTCTGGAATTTTTTCGATAAACTTATTTTTCCCCTGGATGGCGCTGGTGGTGACGCCGGTGGCCATATCGATACCCACTCCGATAGCGCCTTGCTGCAGATTGGCTTTGCCACCTGAGTCTTTAGTCGGCAGGCGGAGCATGGCCATTACTGGAACTTTGTTAAAAACAATCACGCGGATGTCGGGGATGCCCTTGTAAGAGTAGGGTTTAAAAAATTTCAAAAGCTGCAAACGTTCTTCAAAAAAAGCAACGTCGGGAGTGTTGGAAAGTGAAAATGATCCATCCAAAATATTGCGGATGTGACTTTTTAAATCATCTACTGTCAAAAGTGAGCGATCGGCTTTGATCCACACGTCGCGATCCTTCTTTTTGCCATACACCACAATGATACCTTCGCCACCGAAGCCGCGGTTTGGCTTCAAAGCGAAACTGTCGGGCAGGGATTGCCAATTGAAATTTTCCAAATCTTCATGGCTTTTTATTTTGGCAATCAAAGCGGGCACGGCGATGGCATTTTTTTTGAGCATCCGCTTGCTCAGCAACTTGTCATCGGCCAGCCGCTTGGCCCTTTTTAGATTAAAAGGCCGGATGAATTGCAGATTTCTGGCGTTCATTCCCAACAATTTTTGGCTTTTTTTGAAAAAATCAAACATGCCGCGGGCTTAGAGATTTTTGATTATTTTGCGGAAGCGGATATATTCGGCAACGCGCAGGCCGGTCCACTTGCCAAGAGCAATGTTTATGGGGATCGTTAAGAGAACTACCCAGGGCGCTTCCGCGAGCAATTTGATGAGCAGTCCCCAACTGGCGATGTAAAAACCGATGACCGAGATGATTAAAGTTTCCAAAGTCAGGATAAGCGCCGTTTTGTCGCCTTTTTCAATTTGGACGGCCACAAATTTTTCTACCAGCGTAATCATGATCAAAATGGGAAAAATTGAGACGGCCGCCAGACCGGTGCGCTGCAAAGTGCCGCCCAGGGTTAGCATGAGTAGGATCAAGATGGCCACGACTGAAAGCATGATGGCCACACGTGGCAGATAGAGTAGGCGAAACGGCTTCAAAGCAAAACGCATCAACATCCCGACCAAGATGACCGCTAAAAAAATAATGATGCCGTATTTGAGACCGTTGGTGGCCAGAAAAGCAAAGGTGATGATGAGGGGCGTATAGATGCCAAACGCTTTGATCCCGACCACTTGGCGCAAGAAAGCAATGAAGGTGGCGATGATCGGCAACATCAAAAGCAGCGCCACTGTTTCAAAAGGCACGCCTTGAGATAGGAAATATTTAATAATTGGACTCACTGATAGTTCCATGGAGTTTATTTATATGAATTAAGTTTGCGACTATTTAAATGACACAGCGCCACGGCAATCGCATCGGCGACGTCATCGGGCTTGGGCAGGGTTTTTAAACGCAAAATATTTTTAGCCATTTCCTGCACTTGGCGCTTATCCGCGCGGCCATAACCAGTCATGGCCTGTTTGACCTGGAGCGGTGTATAGCTAGAAACTGTAACATTATTTTGCTCCAAAGTCAAGAGCACCGCCCCGCGCGCCTGGCCGACCTGAATGATGGTCTTTTGGTTCTTGAAAAAGAACAGTTTTTCCACGGCCGCTTCTTGCGGCTTGTGTTTCTGAATGATGGTTTTCAAATCAGCGCAAATTTCGAAAAGACGCTCTTCTTCGGTGCGATTTTTGTCCGTACTGATGTGGCCAAAAGCCAATGCGGAAATTTTGCCGTCTTTTTCTTCCAGAATCGCCCAGCCAGTCGTGGCGGTGCCCGGGTCTACGCCGATGACTATCGTCATATTGCGAATTCTTGCGAATTAGCAAACAAATGTATTCGAATTCATTTGTTTAAACATTCGCGACTATTAGCGCTACAAGTTATCAAATATTTCTTGGACGTCGTCCTGATCATCCAATGTTTCCAAAAGTTTTTCATAGTCCAATTGGTCATCGGCGGAAAGTTCTGCTTTTTGTGTTGGGACATAACCGAATCCCGCGTCTTCAACTTTAAGACCGGCTTTTTCCAAATTTTCTTCGACGGTTTTCAAATTTTCCGGCAGCGTGTAAATCGTCAAAGTATTATCGGTATACAGCGTGTCTTCTGCGCCGGCATCGATGGCTTTTTCTTCGAGCGCATATGGATCCGCGCCCTCCGGCACAGCCACATTGATGCTGCCAACTTTTTTGAAGTTCCACATCGCGCTGCCCATCTCGCCGAGCTTGCCACCGGCCTTGGTGAAGATTGATTTGATTTCGCTCACGGTGCGGTTGCGGTTGTCAGTGGCGGTTTTGATGAGCATCATCACATTGCCCGGTCCCACACCTTCATAGATAATTTCCACAATTTCATTGCCGTCTTTGATTTCGCCCGTGCCTTTTTTGATGGCGCGTTCAATATTTTCTCGCGGCATGTTGTCCAAGCGCGCGCGATCAATCGCCAGGCGCAACTGAAAATTCATTTCCGGTTTGCCACCCCCATCGCGAGCCATGATGGTGATCATTTTGGCATGTTTAGTAAAAACCTTACCGCGCTTCGCGTCGTTGATGCCTTTTCGGTGCTTGATTCCCGCCCAGTGTGAATGTCCTGACATAAAATTTTCCTTTAATGTTTACCGTCCTGCTACAATCGAAGTCTAGCATTTTACTCATTCAAATTCAAGGCAAGTTTATTTAAAAAGGAGTTAAAAGAGGTCAAAATATAATATATTAATTTCACTGCCCAATGTTTTTTTGGCGTGTATGGCGCGAAAAGATATTGGTTTTCAATTTCTGCGACAGTTGGTTTGCTGGTGGCCGCACCGAGAACGCGGCCTTGGGGAGTGGGAACATTGAATTTATGATTATGGCTGGCTAAAATTATTTGGTTGGCTTTTTTCTTTTGTGTTTCCGGATTAGCTGAAAATTTACCGAGGTTATTTTGGATTTCTGTTTCATCAGCGACCACGATCGGATTATTTTCCGCTGGCTTTTCAGCGACGGCCAGCTTGTTTTCCGTTGCTGGCGCGATCCAAGCCCACTGGCCGTTGGTTTTTTTGTAGATTTCATTATCCGCAATTTTTTCTTTAGCGTAAGCGACCTTGTCGGCGGTTTTGCCGTTGGGATAGCGTAGTTCCAGTTGCATGGCCGTGTTGGTCAGATAGAAGGCGGCGTTTTGCTTGGTTAGGTTGGCAACTTTGCCGGGCTCAACGAAAAAATCTTTGGCAATCGGATGATTGACGAGCACTTTCTTGCTGCCGGTCGCAATTTTCCAGCCCTTGAGATTGATTTTCTTCTTGGAATTGTTGAGCAGGCTGATTTTTTCTTGGCCGGTATCGTTGCCGGTCGGGTTGGGGGAAAGCTGCACGATTTTTACATCGGTCTTCGGATAATTTTTGACTTCTAGCTTCAGTGTTTTGGCGAATTTTTCTGAGCCGTCGTCCACGGTAAGAACGACATGGTAATTTTTCTTTTTGGCAAAAATGTGCGTCGGATTTTTCAGATAACTTTTGTGCTTGTCCCCAAAATCCCAGGTGTATTTTAATTTGTCTTTGTCCTTATCCTTGGCGCTGGCGGAAAAAGACACCGGCACGCCCACATACGCGTTTTTTATCGTAGCAATTTTTATTTTTGGCGCCTGGTTAAATTTATTTTCCTCACCCGGCGTCAGTTTTTTGCTCCAATGCCATAGTGCACCGTCGAAATTGTAGGAAACATTTTCTTTGGCGCCGTTCCAGGTGACAGTGGAAGCTTTTTTGCCATCCTTATCGAGCAAAGAGAGGGTTCTTGCTCCGGAATTACCCAGCGAAAAAGAGAAATTAGCATGATCATAAAGAATCAGATATTTACCCGGGCTGATTTCTCCAATATCAGATAAGGGATATTTTTTTGCAGAATACTGGAGTTTCCAATCAGAAAGATCAACCGGTGAATCTTCGGCGTTGTATATTTCGATGAACTCTTTGCCTTTGTCGGTGCTTTTTGGGTTGGGCAGAATCTCGTTCAGATACACTTTGCGACTGGATGGGGTGTCGGCAGTGTCGGCCGGCGGAGTATCAGCATCGTCAGGCTCATCATCAGCCGGCGGGGCGTCTTCGCCGGCAGCGGCAAATTTATTTTCGGTGCCGGGCGTCAAAAGCGAGGTGCATTCCCAAGCGGCGCCATTAAAACTGTAGGAGTAATTTTTTTCACATTCTTCCCATTTGAGCATGTCTAAAACAGTGGTGTCTTTTGTTGAGCTTTGACTGATATAGACGGACCAATCTTTGGCCAATACCCCACTGCCATAAAAGGCATCGACGATAGCGCTAAATTTTTCGGCGTATTCCTTGGAAGAAATGACAAAATATCCATTTGCGGGGACAGTCTTATTGTTGAAAGTCAGCGTTTTGTTAGTGTCGGTCGTCCCGCTGGAATTTATGGTGTGCAGCTTTAGTGGTAATGCCTCCAGATCTATAGAATTTTCAGTGGGGTTATAAATCTCGATAAACTCTTCAGCCGCCTTTTCCCCGCCGACTAAAATTTCTGAAATAATCAAATCAGCAGCTGTTTCGGCTTTTGTCTTAAAACCAAAAAATCCTGCCAGAAGCAGGATTGAAAACACAAAAAACAAATTCACCCGTTTGCCATGCCTACCGGCAGGCAGGTTTTTATTTTTCACCCTAGAGATGGTGTCATTCCGGACCTGCCTGTCCGGCAGGCAGGCTTGATCCGGAATCTAATGCCTTGTTGTAACTCAAAGTTTTTATTAGATCCTGAATCAAGTTCAGGATGACAATCTTAATTAAACGTCATTTTTGTGGATTTCTTCCCGGATCATCGCGCCGAATTCCTGTTTACCGCGGCGCACCTGTTGTTTTTGCAGATTCATGATCAGATCTTTGATGGCATAGGGGTCGGGAACTTCTTCAAAAGCGAAACGCGCCTGTTCGCCGGCGGTCTGGATTTTGACATCGCCATAGTTGAGAAAGGTCGGGATGACGCCCAAGACTTCAGTGGTAATGTCTTGGATTTTTTCCAATTCCAGCTCACTGACTTCGCGACTAAAAAGAGCTTTTTGTTGCACATCGACGATGCGCTTGTTGGTGATGATCCAAACGTCGAAATAATAATCGATCCAGACTAGAAAAAAAAGGATCCAGATGATCATGGCAAAAAAATTGCCGAGAAACAGAAAAAGGCCTTGGAAAGCCGGCTGATTTAGGGCTGGGAAAAGCCAGGGCAAAACAGCATAGCCGCCGATGAGCGCCAACACCATGAGAAAAATGGAAAACAGGCTGCCCAGGATATTGAACCAATGGCGGCGCGTGACCAAGAGGATCTGCTCCCCGTCTTTTTGTCCGGAAAAATGATAGCCTGCAAAATTTTTCATGGGAGCAGCTTAGAAATTAGCATATTCCAATCGATTGAGAAAAAAAGTGCGATATTACTCAAAAAAAGGCCGGCCGAAACCACCACAAAAAAAACCAACATAACCAGCTTGAAGTGGGAATCGACGGAATAGCGGGTGAGATGGTAAACGATGAAAAAAGAAATCAAAAGAAAGATCAGGATGATGATGGCGTAGAGGGCGAGGATGATGAGAGAAGCCATGGAGGTTTGTTTTTATTTTATACTTTATTTTAGCACTTTTTTTGAAAATTTCAAATTTCAAAATCCAAATTGTTTCAAATCAAGTTCAAAATCTAAAATCCAAAAATTTAATCATTTGGGCATTTAGGTTTGATTTGAAATTTGAGCTTTGAAATTTGGATTTTAAAGAAGGTTTTCTTGTTTTGTGTAAGGGATATCAAGATGCTTGTAGCCATGCTCAGTGACCACGCGGCCGCGCGGGGTGCGCGCCAAGAAACCAAGTTGCAAAAGATAAGGTTCATAGACATCTTCGATGGTTTTGATTTCTTCGCTCGTGGCGGCAGCAATGGTCGCCAGACCCACCGGTCCGCCGTTGAATTTTTCAATGATGGTGCGCAGGATGTGGCGATCAGCCGGCTCCAATCCGATGTGATCCACGTCGATCATTTCCAAAGCCTCACTGGCAATCGCACTGTCGACCGTTGGATGATCTTTGATCTGCGCGAAGTCCCGTACGCGTTTCAAGAGGCGATTGGCCACACGTGGCGTGCAGCGCGCACAACTGGCAATCTTATCGAGACCGGTTTCGTGCACATCCACGTTCAAAATGCGACTGGAGCGTTTCAAAATGTCTTTGATCTCCGGATGATTGTAGAATTCCAAACGGTAAGTCGCACCGAAACGGTTGCGCAGCGGATTGGTGAGTGAGCCGAGTTTGGTGGTCGCGCCGATCAAAGTGAATTTGGGCAGATCGAGTTGAATGGTTCTGGCCGACGGGCCTTTGCCGATAATAATGTCTAATTTATAATCTTCCATGGCCGGATACAAAATTTCTTCAATGGATTTGTTCAAGCGATGGATCTCATCGATGAACAAAACGTCACCATCTTGCAAGTTGGTGAGGATCGAACCGAAATCGCCGACGCGTTCGATGGCCGGGCCGGAAGTCGTTTTTATGTTGACTCCCATTTCCTTGGCGATGATGTTGGCCAGCGTCGTTTTGCCTAAGCCCGCCGGTCCATAGAGCAAAATATGCTCGATCGGTTCCGCTCGTTTTTTGGCCGCCTGGATCAAAATATCCAGGTTTTTCTTGACCTTTTCTTGACCGATATACTCATTAAAAGACTGTGGCCTTAAAGTTAGGTCTAATCCACCGTCTTCGATTTGTTCGCTTGAGTTAGTTATCATGATATAAATTTTCTAAATTCTAATGTCTAATTCCTAATAAAATCCCAATTTCCAATGTCAAAATTTTAGAAATTAGTAATTAGAAATTAAGGGCTCCTAGCCCTAGTATACCCCTACTTGACAAGAATTCAAAGCTATGCTACGATACTTAGTCATCCTTTATTCCCACACTAATTGTGCTTTAGACAGGCAGAAAGTAATTTTACGCAAGGCTGATTAGATTAAGGTGCAATTCGCGTGGGAATAAAACATGATGACTAGCAGTAAACTGTAGACAAATTGGTGACTTCTATCTTTTGTCATCAATATTGGGAACTTTTTTATCAAGATATGGGCGAGCTGGTGCAAGCTGGGTCGTGCCTCGATACTGTTCCTCCCCGAAGGGTCTAACTTTTCGGACTTGTCTACAGGTTAGTGATAAATCGCGTACCGAAAAAATAAAAAATATTTTTTTGAAAGGAGAAAAAGATGTTCTTTATACTAGAAAAGAAAATAATTACGGGCGAGTATTATCCATATGCCCTGATAACCGAAGGTAGCCTTGAAGAAGCAATTAAGAGAACAGGGCTTGAGGTAATGACTAATGTGCCTAAAGCGATGTTTGGAAATTTCGAGTTTTTGATTTTGATTAAGAAAAACGATAATCTAAGACTCGAAAAGTATTTCAGGGTAAGGGAGGTAAAGGAGCTGGAGAGGCCAGTGTAATAAAAAACTTATTTTTTAAGGGTCTGTGAAGAAATTCCAGGCCCTTTGCTTTTGTGCGACTTCTTCAATTTTCAACATTATTCCGTTCAAATTTTCATTCACTTCATTGTTCCAAAAGCGCAAAACTGTAAAGCCCAAATTTTTCAAGTACTCATTTCTTTTGGCGTCGTATTTCACATCTTTTTCACGCTTGTGTTGCATCCCGTCGAGTTCAATGATGATTTTCTTTTCCAGACAACAAAAATCGACTATGTACTTGTCGATGATGTGCTGACGACGAAATTTCAAGTTGTGAAAACTGCGGTTTTTGATGCGCGACCAGAGCAAGATTTCGTGCGGCGTGGATCTCCGGCGCAGACTGCGGGAATTGGTTTTGAGGCGTTGGGCGTAGTTGCGCATTTGAGTTGGTGTTGAATTTTTGTGTTTTCGCAACGCTTCACCCTCACCTGTCCGCTGCGGCGGACATCCTCTCCCTCAAGGGAGAGGAGGCAGCGTTTGTAAGGTGGCAATGTTTGAATTTCCCCTTCTCCCTTGAGGGAGAAGGTGCCCGAAGGGCGGATGAGGGTGGGAGGAGCCGGTTCACAGGTCAGTCACCCGTTCCACCTCTTCAATCGTCGTTTCGCCTTCCAGGACTTTCAGGATGCCGTCTTGGGCCATGGTGATCATGCCGTTTTCGACGGCTTTGTCTTGGAGTTCAGCGGTAATGGCGCTTTGGTAGATCAAAGTTTGGATGTCACGATCCAGCACAAAAACTTCCATGACGGTGAGTCTTCCTTTGTAACCGAGGTGGTTGCACTGGTCGCAACCCTTGGGTTTCCAAATTTCTGTGATTTTTGGAATTTCCACTTCAGCTTTCGGTGAAATGGATTGCAGAACTTTTTCGATTTTGGTTTTTTCGGCTGGCGTCGGTGCGACTTTTTCTTTGCAGTCACACAGGCGACGCACCAGTCGTTGCGCGATGAAAGCGTTGCTGGCCGAAGCGACGTCCGAGGGCGACACGCCCATATTAAACAATCTTTGCACCGCACCAGCGGCATTGTTGGTGTGCAGTGTCGACAAAACTAGATGTCCAGTGAGCGCAGCCTGCACGGCTACTTGCGCCGTTTCGTCATCGCGGATCTCTCCAATCATCATAATGTCGGGGTTTTGACGGAGCAGGGCGCGCAGGGCGGTGGAGAAGGTGTAGCCTTCTTTTTCGTTGACGGGCGTCTGCAAAATACCTTCAATCTGGTATTCAATCGGATCTTCCACAGTGATGATTTTGATTTCCGGTTTGTTCAAATAATTCAAAATACTGTAAAGTGTGGTGGTTTTTCCGCTCCCGGTCGGGCCGGTGTTGAGAATCACCCCGTTGGGTTTGGAAATCTCGTGGATAATTTTTTTCAAGTTTTGTTCGCGGATCGCTAATTTAGTGAGATTTAAATTAACCGAAGCTTTGCTCAAAAGACGCATGACGACTGTTTCGCCATAGCCGCCGAGAATGATGGAAACCCGCACGTCAACTTTGCGCTCTCGCACCTCCTTGATGTCGTCATCAAACATGATGGTGAAACGACTGTCCACTACGCCTTCACGCACTTCAGTTTTTATGCCACTCAGGATTTTTATTTCACCCAGCAGTGACGGATATTCATTCAGTGGCAGCGACACGACAGTTTGCAGAATGCCATCGATGCGAAAACGGATATGCACTGCGTCTGCGCCCGGTTCGATGTGGATATCGCCGACCCCCAGCAGGGAAGCGGCGGTAAAAATAATTTTGTTGATTTCGGTGGTCTTGGCCGCGTTGATAATCTCCTGCAGTTTGGCAAAATCGTATAATGCGTCAGTGGCTTTGGCAAAATTTTCCGGATCAATCATGATGCCATGTCCCAGCGTTTGGGACATCAGTTTTTCATATACGCCTTCCAGGAAATCGCCTTCACCGGTGGCGCGTTTTACCTCATCGATCGAAGTGACGCCTTCGAGCGCCTTTAAAATTCCGTCTTGCAACATGGTGATCATGCCGGCTTCCAGTGCCGCGAGCGTAATCTCAGTTTCGCTGGCCATTTCCAAAATCAATTTCTCGATTGTTTCATTGATGGTCAGAACTTCAAATACGCCGATGCGACCTTTGTAGCCCAAGTTGTTGCATTTTGGGCAGCCTTTCGGGCGATACAATTTGGCGATTTCTTTGGGAATATCCAATTTGGCCTTGGGAGAAATAATCGACAGAATTTTTTTCAGCGAGTCGATCGATTCTTTGGCCGGTACATATTCTTCTTTGCAATCGCAAAGTTTGCGCACCAAGCGTTGACCGATAAAGGCGTTGACGGAGGGCGCAATCAAAGAGGGCTTGATGCCCATCTCGATCAAGCGCGGAATAGTACCCACGGCACTGTTGGTGTGGATGGTGGAGAGCACTAAGTGACCAGTCAAAGCGGAGTTGACAGCGATATCAGCCGTTTCTTCATCACGGATTTCACCGACCAGAATCACATCCGGATCTTGACGGACAATGGCGCGCAGCCCGGTGGCGAAAGTGTAGCCGCGGGATTTTTCAATCTGCGTCTGGGAAATGCCGCGCACTTCATATTCAATCGGATCTTCAATAGTTATGATCTTGGTTTCCGGATTATTGAGCTTGTTAATGATGGCATAAAGCGTCGTGGTCTTCCCTGAGCCGGTCGGTCCGGTGGTCAGCACCATGCCATTGGGAGCGGCAATTTGTTTTTGCAGCACCTCATAGGCCAGACCGCGCAGTCCCAAGTTTTCCACATCCACGCTGATGGAAGAAGGATCCAGCAAGCGCATTACGATGCTTTCACCATAATTGCCAGGAATCACTGACGTACGGATCGCCAGTTTTTTGCCATCGATGCCGACTTCGAAAGTTCCGTCTTGTGCGATGTCTTTCAGATTGATCTTCATGCCTGACATCATTTTGACGCGCGACAAGACAGATTTGAAAACGGATAATGGCAGATCAGCCACATCATGCAAGACACCATCGATGCGATAACGCAGGCGCAGCACATCAGTCTGTGGTTCGATGTGTACATCGCTGGCACCCAACTTGTAGGCCCCGCCCATGATGATATTCAAAACCTGAGTGGTGGGCATCTCCAAGATGCGTTGTTTCAAGGTGATCAAGTCCTTCAATTCTTGGTCGAATTTTTCCAGATCCTCGCCGCTGACGGTCACGCTGAGCTGCGACAGGATATCGGTGAAAACAATTTTTTTATAGCGTTCCCAGATGCGCTCCATGTTGTAGCGCGAAATTACAAACATTTTTATTTCCCAGCCTTTGAGTTGTACGATCTCTTTGAGGAAATCCAATGTTTTTTGATTGGTCGGATCCGGGGAAACCAAAGTCATCTTGCGGCCTGATTTCTGGATGGCGGCCACGCTATAGTTTCGTGATTCTTCTTCAGTGATGGATTTCAAACTGTCCGTGCTGATGGGAATCAGGTTGGTGTCGACATACGGCAGATTTATTTCCGCCGCAAAAGCGGAAGCCTGTTCTTCCTCGGATCTATGCCGCATGGTCGTCAAAATTTTTGACGCTGCCTCATCTTTGGCCGTGCTAATTTTATTTGCTTTGCGTAATACTTTTGGCATGTGTTTGTTTTGGTTTTATGAGGTTATTTTAGCACGAAAAAAAGCTTTGGGGAATTCACAAAGCTTTTTTAAAAGTCAGTTTTACCCGACAAATTCTTTGATCCGTTTGTTGAGCAGTTCGCCGACAGCGTCGAGGTTGGCGTCAGCGGAATGGATTTCTAAAACGTCTTTGTTGAGCGTGCCGTCCAAGTGGGCGTGGATCTGTTGCAGGAAATCCGGGCTCACCGCTTTCATTTTGGCGACGGTGGAAGTGGGGGTGTCATTATACAAAAGAATAAACAGTTTGCCTTCGCTATAATTTTCTTGCAATTTTTCCAGGATTTGCGGTACGTCGGCGATGCTGGCACGGCTTTGGACGAAATCCTCCACGGACAGCTCGGACCAGACCAGCTGGGCTTTTTCATCCCATTTGAGTTTGGCCATGGCACGACCCCAGAGTTTCAAGATGTGCAGCGGTTGCGTTTTATAAAGCCAACGGATGATTTCCTGTTGACCAGCGCCTTTGTCCATGAGCGCGGCCGCGGCGAGCAAGGCTTTGGGCGTTGTGTTTTTCTTTTGGAAACTGTCAGTGGCACTGATGATGCCGGTCAGCAGACAATCGGCGATCGTTTTGGTGAGCGCGGTCGAATCAATACTTTCTAAAATTCCGCTTAAAATTTCACTGCACGAAGAAGCGGTCACGTCGACCAGATTGATCTGGCCGAAATTTTCGTTGTTGCTGCGATGGTCGATGTTGACGACCGGCACTTCAAAAAACAGGTCCGGATTTTTTTCATAAATCTTGCCAAGCTTTTCCAAATCCGGGCTGTCCAGGATGATAATCAGATCATATTTGAATTTAGCCAGCACGAAAGAAAAATCGCGCGGGTCAATGGTGCCTTTTTCCGGGGTGATATGCAGATTGAGCTTGCTATCGTGTTCCTCCCAGCGGACGTTGGCGATTTTGTTGTAGGTGGTGTCGAACTGCAAAATGAAATCACGGGCGCCGGAAATTTCCGTCAGGATGCGTTCTGGCTTGGGTAGGAAAGAATATTTCGGCGAAAGATTGTTGGAAAAAGCGATGGTCGGCGTGGCACCTTTTTGTTCCAAGAAAAAGTAAAGTGCCCAAGCGGAGCCGACAGCATCGCCGCTGGGATTTTCCGGGATCAAGATCAAAACCTCCTTGGCTTTTTCCAGAAAATTTTTGAATTGTGCAATAGGCTCCAAAGTCATAATAGTTTATAATGAATGCGTAACTTGAGGTAGTATTACAAGGTAGCAGGTAGGATTGTTTGTGTCAATAAAATGGCTTTAAATTTGACTTTTATGGTGTTTTAAGGTGAAATAAAGGGTATGGGAAAAGAGTTTATCACGGAAAATTTCAAAGAAACTCAGAAACTCGGTGAACTGCTGGCAAGCGAGTTGCGCGGCGGGGAAATCATTTGTCTCTCTGGTGATTTAGGGGCAGGCAAAACTACTTTTACCCAAGGCTTGCTCAAGGGCTTGAAAGTCAAGGGACCGTACACGAGCCCGACTTTTTTGGTAATGAAACATTATCGCGTAACGCATAACGTGGAACGCGTATCGCAAAAATTAAAAATGATCCACGATCCACGCTCCACGCTCCACGCCATTTATCACATCGATGCCTACCGTGTGAATGCCAAAGATATTTTGAATCTCGGTTGGGAAGAAATTGTGGCGGATAAAAATAATGTTATAATAGTCGAGTGGGCTGAGAAAATTCGAAAAATCATTCCTAAGTCGGCCTTGTGGTTGCAATTGCAATGGATCGATGAAAATAAAAGAAAAATAATCATTAAAAAATTGTCATCTTGAGCGAAGCGGAGCGAAGTCGAAAGATCTAATAAATTAGATTCCTCGACAAGCTCGGAATGACAAGTTGTAATTTATGCAAAAAACAAAGTTTGTTTTGCTAGCAGGGGCGGCAATGTTATTATCCGGGTGTTCGTTGTATAGCCAACCGGAACCAACAAAAAAGGATGTGCCAGAAGTAAAACAAGATGCCGGTTATCTACAGGGCATGCTAGACAAGAACAAACAGGCGCAGCAGGACATCCAGAACGCGACAGACGCTGAGAATAAAAAATTAAACAACGCCCTCGACGAGAGTGGCCTAAAAGATAAACCAACCACTATGGATTACACCAAACAATATTCGCAGGCAATTCTCAAGACCAATTTGGGCAACATTGCCGTTAAATTTTCTGCGGACAAACCGCTCACGGTCAACAATTTTTTGAAACTCTCTGCAGAAAAATTTTATGACGGCACCAAATTTCATCGCGTGATTCCGGGGTTTATGATCCAAGGTGGCGATCCCAATTCCAAAGATGATGATTGGTCCAATGACGGCACGGGTGGACCGGGGTATGCTTTCAAGGATGAACTCACGGGCACCGAAAAATATCCGCAAGGCACACTGGCCATGGCCAACTCCGGACCCAACACCAACGGCAGCCAATTTTTCATCGTGACGGCGAGCCCCGCCGCCCAACTTCCACCCAGCTACACGGTTTTTGGACAAGTGGTGTCTGGCGTAGATGTGGCGCTCAAGATTGAAAAAGTGGAAAGAAACGGCAATGATCATCCCCTCAAGGATGTGACGATTCAGGGGATTGAACTAGTGAAGTAAAAATTAAAAGTCTTTTTGATAAGAAAACCCGCTTGAAAAGGCGGGTTTTTAAGTTATCCACAGGCTAAATTTGACAGTGATAATAGTAGTGTTATAATATCACCATAAAGATCGGCCGATCATTTATGCGAGCCATTTGGCTCTACTAATTATTTAATAACCTGCGCTTGCGGCGCGGGTCCAAAACAAAATGCAGCAACAAAATGCCCAGGGGTACGTGGCCCCGGAAAAAGTCTTCTCGCAAATGGTCAAAGCGGGAACCAAGACGTATTTCTTTGATGTCAAGAAAACCATCAAAGGATCTAACTATCTGACCATCGCCGAATCATACAAAAAACCAGACGGCGAAAGAGTGACCAATCGTGTCATGCTCTTCAAGGAACACTTCCCGGAATTTGTCGGAACCTTGGAGGAAGTGAAGCAATATTTGCAGTAAAGACGGACAAAAATTCAAGGTGCCAAATTGGCACCTTGAATTTGTATAAGCTTAAAATAAAAATAATATGGGAAAATTATCAATAATTCCAAATGAAATTATCCAACAAAAAATTTATTTTATCCGAGGTGAGAAGGTGATGTTTGATAAAGATCTAGCAGAGCTTTATGGAGTGGAAACAGGCGCTTTAAACAGAGCAGTAAAGCGCAACAAAGAGCGATTTCCAAATGATTTTATGTTTCAACTAACTCAAAAAGAAGCGGATATTTTTTTGAGATGCCAAATTGGCATCTCAAATGAAGCATCTTTGAGGTCGCAAAGTGCGACCTCAAAAAGAGGCGGACGCCGATACGAACCATATGTTTTTACTGAACAAGGCGTAGCTATGCTTTCAAGTGCGCTAAATAGCGACCGAGCCATTCAGGTCAATATCCAAATCATGCGGACTTTCACGCAAATCCGAAAAATGCTGATCGGCAACAAGGAATTGCGGGAAAAGATCGAAAGGATGGAAAAGAAATATGACAAAAATTTCCAGGTTGTCTTTCAGGCTATAAAGCTGCTGCTCAAAGAAGACGCAAAACCGGCAAAACGCATTGGATTTCAAGGATAATACTTCTCAAAACAAAATTAAAGCGGGTGGTGAGATTTACTCGCGGCTTGCTTTTTTAGTTGTAGTAACTGGTATATACTATAGATATGGCTGAAAACAAGAAAAAACTGGTTCTGATTGACGGCAATGCGATTATTCATCGCGCGTTTCATGCGTTGCCACCGCTCACGACCAAAAAAGGCGAGTTGGTGAATGCGGTCTATGGTTTTGCTTCAACGTTGCTCTCGGTGATTGAAAAATTCCAGCCGGACTACGTCGCGGCGTCGTTTGATCTGAAGGCGCCAACTTTTCGCCACAAAGAATTTGCGGATTACAAAGCCACGCGGGTCAAAGCGCCGGATGAACTCTACGCGCAGATTGAAAGAGTGAAAGAAGTGGTGCGGGCGTTCAACATTCCGATTTATGAAAAGGAAGGTTTTGAAGCGGACGATGTGATTGGGACGATGGTGGCGCAATCGGAAAAATCCAAAGAGCCAGTGGAAAACATTATTGTGACCGGCGACTTGGACACGTTGCAACTGGTGAGCGACAAGACGAAAGTCTATGCGTTGCGGCGCGGCATCAGTGACGTGGTTATTTATGACGCGGCGGCGGTGCAGGCGCGGTATGGTCTGGATCCGAATCAGATGATTGATTATAAGGGTTTGCGCGGCGATGCGTCCGATAATATTCCGGGCGTCAAAGGTATCGGGGAAAAAACCGCGGCGGAACTGTTGCAGAAATATCAAACCTTGGAAGGCGTGTATGAAAAGCTGAATGAAATTAAAGGCGCGGTGCATGACAAGTTGGAAAAAGAAAAGATGCAGGCTTTCATGAGCAAGCACTTGGCGACGATTGTCCGTGACGTGCCGCTTAATTTTGATTTTGCGCAGGCCGTGACACACGAATTTGATCGGCAGAAAATTGTGAGCCTGTTACAGGAATTGAATTTTTTCAGTTTGATCAAGCGATTGCCGGAAGCAAATGGTCTCGGAGGTTCGACCTCTGATACGCTAAATGAATCCTCGAGGTCGAACCTCGGCGGTGTGGCTGATTTCAAATTTGAACTGATCGCGGAGGAAAAAGTTGATGAGTTTTTAGAAGAGTTGAAGAAGCATGAAGAAGTGGCGATTTATTTGCGGACGACCGGGACGAAATACTATAACAGTGATTTGCAAGGCATTGCTTTCGGCTACAAGACCGGCCGCGCCGGCTATGTGATGCGCGACAAAAAACACAAAGCGAAGATGCAGGAAATTTTGGAGAACGAAAACATCAAGAAGATCTGCTATGACTGTAAATATGTCTATGAAGTTCTGAAAAAGTATGACGTCAATCTGAAAGGCATCTCTTTTGACGTGATGTTGGGCGCCTATGTTTTGAATCCCGGCGGGAAGATTGAATTTAAAAATTTAGTGTTGGAAGAACTGGGCGAAGAAATCGAGGGTAAAAATAAATCTGGGCAACTGGGCTTGGAAATTGAATCTGAGGAGGCGATCGCGCAAAAAATTTGCCAGGCGGCGGACTATATTTTCAAACTCAAACAAATTTACGTGGAAAAGATCAAAGAAATTTCCACCGAGCAGAAAAGTGCTAATAATGTGGACAATATTCTGGAAAATATTGAAATGCCGCTGGTCCAGATTTTAGCGGAGATGGAAATCAACGGGATCAAGTTGAATCCGATTATTTTTCAAGGGATTTCGGAAACCATCACCAAGCGGATCGAGAATTTGGAAAAAGGGATTTACAAAGCGGCGGGCACCACTTTCAACATCAACTCACCGAAACAATTGGCGGAAGTGTTGTTTGTGCAGATGAAGCTGCCGACGCTCGATATTAAAAAAGGCAAGACTGGTTATTCGACGGCGGCGGGTGAGCTGAATAAACTTAGAAAAGAAAACAAAATCATTGAAAAAATTGAAGAATACCGAGAAATTTTCAAATTGAAAACCACCTATCTGGACACTTTGCCAATGCTTCTGGACGAAAATTCGCGCATCCACACGACTTTCAACCAGGCAGTGACCGCGACCGGGCGCTTGTCATCCTCCGATCCCAACTTACAGAACATTCCGATCCGGACGGACTTGGGGCAATTGCTGCGCACCGCCTTTGTGGCAGAAGAAGGTTGGAAATTGGTCAGCGCTGATTATTCGCAGATCGATCTGCGTTCGGTGGCGCATGTTTCCGGTGATCCGAAAATGATTGAGACCTTTTTGAACGGTGAAGACGTGCATCGCGCAACAGCGGCCGAAATCAACAAGGTCACGCCTTCGCAAGTCACGGAAAAAATGCGTTCCTCGGCCAAGGCTTTGAATTTCGGGGTGATTTATGGGATGAGCGTCTTTGGCTTTTCGGAAAGTGCGGGCATCGAGCGCGAAGACGCCAAAAAATTCATCGACGCCTATATGGAAAAATTCGCCGGCATCGCCAAGTATATGCGTGACACCAAAGAATTTGTGAAGAAAAATCTGTATGTCGAAACGGAAATGGGCAGAAGAAGATATATCCCCGAAATCAACTCACCAAATTTCCAGGTGCAAAACGCGGCCGAACGCATGGCCATCAACATGCCGATCCAAGGCATGTCCGCCGACATCGTAAAACTGGCCATGATCAAGGTACACGAAGAATATCAAAATAATCCGGACGTTCGCATGCTCTTGCAAGTGCATGACGAAATCATCTTGGAAGTCAAAGAAGAAATCGCCGAAGAAGTTGGCCAAAAAATGAAGGAAATTATGGAAAGCGTCTATAAGCTCAAAGTCCCGCTGGTGGTTAGTGTGAATGTGGGGGATAATTGGGGAGAGATTTAACTTTATGCCCGAACTACCAGAAGTTGAAACCGTCGTAATGGATCTGAACCAGAAAATCAAAGGTGATGTGATCACCGATTTTTGGAGTGAGTGGCCGAAGGCGATCAAGGGCAAAATGCTCAAAGAATTTCAAAAGGAAATCAAAGGACGGAAGATTGTGGGCGCGCGGCGGATCGGGAAGAATATTTTCATCGATCTGTCCGGCGGAAAAACGTTGTATATCCATCTGAAAATGACCGGACACCTATTGGTAAAAACACAAAGCCGCCCGCCTAAAGCTCGGCTTTTCGATCCCCGACAGGAAACTCAGTTAAAGCCAAGCTTTAGCAGCGCGCACGATTATTTCGCAGATAAGGTCAATCAATATATTCGACACAAATTTTTTCTGGGCAAAAACAAAGTGATGGAATTTTCCGATGTGCGGAAATTTGCCAAGATTGTGTTGGATGATACGCAAAAAATTGCGGAGCTCAAAGAAATTAAAAAATTGGGCGTGGATGCGCTGAGTCCGGAGTTCACTTTCAAAAAATTTGGAGAGATTTTGGAGAAACAAAAGCACAAACCAATCGGCATCATTTTAATGGATCAAGAAAAAATCGCCGGTATCGGGAATATCTATCGCAGTGAGATTTTGTATGAAGCGGGAGTTTTACCACAACGCCAGGCCGGCAGCTTGAATGCGGCCGAAAAGAAGTTGATTTATAAATATATTCAAAAAGTCCTGGAAAAAGCCATAAAACTGCGGGGGACGTCCGAGTCGGACTATCGGGACACATCTGGCGCGCCGGGTGGTTTCCAAAAAGTCATGAAAATTTACAAAAAAACTGGAAAGAAGTGTCCCAAATGTGATACAATGGTGGAGCGTTCGACCTTGGCACAAAGAAGCGTTTTCTTTTGCCCGGGTTGTCAAAAATAATCAAGTAATAAAATAATTTTTTAAAATGGAAACAAAGAAAAAAGTCATAATTGGAATTTTGGTGGCGGTCATCATCGTTTCGGGAGTTTTTATGCTCATTCGGAAAAAAGCGCCAGTCAAACAGATCAATGTTAGCAACCAACAACAAAATCAAGTGCCACTGAATTTGGGAGATGTCAGCCCAATTTCCGGGTTGGCATGTGATAATTGGAACAAACGCGCGGTAGCAGTCATGCAGCCGGCGGATGTGCAGGCGCGACCGGCGGCCGGATTTTCCGAAGCGGACATGGTGATTGAAATGCCAGCCTACACTTCTTCAGTTACTCGGTTGATGGGTGTGTATATTTGTAATCTACCGAAAGAGATCGGGGCTATCCGCAGTTCTCGCCATGACTACATCGCTTTGGCGGCCGGACTCAACGCGGTTTTTGTCCATTGGGGCGGCTCGCACTTTGCCTTGGATCTGTTGAAAACAAAAATCATCGACAATATCGAGTGCATGAGCGGCAATTATTGTGAACGTTGGCCAGTAACCGGCAAGATGCGCCTGGAAGACACCGGGCACATCACGAGCGCGAATGTGCAAAAAGCGATTGCGGACTATAAATTCAGCACTGAAGCAAAATTTTCCGGCTATGCGCATCAAGCTGAAGCGCCAGAAGATCAAAGACCGGCTGGTGGACATTTGCGCGTCGCTTTTCGGGAACCGTATGATGCATCCTATGATTATGACAAAGCGACCAATACGTATTTACGAACGTGGGGCGATGAGCCAGACACCGATAGAAATAATCAAAAACGCGTAGCGCCAAAAAACGTCGTGGTGTTGTTCGCGAAATCCACCCAGATTACCAATACGGAAGACTGGTCTGGCGTTGCACGCAATCCATGGGATGGAGTTGAAGAAGAAAAAAATACCGGAGCGGAGAGTATCAGTGGGCGCTATAACAACGTGCAGATCGGTGATCCTTGGTATGACTCATCGGATTCCGGTGAAGCACGCTACTATTTGAATGGCAAGGAATACACCGGAACTTGGAAGAAGGACAAATCCAGATTGGATAGCAAGCTGATGTTTTATGACAATGCCGGACAAGAAATGATGTTTGTGCCGGGGCAGATCTGGGTGGAAATTCTGGAGCCGGGACAAAACCTGAGGTGGACTGTTCAATAGGCCAGGAAAAACCAAAAACTCCCTCGCTAGGCGGGGGAGTTTTTTTTATGCTAAACTGGAAGCATGCTTATTTTTCTCTCTGGCACGGACGCTTTCAGCTCCAGCCAAAAAGTCCTGGAAATAAAGAACAAATTTTTGGCCGGTGATCCGACTGGCTCAGGGTTGTCAGCTTTCGATTTTGAAAGCAAGGATCGAAAGGGTAAATTGTTGGATGTTTTTGGCATGGCTAATCTGTTGTCACCCAAAAGACTAGTCATTGTGAAAAATTTGATTGCGGCCGGGAGTGAGCTGGAGCGCGAAGAAATTTTGGCGTATCTAAAAAAAGACAAATCGCTGGGGCAGGATTCCGATTTAGTGGTAATTTTTTGGGAAGGCAATCAACCCAAAAAGAACAGTGCCCTGTTCAAATTTTTGGAAGCCAAGGAGCGCGTGATCAAAAAACAGAATTTCGAAAAGATGTCCGGCAGCAAGCTTGGTCAATGGATTGTGAAAAGAATCAAAGAATTGGACGCGCAAGCCGACATTGCACGCTCGGCGCTGGAAAAGTTGGCGGCCTATGTGGGTGAAGACAATTTTTTGCTCGACAAAGAAATTCAGAAGCTGGTCAATTTCGCGGGCGGAAAAATGATCCAGGACGCGGACGTGGAACTGTTGGTGAAAGCCAATGTTGATAGTAATATTTTTGCGACCATTGATGCGTTGGGCGGGAACAACAAAAAAGAAGCCTTGCGGCTGTTGCATCAGCATTTAGTCAACGGAGATGATCCTTTCTATATTCTGTCGATGTTTATTTATCAGTTCAGAAATCTGGTTAAAATCGCCGATCTGCAGGAGAATCAAAAGGCCGGAGAATATGAAATTGCCAAAATTGCCAAGCTGCACCCCTTCGTGGTCAAAAAAAGCTTGAGCCAAATCAGGAATTTTTCTTGGGAAAAACTCCAAAAGATCTATCAAAAACTGACGGACTTGGATAATAGGGTTAAGACTGGGAAGATTGAAATTAAGCTGGCGTTGGATAAGTTTATTATTGAACTCTAATTACTGTTCTTACTTTTTCTTTCCGCAAGAAAAAGTAACAAAAAGAACTCTCAGCCTGGCTCATACAAAAACAAATTCTCAGTTTTCTCGCTAAAAGTTTTGGTTGCCCCGCGGCGGACCTAAAACTTTTTTAACGCTCAAAAACTTCAATTTGTAGTTCTGTATTTCGCGAAGGCTGAATTAATCGCAAGTTAAAATTTTGCAACAAAAAACACCCTTGCGGGTGCTTTTATTTTTTCAAAATTATTTCTTCACGACCGCTTTGACCATTTTATTCAGGCGGGATTTCTTGCGAGCGGCGGTGTTTTTCTTGATGACTTTTTTTTGCGCGGCTTTGTCCAAGGCCTTGATGGCTCTTTTCAGTTCTTCGGTGGCTTGAGCGGTGTCATTTTTAGCCACAGCTTCTTTGGTCTTTTTGATGGCACTCCGGAAGAGGCCTTTGATTTTGTTGTTCTTTTCGGTTTTGCGTGCAGTCACACGCATGTATTTTTTGGCGGCTTTTTTGATTGGCATAGTGTTTAGTGGTTAGATATTATGGTTTACTAAAAAGTTGAGCACTTGGTTAGCCTTACTTTTATATCATGCCAGCTGATTTTTAGCAAGCATTTGACAGAAAATATCGCTGTTGCTACGGTGTACTATCAATGTTAAGCAATTAAGCAAATCATATGGACAAGCTAGAAATGGCCTTCCATCTGTCAGTAGCGGCAATTACGGCCTTGGCTATCGGGCTGGTGGCTTATGGCGTTTTTGTCATATCCCTGGCCTTCGTGAAGGTTCTGGGCTAAGACTGGCAAAATAGGGGGAGCAGAAAAACGCCGAAAGGCGCTTTTCTTTTTATCCGAAAAGGGCTAAACTGGAAGTATGATAGCTAAACTTCGAGGGAAAATTGAATATCTGAAAGACAACTATGTGGTGGTGGATGTAAACGGGGTGGGATACAAAATCTTTCTGACTGTCTATACTTTCGGCAAGATCGTCGGACAGGAATCTGTTGATCTTTTCATTCACACCCATGTGCGGGAGGATGCGATTGATCTGTATGGTTTTTTGACGATGGAGGAACTGGAAATGTTTGAACTGCTGATTTCCATTTCCGGCGTAGGACCCAAATCGGGACTGGGCATTCTGACCGTGGCCACGCCCAACACCATCAAAACAGCAATTTTGAATGAAGACCCAGCTATCCTAACCAAGGTTTCGGGCGTGGGCAAGAAAACGGCCGAGCGGGTCATTTTGGAACTCAAGAACAAGGTGGCCGACATGCCGGAGAGCGAAAAAGACGGCTCCATCTCAGACGTCGATGCGATTGAGGCTTTGACTGGCATGGGCTACAGCGTGACCGAAGCACGCGACGCTCTGAAAATGGTGCCGGTCGATGTGAAAGATATCGGAAAACGTGTGGGGATGGCGCTGAAAAATTTGGGGAAGAAATAAAATCGAGGTGGCGCCTCGATTTTATAATGACGCTTTGTCTTTTTTGGAAAAACAATTATATAACGTATCAAAAGCCAGCTTGATATCTTTTTCTTCAATATACAAAATCAACTCAGTGTAGGTGGAAGAAATTTCATAAACGCTGATGCCCTGCAGCGCTACTTGCTGCAGCACGTAATAGAAGAAGCCTGGCATATCATTATATTTAGCGTCAAATTTCAAGCCCAGGGACGAAAGACCGCGCTTGATGCTTTTGGGTTGTTCTTCCATTAAGTTCAAAATAGTATCAATTAGACCTTCATTAATGAGCATGGTTATTTCAGTAATACCTTGGCTCAGAGTCAGGTAACCTTTTTGTTTTTGGATTTCGGCGTGGACTTTATTCAGATTTTCCAGAACGGCTGAGCTGGCAAAAAAGTTGATCGAGCACAGCTCGGAGTTGACAGTTAGGTTGATAATGGGGAATTCCTCGATCTTTGGGATATCTTGGGCGTTTTCTCTTTGCAATCGGGACAAGCCCATCAAAATAGCGTTGATGCCGACTTCCTTTTTGACTCGGGTCTCAATAAGGGGTTTTACAAAGGCCGCTAGTTTTGAAAGATTCAATAGGCGGTTATATAAGCCAAATTTAAAGAAGCTATTAGCTTCGACAATTTCTTTAAGGGAGTCCGATATCTTGAGCATAATGTTATATTTATAACAAAATAATGTTAATTTATATAATTTTATCTAATTACTTAACATTTGTCAAGACAGGGTGTATGGTTGCCTGTAACGATAGAGAACGACTGGTTTTTAAAATCAGAATAAAAAAAGAGGGGGTATTATTATGACAGCGCATGAGCGGAGGACCATTGAGATGGCAGAATCTTTTGTGGTAGCAAGATACGGGGGCAACTTACCAATGGGAAGTGTGGAGGCGTCTGCTTGCAGGGATAAGGTGTTCAAGGATCTCGCAGTCGTGGTTGTCCACACAAGAGCAATAAACTCTGGCAATCCTGGAACTACCCATGTATGGGTGTGTTGCAGGTTTAAAGACAAGATGATTGGTGATAGCATCTTGTCGGGAGAAAGTGTTGCAGTAAAAGATGTAGAATTGGAAACAAATCACGAAGGGTGGGGCCTTAGAGTGCAGATGAGCGCTAGGTTCATAAAGGATGCAGATCATCCTCGTGTCAGTCGTGGTGAGCAGACTGGGATGCATGTGGAAATCTTTAAGTCTATAAAATCTTTGCAGAAGGGGGAGTGAAATGAAGGATTTGAGAAGGTATATTATTGGGGAATTCAAAAAAGATAGCGTATATCTTAAAAAGGAAATTAAAAAAACAGAAAGAAATGCCACGCTGGTTAGATCAGGCAAGAGTGTATCCTTTATGGTTGTAGTGAGTCCTCATCCCAGAATCGCTTACGATAAAGGAATAACTGCCGAGGATTTCTATGGGAAAACAATAAAGGAGGCCAAGGAGAACGCAGCGAAATTCAAAGAGGAATGTTCAGGCTCAATCAAGGCTGTGTATGCAGTCATTAATGAGACTCGGGCTAAAATTATATTGCCAAAAAAACTCTGGAAGGGAGGAAGTTAATTTTATAAAAATTTAGGCGGGGATATTGTCCCCGCTTTCTTTTTTGTGTAAATTTGTATAAACTTTAGATATGGAAAATATTAATGAATTTATCCAAAAAAATAGCCCGGACGGAGGGTTTTTGCAATCGGAGCAGTGGCGGAAGTTTCAGGAGGCGACTGGCAAGAAAACTTTTAATGTTTCTGGCGAAAACTTTTGGGCGAATATTGTTGAACATAGATTACCACTAGTTGGTAAATATCTGTATATTCCCAGAGGCCCAATTTGTCATCCTGAGCGAACCCTGAGCGAGCAAAGCGAGTCGAAGGGGGAGTCGAAGGATCTAATTCAAGTAGATTCCTCGGTTGCGTCTCGCGGCGAGACTTCACTCGGAATGACAAAGTTAGTTGATTTGGCGAAACAAGAAAAGGCCGGCTGGATTAGATTTGACGCGAATGATTCGCTCACATTAGATATAATTCGCGAAAATTGGCGAGTAGTTAAAGCGCCGCATGACATGCAGCCGAAAGAAGTCTTTGTGATTGATATTAACAAAAACGAAGAGGATTTATTGAGTGGTATGAAGTCAAAAACCAGATATAATATTAAGTTGGCAGAGAAGAAAGGTGTGAGCGTGCGCGCAATAACCAAGATACAAGATACAATAACCAAACAAAAAACAAATTCCAATATTCAAAATACAAACTACTTTAACGAATTTTTGAGACTAGTAAAAGTTACAGCTAAGCGCGATGGCATCACGCCGCATCCGGACAGCCATTACCAAAAAATGTTCACAACTATTCCGGATAAAAACTTGAAGCTGTATGTGGCGGAATATGAAAACAAAATTATCGCAGCTAATCTGGTGGTTTTTTATGGGGACACCGCGACCTATCTGCACGGCGCTTCCGACAACGAAAATCGCAATGTCATGGCGCCGTTCTTGTTGCAATGGCGACAGATCCAAGACGCGAAAAAATCTGGCTGCACGCGCTATGACTTTGGCGGGGTCAGTACAATAGGTAATAAGGACTGGGCGGGCATTACGAAATTCAAGACGGGTTTTTCACCAAACACCCAGCCGCTTGAATTTCCTGGTAGCTTTGATATAGTGTTGAGTCCAATGAAGTATAATGCATATCGAATTATTCAGAAGCTAAAAAGCCTTTTATGAAAAAATTAATTCCACAATCACTCAAAAATATCTATCATCTGGCGCAGGCGGTGCTAGCCAATTTTATGTATGGCTGGCCTGCCCGCAGTGCTACGCACAGCGTTGCAGGCGGGCCGAGCAAAAGTATCAAGGTGATTGGGGTGACCGGGACGGACGGCAAGACGACGACCGTGCAGATGATCACGCGTATTTTGGAAGAAGCGGGGCACAAAGTCGCGATGGCCTCAACGATCAACTATCGGATCAATGGTCGGGAGTGGAAAAACCTGTCGCACTTCACGACCCTCTCGTCTTTTGCGGTGCAGAAATTTATTTTGGACGCGGTCAAAGAACGCTGTGAATATTTGGTGCTGGAAACTTCTTCGCATTCACTGGATCAATTTCGGGTCTGGGGTGTGCCATATCAAACAGCCGTGATCACCAATGTGACACGGGAACATCTGGACTATCACACGACGATGGAGCGATACCGCCAGGCCAAAAGCAAACTGTTTCGCAAAGCTAAAATTGCCATTGTGAACGCGGACATGGAAAAACCGGAAGATTTTCTGCGATTCAATAATGAGCAGCAGATTGTATATACTTGTCATCCTGAGCGGAGCGGAGCGGAGTCGAAGGATCTAATTCGAGTAGATTCCTCGGTTGCGTCTCGCGGCGAGACTTCACTCGGAATGACAAAATTTATTAAGGCTGAAAATATAAAACTGGGGATCAACAAGTCGGATTTTATAGTTGATAATCAAAAATTTACGTTAAATTTGATCGGCGACTTTAATATTGAGAATGCCTTGGCGGCAATCAGTGTTGGCGTTTCCGAAAAAATTGAGCTGGCGACCTGCGCGCGAGCGTTGGAAAAAATTACAAATGTTCCGGGGCGGATGGAATACGTGGCCAATGAACGAGGGCTGAATATTCTGGTGGATTTTGCGCTGACGCCGCATGCGTTGGAGGAATTGTATACATTGCTGGCGAAGATAAAAAAACCGGCAGCCAAAGTCATTGCGGTTTTTGGTTCCTGTGGTGAACGCGATCGCGGCAAACGGCCGATCATGGGCGAGATTGTGTCACGGCACGCCGACTTGGTAATTGTAACCAATGATGAGCCGTACCGTGAAGATCCGCGCCAGATCATTAATGAAATTGTCGCCGGGATAAAAAATAAAAAAGAAAACGAAAGTTTGTTTATTATTCCGGACCGGCGCGAAGCCATCCGCAAGGCCTTACAGCTGGCGCAAATTGATGACATTGTGGCTGTCACGGGCATGGGCGAATTTGAATCAATGATAGTCGGCACGCAAAAAATTCCTTGGAACGATAGGAAGGTCATTTTGGAAGAATTGCAAAAACTTCAATAAAAAAATCCCCTGCGCAGGGGATTTTTAAGTTGCAGAAATTTAGCCTAAAAGTTTAATGATCAACCATGTCAGCAGGAAGCCATAGATGCCGCCGACGATTACTTCGGAAACGCGGTGACCCATGCGTTCTTTGAGGCGGGGGAACTTGGCTTCCAGGTCGAGTTGTTGCACTAGCATATTCAAATAACGTCCTTGGTCGCCCATGTACATGCGCAGTCGTGCTGCATCATCGATGATGATGATGGCAAAAGCAAAGGCGATCGCAAACGCGCCGGTGTGCACGCCTTCATAAAAACCGATGGCGGTGACCAACGAGATGGCAAAACCGGTGTGGGCGCTTGGCATGTGGCCGTGGGTCATGATGTAGTGGAAATCCCAACCATGCTTGAGCGAATAAATGATAAATTTGGTGATTTGGATGACTCCGCCGACGAAAAGTGGCACGAGAAAAACATAATAGGGCGAGAGGGAATTGAGTAGTGATTGCATAGGTTTAGTTTAGCCAATTTACGCCTAAATAATAGCATATTTTCACGTATTGACAAAATCCTCGAAACCTGCTACACTTTCTTGTTATAGTTCATTTCATGAGTCCAGAGGGCAGGGCGGCGGTTATGTGGTTATCTATGTAATTGCCGCTATGCCCTTTGAACGAAGGAGCAAATACGAACCGCCACGGCGGGGAAAGGAAACAAAAACATCATGCCGAATCAATGAATCGCAGCGCGGTGCGCGCAGAGGGCAACTATGCCGGAAAAAGAAAAATAGTCGAGGTGGCTAAACCCTCGGGTCGAAAATAGCCAAACTGGACGTTGTTGTGAAACACCGTCCTTTTTTTATTGCCAAAATTGTAGTATTATTAAGGCGTAATAAACTAAGCTAAAAACTATGATTATCCTACTCATAATTGTCATTGTGATCGCCGTATGGTTGGTCGCGACGTACAACGGGCTGATTACCCTCAAGAATCGTGTCGACGAAGCGTGGAGCGACATCGATGTGCAGCTCAAAAGACGCTATGACCTGATTCCCAATCTGGTGAACACGGTCAAAGGTTATGCGGCGCACGAAAAAGAAGTATTTGAGAAAGTGACGGAAGCCCGGGCGCGCGCCATGGGTGCCGGCAGCGCCGCTGACAAAGCGCAAGCCGAGAATATGCTGAGCAACACTTTGAAAAGTTTGTTTGCGGTGGCCGAAGCCTATCCCGATCTGAAAGCCAACCAAAACTTTTTGGAATTGCAACGCGAGCTGACTGACACGGAAGACAAGATTCAGGCTTCTCGCCGATTCTACAATGGCAACGTGCGGGACTTCAACACCAAGATTCAAGTTTTCCCGACCAACCTGATTGCCAGCATGTTGAATTTTGTGAAGCGTGATTTTTTTGAAGCGGGTGAAGGCGAAAAAGAGCCGGTGAAAGTCGAGTTCTGACCACTGACCTGCCTACCGGCAGGCAGGTTAGCACATGATTAAAATGATTCCACTGAAAAATTAATGTTTAAAACAAAAACCAAAAAAGAAAAAATCGATTACAAAGCAGAGATAGACGCAATGAAGAAGGATGAGATTGAACGCTGCAAAAAAGAGTGCGAAGTTTGCAACAACCGTCGGAGCTACAATTCCAACGCGGTGGCAGTCATGTTTTTGATCGTGCTGACAGTTTTCATGGTGGGCACGATCCTCTATGCGGTCTATGCTTTCGTCCACGTGACGCGCATTTCGGATTTGGCTGGGGTACACGTGACGCCGGCCATCCGCAAAGCCACTAATTCACTCATGAATGAAGGAGGCGTGGAGGAACGCATGCGAAAGACGCCCGGTTATGAAAACTGGTTGGTCTATCATAATGATTTATTTGCAGTCATGTATCTACCGGATTGGGAAGTGAAAGTTGATGGGGGAGTGGTTTTTAAAAAATATAACAACCGACAGATCCAGCGTTTTGATTCTTTGGCGATGTCGGTTGTGTTCGGAACCTTGGAAAATCCGGACAATCTGCCGCTGGAACAAATATTGAAAGACAATCACCGCGCTGTCGGCAAAAAACCAATTTATGCGGAAGTGGCCGGCAAAGGCGTTTTGCGGACAGGGAAAATCAGTCTGGACAGTGGGCTGACCGCCGAAAGTGTGTATTGGCCGCTGGAGCAAAAAGTTTTTTACATGGAGGCGGTTCATTTTGATAAAAAAACGACTGACTGCGAAAAAGATTTCCAAAAAATGTTGGATTCGGTAAATTTTTTATAACTAAATGGCAACACTATACACACAAGCCGACAAAAATACGCGCCTGACCTGGGTTTATATCACAGGTTTTTTAGTCTTTGTCATCGGCGTGGGTTATGTCTTTGCTGGCGCGATGGACAACAGCGCGATTCTTGTTGGTTGTGTCATTTTTTCGGTGCTGATGAGTTTCGGTTCGTATTGGTGGAGCGACAAAATCGTCTTGGCGATGAGTGGCGCTAAAGAAGTGACGCATGACAATGGGCGTGAAGTTTTTCATCTGGTGGAAAATCTATGCATCACGGCCGGCCTGCCGGTGCCGAAAATTTATATCATCGAAGACAGCGCGCCCAACGCGTTCGCGACCGGGCGCGATCCGGAGCATGGCGTCATTTGCTTCACGACCGGCATCCTGCAAAAGCTGGAGAAAATTGAATTGGAGGGAGTCATCGCGCACGAACTGTCGCACATCGGCAATAAGGATATTTTACTTTCCACAGTGGTGGTGGTGATGGTGGGTTTTGTGACGCTTTTGGCGGACTGGTTTCGGCATTGGGCGTTCTGGGGCGGAAAATCAAGAGATAATGATAGTGGTGGTGGACAATTGCGTTTGATCCTGATGATTGCGGCCATCGTGCTGTCGATTCTGGCGCCGATTGCGGCCGTGCTCATGCAATTGGCCATTTCGCGTAAACGCGAATTTTTGGCGGACGCTTCAGGAGCTTTGCTAACAAGATATCCGGAAGGTCTGGCGCGCGCGCTGGAAAAAATTTCCGCCGATCAAGAACCGCTCGAAGCCGCCAACCGCGCAACCGCGCATCTTTTCATTGCCAATCCCTTTAAGGGTAAGAAAGTTTCTTCACTATTCATGACCCATCCGCCGATTGAAGAGAGGATAAAAGCGTTGCGGGGGATGAACGTGTAAAGTTAAATTAGCGGGGCGGTGCCTCGCTAAATTTTTATGAATTTTAAGGTTCCCAAAAACACGGAAAAGTATGAGTGGACCAAGCATTCCCTCATGAAGATGCAGCACTATGGGCTCACCGCGCAAAGGGTTTTGCGCGTGATCAATGCACCTGCGCGGAAGGAAGAAGGTGTGGTGGAAAAAACCATCGCGGTCATGCAGCCGACTTCGGTCAGCACCAAGGAGGGCAAAAGGGTGTGGACGAGTGAGATTTGGGCGATGTATCAAATTCGTGGATCGCGTAACGTGAAACGTGGATCGCAAGATAAAATACTTAAAACTATCGGCAAAAAGCCTATCAAGATTATCAGTGCTTGGCGGTACCCGGGGGTGAGTCCGAAGAATAATCCGATTCCGGAAGAGATCATCCGTGAGATGGCGGATTTGGCCTGAAGGTTGCCTTTTTTCAGATTTTTGCTATAATTTAGACAAGAAACTAAATACTTAAAATAGAAAGGCGGTGTAATATGGAAAATCAAACACAACAAACAGCTCCACAAGGAGGATCCGATGCTGAAAAAAACAAACCGATGGCCATCATTGGCTATATCTTGCCAATCCTTTTTTTCATTCCATTGGTAACGGATGCAAAAAATAGTGTTTTCGCGAAATTTCACGCTAATCAACAGCTGAACCTTTTGTTAGCAGCAATCGCGGTGAACATTGTCGGTGGCATCATCCCAATTATTGGTTGGTTTATTATCCTGCCATTGGGAACAATCGCGTTGATCGTTTTCGCAATCATGGGTATCATCAACGGCGCTAAGGGCGAAATGAAAAAACTGCCATTGATCGGCGGCTTTGAACTTATCAAATAGTATAGTCTTTATTAAAACAGGTGGCTTTGATAGTTACCTGTTTTGATTTATAATAACACTACGAATTACGAATTGATACGAATGTACGAATTTTCTCATACGATGGAAAAAGAATCGCATTTGTACATTCGTAAATGTTCGTATTTCGTAGGAAAAAATATATGAAGAAAACAAAGATTGTCGCGACTATCGGACCAGCATCTGATTCACGCGAAAAACTGGTGGAGCTGGTCAAAGCCGGCATGAACGTGGCGCGGCTGAATTTTTCCCATGGCGATTTCACCTCACACGGGAACATCATCAAGTTGGTGCGCGAATTGAGTGTGGAGATGAAACGGCCGATTGGGATTTTGGCTGATCTGCAAGGGCCGCGTATCCGGGTAGGCAACACGGAAAAATTTGTCGTCGAAAAAGGGGAAGTTATTTTTGTCAGTGACCGCAAAACAACGGAGGAAAAAGAATTGATCATTGATTCTGATCGCGTCAGTTCGGTGTTGCAAGTCGGGGAAAGAATTCTGATCGAGGACGGGCTGATGCAGTTGGAAGTGGTGGAAAGAAACGGAGACGTGGTTAAGGCCAAGGTGATTAATGGCGGTGAAATCAAACCGCGCAAAGGCATCAACGTGCCGGATACGCAAGTGCCTTTCGGCGCGGTCACCGAAAAAGATCAGAAAGATTTGGAATTTTCCTTGAGTCAGGAAGTGGATTTTGTGGCGTTGTCCTTTGTGAGCAATGGCGCAGAAATTGAGGCGGTGCGTGAGGATATGAAAAAAATCTTGGGGCGCGAAGATAGTTTGCCGCAAATTATTTCCAAAGTCGAAAGAAAAGAGGCGATGAAAAATATCAAAGAAATTATCAAAGCCTCAGACGTGATTATGGTAGCGCGGGGAGATTTGGGCATTGAGCTGGAAGAAAGCAAAGTGGTAATTTATCAGAAAGAGTTGATTGCTAAATGTTTGCGATCAAACACGCCGGTGATTGTGGCCACCCAAATGTTGGATTCAATGATCAACAATCCGATTCCGACCCGCGCGGAAGTTTCAGACGTTTCCAACGCCGTGATCGATCACACGGATGCCGTGATGCTTTCCGGGGAGTCCGCCAACGGCAAATATCCGGTAGAAGCAGTGGCGCGCATGAAAGATATCATCACTAATGTGGAAGATTCGCCTTTTGATGACATCAACTCAGGAATTTTGGATGTGGAGCTGCGAGATGACTATACGGCCGTTGTGCGCAGCGCGCATGAACTGGCCAAGACGTCCAAAGCTAAAGCAATCATCATGTATACCGAAAGAGGTGTGACGGCCCGCCTCATGTCGCATTACCGCGATGAGCAGCTGATGATTGCCGCGACCAATAATCCGAAAACCTATCAGCAGCTTTCAATTGTCTGGGGAATTCGCGCCTATCTGTTTGAGAACGGAGAAACACGGGAAAATTTTATTGATTTGCTGATTGAAAAAACCAAGAACGACAACAAATTGCAAAAAGGCGATAAAGTGGTGGTGATTCTCGGCCAGACCTCAACCGGCAAGAGCATGACGATGATTGGAATCAAGGAAGTGGACTAAAAGCAGGATATTTGTTAGATTACAAGCGAGGCGTTGAAGCCTCGCTTTCGCTTAAAAAGCGTATTTTGGAAGGATCGCATAGTGGTCTAGTGCGCCGCCTTGGAAAGGCGGTAAGCTGTAACAGGCTTCGAGGGTTCAAATCCCTCTCCTTCCGCCAATGACAAAGAAACAAAAACTCGGAATTTTTTTGGAAGCCGGCGGAAACGCGGTTTTTTCAGTAATGGCGTGCTCAAGGCGCTCAAGAGACAATCCAAAAATTTCTGGCTTGACAACCGTATGTATTTAGCATACAATTGTATTCAGATAACATACAAGCATAAATTATGCCTCTAAACTTCACCAAAAAACAGGTTCAAATTCTTGAAATTTTCTTTCATGATCCGGGGAAGTCTTTTTATTTGCGCCAATTGGCCAGGATGTTGGGTGTGGAGCCAGGTGTTTTCCAGCGAGATATAAATAAGCTGGAGGAAAAAGGAGTGCTGCTGAGCGAATTTAAAGCCAATAGTCGCTTCTTCCAGTTGAATAAGAAATATCCGCTATATGCAGAGCTTAAAAGCATCTTTTTTAAAACGGTTGGAGCAGAGGGCAAGCTGAAAGAATTATTTGGGAAGATAAAAAACATAGAAGCTGCTTTTATTTTTGGCTCATATGCTGAAGGAAAAGAAGATTCCTTATCGGATATAGATGTGATGATTATCGGAGATGTCAATGAAAAGGAGTTTATCTTGGATTTGCGAAAGGCGGAAGAAAAGCTTGTGCGGGAAATAAATTATCATATTTATGCGCCGGAAGATTGGGCGAAAAAAAGACAGGAAAAAGAGCATTTCGTCAAAGAAATAAATAAAAAATCAAAAATATTCATAATCGGCGATGAAAAAAGTTTGCGAAAAATTCATTGAGCAAGGCTGGGCTAAGGAAATCCAATTTGATTTTGTTGAAATTGGCAAAGTTATGCGGAAAGCGCATCGCTCAATTAAAAGCGCCAGAATTCTTTTGGAAAGTGGCGATGAAGATGCGGCATTTCAACTGGCATATGAGGCGATGCTGTTTGCCGGCCGCGCATTATTTTTCTCTTACAATCTGCGTCCGCGAGCCACCGGATCACACAAAATTGTCGTGAACTTTGTGGCGGAGGTTATGGGCGCTGATTTCAGGGTGTTGGCTGAAATTTTTGATAATATGCGGCGCAAGAGAAATTATCTTATTTATGGAGTTGGTCTGGAAACTTCCAGGAGGGAGGCTAAAAATGGTATCGAAAATGCGGAAGAATTTATTGCAAAAATAGAAAAATTGATCCAGGCTAAGAATCCGCAGAAAAAGCTGCTATAAGCTTATAAAGTGAAATCTTTTGCCTAAAACAGGGTAGTATATTATAGTGAATTAACTATGGCGAGTGGAGATGTAGAGGAAATCAAGACCCGGCTGAATATCGTGGATGTTCTGCGGGATTATATCCGTCTGGAGAAGGCAGGAGCCAATTATCGGGCTCTTTGTCCTTTTCATAATGAAAAAAGTCCGTCTTTCATGGTCAACGAGGATAAGCAGATGTGGCACTGTTTTGGGTGCCAGAAGGGCGGGGATGTGTTCGCTTTTGTGATGGAGATCGAAGGCTTGGAATTCAAGGACGCGCTGAAGCAGTTGGCGGAAAAAGCCGGGGTGGAACTGCAGAAGGTCAATCCGAAGCTGGCAGCGGAAAAAAACAAAACGCTGGAGATTCTGGAGCTTGCGACGAAATTTTATGAAACGCAGTTGTGGGCCGGAGAAGGCAAAGTAAAAATCATCAACTATTTGAAAGAGCGCGGACTGCGCGACGAAATCATCAAGGATTTCCGCTTGGGTTACGCGCCGCCCGGCTGGCGCAACTTGCTGACGTTTTTGGAAGGTCGAGGCTACACCGCGGAAGAAGTTGTGAAAACCGGCTTAATCATCAAAAAAGATTCTACCAACCAAAAACTACAAACTGCTAACCTGCCTGCCGGCAGGCAGGACCAATATTATGATCGCTTTCGCGACCGGGTGATGTTTCCAATCGCGGACACCAACAAAAAAATTGTCGGCTATTCCGCGCGCGTGGCGCCGGGCGGGGACGAATCGCAGGCCAAATATGTGAACACGCCGGAAACGGAAGTCTATCACAAAAGTAAGATTCTTTATGGCATCGACAAAGCCAAGCAGGCGATGCGCCAAGAGGATTTTGTGTTGCTGGTGGAAGGCAACATGGACGTGATTGCGTCTTCGCAGGCCGGTCTCAAAAACACTGTGGCGGTTTCCGGGACCGCGCTGACGCTGGAGCAGGTGGCGATCATCAAAAGATATACGAGCAAGATCAAAATGTTTTTTGACATGGACAGCGCGGGAGAAGCGGCGACGAAAAAAAGCATCAAGCTGTGTTTCGTGCAGGACGTGGCGGTGCAAGTGGTGACATTGCCGGCCGGCAAGGACGCGGCCGAATTGGCGCAAAAAGATCCGGCGCAATTGCTTGCGGCCGTGGCGCAAGCCAAGGACGCGATGGAATATTTTTTCGAAAAAATATTTTCCAAATATGACAAGAATAAGGTGGAGGATAAAAAAATCATCGCCGCGGAGCTGCTCGACATGATCAGCAACATCGCGAGCGCCATCGGCAAAAGTCATTGGCTCAAAGAGTTGAGCGGCGAACTGAACACTTCCGAGGCTGTATTGACGGATATGCTGAAACAAGCTAACCTGAAGGAAAGAGTTACAAACAAATCCTCAAATTCAGTCACGGAAAAGGCATATGTGCCCCGCGAAAAGGTAGCTACGCTCACGGAGGATTTAATCGGTTTAATGCTTGTTTCTAGCGACGTTTGGAAGTTAGTAACGGAAAAAGCCCCGAATAATGCGCTTTTTCTCAAAGATAGCCTTCTAAACTTCTTAGTGCAAAATGGCGGAGCGGTCCACTATAGCTTGGATGATTTTTTGAAATCATCCGCTTCGCGTGAAATAAAAGAAAAAGTTGAAAAAATTTATTTTGAAAAAAAATACTTTGTGGGACTGAATAATGATTTGGAAGAAACAGTCATTGCGCATCCACTGGCGGAGGCGGAACAATGCCTGAAAGAATTGCAGCGCGAAAGCAAGAAGCAAGAATTGGAAAAAATCAGTTCCGACATGAAACTGGCGGAAAAACAGGGCGACAAGGTGGCCGCGAAATTCCTGCGCGGACAATGCAAGCAAATTTTAGAAGACCTAACGCAACTGGCGAATTAATCAATGAGGCATAACTTGAATTATATAATCTAACGTAGCAATTTCCGATCCGTCGCGGCGGATTGGAAATTTATTATTATGGCAAAAACCAAAAAACTTACAAAAAAGAAGGTGGCGAAGAAAGTTAAGGCCAAGAAGGTGGCGGTTAAGTTGAAAAAGAAAAAACCTGTCCGACCGGCAAAAAAAGCGGGGCGGAAAGTTAAAGCTGTCAAAAAAGCCAAAAAGGTGGTTAAGGCTGTGAAGAAAGAAAAGAAAGTTGCTAAAAAAGTTAAGCCAACAAAAAAAGTTACTAAAATTTCCGCTAAAGAAGATGGCAAGAAAAGGGATTTGATCGGGGATTTGGTTTTTCGAGGCAAACAAAGAGGTTTTGTGACGGAGGATGAGATCTTGCATGCGGTTCCCAATGCGGAACAAAACATCGAAGAGTTGGAAAGCTTGTATGAACGTTTGGAAGAAGTGGGTGTACGGGTCATGAGTTCAGACGAAATGCTGAAAATGGAGACGGACAAAATTTCCGAGAACATCGAAGAAGAGAAAAAAGGTGGTCGGCAGAAAAAACGCGAAGCCGTGGAAGTGCCGGAGGATGCCTCTTCGGATTTGGTGCAGATGTATCTGCGCGAGATTGGCCGCGTGGGGCTGTTGAAATCCGACGAAGAAGTCTCGCTGGCCAAGCGTATCGAAAAAGGTGATCCGCAGGCCAAGCAGAAACTGACTGAAGCCAATCTACGGCTCGTGGTTTCCATCGCCAAAAAATATGTCGGCCGTTCACATAATTTGTCACTTTTGGATCTGATTCAAGAAGGTAACATTGGACTTTTCCGCGCCGTGGAAAAATTTGATTATAGAAAAGGCTATAAATTTTCCACCTATGCGACTTGGTGGATTCGTCAAGCCATCACCCGTGCCCTGGCTGATCAATCCCGCACCATCCGCATCCCGGTGCATATGGTGGAAACGATCAACAAATATACGCAAATCACGCGACGCTTGGTGCAAGACTTGGGACGGGAACCGTTGCCGGAAGAAATCGCGGTGGAAATGGGTCTGGAAGTGGACAAGATCCGTCACATCCAAAAAATTTCGCAGGAAACCGTGTCCTTGGAAACTTCAGTGGGTGACAGTGAGGATGATTCCGTGCTGGGCGATTTCATCGAAGACACGGAAACCATCATGCCGCACCAATCCGCTTCGCGTAAACTCTTGAAAGATCACATTGCGGAAGTGTTGGATTCCTTGACGCCGCGCGAACAGAAAATTTTGAAAATCCGTTTCGGGCTGGAAGACGGCGTGGTGCACACCTTGGAAGAAGTCGGTCAAGAATTCGGCGTGACCCGTGAACGTATCCGCCAGATCGAAGCCAAAGCCCTGGAAAAGATCCGCGACCATGACACGATCAAGAAGCTGAGAGATTACTAAGACTTGATTATTTTTTCGGTTTTTGCTACAATAATTTTGTTAATTTAGCCGCTAAACCGGCTATTTTAAAACCAAATTACATGTTTTTTATAAAAGTGTAGAGTTCCGCGATAGCTCAATGGTAGAGCAGTTGACTGTTAATCAATTGGTTCTAGGTTCGAATCCTAGTCGCGGAGCTCTGCACTTTTTTATTTTGTATAAAGTTGACTGTTGATCAATTGGCTCTAGTCCGCCTGCTGGCGGACTGATCATAGTCGCGGAGCAATATAATAAAAATGTTTTAAAGAGTCTTTTCTATGTATACCTTAGTATGACGCCAGAACTTTTTATGATAGAATATTGTAAGATTATTTTTTAATTTAGCATCCTCATGATTATTTCAGAGAAAAGACAGGCCGAAGGTATCTTACTTGTAAAAAATATTTTTTCTGGGTTATTTCCCGTTCTGACTGTCATTGCTTATACAAATCATCTCTTGCCTTTGAGTACTCTCGCTTGGAGTTATATTGTTGCAACTATTTTTTTTGCAATTATTTTAACAGCAAAAAAAGAATGGAAGAAAAATGTTACCAATACGCAGGCGATTAAAGATATCACATTGGCAGTATTGCTTATTGCCATTGGATATTATCTTTTGTACTATATAGCTCTCAGCCTCACTTCTCCACAAAATGTAGCGCTTATAAGTATGACCGAAGCAGCTTTCAGTTTCATAATAATCGGTTGGATTGCCAAGAAAGAACCAGTTTCCCGTAATCATTTTTTTGGTGCAATGCTCATGCTTTTCGCGGCCGGGGTGGTTCTATTTAACAATCACCAAGCATCTATAAATATTGGAGATTTGCTTATGTTGTGCGCTGTAATAATTGCTCCGATTGGAAACATCTTTGCCAAAAGAGCTCTTCACCAAGTTTCTCTCTACTACCTGTTGTTTCTTAGGAGTTTGACCGGGGCAATTATTTTTTTCGTTGCTTCTCTAATTTTTGAAAAAACAATTCCATTGGAAGTTATCTTAAAAAGCTCACCCTATCTTTTATATAGCGGCTTAGTTTTCTTGGGTCTTATGAAGATGATAAATTTGTTCAGTTTTAAAAAAACTTCTGTTACGCACACTATTTCCTTTAATTCATTGGCGCCCGTCTTCACTTTTATTTTTGCTTGGATGATTTTGAAGAATGCACCAAGCACTGTCCAAATTTTCGCTATAATCCCAAGTCTTTTGGGGCTATTTCTTTTGACAATCGCTAAGCAAAAACAAACCCAGTATGGCTTCGAAGAAGTAGTTTAATTAGAAGGCTTTATTTTTGGAGTGCGAATCTTCTCAAGCTCGCGGAGCATACTAAATTACGTAATTCAATACGTAATTTTTTTGTTGGGCGCGTGTAATAGAATATGTAACTTAGTTTTTAGTAAAATAATATGAGAAAAATCATTGTTCTGGAATTTGTTACGCTCGACGGTGTCATGCAAGCTCCCGGCGGACCGGAAGAGGATACCTCTGGCGGTTTCAAGTACGGCGGTTGGACGGTTCCATATTTTGATGAATTTTCTGGCAAGGTCATGGAAGATCAGATGAAGCAGCCTTTTAGTTTGCTTCTAGGCAGAAAAACCTTTGAGATATTCGCAGCTTACTGGCCGCAGCATGCGAGTGGCTGGCCCGGCATAAACGAAGCTACCAAATATATAGTTTCAAATACGCTGGCAAAGCATGAGTGGGAAAATTCTATCTTCATCAAAGACGACGTGGTGGAGGAAATTAAAAAACTCAAAATGCAAGACGGTCACGACTTGCAAGTTTATGGTAGTGGCAAACTTGTCCAAACGCTCTTGCAGCACGATCTGGTCGACGAATTGTGGCTCAAAACATTTCCCATTACGCTCGGCTCTGGCAAGCGCCTTTTTGCCGAAGGCACAATTCCCGCGGCTTTTAAACTGATGGATAGCAAAGTTTCGCCCAGTGGAGTTATCTTTGCCAATTACGAGCGCGCAGGTGAACTAAAAACCGGATCATTTTAATAAAAAAGCTCTAACATCGTCCAGTCGCGAAGCCAGCAAAATAAGGCCTTATTTTTTGTGTTTAAAATTAGAGTTCAAATTTGCTTATTGTCTCGGCTAGAAAAAGCTGCTATATAAAATAGAGCAGCTTTTAAAAGAATTTTTTATACTGAAAGTTATGCAGAAATAATATTATTCATTTCACCTTTGGCGAAAGCCAAGATGTTTTCAGCGGTGGTGCTTAGAATTCTCTCCAGAGCTTCTTTTGAGAAAAAAGCGATGTGCGGCGTAAACACAACATTATCGCGCTTCAGCAAAATGTGATTTTTCGCCAGTTCCTCCAACTTTTCGTTCGGTTGCTTGTAATGTAAAAGCTGTTTTTCATCCAGAATAAGTTCTTCGCCTTCCAAGACATCCAAAGCTGCTCCGCCCACCCGTTTCGCATCCAAGGCAGTCAATAAAGCATTGCTGTCTATCAAGCTGCCGCGTGAAGTATTGATGATAAGAGCGCCTGGCTTAACTTTAGCAAGTATGTTCCCATTGATGATGTGGTGCGTGGCGGCATTGTATGGCAGATGGAGGGAGATGATGTCCGCCGAAGTCGCGACTTCTTCCAGCGGTACATATTTAAAGCGTAAAACTTCCGCCAAAAATGGATCTTCTTTGACGTCGTATGCTACCACGTGCATGCCGAACCCCTTGGCGATGCGGATCACATGCAGACCGATGTGCCCGGTACCGATGACGCCCAAAGTTTTGCCTTGCAGATCGAAACCCATCAAACCATCGATGGCATAATTTCCTTGCAAGGTCCGCACGTAGGATTTATGGACATTGCGCGAGAGTGCCAAGATCAGGGCAAAGGTATGCTCGGCTACCGTATTTTCGCCATAATACGGCACATTGGAAACAGCAATCTTGCGGGCAGTGCAGGCTGCTACGTCTATATGATCAAAACCGGTCGACTGTGTTGCGATGAATTTCAAGTTGGGTAAGAGAGTTAAAATCTCCTCGGTAATTTTCGAATGGATGAAAACTGAAATAACTTCGCAAGACTTAACTTTTTCGACGTTATCCTCACTCAAAGCTTCTTCAAAAAACAAAAGAGTGTGACCCTTGAGTTGTTTGTTGAGATATTCTTGCTTCCAAAGCTGTACTTCAAAAAAAGCTATGTTCATATATTAAATTTAAAAAAATTAAAAAACAAAAATAAATAATGGTACAGGCATAACTTAATACATACTAATTTGGTATGTATTAAATATACACAAAGTTTCAACTAACGTCAAGAATGATTTTTCTCAAATATGAGACATGTCTTTTTGTGCTAAGCTATAATCAATCAAATACGTAATTTTTTCGTTTGGGGGGTGTATTAGGATACACAATCTAATTATTAATCACATACAAACATATGAAAAAAATGGATCCAGTCGTCCACTTTGAAATGCCGGCGGAAGATAAGGGGCGGGTCAAGAAATTTTATGAGGATGTTTTTAGCTGGAAAATGACCCAGCTCGGGGCTGAGATGGGGGACTATCTTTTGGCCGCGACCTCGCCTATGGACGAAAAAAATATGCACCTGGAAAAAGGAGCCATCAATGGCGGATTCTATCAGAAAGGCAAGGAAGGCATGGACACTCATATCGTGATCTCCGTGGCTGACCTCAAAAGCAGCATGGAGGAGGTCGAAAAAGCGGGCGGGGCAGTGATCGGCCAGCCCATGGACATTCCCGGCATCGGCAACTTCGTGATGTTCACAGACACCGAAGGCAATCGGGTCGGTCTGCTGCAGCCTGCGGCGATGAAATAAGAGTGAATTGTCTTAAATTACTGTGGATAAAGCTAATATTACAGGACGTATAAACGCAGTGGCTTTCGAGTTGCTTGAACAGCGCCCGGGGGGTTTACGTTGGTCGCAACTGCTCGCAAAAATTAAAGCGGCTGACCCCAGCTTTCATCCGAAAACGGTCAACGGCTGCGTCTGGAAACTTGTGGAAAGATTTCCTGGGGCGGTCTATAAGCCATCCCGAGGGCTTTTCCGTTTGTTGAAATATAAATCCGGCAGGGAGCGCTAAGATGAATTTGCAGCAAGAGTATTCAGTGAGGAAGAGGTTTGGAGAACCACCTTGCCGGGGGTGGTTTTTTTCGGTCTTGACAAAGGTTGGATTTTTTCTAAAATAGAATTAGCAGTCACGAGCTGCGAGTGCTAATTTGGATATTTTTGGGGCTTAAAATAGGGGGAATAAAAAATAGCTCAAATTGTATTAGTTAGCACTAAAGATAAAAATAGAAAGGAGGTGCTTTAATATGACCCGAGGAATCATGCGCTGGTCCCCGATGTGGGACATGGAGAAATTTTTCGACGAAGGCTTTTCCGTGGACGCCGGTTTTGTGCCGGCCATCGACGTGCGGCAGGACAAGGATAACGTGATCGTGGAAACCAATCTGCCCGGCATTGACCCGGACAAGGTGGACATTTCCATCGAAAATGACGTGTTGACCGTAACCGGCCGCACCGAAGAGAAGAAGGAAGTGAAACATGAAGACTATTATCGCAAAGAGATTAGGGAGGGAAGTTTCTCGCGTTCGGTGATCCTGCCGATGGCGGTCAAAGCCGAAGCGGCCGAAGCGGAATATGCCAAAGGAATCTTGAAGATTTCCATTCCAAAGGCTGAAGAGGCCAAGCCGAAAAAAATTTCCATCAAAGCGAAATAATTTTGCCTGAGGCCGCTGGATTTTTCGAGCGGCCGAAAAGCCGGGTTATTTCCGCGAAAAATTGTCATGAGCGTTTGTTTGTGTGGTATACTGTCAGTATGAAAAAAATTCTAATTACAATTGCCCTCATTTTTATCCTGCTAGGCGGCTATCTCATCAATAGGTTGCTGACTGAGGAGGGGGACGCGCCGAGCATCGTGCCGGAAGCGCCGACCTTGATTGCGCCACCGACGGCGGAGCGGCCGGCAGTGGTCAATCCGAATCGGCCGGAATCGGCGTCAGAAACGAAAGCGATAACAAAAACGATCAAGCTGGATGTGCCTTTTGTGCTGCAGGCGCCGTTCGGCAATTGGAGCGATCCGATTTTTCAGAATGCTTGCGAAGAGGCGTCGATTGTGATGGCGATGGGCTGGCTCAAAGGTACAAAAACAATTTCTCCGGATGAGGCACAAAAACAGATTTTGGAGATTGTCGATTTTGAAAACAAGACATTCGGCTACAATACTGACACTGATGCGGCAGATGTTGCGCGAATCTTTCAACAATTCTTTCAGTGGCCAAATGTTGCCACAAAAGAAAACATCACCATAGCAGACATCAAAAGCGAACTGCAGCAAGGCCATTTGGTGATTCTGCCCGTTTTTGGTCAAGCCTTGGGCAATCCGAACTTTACCGCGCCCGGTCCGATCGCGCACATGCTGCCGGTCATCGGCTATGATCCGGCGACGCGTGAATTCATCACCAATGACCCGGGCACGCGGCGCGGTGCCAATTATCGCTATACCGAGCGGGTGCTATTTGACGCGATTTGGAATTATGGCAGCGGCAAAGACATGCCACCGGCGCCGACCGGAGTGCGGGAAAAAACAATGATTGTCGTGACTAAGGAATAAGTGGCGTTTTTCCTTGCAACGGAGCCATTTTTGGCGCAGGGAAACCCTGGATTGTCGCTTGGCCTTTACAAATCCCTCCGGATATGCTAGAATTATGACAAGTCACAAAGCATGCAGCCAAAGTGTAGTCGAACTTTCTTGCAGCGTAAAAATGTGAATTTAACTAATTTTTATACCAGAATGCAAACAGGAACAATCAAAAGATTGACCGATCGTGGATTCGGATTCATTGCCGTAGAAGGCTCTGACAAGGATCTGTTCTTTCATTCAAAGGAACTGCAAGGAGTGCAGTACAATGATTTGAAGGAAGGCGACAAGGTTCAATTCGAGGTAGCTGAAAGTCCTAAAGGACCAAACGCTGTCAACGTATCAAGAATCTAACTTTCTTGGATAGGAAAAGCCCCGCGCAAGCGGGGCTTTTTTGTTTGATGTTGCTGGGGCTGCTTTGATTCTCAGTGGTAAAATGGTAGATTAAGATTATGAAAGATATCACAGAAAAATTTGATGTCGTGGTGATCGGCGGCGGGCCGGCGGGGATGCTGGCGGCGGGCCGGGCGGCAGAACTCGGCGCACGAGTGGCTCTTTTGGAGCGCAACCGCAGTCTGGGCAATAAACTCTTGATGACCGGCAATGGGCGGTGTAACCTGACGCAGGGCGAATTCAATGACGCGGATTTTGTCCGCAAGTTTGGCGACAAGAAGGCCAAGTTTCTTTTTTCCGCGTTGTCAGTTTTCGGTCCGGAGGAGGTCATAAATTTTTTTGAAAAAAGAGGAGTGCTCATGAATGTGGAGAAAGACGGCCGCGTTTTTCCGAAAACCGGCAAGGCGCCGGACGTGTTGCATGTGCTGGAAAAATATTTGCAAGAAAATAAGGTGGAAATAATTTTCAACGCGGATGTGGGCAGCTTGGAGATGGCGGAGGGAAAAATCGCCAGTGTGAAATTGAAAGACAAAAATATTCACGCGGATAAATTTATTTTGTGCACTGGTGGCAAGTCCTATCCCAACACCGGGTCAACCGGAAGCGGCTATGCGCTCGCTAAGGCCGCGGGTCATTGGATAAACAAACCACAACCGGCTCTGGTGCCAATCGAAATCAAAGAAAGTTGGATCAAGGATCTGCAGGGGCTCAGTCTAAAAACAATTGTTAGTATTTTTCAGCAGAATAAAAAACAGGAAACACTGACTGGCGAAATGTTATTCACCCACTTTGGTTTAAGCGGGCCGATGATCATCAATGCCAGCAAAAAAATTGGTGAATTATTGGCGGGCGGATCGGTTTTTGTGGACATTGATTTATTGCCGGAAGTTAGTACGATCGATTTGGATAAAAAAATGCAGCAAGCTTTCATCGATCATGGTAAAAAAGATTTGAAAAATTATTTGGCTGAATTATTGCCGTTAAAGTTAGCAACGGTGCTGCTGAAATTGTCTAGCATCGATGGGAAGAAAAAATTAAACTTGGTCACGAAAGTGGAGAGGCTGGCCTTAGCTAAACTGATAAAAAATCTGCGACTGACAGTCAAAGCCGTGCAAGGCTACAACCAAGCGATGGTGACGAGCGGGGGCGTGGAGCTCAAGGAAGTGGACTCCAAAACTATGCGCTCGAAAATTGTCAGCAATCTTTTTTTTGCCGGGGAAGTGCTGGACCTGGACGGTCCGACCGGCGGCTATAACCTGCAAGTCGCCTGGAGTACCGGCTACGCCGCCGGCACGCACGCGGCTGGTAAATAACAAGAATACTATTAAGAAATATTTGGCATTCTCGAATGTTATTAGTTATGACTTTATCCTTAACCTCATAATCATATGGAAATGTTTGTGGCCTGGCTGGTGTCGGCGTTGGTAATTTTTGTTCTGGCGTCTTTTTTGCCGGGCATCACGGTGGCTAATTTTCTAACGGCGCTGGCGGTGGCTTTGGTCATGGGCCTGGTGAATGCCGTCATCAAACCGGTTTTGATCATCCTAACTTTGCCGGTCAACATTCTGACCCTGGGCTTGTTCACCTTGGTCATCAACGCTTTTTTGGTCATTTTGGTGGCGGCCATTGTCCCGGGTTTTCAGGTAACCAGTTTTTGGTCAGCGCTGATTTTTAGTGTCATCCTGTCTTTGGCCATGTCACTGGTCAGTAAAAAAGATTAAAAAGTATGCTGGAAAAAATTCACAAAACTGCAGCAGAATGGCGCAAGATTTTGACGCCGGAACAGTTTCGCATCATGCGCGAAAAAGAAACCGAGCCAGCCGGTTCGTGTTCCTGGCAGAAACAGGGGGCGGGGACATATCACTGCGCGGCGTGTGATTTGCCTTTGTTCAGATCGGAAGATAAATTTGAGTCTGGCACTGGTTGGCCGAGCTATTTCGATCCGGTTGATCCGGAAAATGTCGCCGAACACTCAGACGATTCTTTTGGGATGCACAGAGTGGAAGTTGTGTGCGCGCGCTGCGACTCGCATCTGGGCCATGTTTTCAACGACCCGCCTCGCGTCGATGAAGCGTCTCCGCGAGTCGAGGCGGGTGGTCCGCCACCAAGTGGCAAGCGTTATTGCATCAATTCGCTGGCTTTAAATTTTAAAGCGCATAATCAAGATGGAGAATAAATCCAATAAAAATTTAGAAGTGGCGGTCTTGGGCGGGGGCTGTTTTTGGTGCGTGGAGGCGGTTTACCGGCATGTTAAAGGCGTGAAAAATGTCACAGCGGGCTATGCCGGCGGAGCGACGGTCAATCCAACTTACGCAACGGTCAGCACCGGCGAGACCGGACACGCCGAAGTGGTCAAAATAGAATTTGATCCGGAAATCATCACGTACGCAGATTTGCTGCATATCTTTTTCACTGTGCATAATCCAACCACTCTCAACCAGCAGGGCGCGGACGTGGGCACGCAATATCGGTCGATGATCCTCTACGCGAATGCGCATCAGCGGGAAGTGGCGGAGAAAGTTATAACCGAACTGAGCGGACAAAAAGTTTTTGACCAGCCGATTGTCACCAAACTTTTTCCGTTGGAGCAATTTTTTCCGGCGGAGGAATATCACCAACGCTATTTTGAAAAAAATCCTAATGCGGCCTATTGCCAATTGACGGTCGCACCCAAAGTCGCCAAGTTTCGAGCCAAATTTGGAAATTTGTATGAATAAAAATTGATGGCCGCTTTTTTAGAGGGTCCCGCCTTGCTGGATTTTTGTAATATGAAAATTTTAGCAGGCAAAATTGTATTAACGGCAAAGGTTAAAATAAAAAAAATGAAAAAGTATCTTCTATTCAGCCTGGCCGTGGCTGCTTTTGTCTTCCTTGTTGTTCTGGAAATTTTTTTCGTCCAGGAGAAAAAAGCGGATCAGGAAATTCAACCAGAAGTCATTCCGAAAGAGGAAATTGGTGAAGCACGCACATTGATCCGGGTGTCCAAGCCGGCGGTTGATGCGGAAATCGACAGTCCGGTGGAAATCGTCGGGGAAGCACGCGGAACCTGGTTTTTTGAAGCCAGTTTCCCGATCCGGTTGGTGGACGCGGAGGGAAACACTTTGGGGCGGGCGATCGCTGTGGCCCAATCCGACTGGATGACGGAAGAGTTTGTGCCCTTCAAAGCTACGCTGACTTTCAATCCGCGCGCTGCTCAAAGCGGCCAAATAATTTTGGAAAAAGATAATCCGTCCGGTTTGCCGGAGCATGATGATTCTTTCGTTGTGCCGGTCAGATTTTCTCAAGCAAAAACGACGACGGTCAAGGTATTTTTTGGCAAAGAGCAGGATGGAGAAAACACGGATTGCGGCGCCGTGTCCGCGCGGGATCGGACAATTCCCAAAATACCGGCTGTCGGGCGCGCGGCGCTCGAACAGCTATTGCTTGGACCGACCGCGGAGGAATTGGCGCAAGGCTATTCCACCGCAATCAATGCCGGCGTCAAAGTGCAGACCTTCAGCATCCAACACGGCGTGGCTTTTGCGGATTTTGACGAGCAGTTGGGAAAAGATGTCGGCGGAGCCTGTCGAGTGGCTGCCATCCGGGCTCAGATCACTGAAACCTTGAAACAGTTCCCGACTGTTACGGAAGTCGTCATTTTTATCAACGGCCAAGAAGAGGATGTCCTCCAGCCTTAATTCTGGGAATTTTTGACGTGCGTATCGAAAAATTCCAGCGAGCGTTGCATGACTTGTGCCTGCGCGTTGATGAAGGTATGCGGTTCGTTGGGATATTCATAGTACGTAACCGCTTTGGCGGCTTTTTTCAGGTTGTCGTTCAATTCCTGCGACCATTCTACCGGTACGTCCTGATCGAGCGCGCCTTGGTGGAGCAGGATAGGGGAAGTGATGTTGGCAAAATAATTTTCCGCGGACACGGTTTTCCAAAATTCGGGATTGGTTTCGAAAGTGCCATATTTTGCCAAAGTTTTTTGCGCGATGTCAGACATTTCCGGGGCGACCCAGCGGTCGAAATTTTCTTTGTAATCGGCGTTGATGGGCGCCAGCAGCACGAAGGCCTTGACCAGCTCGGGTTTGACAACCATCACGTTGAGCGTGATACCGCCGCCCATGGAATGGCCAAGCATCCCGATTCTTTCTTTGTCCAGCGATTGCAAATCAGAATTTTTGATGGCATAGATGGCATTGATCACGTCTTCGGTATAGCCGGTGCGCGGCTTGGTATCATTGTCGGGATCGCTGTCGGAGGCGGCGTAGTTGCGGTAGTCAGAATGCAAAACGGCATAGCCGCGGCGCGCGAAGTAATCCTGCTCTCTTTTGAGGCCTTGTCCATTTTTGTAAAAGGCCGGTTCGATGAAGCCGTGATTCAAGAGCAAGACCGGGAACGGACCAGCTCCCACAGGCACATTCAGAATGCCGGAAATTTTCAGGCCTTCGCTGCGATAGGTGATATAGTAACGGGTGTAAGCTTCATTTTTGTCCAAAACTTTTTCCAGTTGCAGGGCGTGGCCTTGGAAATCTTTGGCCATGAGCACCGGCAGCGAATCCGGATGTGGTGCGCCCTTCGGCGGCGCAGGGTTTTCCTCGGGGAAGGCATTTTCGGTGACTGTTGGGGCTGGATTATTTGGGGCAAATTTTTTGGTGATCAGGAAACCGGCGATAATTATCGATAGGGCAACCAGACCCAACAAAGCGAATTTATTTTTTTGCATATAAATTATTTTAAGAGGTGCTAAGTAGTATACATCCAAACCAGATATATTTCAATGGTTCCAAATGTCCCAAACAAGCCATTTTGAAATTATCACAGATGAGTTTTGTATTTTAGAGCATGCAGAAAATTCCCTCCATATTTATTGTTGGTCTTGTGGTTGCGGTGTCAGCTTTTTGGGGTTGGAGAAAAATAACTGCGCCCAGCGCCAATCAGGTCAGTGAGATTCCGCCAATGGCAATTTCTAATCCGCCGGTGACCATTCCTGCTCCGTCTGACATAGATAACAATGATCAAAATAATCAAAATCCAAATACCCCAGCGCCACCAGTAACCAGTAGCAGCAACTTCCAGTCGCCGCTGGCTCGCGCCGTAGAAAGAGTGACCAAAAAACCGTTCGGGATTTTCATCACCCCGCAGACCTCACCGGTTACTCCGGAAAAATTCAGTGGCTATCACACCGGCGCGGACTTCGAAATTTTTCCGGAGGAGTTGGAGGCCGCGGTGCCGGTCGCAGCGGTTTGCGAGGGAAAAATACTAGCCAGAAGAACCGCGAGTGGATATGGCGGTGTGGCAGTGCAGGCGTGTGATCTCAATGGACAAGCAATCACGGTGGTGTATGGCCATCTGAAATTAAACAGCGTCACTGCCAAGGTTGGCGACAGTTTAAACGCGGGTGAGACGCTGGGTGTGTTGGGCGCAGCCTATAGCGCCGAAACCAGCGGCGAGCGCAAGCACCTGCATCTGGGTTTTCACAAGGGCGCGGCGATCAACATTTCAGGCTACGTCCCAAACAAATCCGCCCTGGCCGGCTGGCTCGACCCATGCGCGTATGTCTGCCAATAAGCGGCAATGGCGGTGGGAATTTCGCCGATTTGGGTATATAATGGAGACATGAGGAAAATAAAAACTTGGGTGGCCGTCGTTATTATTTTGGTCGCCACCGGCGCGCTGGCGGCGCTGTTACTGTTCTATAATAAAGAACAAAAAAAACTATTGGAAAGTTCGGCGCAGCTGCAAGGACAAAAGCAAACAACGGCGCCGCGCGTCAAAAAACCAAAGGACGCGCAATTTTTGTTCGCGACTTTCGGGGACAGGAATGTTTACAAAATCCAAAGAGGCGACAAATGGCTGGTGGTGCTGGATGGCCAGGAAAGTCCGCTGTATGATTGTGTCGGCAATCCGGCCTTCAGCCCGGATGGCAGCCAGTTCGCCTATAGCGCGTGTCTGGATGGCAAAACATTTGTGGTGATCGATGGCGTGCCGCTTACCAGCGGTTATGACTCCATCAGCGAGATTGCTTTCAGCCCGGACGGGAAAAAGTTGGCTTATGTAGCCGGCAGGGAAGGGAAGTATGTGGTGGTTTTGAACCAGATGGAAGGCAAGGCCTATCAGGAAATCGGCTTGTTGCAGACAGAAGGCAAGTCGGCCATGCTGATTTTCAGTCCGGACAGCCAGCAAATTTTTTATAAAGTCATTGAGAATAACCAGCAGTTCATGGTGATCAATAATCAAGAGGGGAAACATTATTCAGATATCGGGACGCTGTATTTTAACTCTGACGGCAGTCAATTTGCCTATGACGCGCAAGACGGCAATCGGCAAGTCACGGTCGTTAACAATGTAGAGGTGGCCGTTACCAATACTAACAATACTAACAACTCAAGCACCAATCCAAATAACTATGCCCCAACGACCAACAATTCCTCCGGCAACTCCTATCGGCGTAGCGGCCGGGATGTTTTTCTCGATCCGAATCGGATGCAGGTGCCGATTTGTGAAGGTGGCGACAAATGTAATTTTTGACGAATAAATCCCCGTAAAAAGGGATTTTTAAATCCAGCGGGAAATAAACTCGGTAAAATGCAGTAATAGAGTGTGCTTTGGCCGCAGTTTAAAAAATATTCAAGGGTCAGTTTATGGGAAAAAAGGTATCGGTAAAAAAAAGATCGCTTCTGGCCGACGAAGCGCGGCAATATCAAGAGCTGTGGGAGAACGCGCCGGTTGCTTATCATATCCTGGATACTCACGGAATAATTTTGCGGGTAAACAAGACGGAAGCGCGCATGTTGGGTTATGCGACAGAAGAGATGGTCGGCCGCTCGATTTTTGATTTTATTTTGCCGGCGCAAAGGGAAGATGCGGAACAAAGATTTCGATTGAAACTGGCCGGAAAAAAATTAGTCGGACAGAGTTTACCCCGCAAAGATGAACGGGTGTATGTCAAAAAAGATGGCACACAATTTTATGTGTCCATCCAGGATGTTTTGGAAAAAGATGATCAGGGCAAGGTGGTGGGCGTACGCACGACTATGATGGATATCACCGAGCGAGTCAGGGCGGCAGAGGCTCTGCGGACAAGCGAGCAGCGGACACAAGCGATGAATGTTTTGCTGCAGTTTTCCAATCAGGTCCGGACCAAAAAAGAATATCTGGAGATTGTCATTGAACAGTTGAAAAAATGGAGCGGGTGCGCCCAGTGCGGCATCCGTATTTTGAATAAAGAAGGCTATATCCCGTTTGACGCTTATTCCGGTTTCACGCGGGCCTTTTGGGAAGCGGAAAATTGGCTGTCGCTCAAAAAAGATCAGTGCGCTTGTGTCCGGGTCATTGCTGAGAAGCCGGATCCGCAGGACCGACAAGCGATGACGGCGACAGGTTCTTTTTATACGAAAAACAGTCTGCAATTTGTCGCGCAGCTGGCTCCCGAGGCGCGACAGCGCTTTCGGGGAGAATGTATGCGCTGCGGCTTTGCTTCGCTGGCGGTCATCCCGATCCGCTCCAAAGGTAAAGTGGTGGGCGCCATCCATTTGGCGGACAAAAAGGAGGGTCTGTTCACTCCGAAAAGAATGGAATTCATGGAAATGTTGACACCACTCATCGGCGAGGCCATTACCAAATTCAATTCTGCGGATAAATTGCGCGAGAGTAATGAATTGTTGCAAAAATCTCAGGAACAATTGATCGAGGCATATAAACACCAAGGCGTGATAAATAGAAAAATTTCCTTTCTGCTCGAATTGGAAAAACATCAGCAAGGCAAGAAGAGAGCGGAGGTGGTTAGGTATATTTTGGATTCAGCGATCAATCTAGCGCGGGCTGACGCCGGGATAATATACAGTTTTGATGAGAATAAAGATAAAACATGCAGTTTGGTGGCTAGTAGCGGACTACCAAAAGATAAACAAGCAGAAGCCAAGAAATTGACCGGGAAAAATTGTCCACTGCTTAAAAATTTAGTCAAAAATCCCGTGCGTCTGCAGGGAGCTCCGGCGGAACATGGAGTAGGGGCGGCACCTTTGGCCGCCGGCATCCAATATTTTTTACTGTTACCCATAATGAAGGAAAAGAAGGCGAAGGGTTGCATATTTTTGGAATTTTTTCGAAAGAGATCGATGGACACACATGAATTGGAATTTTTCGATGTTTTTTCAATGCATGCTTCAATGGCGCTAGTCAATATCGGCGTCATAAAATAATGCTATAATAAAAGCATGCAACCGGAAACACAGATATTATTATTGGGAGATTTGGGCGGATGGTCATATTTGGCCGTTTTTTTAATCGCACTTGCGGCCGGCTATCTGGTGCCCTTGCCCGAAGAGGTGGTTTTTGTACTGTTGGGCTATGGTGCGGCCTTGAGTGACGTGAATATTCTGTTGGTCATTTTGGCCAGTGTGCTGGGAATCATCGTTTCCGACAATATCGCTTTTCTGCTGGGACTCAAAGGCAGTGGTCTGGTTGATCGGTTCAAAAAAAGAATTGCGCCTGAGCAGTTAGCTAAGTACGAAGGATTGATAGATAGCCATGCCGGCAAAACAATTTTTACTTCACGTTTTATTCCGACCTTGCGCGTCCTGGTGCCGATCCTGGCCGGCACCATGAAAATCAGCTGGAAAACTTTTTTCGCCTACGCGACTTTGGCTGCCGTCATCGACACGGGCGCTTTGATTTTACTCGGGTATGTCTTCGACCAAAGAATTTCTTCGGTCATCGCCACGACCCGGGAAACGGTGCATATTTTGAGCATCGTTTCTATCATTATTATCGGAGGGGTAGTCAGTTTCTTTGTGCGGACGTTGTTTTTTAAAAAAAATGAATAAACATCGTAATATTTGACAAGTGCCATTTTTTCATGTATACTACTATGGTGCTTAATTAGGAAGTTGGCACGAAATTCGCAAAATATTTTATTTCTAATAAGGTATTTTTTTATTTTCCAAAATGGCTAATTTTTTATAAATTTAAGTTAAATTATGTCAAAATTTGAGCTACTTAAACAATTGGAATATCTGATCGCTTTTCAAACGAACTGCTTAAGTGCAGGGAATTGGGAAGATTTTGACATTACGGAGAATAAAATTAAGCAGCTGGAGGAGGAGATCATCAGAATATAAGCCGGATGCGGTTTTCGACTGTTGAGTTTTATGTTAGACTTAACAAGTTATCATAATTTCTTAAAAAAATTATACTATGTTGGATATGCAACAAGTCTTTAGCGAAATCCGCGAAGCGAAAAAAGAAATGAAGGAACTCCGCGCGCAATACAAAGATGCGCTGGCGCAAACTGATAAATATCAGGAAACAGCTGAGAAAATAAAATTAATGCGCGAAGAGAAGAAAACCATCGAGACTAAGGTGCAACAGCAACTGGGAAAATCTTATGAAAAATTGGAGGACTTGAAGAGTGAAGTGCTAGCCAAGGAAGAGTTGTTGAACGACATCGCCATCACGACCTTGATGGACGGCAAAACGGTGGAAGTGGTGGATGAATTCCAGAACAAATACGAACCGGTCTACGTGGTCAAATTCAAAAAGACCAATGAAATTGTGACGGAAGAGAATGCTTGACTTATTAAGCAAATAAATTTAAACTTTTTATACCAACTGGATCCCAGTTGGTTAGAAAAAGCGCCGAGATGTCGCTTAGAAGCAGCGCATCAGGTGGAAGGCAATCGACAAATAGCAGCGCAAGTCGAAGGAAATCTTTGCCACCAGCCGCGTAAATTCGGTACGGCGCAAACCAAACCACCTTTAATTACTCAGCCCTAGGGCGTAGGTTCACGCAAGTGAGACGAGGACCGCAGAAGCACATAACTCTTCTGTGGCGGTAATTAACGATTGATGGTTTGGAAGGGGTGGTGAGGGCAATCGTGCCAGCCACCTTTTTATTTTGGTTGACAACACCTCATTTTTGCCATATACTATGTAAGTAGATTATTTCTGCCAGGGAGGCAGTTTTTTTATTAAATAAATTCAATTTTATGGAAATTAGAAACATTGCAATTATCGCCCATGTGGATCATGGCAAAACAACCCTGACGGACGCCATTTTGCGTCAGACCGGGATGGTGAAAGATGAAAGCGTGACCATGGATTCCAATGCTTTGGAATTGGAACGCGGCATCACCATTTACGCCAAAAACACGTCCATTTTTTACAAAGACACAAAGATCAACATCGTGGATACGCCGGGCCATGCTGATTTCGGGAGCGAGGTGGAACGCGTGCTGCGTTCGATCGACTCGGTGGTTTTGGTGGTGGATGCCCAAGAAGGTCCGATGCCACAGACCAGATTTGTGTTGAAAAAATCTTTGGAGTTGGGCATCAAGCCGATCGTGGTCATCAACAAGATCGACAAACCGGCGGCACAGCCGGACATCGTGCAGGAAGAAGTTTTTGAACTGTTTTTGGATCTGGGTGCCAACGATGCCCAGTTGGATTTTCCGGTGGTCTATGCCATTGGGCGGGAAGGCATTGCCAAGCTGCACATGGACGATGACGGGCATGATCTGACGCCGCTTTTGGAAACCATCATTGCCAAGGTGCATCCGGCCTTAAATGACACGGTGGCGCCGCTGCGTATGCAGGCTTTCAATCTGGGTTATGATAACTTTTTGGGACGCTTGGCCATTGGACGTATTTATGAAGGCAAGATTAAAGATGGTCAGACGGTGACGATCAAACAAGCCACCGGCGAAACACGCACCGGGCGCATCACGAAGCTCTACACTTTCCATGGCACAGATCGTAAAGAAGTGACCGAGGCCGAAGCAGGCGACATTGTGATGATTGCCGGGCTTTCGGATATTTACATCGGAGAAACGATCTGCGAAACTGCTGAGCAAGAAGCTTTGCCGGCCATCCACATTGATGAACCGACCATTTCCTTGAATTTTTTGGTCAATGATTCGCCCTTCGCCGGGCGCGAAGGCAAGTTTGTGACTAACAAACAAATCCGCGAACGTCTGGAAAAAGAATTGGAAATCAACGTGGGACTGAAAATTGATTTTGAAGGCGATCACTACAAAGTGTATGGCCGCGGCGAATTGCACGTGGCGATTCTTTTGGAAAATATGCGCCGCGAAGGTTTCGAGGTGCAGGTGTCACAGCCGCAGGTGATCATCAAAGACATTGAAGGCGTGAAATCCGAGCCGTTTGAAGAAGTGACCATAGATGTGCCGGACGCAAGCGCCGGAACGGTCATTGAAAAACTGGGGCGCCGCAAAGCCATCATGACCAACATGAAACAGTTGAACGGGCAATCGCGTTTGATTTTTGAAGGCCCAACGCGTGGACTTTTGGGTTATCGTGGTGAGTTTGTGATTGACACGAAAGGTGAAGGCATCATGTCGACGCGCGTGCTTGGGTTCAAGCCATTTGCCGGCGAGATTCAAAAGCACTCTGTGGGCTCGATGATTTCGATGGCCAGTGGCAAGGCGCTGGGCTTTTCATTGGCGAATTTGCAGGAGCGGGGTGTGTTGTATATTGCGCCGTCGGTGGAAGTTTACAATGGTATGGTGGTCGGCAACACGTCCAAAGGTTTGGATATGGAGGTTAATCCGACCAAGGGCAAAGCGATGTCCAACATGCGTTCTTCCGGAGCGGACGAAGCGTTGCAATTGGTGCCGTTTTGGGAAGTCACGATTGAACGCGGTTTGGAAATTATGGCCGCCGATGAATATTTGGAAGTCACGCCGAAATCAGTCCGGCTCAGAAAGCAAGGACTGACGGAAGTGGACAGAAAAAGACTACAAAGGAAATAGAAAGTATGAAAAAAAAGCGCTTATGGGCGCTTTTTTCTTTTGAACTATAAGGTTCCTTACAATGTATTAACTGTGTAGAATATCCGCTTAGGGGGTCGACAAGCGGAGTGTGGTTTAATCAAAACAATTTCAAACATATGAAATGTGCAGCATGTAAGGATATGGGTGTGGATTGTCCCTGGGTAGGCAAGGCTAATACCGTGGAAGAGTTGGCGGAGATGTCAAAAAAGCATGCCATGGAAAAACACCAGGAATGGTGGGAGGAAACCGGCAGCAAAATGTCCAAGGAAGAGTCCATGAAGATGCTTAAGGATGTCGTAAAAGAATGTTAAAATCAAATCCAATATCCTAAGGAACTTCGCTTGAAGCGGAGTTTCTTTAATTTTCAGTATGGTATAATCAAATTATGAATAAAATCGAAACCATCAGATCAAGGGGTAGCAAAATCAAGAAAGAATTTCAAAACAAGATCATCGGCTACATCGTCGCGGCTTTTGGTCTGGTGGCTGGTCTGGCCTGGAATGAAGCGGTCAAGGCTTTGATTGAAAACTTTTTTCCGTTGAGTCAAAATGGCATGCTGGCTAAATTTATTTATGCCATTGCGATAACCTTGGTTTTGGTCATCGTTACGGTATATTTGACGCATCTTATCGCGGAAAAAGAAGTGGAGGAAAAAGTGAAAAAGTAAAAGCTTTAGCTAATCCCGTGAACAAGCAAAACATCCGTTACCGCGGATGTTTTGAGCTTTTTGCTGCGGTAGTTTGTATTTAATACATAACTCACTAATTCAATTTTATGCCTACATTAGCGGGAAAAGATATTGGCTTTGATCAGTGCGATTTTGTCGCCAGCGGCGAAACCATCCATGAAGTGTTGGAAAAAATGGTTGATCATATCGAGGATAACCATCTGGATGAATGGGCAGTGCGGGAAAAAGAGTTGGATGTGGAGCACGAGAAAAGTTTTCTGATCAAGCAGATCAAAGACGACGATCGGTCGCCGATTTAAAAGTGCTGCATTAAAAGTATACGGTTGGTGCTGGGTTGACAAATCGGCGGATCGGCAGTAAATTGACAGAAGTTGTTTAATTTTGAAAAATACTTTTCACCTGGAGGACAGACATGATAAATAGCAAGGTTTGCAAGCCGGGAGAGCTAATTCCGTTGAAGGAAATAACTTGCCGGATTAAGGGCAGAGCAGCTGTTGTTAAATTTTGGACACTGGACAGTGTGTTCGTCGAAGCAGGCTCATGCGGTGAACTTAAAATTAACAAGATTGTTGAGTTGGTGATCAAGGAGAAGCACCGGCGAGATCTTGTCAGAGTGAAAGCTAAAATTAAGCGTGGTGGATCACCAAAGGTGTTTAGAGTAGCGATTGACATGACAAAAAACATCTGGGCGCTAACCAGAATCCAGGAGATGCAAAAGCGTATGCGGGAGCATACAAAGAGACGGGCATAGTGCTGCCCGTCTCTTTTCAATTTCGGTAGAAATCAGGGGATGTTGTGCGATTGCTTGCTCAAAATGATTTTTTATCTTATCATAAGATACTATGAACAAAGTCCAGGATAATTATCAGAAGCTGGTTGCGGCCATCAAAAATGGCGCGGTTGGTGTTTTGCCGACGGACACTTTGTATGGGTTGGTGGGCAGCGCTTTCTCCGAAGAAGCAGTCGCCAAGATTTATCGACTCAAAGAACGCGACGCCAAAAAACCGTTGATTATTTTGATTAGTTCGCTTAACGATTTAAAAAAGTTTGAGATTAAGCTCAATAAAAAAACGGAAACACTATTAAAAAATATTTGGCCGGGCAAAGTGAGTGTTATTTTGCCGGTGCGTTCCAAAAAAGTGGCTTACTTGCACCGCGGCACCAAGTCCTTGGCTTTCCGGCTGCCAAAGAAAGACAGCCTGCTGGAACTGTTGAAAAAAACCGGCCCCTTGGTCGCGCCCAGCGCTAACCGCGAAGGAGAAAAACCGGCTGGCAACGTAAAAAAAGCCCGCCAATATTTTGGCGAAAAAGTGGCTTTTTATGTGGATGGTGGCGCTCTACGCTCCAAGCCGTCCACCCTGGTTGCCATCGAGAAGGGACAGGTTATAATTAAGAGAGAAGGCGCTATTGGAAAATCCAAAATCCAAAATATCAAATCCTAAATAAATTCAAAATTATAATATGGAGAAATTAAAAATCGGACTTATTTTTGGCGGCCGGAGCGGGGAACATGAAGTTTCATTGAAATCAGCGAAGGTTGTTTGGGATAATTTGAATGGAGAAAAATATGAAATAATCCCAATTGCCATTACCAAGGGTGGCGACTGGTTGTTGGGTGAAAAAGGGCAACAATATATGATGGATAATTTGCCGTTGGCCGGAAGTGAAAATGGAGTTAGCTTTGAGCAATCGCAAAAATTATATAGTGCTCAGGACAATCAAAATATTTTTGCTGAAATTAAAAAGTTAGATTTAATTTTGCCGATCGGTCATGGCGCTTTTATTGAAGATGGAAAATTGCAAGGCATGCTGGACACCATTGGTGTGCCCTATGTTTTTTCCGGAACTTTAGCGAGCGCACTTTCGATGAACAAGCAGAAAACAAAATTGGTGGCCAAGAATGCCGGCTTGAAAATAGCTAGAGAAGTAACTTTGATAAAAGGCAAAAAATATAATAGTGAAAAAATTATCCAAAAATTGGGCTTGCCGATCGTCATCAAACCGATTGAGTCCGGCTCGTCGGTCGGGATGAGTATTTGCAAAATTGAAAGCGAACTGGAAGCTGGCGTAAAAAAAGCTTTTGAATATTCCGGGGAAGTTATGCTGGAACAATTCATCAAGGGCCGCGAATTTACGGTGGCGGTGATGGGCAACAAAACGCCCAAAGCGTTGCCGGTCATTGAAATTATTCCGAAAATTTCCGAGTTTTTTAGCTATGAAGCTAAATATCAGACCGGTGGCAGCGAGGAAATTTGTCCGGCCAACATTCCGGCGGACGTTAGCAAAAAGTTGCAGCGCTCGGCCATCAAAATTTTCAAAGCCCTAGGTTGTCAGGATCTGGCCAGAGCGGATTTCATCTGGAGCGAGAAAGAAAACAAAATGTATTTCCTGGAAATCAACACGATTCCCGGCATGACTAGCGCCAGTCTCGCGCCGAAAGCCGCCAAAGCCGCCGGTTTGACTTTCCCGCAGTTTTTGGATAAGTTAATTAGACTGGCTGTGGAGAGAAAAAACTAGTCAAAAAAGAAAGGAGGAATAGGTATGAATGCGTTTACGTTTTTCATGATTTTCAGTGGCATAGTTGCTCTTTTAATAGTTGCAGTGAAGCTTTTCAATAAGCCCACAAAAAAAGAAATTTGGGAATTGCATTTTGTGGATGGGCGAGTTGAAGGTGGCTACAAGAGCGAGAGGGCAGCCGAGGAAGCTCTTTGCGAGATGGGTTGCAAGCCGTTCACTGCAACCGCAGTCAGAAGAGACAATAAATAAGAACATTAACCCGGGCAATACGTTTGCCCGGTCTTTTTTATAGGCGGCCATTTCAATTGACTTTTCCGCGAAAAGACTGCTAGACTGGTAGCAGGTTTTTCTTTAAAAACAGCATAAATTACACAGAAAGGAGAGGTTTGCAGAATCAACCCCGTCTAGGCGGGGAAAAACGAAAGGAGAGAAGGATGAAAAGAGAAGTTAAGTTATTTTTCCCCGTAGATGTGAGCTCGGCAGAAGAGGCACATGAGTTGCTTGCTGAGGTCGGTCCGTACGTCGATGTCGCAAAGGTTGGAATGGAGCTGGATAACAATGCCGGACTTCCTACTATGGTTGTCATTTGCAACGCACACGGAAAGGAAGTCTTTGTTGACAAAAAGTTCTTCGATATCCCGAATACGGTCGGCAAGGCAGCCGCAGGTGTCACCAGCTTTGGTGTCGATTACTTCAACGTTATGGCGCTGGGTGGAAAAAGGATGATGGCAGCGGCAGTTGAAAGTGCCGCTTTGAGAGCCCAGAAGATTCAGGTCAAGCGGCCGAAGATTATCGCCGTCTCTATGTTGACCAGTATGGCCTATGATGAAGTGGTGAGCGAGGCGGGAGTCGTGCCGCCGGTCCTGATCATGATGCTGCAGAAAGCAGCAATGGATGGGCTGATCGGCGAAGAAGTGTTGCCTCTTCTGCAGAAACTTTTTTCGGCCGATCCTGCTGATCAGCTGAAGTATGTTGCGGAGATTGTTTTGCATCTGACTAATGATGCAGTAGAGGTCGGAGTCGACTGTGCGCTTTCATCGCCGCTTGAGACGTCCAAGATACGTAGAGGTCATCCTGATATCGAAATCATTAACCCGGGCATCAGGATGCCTTGGGACCCGCCCGATGATCAGCGCAGAACCGCGACTCCGTATGAGGCCGTCAGAGACGGCGCAACCGGATTGGTGGTTGGACGCCCTGTCCGTAATCCACAGGGCGGCAGAACGAGGCAGGATGTTATTGATGCCATTCGGGTGGATATCCAAAAAGCCCTCGCAGAAAGGGGATAAGTCAGCGCTGTTTTTTGAAGAAGGGGAAAAATTTCGGTATGGGAGGAGGTGAAAATATGAACAGTATCTTGCAAGATGTTGCAAGGAGGATTTTCGAAAAGGGAGCATTCTTGTTTGGGGCTTTTAGGCTAAAGCTTCACGAAAAGAATCCCAATGCTCCGCTCTCGCCTTTTTATCTCAACATTCGCAATAAGAACAATCCGAAGCCTGGTCCTCTGGATGATGAAGATTATGATCTCATTGCCAAGGGATTGCTGGAGGTTACTCAGGACAGCGGAGTTGAGTTCGATGCGATTGCTCCGATTCCAAGAGCTGGAGATCCAATTGCTGAAGCCATTCTCCGTGTTGTGGGAGCTGATTCTAAATTCAGAATCATCCCGCTCTCAAAAGAGGAGGATGGGGGTGGGAGAAGGATAGTCCCGAAAGCTGGGTTTGAATACAAACAGGGAGAGCGGATTTTGCTCATTGATGATCTGGTGACAAAGGCAGACACCAAGATCGAAGCCATCAAGGCTGTGGAGTCATCCGGATGCAAAGTCGTCGGGCTCGTTGTTCTGGTGGACCGTCAACAGGGCGGCAGAGAGCAGATAGAAGCAGCTGGCTATAAGTTGTTTGTCGGATTCACTATCCGTACTCTGCTTGATTTCTACGTCGCAAACAACATGGTGGACAAGGAGAAATACGAGGAAGCGATTAAATACATCACTAACGTCTAAATTCAACCGAGCCCATCACACCACCCAAGGAGGGGGAATGTGTGATGGGCTCTTATTTTTGGCTTATTTGAAGCCTTGTAAAAACTAAGCAGATTTTGAGTGGCTTGAAAGAGCCTTTTTTGGTTTCCTAAAGCTTTCCTAAAGCTTCGCTTTAGGAAAAGGCGGTTGGAATATTTGACAGGGCTTGGGGGTAGTATATACTGATACCTAGGGGGGAGGTATAAGTTTTAAAATATAAAAGATGGAACAACAAGATAAGGAAATCTTGATAGCTTTAAAAAAGGCTAGCACACATTTGAGCAAAGTAATTAAGATGGTGGAGGACAAAGAATATTGCATCGATATTTTGCAACAGAACCTAGCCGTGATGGGACTTTTGAAGTCCGGCAATCAGAAGCTGATGGAAAGACATTTGCATAGTTGCTTTGCCAATGTGATGAAAAGCGCTAATGAAAAAAGAAAACAAGAAATGATTGAGGAAATCTTAACTATAAATAAGATGAGCAAATAATCTGGTACCACAATACAATGAGAAAAATCAGTCAAAAAAAATTAATTACTATAGTAACTCTGGCATTTTTGTTGTTTGGGTTTTTTTCATCGTCGATTTATGCGCTGGCTCATTCTGAAGGAATGGACTTGAGTTGCAGTGATGCGGTGTATGATTGTTCAATATTACCCAAACAGATGGAGCATAGCGCACAGCACGCCATGATGCCTTGCTGCTTTGAGCAAGGGAGTCATTTTTCCGGAACTGTTTCAAATTGTAATAGCGGCAAAATAATTTTCACAGTCGCTCATCTCTTTTCGGATGAGGCAAGCGCAGAGCTGAGCAATGTTTCTGATGTTATCACTTCATCTTCTTCTCCGCCTAACGCCGAGCGGCTGGCATCCATCATGAAAAAAGAATAATTTTTTGAACGCGAAGGTTTCCCGCTGATTTTTCAGCCAACTTTGCGTTTTTTTGTTGCCTTAATGAATAAAGTTTAATGTTTTAAAAATCAAAAAAATGAAAAAAATTGTTATCCCTATCAAAGGTATGCATTGTCGCTCGTGCGAAATGCTGATCGAAGAGAGAGTCTCGAAAATACCGGAAGTAAACAAGATAATTGTTAATTACAAAAAAGCGATTGCGGAGGTGTATTATGATACGCAAAAACCTAATGAACAAGAAATTGAAGAGGCGATTAGAGAAGCGGGCTATGCAATCGGGTCTAACGGCAAAAAATATCTTCTAAGCAGCAACGTGGAGGATTATAAAGATCTGGGTATCGCGCTGTTGTTTCTAGTGGGGATCTATCTGATCCTCAAAAGCTTCGGCATCCTTAATTTTAATTTTGCCGCTTCTGCTTCTAACCCATCCAGTTTAAGCGTGGTTTTGTTAGTCGGATTGACAGCGGGAGTTTCAAGCTGTATGGCACTGGTAGGCGGCCTCATCTTGGGTATTTCGGCGCGACACGCGGAAAAACATCCGGAAGCCACGCCTTTGCAAAAATTTAAACCACATCTGTTTTTCAATCTGGGTCGGATCGTCGCATATGTTTTTTTCGGGAGTATCCTGGGAGCAGTAGGCTCTGTTTTTCAGTTGTCGAGCCTGATGCTGGGCGTTTTGACAATTGCGGTTGGCGCGGTGATGTTGGTCATGGGCCTGCAATTGATTGAGATATTTCCCGTTGTTAGTGGGATAAAATTCACATTGCCAAAATTTGTCAGTCGAGCCTTAGGTGTGAAAAACCATCACGAAAAAGAATATAGTCATTCTAACTCTGCGCTGATGGGGGGTCTCACATTCTTTTTACCTTGTGGATTCACTCAAGCGATGCAACTTTTTGCCATAAGCACCGGCAGTATGTGGGCAGGCGGCTTGGTGATGGGTACGTTTGCCCTGGGAACCGCACCGGGACTTTTGGGTATCGGGGGCATTACTTCGATTGTGAAAGGGATCTTCGCTAAAAGATTTTTCAAATTCGCCGGTGTGTTGGTCATTTTCTTTTCAATCTTCAATATCGCCAATGGTTATAATCTGACCGGTTGGCAGTTGGGAAGCGGAGCGAGCAGCAATTCAGTTCAGTCTGCTGATGAAAATGTGACAATGGAAAACGGAGTGCAAATTGTGCGGATGACGGAAATCGCCAGCGGTTATGTGCCCAATAGCTTTACGGTCAAGAAGGGTGTGCCGGTGAAATGGATCATTGATGCGCAAGATCCGTTTTCCTGTGCCAGCTCTCTGGTAATGCCCAAAGAAAATATTTCCAAGCGCTTGGTCAAGGGGGAAAATATAATCGAATTTACTCCCAAGGAAACGGGCGCGCTGAAATTTTCGTGTTCAATGGGGATGTACACCGGAGTTTTTAACGTGGTGGATGAGTTGGGCAACGGTTCGAAAACTTCGCAGGCAAGCACTACCGCCAGCTCGGCCGGCGGGTCTTGCGGAATGATGAGTGGCGGAGGCGGTGGTTGCGGCGGATGCGGGGGCGGAGCGCAAATCAAAAAAGACACTACGGAAACCTCGGCCAAAGTCGAAGGTAACGTCCAAGTAATTAATGCCATTTACACAGCCGGTAATTATTTACAACCGAATTCCTTCAAAGTTAAATCCGGCACAAAAGTAAAACTTACTATTGATGTTAAAGATAGCGGTCGGGGCTGCGGTTATGCCATTATGATTTCCGGTTTGTATAATAATGCGGTTCCACTTCAAGCCGGCCAGCCTATTGTGATGGAATTCACGCCCACGACTCGGGGGAGCTTTAACATCACTTGCGGCATGGGCATGATTAACTATGGAACTATAATTGTAGAATAATTAAATCAAATTTATGAAAACAACCAAACTAAGATTAAGGGGGCTCACCTGCGATGCATGTGTAAAACTTTCTCGTATGAAAATAGGAAAAATAGCGGGAGTGAAAGATATCCTATTCAGCTCGGTTGATGACAAAGTGGATATTATTGCGGATAGAGAAATAGCTGCAAGTGAAATTAAGGAAGCCCTTGCGGGCACGGACTATAAAGTAATTATTTAATAAATTTAAGTGCATGAAACAGCGAATTAAATTAAAGATCGAGGGAATGCATTGCGGTTCTTGCGAGATCATCGCAAAAGAAGAACTAAGTGAGCTTCCGGGTGTAAGTAACATTAGTGTTGATGCCAAAGAAGGAAAAGGAGAGTTGCTTCTTGATGGCGAAATAAATTCAAAAGATGACGTTATTGCTGCAATTAAAAATGCAGGATATGCCGCAGTTATAACTTCTGAAGATATATTGGAAACTGAAAAGTCTGATGAAAAATCAGAAATTACAGTGACAAAAAAGACAACTGAAAAAGGAAGTCCTATAAAGATGAAGTTCGAAGCCAAAATTGAGGCTGAGGGAAGAGTCCTTGAGGGAACAGACGGCCGGCCATACTTCGAAGGCAAAATTAAAAACGATCGAGCTGCAGAATTTGATATGCCAAATGGTGATAATGAAGCGAAAAATTTTATTGATCAATTGGTAAGTGCTGGAAATATTTCTCATTTGTTCGATGTCGTGGTTGGAAACGATAAGGGGAATAAACAAATTCAAAAAATGGTGTCACCGCAAATTGCAACAGCTGAAACTGGTAAAAAAGGAATGACTGCTGCTGCAGTTGGTGGCGATCCAAATAAGCGTATAAGTTTGTCACTTTTTGGCATGCATTGTTCTTCATGTGCCAATATCATTGAAAGACAACTTAAAAAGGTTCCCGGAGTCAAACAAGCGACGGTAAACTTTTCAGCTGAAAAAGCATCCATACTTTTTGATGAAAATATCTCAAACGTGAAAACGCTTACTGAAGCTATAGCCAAGGTTGGATATAAGGGAGAACAAGTTGATGCGAAAGATACTGAATATGAAACTCGTAAACGCGAAAAGGAAAGCTCAACACTTTTCACTAAATTTATTTTCAGTTTCATTTTGAGTTTTCCAATGCTATATTTCATGGCCTTCGATTTCGTTAATTGGCTTCCCGGGGAAAAAGCTTTCGCTCCATATATCGGAGTGTTCTCATTGCTTTTGACAATTCCAGTTCAATTTATTATCGGAGCCGGATTCTATAAGGGAATGTGGTCATCATTAAAAATGAAGACATTTAATATGGACAGCTTGATTGCCATTGGAACTTCAACTGCATTCTTTTACAGTTTATATAACTATGTGACTTATGTGATTGCCAATAATTCCTTGATCGGAGTTGGTGGCATGAAAATTCCTGATCTGTATTTCGAAACCGCAGCTTATCTGATTACCTTTGTGATTCTAGGCAAATGGTTGGAAATCAGAACCAAAGGAAAAACTTCGGATGCTATCAAGAAGTTGATGGGACTCCAAGCCAAGACGGCTCGAGTCGTGCGCAACGGACAAACCCTGGACATCGCGATTGATGATGTAACTCACGGTGACATAGTGGTTGTACGTCCCGGGGAAAAAGTTCCGGTTGATGGGAAAATAATCAAAGGCTCTTCGGCGGTGGATGAATCAATGATTACCGGAGAAAGTATCCCGGTGGAAAAGAGCGTTGGTAGTAATGTTGTTGGAGGAACAATCAATAAAACAGGCAGCTTCGAATTTGAGGCGACAAAAATAGGATCAGAAACTACTTTAGCGCAGATTATTCGCTTGATTGAAGAAGCGCAAGGATCCAAAGCTCCGATTCAGAATTTTGCTGATAGTATCTCTGCCTGGTTTGTGCCGGCAGTAATTGTTCTGGCTATTTTGACCTTTGGCGTGTGGTATTTCGCACTTGGTTCAACTCTGGCCTTCGCTTTGATGGCCTTCACTTCAGTGATTGTGATCGCTTGTCCATGTGCGCTTGGTCTTGCAACCCCAACGTCACTGATGGTGGGAACCGGCAAGGGAGCTGAGTATGGAGTTCTAGTAAAAGGTGGGGAAGCTCTTGAAGCAGCAAGCAATATTTCAGCTGTAATCTTTGACAAGACTGGAACACTTACGCATGGAAAACCAGAAGTAACCGACATTCTTTCTTTTGGTAATCAAGACGAAGATGAAATATTGGCAATCTCGGCAAGTCTTGAAAAACTTTCAGAGCATCCTTTGGCGGAAGCAATTTGCAATCACGCAGATGAGGAAAATATTGAATTGGAAGAAGTTAAAAATTTCAACTCAATCACTGGACGAGGTGTGCAGGGGGATGTCAATGGAACAACCTATTTTATTGGAACGCGTAAGTTGATGATTGAAACTTTAGACTTGGATGTTAAAAAAATCGAACGCAAAATGGCGCGTCTTGAAGAACAAGGAAGGACGGCGATGATTCTGGCAACCAAAGAAGGTGTAGTTGGCATCATAGCGGTGGCGGACACCGTCAAAGAAACTTCGCGTCAAGCCGTTGAAAAATTGAAAAAAATGGGAATCGAGGTTTGGATGATCACGGGCGACAATGAACGCACAGCCAAAGCGATTGCCCAGCAAGTTGGCATCACCAATATTCTCGCGGAAGTTTTGCCGGAAGACAAGGCCAACGAGGTGAAAAAACTTCAGGACACCGGCAAGAAAGTCGCCATGGTGGGTGACGGCATCAATGACGCGCCGGCTTTGGCGCAAGCCAATGTCGGAATCGCCATGGGTTCAGGTACGGACGTGGCCATGGAAGCGGGCGACATTGTAATTATGAAAAGCGATTTGAATGATGTGGTGACCTCCTTCCAACTCTCAAAAGAAACAATGGGCAAGATAAAACAGAACATGTTTTTTGCTCTGTTCTATAATGTGATTGGCATTCCAATCGCGGCGCGCGTATTTTTCGCCTTTGGCTTGGTGTTGAAGCCCGAATTAGCTGGACTGGCTATGGCATTAAGTTCTATTTCAGTGGTGGGTAATTCGCTACTGCTTAAGCTATTTAAGCCTGGTAAGAGAAATTATATTTCCTTGGTCGCGCCGATTGTTATGATGGTCGTGTTCACTTTCGGATTTTATGAATTTGCAAAATTCAGTTCTGGCATGGAAGCTGAAGCCGCGGTTACAAAGAAGGAAATAGTTGTACAAATGGTTAACAATGTCGCTGAAGCTGATATAATTAGCAAATCCGAGAACACTGGTATGGAAAATAAATTCTTTTATACCATTAGCAGGGAAAATATTCCAGAAAAAATACAAAAGAGCATTGACAGTGATTCATTCACACCCGTTACGATTGGCGCAAAGAAATATCAGCCGATTTACATTGGATCCGCTGAAGCCAAAGTGATGATTGCTGAAAAATTATTTCAAGAAGAGGGAGATCGTATTGATAACTTCTTTGGAAACAATGTGATTGTTGCTGGAATCTTGCCGGAAACCAAAACGATCCTCGATAATTTTCACTTTGTCGGACCAGATTTCCAGGTCAAAAAATAAATGGGGGTTTGAGCAGTTAGAAAGGAAGTGAGAGTTTAGATGTATTACAGTTGACGCTTTCAAGCGCTGGTTTGGTCATAAATAATTAAAAAAAACATATGATGTATAACTATTGGAACAATGGGCTAGGGATGATGGGATTTGGTCTAGGCGGAATTGTCATGATTCTTTTTTGGGCCTTGATTATTTGGGCTATTGTCGCATTGGTCCGGCATGGCGGCTTCGGTGGCCATGGTGGTTGTGGAGGTAATCATGGTGGGCACGACGGGGCAAACTTCCAAAAAAATTCCGCCATTGATATCTTGAATGAGAGGTATGCCAAAGGCGAAATCAATAAGCAGGAGTATGAAGAGAAAAAGAAAGATCTGGAGAAGTAAACATGTAAAAAGGCCATCGGATTGAAGGCCTTTTTAAGTGTTTACATAAAAAGTTATTTTCGTGTATCATTAATGTAATTAAAAATAATTAAAATATAAGAAAAGTTTATGCAAACAAAAAAAATCTACATCAAGGGTATGCACTGTGTGAGTTGTGAGAAGTTGTTGGATGATGAATTTCGCAACATTCCCGGCGTGAAAGATGTGCGAGTGGATCGCCAGACCAACACGGCCGAATTGGACTACGACGGAGCGGCGTTGAATTTCAATGAAATCAGAAAAGTTGCCAAAAAATATGGTTACGAGGCTTTTGAAAACAACCTGGACAGCCTTGGGCACTTAGAGCCCAAGGGGGCTCTAAGTGCCTCGAGTTGGTCAGTCTGGGTCAAGGCAATTTTGATTACGGCGGTTTTGCTGTTTTTATTTAAAATTTTTCAAAATACCGGCGTGCTGAATAAAATTGATCTCAATGGTTCGGGTGTGTCTTTCGGGGTGGCTCTTCTGGTCGGGTTGGTGGCTTCGGTGTCTTCGTGTCTGGCGGTGGTCGGCGCGGTCATCATCGCTTTCGGGGAAAAATATCAGAGCGGTGAAACAAGTTTTTATGAAGGGGCGGTCAAGCCGAATTTGTTTTTCCACGTCGGGCGCTTGGTGACCTTCTTCGTTTTGGGTGGCCTGCTGGGTCTCATCGGCGGGGAATTGAACATCAGCGGCAATGCCGTTTCCATCTTCACAATCATTGTCGCGATCGTGATGGCTTGGCTGGGACTTAATATCCTCGGGTTGCTACCTTCCATATCAAACATGGGAATCCGCATGCCGAAAGGTCTGACCAAGAATTGGGACAACCTGAAAAAATCCGAACACCAGGCGGCGCCCTTTGTCTTGGGCGGCTTGAGTTTCTTTCTGCCGTGTGGTTTCACCCAGAGCATGCAGATTTTTGCGCTGACTTCCGGCAGTTTTTTGACCGGCGGACTGACCTTGTTTCTCTTTGCGCTGGGCACGGTGCCGGTGCTGCTGTTGGTGGGCGTCACAGCTTCCTGGACCAGGAATCGCAAAATGTTTGTTTTCCAGAAAGTGGCCGGCTTCCTGATTATTTTCTTTGCCATTTACACCCTGCAATCCGGGTTGGCTTTGAGCGGCGTGAAGACGGACGTGCTTTCCACCGGCGATCAACAAACGACAACGGACAACGGCAACGCGCCGGTTGTGACCGGGGAAACGCAAACCGTGAAAATGGCCATCACCGCCAGTGGTTTTTCTCCGAGCACGCTCAAGATCAAAAAGGGTGTGCCGGTTAAATGGGTGATCAATGGTGATCAAGTGACCGGCTGCACGAACAAAATCATCGTGCCGAGCTTGAAAATTTCCAAAAGTCTGAGTTACGGCGAGAATGTGATTGAGTTCACACCGACCAAGGCCGGGGAGATTCCGTTCAGTTGTTGGATGGGGATGGTGAGAGGGGAGTTCATTGTTGAATAATCGCAATTTTTTAAATTAAAATTATGGCAAATAAAAAATTAGTTTTAAAAGTCACTGGCATGACGTGTGCCAGTTGCGCGCTGAACAATGAAAAGGCGTTGACCAAGACCAAAGGCATCCTCAATGCCAATGTTAATTTCGCGTCCAAAAAGGCGCTGGTGGAATATGACGACAGTCTTTTATCAGAAGATCAAGTTAAAAAGGTTATTCGAGATAACGGCTATGATATAGAAGAAGAAAATATGAAACATGAAGCACACAACATGAAGCATATGCAAAGTGGCGAACATGATCATGGTAATGAGGATATCCGCAAAAATTGGCAGGATTTTTTCTGGTCGGCGATTCTGACCGCGCCGTTGCTGTTGGAAATGGTGTATAAATTGAGAATTGGTAGAGAGATCGCCGGCATTGATCTGATGATGTATGTGCACGTCGTGTTGGCGACCATCGTGGTTTTCTATTTCGGCTGGCGTTTTCACAAGATGGCTTGGAAGCAGGCGCGGCATCTCAAAGCCAACATGGACACACTGGTTTCCATGGGCACACTGGTGGCCTATTTTTATAGTCTGTGGTTGGTGGTGGAAAAATTATTATTTAATATTGAAAAAGAGGGCTATTTCGAAGCCGCGGCCATTATTATCACGCTGATTTTGCTCGGGAAATATTTTGAGGCCAAGAGTACCGGGCAAGCCGGGGAAGCGATGCGCAAACTCATGGAACTGTCCGCCAAAAAAGCGCGGTTGCTCATTAATGGCGAAGAGCGGGAGATTGATATCGCGGAGATCAAAATCGGCGACATCATTCTGGTGAAACCCAGCGAAAAAATTCCGTTGGATGGAGAAGTCACGGAAGGGGAATCCAATGTGGACGAATCGATGCTGACTGGTGAATCGATGCCGGTGGAAAAGAAAAGCGGCGCGCAAGTTTTTGGCGCGACTATCAATCAGGATGGCGTGTTGAAAATCAAAGTGACGCAAGTCGGCGAGGGGACGGTGCTGGCACAAATCATCAAGACCGTGGAAGAAGCGCAGGGCTCCAAAGCGCCGATCCAAAAACTGGCGGACAAAATATCCGGTATTTTTGTGCCGATTATTATCCTAACGGCGATCGCAACTTTTGGCGGTTGGTTTTTCTTCACGCAGAATTTTGCGTTGGCGCTGATCAACGCCGTGGCGGTGCTGGTCATTGCTTGCCCATGTGCCTTGGGCTTAGCCACACCGACCGCCATCATGGTGGGCACCGGCAAGGGTGCGAAGAATGGAATTTTGTTTAAGAATGGTGAAAGTTTTGAGCGCGCCAAAGATTTGACGATGGTGATTTTTGACAAGACCGGTACCTTGACCAAAGGCACGCCGCAGGTGCACAAAATTGTGGCTAACCCGGAATTCGCTTTTGAGGAAGACAAGATTCTGAAAATCGCGGCCAGTGTGGCCAAGAATTCGGAGCATCCACTTTCCAAAGCGGTAGAGAAATATGCGGCGGGGAAAAATATTACCCTGGCTGACTTTACAGATGTAAAAGAAATTCGTGGGAAGGGCGTGATGGCGGTTTGTGCAACGCATCAGGTGCAGGTGACTTTAGGAAACAAAAAAATGCTGGCAGAAAGTTCAGCTGACACAACGTGGGCGGACACAATTTTGGAGGACAGTAGTCTGGGGGTAGGCACGCGCTTGTTTGTGACGCATGACAAAAAAGTGGTCGGCGCTCTCATTGTGGCGGACGAGGCACGGACTGAATCCAGGGTAGTTATCGAAAATTTGCAAAAGATGAACTTGAAAGTCGCGATGATTTCCGGCGACAACAAAACCACCGCTGAAGCGATGGCCAAAGAATTGGGGATCGAAAAAGTTTTGGCCGAAGTGCTGCCGGCGGAAAAATCAGCGGAGATCCAGAAGCTCCAAGCGCAAGGCGAAAAAGTCGTCTTTGTCGGCGATGGTATCAATGACGCACCGAGCTTGGTGCAAGCTGATTTGGGCATTGCCATGGGTAGTGCGACCGACATTGCCAAGGAAGCGGGGCAGATCATCCTGATGCAGAACAATTTGGAAAAAGTGGTGGAGGCGATCAAACTTTCCAAGGTGACCTTCCGCACAATCAAACAAAATCTTTTCTGGGCGTTTATCTATAACATCATTGCCATTCCGTTGGCGATTTCAGGCGTCCTGAGTCCGGCCATTGCGGCGGCGGCTATGTCCTTCTCTTCCGTGTCGGTGGTGACCAATAGTTTGCGGATCTATAGACGCTAAGATGCTATAATAGGCATATGCTGAACTTCTATCAACATTTGCCTTCATATATTGATCCCATCGCTTTTAGTCTTGGCAATTTTGAGATTCGTTGGTATGCGCTGATGTATCTGGCGGCTTTTGCAATAGTTTACTTCTTGTTGATGTATCGGATTGAAAAGCAAGAATTTTTTGGTGAACTACAAACTACAAATCACAAACCACAAACGTTAATCTTAGATTTTTTGCTCTATGCGATTGTCGGGCTATTGATAGGCGCGCGGCTGGGTTATGTTCTGTTTTACAACTTACCATATTATCTCGCACATCCGCTGGAAGCGTTTCTGCCAATTCAGGTTACGGGTTACGGGTTACGGGTTACCGGATTTTATGGCATGAGTTATTTTGGTGGGGTCATTGGGATAATTCCGGCCGGAATAATTTTTTGTAAGAAATATAAAATTAATTTTTGGCACTTGGCGGACTTTGTGGCGCCAGCCATTCCGGCCGGCTATTTCTTTGGCCGTCTCGGCAATTTCTTGAACGGCGAACTCGTCGGCCGGGCGACAGCCAAGCCGTGGGGAATGTATTTTGCCGACGGCATCTTGCGCCACCCCTCGCAACTGTATGAAGCTTTTTTTGAAGGACTGGTTTTGTTTGTGATTTTGTGGATATTGAGGAATCCAAAGACATCAGATGTCCAACAGGTAAAGCAGACAAGTGACATCCGATGTCCAAATGGCAGCCTGCTCTTGCCCTATCTTTTCCTCTACGCCTTTTTTCGCTTTTTCATCGAATTTTTGCGCGAACCGGATCCGCAGGTCGGTTTGCTTTTTAGTTGGCTGACCTTGAGTCAATTTTTTTCGCTGCTGGTCATGCTTTTGGCTTTGTTGTGGGTTTTTTTGAGCAGAAGACGGAGCTATTGACTCCTAGTCGATTATGTGCTAGGATAATTAATCCAGAAGGAGTACATTAAAAATCCATCAAATCAAGACGCCTTTGGCGCGTGGTTTGAGGATAAAAAGGAGGACGAAATGAAAAAAGTAATTGTATTGATGTTGGCGGTTTTTGTTGTAATGGTTGCGGGTATATTTGTGGGGTCAGCCGATGCGGTGGTGTATCCTATGGTCACCAGGAAAGTAGCCATGATCTATCCGCAGATGACGCAACCGAATCAGTTTAGTCCGCAGCTATTGATCCTGGACGGACCGGAAATCCCAGGATGTCCGGGAAACAACTTCGTGTTTTACGATGATGAGCCGATGATCCTTGACGTTCTGAGGGATGCAAGGAAAGAAAACGCTCAAGTCCAGGTGAGATATGGCAATAGTGGGCAATTTCCACGGGATTCATTCATCCCGGCAATCGATGATGCGGCCCTGTGTCGAGTTATCGGTGTGGGTCTCGCTCCGGCGACATTTCTGGAAGTTCCGGGATTGATAATTAATAAATAGCAGGGTATTCAGACAATCGAACCAGGCTCGCTAGTCACTAGGAGCCTGGATTTTTTTTGCAAAATTTCTAAATATATGGCATAATGGAATCAGCTATTTTCTCCATAAGAATCAAATGAAAAACAAAATTATAGCCTTCTTTTTTTGTGCTATAATATAGACAAGCTAAAATTTTGTAAAATAAAAAGTTGGAAAAGAAAAAAATAATCCTAACTGCATTTATTCTTGTGTTCGCTTTCGGTCTGACGGTTTTTTTGAGAGTCGATGCGGCTGCGACCGACAGCGTGAGTGGTTGGTTGTGGGGCGGGAGTGATACGAATGTCGGTTGGATCAGCGCCAACAACACAAACACCGGCGGAGCGGCTTCCTATGGCCTGAATATTCCGGCAACTGATGGAAATCTTTCCGGGTATGCTTGGAGTGAAAATATTGGTTGGATCAGTTTCAATCCCGGGGATGTTGTCGGGTGTCCATCGGGCACCTGCTCGGCGCGAAGAGTGGGCAACGCGCTGCAGGGTTGGGCGCGGATTGTGGGTATTAAAACTGAATTGACGTTTGGCAATTCCGGCGGCTGGCAGGGCTGGGTGAAATTAAGCGGAGCAAATTATGGTGTTTCCATCAATACGGTTACCAGCGCGCTCTCCGGTTATGCCTGGTCGGATGAATTGGGTTGGATTGATTTTTCCAGAGCTTCCATTGCTCCGGCGCCGATCAGTTGCGGAAATGGAATCCAGGAGGGAGCCGAACAATGTGATAGTGGGGTTAATAATGGAAATTGTCCGCAATCTTGCAGTTCAACCTGCACAAACAACGTTTGTCCTCCACCTGTTGTTTGCGGCAACGGAATTATTGATGGTACGGACATATGCGACAACGGTTCCGCTAATAATGGATCTTGTCCATTGACATGCAGCGCGACTTGTACAAAAAATACTTGTTCGGCAGCCTTCTCTGACAGAAATTGGAAAGAAGTGGCGCCGTAAAAATTAAGAAACAAAAATGTTCAATCTTAATATACGTCAAAACAAAATAAAATTCTTACTAATTTCCTTGGCAGCGGTTCTCGTTGTGATAGTAGCGATGGTCGCTTTACTGGTTAATAGAGAAAATAGCCAAATTGGACAAGAACCAATGTCGGTCATCAATCAAGCGTCGGAGAAAAATCAAGACGCAGCTGAAGCGGAGGTTGTCAAATCTCTTTCGGCTCCTGCAAATAATGAGCAATCATCAGGCACTGTTGAAGAAACCGCGGTTTTGAAATCACTTTCAGCACCCGTGAAGAATGACCCAGCGCAGAGTGCAAAGAAAAATGAAGAAGATGTCTTGAAAGCACTCTCCTCTCCCGCCAAATAATTTTTTTTATTTAATATATATGGAACAACAAAAGAAGTTGAGGCAAAGCATCGCCTATTGGACCAAGATCTCGGTTATCGGTATCATCCTTGGAATTTCTCTGCAATTTGTGGGAGCCTGGACGGAACCAGGGCCTAATCCTCCGAGTGGCAATCTCGGCGCGCCAATTAATACGAGTGTTAATCAGCAGGACAAGGCCGGTTCCCTGAGGGTTACAGGGTTTAGGAATTTTAGCGCGACCATATTGGATGGCAGTGTGACGCTCGGCAATATACTTAATTGCTCGGGAAAACTATATACGAATTCTTCCGGGACTGTTTTGTGCGGCGTGGACGCATCTGGAAGTGGTAGCGGAGATAATCTGGGCAATCATATTGCCACCCAAGCCCTTAATATGAATAACAATGTCATCACCAGACAAGCTTCGGGTGATTTCAACACTGTCGAATTGCAGAGCGGATCTGATCGAATCAGTTTCGATAATGGTTCGTATAATGGCGAAACAGTTTTTGCCGCATTAATAAACGGGGGAGCCTATCCGATTCAGAAGCGGGGGAGCATGAATTGTCCGGCTGGCCAGGCCATTCGTATAATCGGAGTGGACGGAATCGCGACGTGTGTAGCGGCCGGTGCTAAAGCAACGGCATGTCCAGCTGGTCAAAAAATGACCGGTTTGGATGCCAGTGGAAATGCGATTTGCGCAGCGGTAGCTATGACTTTAACAAGTTGTGCGTGGACTGGGTGGGAATGGAATCAGACAGGTAATGGTTCAAGTGGTTATGGGGGAGCATCAGGTGCGGGTACCGCACCAACGTATTGTCCGGCTGGTAAGGTGGCGACTGGTTTTGATTTAGATGGCAGGTCTGATAGTAACAACGAATCAGTCTTTATGAGAACGTATTGCTGTTCGATGACATTTAATTAAACCTTGCCAAGTGTATTTTTTAGAAGAAACAGTCTTGTCAGGGATGAAGGTTAGTTAGAAATATTAAAACCGAGGAATGTCCCCGGTTTTTTGTGAAAAAAGCTAAAAAATGCTAAAATGTATATTCAAGATTAAATAAATAACAAAAAAATATGAACAAGCAAATGAAAATCTTTCTCACATTTGTGGCGGCGGTCGTGGTTTTGGGCGGAGTGTTGGGCTGGTTTATGTTCAAGCAGAGTCCGACGGCCACGGTAACGGCAGACACAATTCTTTTTTATGGCGAAGAATGTCCGCATTGCAAGGATGTGGACAAATTCTTAGCGGACAATAAGATTGCGGACAAGGTCAGGTATGATTCCGTGGAAGTTTGGCATAACAAAGACAATGCCGCTTTGATGCTCCAGAAAGCCAAGGAGTGCGGTTTGGCGGAAGACGCGGTGGGGGTGCCGTTTGCTTGGAGTGAGGGCAAGTGTTTTATCGGCACGCCGGACGTGGAAGCGCTGTTCAAGGAGAAGGCCGGGTTATAAGTGTGCTATAATAATAGCAATGAAGAACAACACAAAAATAAATTTTTTAGATGGCCTAGGAAGAAAGAAAGACAATCGGTTGCAAGAGTTCGATTTGCCGCTGGCCAAATACGTCACTAAATATAAAAATAGTTCGGTTCTGTTTTCCAAATCCCGGAGAGCAGAGTCTTTTTTTACCGAAGATTCAAAATTGTACTTCACGCCGGCGGAATTACGCCGCTTGCAAAGAGGGGAACGCATCGTGCGGCTGGTCAACAGATTAGATAATCTGCAGTCGAGAGTTTTTGAAAATTCTAAAATATATTCCACCAGCCAGACGGATTTCTTGACCTTGAAAATCAAAAGAAGCTATGCCAAATTCCGTGCTCAGGCGGTAGAGCTGGCGCAAGATTCGACCCGCGGCATTTCCGTGGTGAAAATGTGGAATTTGTCGATCGTGGGCGCGGTGATTTTTGGGATGTTCACCATGACCATGATCTATCGTTACTTGGGGCAAGGTGTGTCCGCGCAAATTCAGGAAACCCAAGTGGCCCAGACACAGATGATACAGCAGGCAGAGATCAAAGCCGAAAAAGACGCGGCCATCGCGGAAATGACGAAAGTGGATATGGATTCCATCACGAGTCTTTTGAGCGAGCAGAACGAAAAGGCTGATCTGGAACGAGAAATTATGGAGATGGTCAAGGGTCATCCAATTGAGGAGATGGTGCCCCAGATCGCCAAGCAAGAGCGGGTGGTGGCAGCCTTTTTGATCGGCATCGCGCGCCAAGAAAGTGCCTGGGGTGTGCGTGTGCCGGTGTATCAAGGCAAGGACTGCTACAACTATTGGGGTTGGCGCGGCAAGAACGCGGTGGGCACTGGTGGGCATACTTGTTTTGCCAGCAAGGAAGAAGCGGTGGCGACGGTCGCCAAACGTATCAAGTTTTTAGTTTCCAATCAGAAATTAAATACGCCGGAAAAAATGATCGTTTGGAAATGCGGCGATTGTTCGTGGGATAGTCAAGTCAACATGCAACGCTGGATCAATTCTGTCGGAATTTATTTTAAAAAGTTGAACACGGAATAATTTTTTTGTGATTTCCTAAAGCGAAGTTTTGGGAATCTAAAAATGCTTGCTTTATGGGTTAAAGTATGCTATAATGGATACATAAGGGCTTGAGGAAGCTCAAAAAGAACAAGAACAACGGGTGAGCCCCGTTTTTTATTTTGAAAATATGGCCAAATATAAGCAAAATTTAGAAATCAACAAAAAACTGACGCTGGTCGGCCGTTTTGTACATTGGGCGGACGGTGTGGAGGTCAATGGCAAAGTTTTGAAATTGTCCGTGCTGATCTGGATGGCCGCCTTTGCCATCGGGCAGCAGAAAACCAACTGGCAAATTTTGCGCGGGGAAAAAGTCGTGCGGGCGGAAAGTGAGTTGCCGCAACTGGCGCCGGCCAAAGAAGTGATGCAAAATAATAATTTGCAATGTGGCGAAAAAGCAGTCGCGAAAACTTTTGCAATCGGGAAGTTGAGTCTGGATCAGTTCACCATCAAAAAGAATATGGAAAACATCATTGCGGACAAACCGATGCAACAGATGATTGCAGCGGTGTCGCAGCGCGACACACAGACGGCTTCATATCTGGTGGCCATTGCCAAGAAAGAAAGCAATTTGGGCAAATTCTCGCCCAAAGATGCGGATGGGAAAGAGTGCTTCAACTATTGGGGTTTTCGCGGCAGTCAAAACACGACCAAATCCGGCTATTCTTGCTTTGCTTCGCCGGAAGAAGCCGTGGCGGTGGTGGGCGATCGGATCCAATATCTGACGCAGATCGGCAAGTATGACACGCCGCAAAAAATGAGCGTGTGGAAATGCGGCTTTGATTGTTCCTGGGACAATCCGGCGGCGGTCAAAAAATGGATCACGGACGTGGGTTATTATCACGCCAAGCTGACGGATAATTTATAAAAACAAAAATGAAATTGCAAACGGTCACAATTTGGCAAAGATGGAGCGTGATTTCAATCGCGACTGTTTTGTTTTTTTCTTTTCAATTCGCACAAGCGGCCAACATCAGCGTGGAGAGCGTGGTTGACCTCACCAATCAAGTCAGAATGAAAGAGGGGCTGGCGCCTTTGGTGCTCAATGAAAAACTGGTGCGCTCGGCCATGGACAAGGCGGCCGACATGCTGGCGCACGACTATTTCGCCCACACGTCGCCCGCGGGCGTCACGCCGTGGGATTGGATCAGCCGGAATAAATATGACTATAAATACGCCGGGGAAAATTTGGCCATGGGCTTTGCCAAAGCGGAGACTCAGCAGCAAGCCTGGATGAACAGCCCGACCCATCGGCAGAATATTTTAAACGCGCATTATCAGGAGATCGGCGTGGCGGTGGCGCAGGGGGAAATTGCCGGGCAGGCGACCACCATCGCCGTCCAAGAATTCGGTTCGCGGGCGGATTTTATGGCGCCACTAAAAAAGACCACTGAGTCTGCTGTACCGCAGCCAAAAAACGCAGCCGTTTTGGGCGCGGAACAAAAACCTGAGACGGGCACAATTGGCATGGGCGCCTTTGCCGGTTTCATGAAAACGGTTGAGGGCGGATTTAAAAATATGATCGCTAAAACTAGCAAGTTGGATTGGCACCAAACTTTGGGAGCCGGTGCCGTGGGCTCGTTGTGGTTGGCAATCTTAGGCGGTTTGTCCGTTGCCGGTTACTTGGCGGTGGATTCCTTGGTGGTGGCGTATTTGCGGCGACGGAAACAACAGGCCGATTTGGCGGCCGTGCATCTGCGGAGCGCGGCCGAGGAATTGGATATTTTGCAAAAATTGTCGATTGACACCAGTCAGTTGCAGACAATTTATTTGCAACAGTTGAAGGCGCGACGCTAGTCGGATAAAATTTTGCAAGCCCTTTTCATTGTGCGAAAAGGGCTTTTTTTGGCACCTTGACAGTCGGCAAAATAGGGACTAGAATTGGAGGACAAAAAGGGGAGAATTGAAAGAAAAAGCAAAAACAAAGGTAGTATTGGCGAGGAAGCGGTTTTTTTGCTTCAAGTTAAAGAAAAATTTATGGGTGAGAGGTATTCTTTTCGGGTGAAAAAAGAATGTCGCGAGGGGGAGAAAGTAGACCAACTTATGTTAGTCAGTTTCGGCTGGCAGATATAGGTTGGTTTTTTTGTTGATTTTTTGACAAAAAATCGGAGCTAAAGTTGCTAAATCTTTATATTTATATACATGAAAAGTCTTAAAAAGAGCACCAGGCAACTGGCGCTACGGGTGGTTTATTCTTTAGTGGTCATGACTATGATCCTGCAGCCGGTGAGTTCGCCGGGCGTCCTGCGGGCGCTGGCTCAGGAGGCCGCCACGGAAGAAGCGGCCGCACCGACACCAGCCGCGCAAGCTGAAGAAGAAAAAGCTCCGGCCGAAGAACCGGCAGCCGAGGAAGAAGTCAAAGCTGAGCCAGCGGCTCCGGTGACGGAAGAGGCGCCTGCTCCGGCGGAAACAACTGTTCCGGCTACCGATTCAGCACCGACTGAGCCGATGCCGACTGAAACAGCTCCAACAGACACGGTGCCAGCTGATGTTGCTCCGGAAGCACCCACAACTGAGCCGACAATTGACGGAGAAACTGCTGTTGATCCGGTGTTGACTCCGGAAACAGCCACGGAAGGCGTCATCACGCCTGAAGCCGCGGCCATCACGCCGGCGGATGCTCCCGCTGTGGAGACTTGGAAGGAAAATAGCAATGGTAGCTATACGACCAACGCGCCCGTGGCGCTGGATGTGACGTATGCGTATCCGGAAAACGACAAGGTGGAAATCAAATTCACCAAACTGCCGGAAGTGGCGGGGACGATTACAATCAAGGAAATCAAACTTTCAGACAAGCAGCGGGTGGAGATTGGATCGCTTTCCAACAATGTTTATGACATTACTTCGGATATGCAGGATGGTAGCTTTGCATTCGAGTTGTCTCTCCCAATGCCGGCAGGGAAAATAACCGCCGAGCAGGTGGAAGTTAAATACGCCGAAAAAATCAGTGATCTGCCGAAAGCGGAATCAACCGTGAAAGATGAAGATGTGAAAGAAGAATTAAATTCTCAGGAAGACACCCTGACCGTCAAGGGCGTTGATCATTTGACAATTTTCTTTATCGCGGCGGTGGATCCAATCGCGAATGCTAATGTGGCGGAAGGACTCGATTCGATGGGACCAATTAATGTAACAACCGGCTTTCCGGAGTGGTATCAGGATAAAGACGGCACGAAACTGGCATTTTGCAATGATCCGGCTGACCCTAATTGTGCCGGGCCAAGTGCGGCGGAAGCTTTTTATTGGTCGGCTGAGTCCACCATCGCCATGCCGGACGGAGACGCGCAGTTGATTATGGCGCTGGAAGCGACTGACACGACCGGTCAGGCTGGCGGCGGTAAAGCAGTCTTTACGCGGATCAGAGTTCGCATTGACGCGCCGGTAGCCGGAGATTATACGATTATCCATCCCTTTGGTAATAAAACTTATACGGTGGATCCGGGGGACGAAGGGCAAGACGCAATCAAGGATACAATTAATATTGATCCAACACCGGAATTATTTGGCCAAGCGCTGACAGTAGGTGATGCGGATGGCGGCGGCATCGGGCCATTTTTGAGAGCAGCTTCTCCAGCGGCACCGGCCGGTTATCTCGGCAATCCGGCAGTGGAGCAGACAGTGACGGGCAGTCCATCCGGCAATAATTTTTTCGAAATCCGAGGTCCGGTCGGAGCAAATTTTGACGGACAGGGAAACAATGCCGTGAGAAATGAACATTTCGTGCTGCTTGGTAAAGAATATGTTGATCCATCCGTGTTGGCAGTCGGAGTTAATTCGCAAGTGGCGGATACGCTGACGCCGACCATCACCGGAACATTTGGCGGTGATAATTTCATCAGTGTGGATGTATCGGTGGCTGGTCAAGCTATCGGAGCGGCCGTGGTTGATCAGGGCGCTAAAACTTGGTCCATCGACGTACCGGGGGGAACTATTTTGACGGATGGAACTTATGAGGTGATCGCGACAGCGACCGACACGGTGACTTCTGATACAATAATCGATGCGACGACCAATGAACTGACTGTAGACACGACACTGCCACCGCCAGTAACCAATGAAACTGGCTTGGCTTCCAGGAGCCCGCTCATTAATTCCCAAACCAGATTTCCTGAATGGTACCAGGATACTTTGGGAAATAAATTGGCGCTGTGCGCCGACCCGGACAATCAGATGTGTTTGGCTGATCCGATTGTCGGTGGCAATGCTTTGTCCGCGCAGACCGGATTCGGCAGTGAGGCCTTCTATTGGAATGGGACATCTATTATTGATTTTCCGAATGGCGGTCAGGCACTTTTGGTGATGGCGCTCGAATCTGCTTATGGAGTCGGAGATCCTGCTCCCAATGAGCAGATGGTTTTCGCCAGGATCCGCGTGCGCATCGACGCACCAACGGCGGGAGACTATACAGTAACCCATCCATTCGGTTCGAAAACTTATACGAACGTGGCAGTCGGAACCCGAACCATCAATGACACGATTGATATTGGAACCGTGACTATTGGTACTTTCCCGGGCGCCTTTGATGCCGCGCTCAATGGCAATGTGGGTCCATTTTTGGAAGCAGTTTCCCCAGCGCCACCAGCTGGCTACATCGGCAGCCCGTTGGTCGAACAGACCGTCAAAGGCAGTCCGTTTGGCACGAATTATTTCAAAATAGACGGCCCGGCCGGAGCTGATTTGGGAGGATCCGCAGGAACTCCGGATGTCGTGCAGAAAAATACTTTCACCTTGAGCGGGAAAATTTATGAGGAACCGGCAGTATTGACAGTCTCAGTCACGCCATTAAATTCAACCAGCTCAACGCCAACTATCACCGGCGGTGTATCTGATCCGACTGCGACGGTAAATATTTCGGTGGGTGGACAGGATATTACCGCTACAGTTGAAGCATCCGGTTCCTGGTCGGCCGCAGTGCCGGTTGCGCTGGCTGACGGAACATACGATGTCATTGCGGCGGCCACTAATGCCACGGAAACCGATGTGCTGGATTTAACCGTGAACGAGCTTGTGATTAATACCGCGCCGGACAGCACCGGGTTGACGGCCGTCAGTGCGACTGATTCTGTGACCAAATTTCCATATTGGTATCAAGACAGTAATAACGTGCGTCTGACACTTTGCAATAATAATGACGCGCAGTGTATTACGACGCCAGCAATTGCTGAAAATCAGACATCAAGTGATTCCGGTTTTGGCGATGAAGCTTTTTATTGGAATGCCACTTCAACCATTGCTTTGCCGGGTGGAGGACAGGCAAAACTGGTAACCGGCCTGGAAGCTGCTTATGCTAACGGTACGCCGGCTCCTAACGACCAAATGGTCTTTACGCGGGTGCGAATAAACGTCGACGCGCCGGTGGCGGGAAGTTATACCATCGTCCATCCTTTCGGATCGAAAACCTATATTGTAGATCCGGCGGATGTCGGCGTTGATGCGATCAAGGATACAGTGGACATCGGCGCGGTGTCGGTTGGCACTCTTTCGAGCGCTTTCCAATTGGCGCTGAATGGGAATATCGGACCGTTTTTGGTTGAGAATGATCCTGCTGTTACGGCGCCTGTGGGTTATATCGGTGATCCCGGCGTGGAACAATTGGTCACGGGCAGTCCGACGGGCAACAATTTTTTCCGAATAATCGGTCCGGCTAGCAGTAATCTAGACACCGCTGATGGCGACAATGTGGTTGAAAAAAACACTTTCAATTTGAGCGGTAAAATATTTGAACCGATCTTCGCCACCATTAATGTGACGCCTAGCAATGCGACACTGGCAGTCGGCGCAACGCAACAGTTGACCGCGGCCACACTGGATCAGTCCGGCAGCGCGGTTGTCCCTGCGCAGGTAGTCGTTTGGTCATCGAGTGATGAAGCTGTAGCAACGGTTGACGGGGATGGCACAGTGACAGCAGTCGCTCCGGGATCGGCGAATATTCTGGCGGACAGCGGTGCAATCCACGGACAAGCGGCTATCACTGTTACAGCGGATTTGGTTGCTCCCGTAGCACCGGTCATAACCACTTTGGCGCAGACGGTTGACACCAACACAATTCAGATTACCGGCACGGCCGAAGCTGGCGCAACTATTGTGATCAACGGTGGTGCGGCGCTTGCAACGGACACAGCGACCGGCGGCAGCTTTGACATCATGGTGACGCTCAATCAAAACGTAGTTAATAATTTGAGCGTGACGGCCACTGACGCGTCTAACAATGAAAGCACACCGGCCACGGTGGCGATTACGCATGACAATGTTAATCCGATCCTGACGGAATACATAATTTCCGAAACCGCGATTTCGCCTGTCTCGAGCGTGGGGATTAAAGATGAATCTGTCATCAATATTGGATTTTCCAAACCGGTAAACGCGTCAATTAGTATCAAAGATCAGCTCGGGGTTGTTATCCGAAATGTTTACACATCTTCTGGTACAGTGTTGGATCCAAATACACACAACTGGAATGGTAGAGACGCTGGCGGAGTGGTGGTTACTGACGGAATATACATCGTTTCTGTTAGGGGTATAGACACGCTTGGCCATGTGGTTCTCGATGAATCGCGGACGATAACGGTCGACAATACCTTGCCAATTATCACGCTTGATCCGTACACCCTGATTCCGACCAACGCCGACATCGCCGTTAACGCTGCGACGAATGAGGGAACATTAAATTTTGCTTCTCACACGTTCACGACGAACGGTAGCTTCAACTTCACCGCGACTGACGCGGCGGGCAATGTCACTACGCAGACGGTGACGATTAGCAATATCGATAAAACCGCGCCGGTCATCACTCTCAATGGAAACGGGCTGATGGATGTGATTCATGGCTCTGCCTACAGTGAACCCGGGGCGACTATTAATGATGGATCCGAAATAATTATTGGTGGCGACACAATAAATGCAAACACCCCGGTTGGTGCGTATCAAATCACCTACGACGCGACGGATGAGGCTGGTAATCAGGCGATTCGAAAGACCAGAATCGTCAATGTGGTGGCGCAGATCATCACTGTCACAGCGGATGCTCAAACTAAAATTTTTGGTGAGGCTGATCCGGCTTTCACCTACACATCTTCGGACCCGGCAATCAGCTTTACAGGCGCCTTGAGTCGCGCGGCCGGCGATAACGCCGGGATCTATCCTATTGTCCAGGGTGATTTGTCTGCAGGCGCGAATTATGCAATCAATTTCGTGTCAGCCGATTTCACAATCACCAAAATCGCTTCCGAAACTGTCTTGACCTGTTCGGCTGCCGAAATCTATACAGGCACACCGATTACTCCATGCTCCGCGACGGTGACCGGGGCGGGCGGACTTAATGAAAATGTGACTGTCGTTTATACGGACAACACCAATGTGGGCGTCGCATCGGCGACTGCGACCTATGCGGGGGATACCAATCACAACGGCAGCAGCGATGCGAAAACATTCAACATAAACGTTGATCCTACTGCCGGCTCGAATGTGATTGAAACGACAACGAATATTACCGACGGAACAGAATCCGGCACAATTCCAAGTGCGACGACTCTCAATCTCACAACCCCGGCAGGGGAGGTGACTGTGGAGATTCCGGCGGGGCTGGTCATTACCGGACCGGCGGGCTGGGACGGAACAATCGAGTTGCCGGATGTAGCGGTGACCACTGTGGTACCGACACCTGATTCTGGGACGACAGCGACCGCGGTGGGTTCAATCTCAATAGGTTTTGAAGACATGACACTGACCTTCAATCAGGGCGTGCGCATCCTGTTGGCGGGACAGGCCGGTAAATTGATCGGCTACTCACACGGAGCGGGCACCTTCACGGAGATCACCAATATCTGTAGCGCGGACAATCAAGCGGCCGGTGACGCACTGGCGGCTGGAGCAGATTGCAAGATCGATGTCGGGGGTGACCTGGTTGTGTGGACCAAACATTTCAGCGCCTTCACGACCTATTTCCAGACGCTCATTGCCAGCTCATCGAACGGTGATAATGACGACGATGACGATGATGATGACAACGACAACGACAAAAAATCATCCAAAAAGAAAAAGAGCGCGGCCGCGTCAATTGCTTCCTCCTTCGGGGTGGGCTTGCCGGGCGGCTCGATTCTGGGCGACAATGCGTTGGCACAAGGCAATGATGAGACAGTCGTGACAGACGAAAAGAAGGCTGAGGAGGCCGGAAAAGTCCTGGGTGGGGAAACGCAAACCGGAAACATTGAAGACGGTGGCGGCTTCTGGGGCTCGCTCTGGATGTGGCTGCTGATCATCTTGCTCGGAGGCGGACTAATCTACTTTTGGAGAAGGCGCAGTGCCAGGCGAATGATTCGCTAAAGACTTCCGCAAAAAGACCGCCATTTGTCAAAGTGGCGGTTTTTGGCTTAAATAAAGCGAAAAACAGCAAAAAGGCTTATTTAAGCCATTTTTGCAATTGACAAGGCTTGGCGGTTTTGCTATGCTGGATTCTGTCGTTCAAAAAATAGACCGGCAAGGAGGCAAAGATAAAAACAGAAATGGGAGACCCGCCTGCAGCGCTATGCGCAGCATTGCGGGCAGGTTAATCAGTAAGATCAATGCATGAGTATCAGCGATTTGTTGGCCGATAAAATCTGGAAAAGCCTGAAGAGGGTTCAAAGCAGATTTAAGCAATTAGGAGGAGCGAAACAAAAGCATATAATTTTAGGTGGGATAACGCTGGCGGTGGGCTTGGGGTTATTTTTTAATGCCCTTTTAAGCGAAAGGGTGAACGCGCAAAAGGCTGAGCCTAAGAATGATGTTGCGGACGAAATTATTGATCCTCTGAATAAGATAGGAAAGGGCGTGATTAAAGGGATATGTGTGGGAGAATGTCAGTCACAGGCAGAAGCGCTGGCACTCAAGGAAAAAGAAGGTAAATTCAACAATTTGGTTGCCAAATATCCGATGGCGGCTATGGTGCCGTTTTTGGCCAAGCGTGACGGGCGAGTTGCGGCCTTTCTGGTCGCGATTGCGCGCAAAGAAAGCCAATGGGGCAAGCATACACCGAAAAAGGGCGGGCGCGAGTGCTATAATTTCTGGGGCTACCGCGGCAAGGAGAACACGACCGATTCCGGTTATTCCTGTTTTGACTCACCGGAGCACGCCGTGGAAGTGGTGGGCAATCGCATTGAAAGTCTTTTGAACAAAAAGATCGACACACCGGCCAAGATGGTGGTTTGGAAATGCGGCCGTGACTGCGAAGCAGCCGGCGGCCAAGCGGCCGCCAACAAGTGGGTTTCCGACGTGGCGCATGTGTATAAAAAATTACAAAGCTAAAAAATTAAAAACAAAATTATGGCCATTCAAAATATCAACGGTAAAGAATTGAAAAAAATGCTTCAAGACAACCCGGCGGAGCTGGAGATTATTGACGTGCGGGAGCCAGATGAGCATGATTTGATCAAAATCAAAGGCTCCAAGCTGATTCCGCTCAATGAAATCGGGGCGCGTCTCCAGGAAATTGATTGGAGCAAGAAAGTGGTGCTGGTTTGTCGCAGCGGCAGCCGCAGCGGGTATATCGCCCAAATGCTGGCGCAGAGCGGCAAAGAGGTCATGAACTTGCAGAGCGGCATCTATGAGCTGAATCTGGACCAGTGCGATTGCCTGGAAAAAGACCCGGATTGCTGCGAAGGGTACTTTTAGTTGGTGGTTGGTAGTTTTTAGTTCGTAGAATTTCGAAGGCGGGGCAACCCGCTTTTTTTATTGGGATTTTTGGGGTAAAATAGAGGTATGAATAAACAATTTCCGGAAAATTTTTTGTGGGGCGTCGCGACTTCTTCTTATCAGATCGAAGGGGGGAATAATAATTCTGATTGGTGGGAGTGGGAGAAACAGGGGAAGGCGGACAATGAGTCCGGGCGCGCTTGTGATTATTGGAATCGCTACAAACAAGATCACGACCTGCTACAAGAGTTGGGGGTGAATAATTTTCGGTTATCCATCGAATGGGCGCGCGTCGAACCGGCGGAGGGGAAATTTGATCAGGAAGCTATCCAGCACTACCGGGAAATTTTTGCGGACTTAAAAAGACGTGGCATCCGGACGCAGGTAACTTTGTGGTGGTGGACCAGCCCGATCTGGTTTCAGGAAAAATATGGTTGGCATAAAAAAAATTCCGTGGAAGTTTTTGCCAGATATGTCGAAAAAATGACGCAAGAATTGGGCGACTTGATCGATATGTTCACGACCTTCAACGAACCGATGGTGCCGCTGGGCCAGGGTTTTTTGGGCGGAGTGTTTCCGCCAGGCTTTCGTAATCCTTGTAAATTTTTGCGCGCGGTGAATCATTTGGCCGCGGCACATCGCGAGGCGTACAAAATTATTCATGCAATCAAACCGGAAGCGCAAGTCGGCATCACATATTTGTATAATTGGTATGAGTCTGAAGGTTTTGGTTTACTACTGAATACGATTAACCGAATCGCGCAATGGTATCGGATCGGTTTGCTGGGCAACAAGATAAAAGGTTACCAAGATTATGTCGGCGTGAATTATTATCGCTTGGGCAAGATTAAATTCAATTGGCGGAATATCCGGATGGATGCGCGTAACCAGACGTATTGGGGATTTACGATCGAGGAGGATGAGAGCAACGTGATGAAGTGGATTACGTATCCACAAGGGATTTATCATGTTTTGAAAGAAGCCAGCGCGAAATTTAAACTGCCGATCTATATCACGGAAAATGGCGGTCCGACGCGGGCCGGCCTGGAAGATGTGGAGCGGATAAAATTTATCCAAGAGCATCTGGCTTTTGTGCGCCAAGCTATCACCGAGGGTGTTGATGTGCGCGGCTATAATTTTTGGTCGCTGATGGATAATTTGGAATGGCTATATGGCTATGAACCGAAGTTTGGCCTGATTGAAATGGATTACCAAACCTTGGAACGCAAACCGCGCCGAAGTTTTTATGCGTACAAGGAGATAATTGAAAATAATGGGATTGAAAGGGGATAAAGGGTGAAAAGGGCGTGCCCAACCTTCAGTCCTAACTTTCAACTCAGTCCCAACCCTCAGTCCCAACCCTCAGTCCCAACCCTCAGTCCCAACCTTTAACTTAGTCGCTAATCCCAACCACTAACCCAACCACTAACCCAACCACTAACCCCTTACTCCCTTTAAGCCCCTTAATCCCCTTAAATTTTATGCTAAAACCATCGCGCCAGCCATATGGCTTCAAAAATCTTTTGGCTTATAAAAAAGCTGAAGAGTTACAGATGGAATGCTCGCGTCTCACTGCGCAATTTCCAAAACAAAAAACGCTGATAGCGCTCGCTGACCAGATGGATCGTTCCGCGCGTTCAACCAAGCAGAACATCGTTGAGGGTTGGAAAAGAAATTCAACCAAAGAATATTATGATTTTTTGGGATTTTCCATCGGCGCTAATACGGAATTGGAAGAGGATTGCAATGATGTTTGGAGAGGAGCGTATCCGGGATTAATGGGAATACGGGGTGTAATGGGAGAAGTAAAGGGTGAAAAGGGTTTAATGGGAGAAGGGGAAATAATGAATAAAAGGGATGTAATGGGAGAAAAGGGGATAATGGAAGGCTCTCCATCCTCTCCAGGCCTAAGCCCCTTAACCCTCTTAAACCCTTTAATTCTTTTAGATATTGAGAAAATTCCTTTTTACCCTCTCGACAGAAATCTTCCTCCCATCATCCAATTGAAATTGCGCTGCAAGGAATTAAATTATCTATTATACAAATTGCAAAAAGCGCTGGAAAACAAAATGCGGCAGGAAAAAACTCTGTCAGTCGGAGACATGGCCAGAGATCGCTTGCAGGAAATGGATAATAATAAAAAGCACGGCGCGGATTTTTTAGAAGAGTATGGCTTGAAGCAGCTTGAAAACGGACAGGTTGTTGCCAAAGAATAAAAAAATATCCGACTTGCAAAAGAAAATAAAAATAAACAACAAGGAAATAAATTACACGCTGAAAAGGCGGCGAGGCTCGCGCAGCGTGCGGCTGGCGGTCTATCCGGATGGAGCTTTTGTGGTAACCGCGCCAAAATGGTATCCTGTGTATGTGATCAAACGCTTTTTGGAAGAGAAAGCTGATTGGATCTTTGAGAAACTGAAGAATGTTGATTTTCAGGCGTTGGCAGACAATAAAAAAGCATCCAGTGCAAAATATAAAAGCCAAAAAGAATTTGCCCGCGCCGTCATCAACAGCCGTCTGGAGTTTTTCAACCGCGTCTATGGTTTCGCATATAAACGAGTCTCTATCAAAGATCAGAAAACGTGCTGGGGTAGCTGCAGTCGCAAAAAAAATCTGAATTTCAGTTATCGCGTGGCGACCTTGTCGGAAGAATTGCGCGACTATGTGGTGGTGCACGAACTGTGTCATTTGCAAGAACTCAATCATGGTCATAATTTTTGGAAGCTAGTTAGTGAGACAGTGCCTAACCATAAAGAATTGAGAAAAAAATTAAAAACGCAAACTAAGCTATGAGTTGGATTCTGATCGCCATCGGTGCATATTTCTTGGTCGCGCTGGAGATTATTCTGGATAAGTTCATGCTGTCTTCCAAACGCGTCTCGCATCCGGCCGTGTATGCTTTTTATTCCGGCGTTTTGAGTCTGACCACCCTTTTGATTTTTGCGCCTTTCGGCTTTCACCTGATCAGTTTGGGGAGCGCGCTCCTGTCGCTGGCCGCCGGGCTGATTTTCACCTATGGGATCCTGTGTTTGTTTTTTGCGATCAACAAGAGTGAAGCCAGTCAGGCCATTCCGGTGGTCGGCGCCATGATCCCGCTGACGACCTACTTTTTGTCCCTGATTTTTTTAGATGAAAATTTACAAAGACACCAACTTTTGGGTGTATTCGTGCTGATCGTGGGCGGCCTGCTGATCTCTTTTGACCTGCCACTCAAAATAAACAAGAAGAAATTTTTTGCCGGTTTTTACTATTCGCTTGGCGCGGGAATCCTTCTGGCGATCGCCTTCACTTCATTCAAACATTTCTACGAACAGGACAATTTTTTGAATGTTTTCATCTGGACGCGGATGGGCTTGTTTATTGGCGCGCTGACTTTGCTGGCTACGCCGGCCTGGCGGCGGATCATCCGAGGTTCGTTTGGCGGACTGAAAAAGGGACAAGCCGAACAAAAAAGCAATCTCAAGACCAGCCTGCTCTTTGTCGCGAACAAAGCGCTGGGCGGGACGGGTTCGATCCTGACCAATTGGGCAATCTCCTTGGGCAGCGTGACAATCGTCAATGCTTTGGTCTCGACGGAATATGCTTTCATTCTTCTGCTCGGCATCATTTTTTCCGTCCGGTTCCCGCGAATTTTTCAGGAAAAGCGCGACGTGAAAAGTGTACTGGAAAAAATCGTGGCCATCCTTTTGATCACGACCGGCGTGGTGTTGATCTCGCTAAAATAAAATTCACCCTGTTAAATAAATTTTGCCTGCCTATCGACAGGCAGGTTGGGCAAAATTAAGATTTGAGAAAAAACAGGATAATTTGTAAATTAAATATAACTATAAGAAATAAGTTGTTTCTATAAAAAAATAGACTCAAATCTTATTTAACAGGGTAAATGCTCGGGAGTTTGATTAAAAAAATTTTTAAAATAGCGGCGCTGCTGGCCTTGATTTTGATTTCATTGGTACTGGCTTTTTTGCTGTATATCAACTTGCCGGTCGGCGCGGCAAAAACGCCGGTGGATCTGGGCATCACGTTTTCTTCTCGCTACGCTTCCGACATTAATCTGGATTGGAAAGAAAATTTCAGCGCCATCCTGGATGATCTGCAGGTCAAGAAAATCCGCATCCCGGTCTATTGGGATTTGGTGGAGCCGCAGGAAGGGGAATACGCTTTTGCTGATCTGGATTGGCAACTGCAGGAAGCGCGCAAAAGGAATGCCGAGATAATCCTGGTGGTCGGGCAAAAAGTGCCACGCTGGCCGGAATGTTTCATCCCGGAGTGGACCAATCAGGACATTGAGAAAAAGAAAGTTGCGTTGCTGCAATATATTGCCACAACAGTAAAGCGCTATCAAGATAATCCGGCGGTCAAATATTGGCAAGTGGAAAATGAACCTTTTTTGAATTTTGGTATTTGTCCGCCACTGGATGTTGCGCTCTTGGATAGTGAGATCGAATTGGTACGCAAATTGGATCCGAGCCGAAAGGTCATTGTGACTGACAGCGGTGAGCTCAGCTTATGGTATCAAGCGGCTTCGCGGGCGGATATTTTTGGCACCACGATGTATCGCACCATCTGGAAAGAAGGCCTCGGCTATTTTGATTATCCGATCGGGCCGCGTTTTTTCCAGGTGAAGCACGAATTCGTTAAGTTTATGATCAACCAGGATGCGGCCATCGTGATTGAGCTGCAGGCCGAGCCCTGGATTAATGGTTGGACCACCAGCGGCGCGCTCTCCGAACAATTCAAATCCATGAACCCGGAAAAACTCCAGGAAAATGTGGAATTTGCCAAGGCGGTCGGGTTTCCGGAGGTCTATCTGTGGGGAGCGGAATGGTGGTATTGGTTAAAAACTACGCAAGACCATCCGGAGCTGTGGGACACCGCCAAAGAACTGTTTGCCGGTCAGTAGTTCTGATATAATCAAGTGACTGCTTTGTAGATAAAATATGGTCAGAAAATTTAAAAAATCTCTCAAAATATTCTTGTTGCTGCTGATTGTGATCATCGGTTTTTTGGGCGCGGCCTACGGTCTTCAGGCACAGTTTCAGATTGTCAAAACGGAGGTCAGTTTGGAAAAAAGGGTGGAAGTCGCTCCCGATGAGTCGGTAGTCGTGGATTTTTCTTTTCCGGTTTTGTCGAGCGATTACGCCAACGGCATAAAAATCAGTCCGACTACGGGTGTGAATTTTCAATGGGAAAATAGTGGCAAATTGAAAATAACTCCGCAAAAATTTTGGTCGCCGGAAACAAGCTATCAAATTACATTGCCGCAGGGAGGCGTGACGTTGGTGCTTTCTCAGATAGAGCAACAACAGCTGAATTTCTCGACGGTCAGCTATCCGCGAGTGGTGGCAATGTCGCCGGCTCAAGGCGCCCAAGAAGTTTTGTTGGATATGGAAGCGCCGATCGTGGTGGATTTTGACAAGTCCACCCAAGGCTTTTTTATAAAGTTTATGGTGGATCCGTGGAGTGACATCGCGTATCAGAACAATCCGGACAAAACCGAATTCCGATTGCTGCCCAAAGAAAGTGTGCGCGACGGTCAGCAATACAACGTCAAAATTTATATCAAATATGCTCAGGCGCCGGATGCGGATTATGTGCCGATTTATGAGAGCAATTTTGAAACCTTTTCCCCGGCCAGCGTGGTGTGGGAAAAAAATTATGAGTTGCGTCTGGTACAAGCCAAAAAATATGCACGCGCCAAAATCACCGCCGGGAAATATATCGACATCAATCTGTCCGCCCAGGTCATGACTATTTTTCAAGAAGGCAAAGCTCTGAATGCGTATATGATTTCCTCCGGCAAACGTGGCATGGACACGCCGAAAGGCACTTTCAAAATTGAAAACAAAACGCCGCGCGCCTGGTCCAAAGAATATGGTTTGTACATGCCCAACTGGATGGCGATCGTCCCGAGTGGTAAATTCGGCATCCACGAGCTGCCGGAGTGGCCAGGTGGTTATAAAGAAGGAGCGGCTCATTTGGGGACGCCGGTTTCTCACGGTTGCGTCCGCTTGGGTGTCGGCGCGGCCAAGACCGTCTATGATTTTGCGCCGATCGGCACGCCGGTGGTGATTTATTAGTTGGTAGTTTTTAGTTTGTAGTTGGTAGAGCATTTGGAATTTTTCCAAAGCTTGGCTTTAGAGAATTTTCCTGTAGGGGAGCGAAAAGCCGAGCTTTAGGAAAAATTTGCGGGATTCAAGTTGGGGAAAATGTGCTATAATTTAATTAGAGCAGTAACTAAAAACCTGCCTGCCGGCAGGCAGGCTAAAAACTAGAGCGGAGGTGTTTGTATGAACATGAAAAGTAAATCTGACGTTTTGGTAATCCTTTCGATTATCGCGGTTGTTTTGGCAGCCGTTGATTTTCTTGGCAATATGGCCGTTGTTGGTTTGGCTGGAACACAGTGGATTCTGATTGGTATCGTTTTGGCGATCTACGCCCTGTATTTCAAAGCTAGAGGAATGTAGTCACTCTCGGTGATTAGAAAAAATGACAAGCTGTAATGGCTTGTTTTTTTCTTGCTGACCTTACGGGCTATTCCATAAAGCTATTTGTGGTATAATTCAGGCATGACAACAAAGAAAACCAAACTGGCAGTTTTTGACATCGATGGCACGATTTTTCGCAAGAATCTGGCGTTTGAGTTGATCAATGAGTTGGCCTGGATGAAAGTTTTTGAAAAGAGCGTCCGCAATGAATTAACTAAACTCTATACTAGGTGGTTGGACCACAAAGGCACCTATGAGGATTATCGCAAGGCGCTGGTAAAATTGTATTACGAAAATATCACCGGTTGCACTAAGTTGGAAGTCGTGGAGGCGAGCAAGATTGTTGTGCCGTTTTTCAAAGATCGGACGTACGTTTTTGCCAACGATTTGATCAAAAAATTGAAAGCCGAAAATTATGCTATCATTGCAATCTCTGGTTCGCCCTTGGAAATTGTGGAGGAATATAATAAACATCTGAAATTTGACGCGGTCTTTGGCAGTGTGTATGAAGTGAATGATACCGGACACTATACCGGTTCATCGGTTTTTGAACCGACCAAGGATAAGGGTCAAGTCGTACGCCAATACATCGCGGAAAAAGGTCTGAATCTGGAAGGATCCTATGGAATCGGAGACACGGAATCGGATGCTTCCTTTTTGGAAATCGTGGAAAGTCCGATCGCTTTCAATCCAAATGACAATTTGAAAAAAATCGCGGAAGAAAATGGATGGCGGATCGTGGTGGAGAAGAAGGATGTCATTTATGAAATAAATAAAAAATAATCAATTAAGTTAGAAATATGTTTTTTGGATTATTACTAATTGCATTTGGAATTTTTTTGGGTTGGTTGGTCTTGGATTTTGTATTGATTTCCGGGGCAAATATCCATGACTTTGGTGATAAATGGGTCAAGAGAACTCTTTGGCTTTGGCTGCCGATCCATGCCCTGCTGAGATTGTTCAAGGAAGTGATCTTGAAGAAAAAATAAGCCTTTAAAAACAAAACAAAAATAAACTTTATGTCCAACACTATGCAAAAAACCAAAACCAAAACCGCAGTGGCTGTCGCGCTGGTGGCTCTTGCCATCATCCTGCCCGTGGCATACGTGGTCGTCACTAACACCTCGGGATCAAGTATTCGCAAGATCCTGAGCGGCGGGGGCAGGGGAGGCGTGAGTGTGTCTTCAAAATCAAATGAAGGTTCGGTCACAAACCAGATCAAACCGAAAGACTCAACAACTCCGGCAACGCCGCCACCTGCCGCGAGTGTCTGCGGCAACAATAGTAAAGAAAGCGGTGAAGAATGCGATGACGGTAACACCAAGAGCGGAGATGGTTGTTCCGGATGCACCACGGTTTGCACGCAAGACTTGAGCGCCGAATTCAATGGCACGGGCAACATCTTTTTATCGACCGCCCAGGCCGCGGCTTGCACCAGTGTCGGTGAGTGCGGTGGTTCCGATGGCTTCACTTGCAAAAACGGACAATGCCAAAAAGCGGTCTGTGGCGACGGCTTTTGCAACGATTGTTCGGAGGCTTTTTCCCCGTGTGCGCCCACAGAAACCAACATCAATTGTTCCAGAGATTGTCGCGCAGCCAGTCCGACTTGTGGTAACGGCAAACTGGAGGCCAATGAAAAATGCGATGATGGCAACACGCAAAGCAATGATGGTTGCAGCGCCACTTGCAAAAAAGAAACTTGCCGCACCGATTGCAGTCGGGGTTGCAAGAAGGAGGCGGCGGTGACTCTATCCGGCAGGGATCTCACCAACCTCAGCCAACCCTATACCGAGGTATTGAGTATTGGAGCCCACGAATCTCAATTGTTTCGACTCAAAGTTGAGCATAAATTTCTCGGCATAAGTTCACCGACGAAGGACTGGGGAACTGTTGTCAATATGTTAGTTATGTACGCGGGTCCCACCGGGGCGTTGCCGCCACCCAACAAAAATGACTATGATTTAATAATCGATTCCTCGAACAAGGGAGCATATTATGGCGGATCTTCTCCGAAGGAGGGAGGTTTAGTCAATGGCCGACAGTTTTGGTTTAGCAGTCTGAGACACCAAAACCAGAGCATATACATTACGGAAAACGCTCCGCAGGGGTACTACTATGTATACATGTATAACACCTCGGATATAACGGGCAAATATCTGTTGACGTGGACGCAAAGATAAAACAGTTATTACAAAATAGGAAAAACAAAAAATCCTCTCCATGGCGGAGAGGATTTTTTTATCGGAAGTTTCTTTATTTTACGCCTTCAATGAATCTAGCGAAAACTTGTGGATTTTCCACAGCCATCTGGGACAGCACTTTGCGATCCATGGTCATTTCTTTGTCCTTCATCACTTTGACCAATTGGCTGTATTTCATCCCCAGTTCGCGCACAGCGATGTTCAGGCGGGTGATCCACAGGGCGCGCATGGTGCGTTTCTTGGCGCGGCGATCGCGGTAGGCATAGGAGCCAGCCTTGATGACAGCTTGTTTAGCTTCGCGGAAAAGATTCTTTCTATTCCAGCGATAACCCTTGGCATCTTCCAAAAGATTGTTTCGTCTTTTTACGTGAGCGGTTCCTCGTTTTACTCTAGTCATATAATCGGCAATTTATAATTTAAAATTTACTTTGTAATATACGGCATACCCTTCAAAATGTTTTGTTCATCCGCTTTGAAAAGTCGCACATCGCCTTTTTTTCTTTGTCCTTCGGCTCCGGTGTCTTTGGAATTGTAGTGATTCTGCCCGGTCTTCCGGCGAGTCACTTTCTTGTTTTTGGTAACTTTAAATTTTTTTACCAAAGCTTTCTTGGTTTTTAATTTGGCCATAAAACTTTTTCTTTATAATTATATTAATTTAGGGTGTAATTGTTACATTGAATCCGCCGGGGAATCGCTTGATATCTTGTTCAACCTTATAATCTGTAATTATGCTTTTCAAAAATTCGATCAAATTGGTTCGAGCCAATTCCGCGTGAGCTTTTTCGCGGCCGCGCAACACGATTTCAATCTTGACCTTGTCGCCTTTTTTCAAAAATTTCTCCACTTGTTCTCTTTTGAAATTCAGATCGTGATCATCGGTGCGCACACCCAGTCGGATGCCTTTGACTTCGGTTTTTTTCTGTTTGGCCTTGCTCAAGCGATCTTGCTTGGACTGTTGGTATTGAAATTTCCCATAATCCATGATGCGGCAGACCGGGGGATTGGCCATCGGCGCCACTTCCACCAGATCAACTTCGCGTTCCCGCGCGATTTGCAACGCTTCAAACGGAGTCATGACCCCCAACTGATTGCCTTCGTCATCGATCACGCGAATCTGCGCAGCCCGAATCTGCTCATTGAGCCTTTCACGGGGAGCTTTCTTTACAAAAACTCTTTTTATTGGTCCTCGTCTTATATATTTGGTGTTAATGGTTATTCTTTGTGGAGTTGATGGGAATCGCACCCATGTCCAAAATTGTTCTTCCAAAATAATCTACAAGCGTAGTCTGATTTTTTTCCGATTGCTCGGATCGATCAAAAAGTGATAACCAGACGAAATCTTCTTGATCTATGTTTAAATTAGTTTTGATGCTATGACTTAAACAAAACCACAGCACCTATCTCAATAATTTGATACCGAAATTCGCGTATTGAGAATCAGCGACTCGATAGCAATAGGTAATTTCCTAAAGAGGAAATTTAAGCTAATGCGGGAGCAAAACTTGCAAATGCTTGCGCAAATGTAGCCTTCGCTTTTGTTATGAAGTTTGCACTTATAACTTTGACATTATTTTTACGAGTAAACATCATGCTCGGCTTGCCTATTTTAAAAGTACAACCTGTCGAAACTAAACAACCCCGAGGGGCAGACTATCAGAAATTTTTTAGCGCGCGTTTCATGCTTTTTTCCGCGTCTTTTTTGGCCAGGTCTTCGCGCTTGTCGAACTTCTTTTTTCCTTTGCCTACGCCAAATTCCAACTTCAATAGCCCGCCTTGACTCGACGATCTTCCTGATGAAGTCGGCGAGGCAGGTCGTTTCTTAGTATACACGGCAATGGGCACCAATGTCAAGCCTTCCGTGCGGACTTTACCGATCAAACGGCGGATTTCGGACTTTTTGAGCAACAGCTTCCGCGAGCGGGTCGGTTCATAGTTTTTGATGTCGCCGGCGTGCTTCCAGGGGGTGATGTGGGCGTTGGTCAGAAAAAGTTCGGTGCCTTTAACCGTCACAAAGCTCTCTTTGAGGCTGATATGCCCGGCTTTGACGGATTTGACCTCTTGCCCGGTCAACACCAAGCCGGCCTCATACTTGTCCGTAATGAGATAATCAAAGTTGGCGCGTTTGTTGTAGGCCAGGCTAGTCATGAATCCAGTATAAAGGATAATAAACAAAGTATAAAGCTATCCACAGCCTATTTCTGGAGAGGGTGTTTTTGTGGTATAATAAGAGCACTTAAAAAACTCTTCAACAACAAAATGAAAAACAAAATTATAATTCTTGCTTTCTTACTGGTTGCAGCACTCTTTGTGGGTCAAAAAGCGCAAGCGAGCTACTCATGTTCAATAAACAGCACGACCTATGCTGATCAGGCGAGTTGCAATAGTGGATGCAATTTTACGCAAACACAGAATTGCGCGCAAAATTGCACGGTGGGATCAACGTATTTTTGTAAAGATAATTATGGCGGCAATAATACGGTTGGTCCATGCAATGTGGGTGATAATTATATTTCGGGCGATGTCCCGGCAACATACTATAATAATGTTCTCGGTTCCGGTTGTGCGAATAGCGCGCCAGCTGGGTCAGTTAAGGTTGGTTACGCCTGCATGAGCAGTTCTATAGAAGGTCCGGTAGTGGAGAATTATATTGAATATTATAAAATGCAGACATGCACCTACGCCTGTTCCATCCCTGGCGGTTCGGCTTGTAATGGAAGTAATCAATGCTCCAAGACTACGGCGGGGACATGCACATATATCGTACCAGTTGTGACCTATTCCTGGTCCTCGGGCGCTTGGGGAACCTGTGGCGGTGGAAGTTGCGGAAACAACAATGGCACACACACGCGAACAGTTGTTTGTAAAGATAGCAATGGCAACACAGTCGCCGATAGTAATTGCAGTGGAACAAAACCAACCACGAGCGAAACTTGCATGATGGCAGCGTGTGCGTATTCTTGGAAAAATGGAGCCTGGGGAGCTTGTAATCCATCTTGCGGTTCAGGGACTCAGTTGCGTTCAGTGTGGTGCGAAGATAGCAGTGGCTATGTTGTTGCTAATAGTAATTGCTCCGGGACTGCGCCAGCCGACAATCAGGCGTGCAATAATGGGGCTTGTACGGCCGCAATTTGTTTGAATGTTCCTGCGAATGCCAGCGTGTGCCCGTCAGATAATCTGGGTCTCACCGACAGCACGTTCAGTGTCCTAGCTTCAACCTGTTCCGCTCCGGCCGGTTCTGCTCCAAAATGCCAATACACGTGTAATGCTAATTACACGCTAAGCGGGGGGATGTGTAAATTCAGCCCAACCTTTAATCCGACTGGATCATGTGTGGAAAACTTAGCCAAGGTTGAGTGGGCTCCGGCTGCCGGGGCTAGCTCGTACTTCGCGGCCATATACACAGGCAGTTACGACCCTACATTCTTGATTAATCTTGTAACTTCTCCGTATACAAAGCTCGGCACAACCAACACGACTTATAACTGGGTAGCGCAAGCGGTTGATAGTAACGGTAAACGAAGTGATTTGATTTTCGGTCCCAGTTTCTCTTGCGCAGCAACTCCGACGCCACCTCCACCACCAGCTTGTACGGCCGGGTGCATAGACAACCCAACTGCGTGTGATGCAAGCTGTGGATCAGGAAAAAAATATTGCAAATATCAAAATGCTGATTGCTCAATCACCAACAACTTCCCTTTGCCATGCAGTTCTCCGGCATGCCCGTCATCCAGCGACGCAGATCGCAACTGGAAAGAAGTGGCGCCGTAAAAATAATTTAAAACAAAAAATATATGAACAAAAAAATTGCGACTGGGGTCGGAGCCATCATTCTCATTGTTATAGCTATTACCGCTTTATACTTCGTCAAAAAAGCGAATGATCTTAGCAATATGAAGCAATCTCAAACAGAAATTACGACAGGCCTGGATAACAAGCAAGAAGTGGTGGAAAGCAATGTTTTGCCACCGCTCGCCACGGTTGAAGGCACGGTGGAAAACGTGACGCAGGAAGGTTTGCTGACTCTCAAAGACAAACTTGGCCAACGCAACATAGTGCTTCCGCCAAGTGTTTATGTCTACACCATGGTAAAGAATGTACCCCAGACCAAGGGGATAACGGATATCAAAAAAGGCAGCGCAGTGGTCGTGCAACTGAAAGCGGATACACAACCACAGGAGGCAAGTTCAGTTTTTATCAAGTAGCCAGAGAAAATTTTGTCGATTAAAAAATCCAGCCGGAAGGCTGGATTTTTTTGTGGTGTTGCGATAAGATAAGGATATGAAGAAGGAGCTGGAAAAAATCATCAAAAAAGCAGTTGTGGACCTCTATGAAACAGAGGTTGATTTTGCTGTGGATCAGCCGAAGGTGGAAAAATTCGGCGATTATTCGAGCAATGTCGCGATGGTACTGGGCAAAATCTTGAAGAAGAATCCGTTGGAAATCGCGGAAATCCTAAAGCGAAGCTTTAGGAAAGAAGAGGCGATTGAGAAAATTGAAGTGGTGGCGCCGGGCTATTTGAATTTTTATCTGGCCAAAAAATATTTGCAGGACAAGATTGGGGAAATAAATTCGGAAAAAGAAAATTTTGGGTCTTCGGAAATTGGCAAAGATAAAAAAATTCATCTGGATTTTGTTTCCGCCAATCCGACCGGCCCGGTGCATCTGGGCAATGGACGGGGTGGTCCTTTCGGGGACACGTTGGCGAATGTCTTGAAAAAGGCGGGATACGACGCCTGGCGAGAATACTATGTAAATGATTATGGCAATCAGATTAAAGTTTTGGGACATTCAATTTTGAAAGATGAAGAGGCGCAATACAAGGGTGATTACATTGATGACTTGGGCAAAAGGATAAAAACAACGGATCCGTTTGAGGTTGGGCAAGAAGCCGCGAAAATTATTGTCGCAGAAATAATTAAGCCATCGATGGAGAAAGTCGGGATTAATTTCGATAAATACTTTTCGGAAAAAACATTGCATGAGTCCGGTGCTTTTGAGAAAGTTTATAAATCTTTTATTGAGAAGGATCTGATTTACGAAAAAGACGGAGCTTTTTGGTTTCGAGCTGAAAAATTCGGAGATGAGAAAGATCGAGTCGTGAAAAAAACCAGCGGGGAAGTGACCTATTTTGGCGGCGATATTGCTTACCACCAGAACAAATTTGCGCGAGGCTTTGATAAAATCATTGACATCTGGGGGGCGGATCATCATGGAGACATGAAGCGCGTTTTGGGCGCGGTTGAGGCCTTGGGCTATGGCGGCAAGGCGGACATTATTTTGACGCAATTTGTGCGCGTGATGCAAAATGGCGAAGAAGTCAAAATGTCCAAAAGGAAAGGAACATATATTTGCATCGATGATTTGGTCGAGGAAGTGGGCAAAGACGCGGTGCGGTTTTTCTTCCTGATGTATTCCAATGACACCCATATGACTTTCGATATGGATTTGGCCAAAGAAAGGTCGGAAAAAAATCCGGTGTTTTACGTGCAATACGCGCACGCGCGGATTTGTAGTATTTTGCGTAAGGCGCAAGAGGAAAATATTAATTTTGCAAAAGCGGATTTGTCACAACTTGTTGATGAAAAAGAGTTGAGCTTGATCCGTGAACTGAACAAATTTCCGGAATTGGTTGAGGAACTGGCGCACAGCTATGAAGTGCACAAATTGCCATACTACGCGATCAAACTGGCCGACAAATTGCACTCTTTCTACAACGCTTGCAAAGTTCTGGACGCGGACAAGCCGGAGCTCTCGAGCGCTAGACTAAACCTCATAAATGCTGTTAGAATAGTCTTAGCGGAAACGTTGAGGTTGGTAGGAGTTTCAGCACCAGATAAAATGTGATTATCCCTACGAATTACGAAATTTTACGAATGTACTAATGTGAGGCTAATTAAAGATTACCGTAGGCGTAGTTGTTGATATTTCGTACATTCGTACATTCGTACAAATTCGTATTTCGTAGGGTTGAATATATAAAAAACTCACAAAATTTTATGAAAATAGGAATTGACGCGCGCACAATTTTGAATCCGGAAAAAGGTGAGGCCATCGGAGTGGGTCACTATACTTTTCAGTTGATCCGGCATCTGTTGGAAATTGATCAGGAAAACGAATATGTTTTGTTTTTTGATTTTCGCGTGCGGGAAAAAGACGTGAAGAAATTTTCCAAACCGAACGTGAAGATCAAATTCTATCCGTTTTCGGATTACAAAAAATATCTGCCCGGCGCGTACAACGAAATTTTGGGCACGGCCACTTTGGCCAAAGAGGAGTTGGACGTGATCCACACCACTTCACCGATGAGCCGTATCCCGGCCAGCTATCGCGGCAAAACCATTGTGACCTTTCATGATTTGGCTCCCTACAAGGTGCCGGAGGCTTTCCAACAACTGAAACGCACCAAAGCGCGGACTTTGCTCAGTCTGATGGCGAGCAAGGCGGACAAGATCATCGCGGTCTCCAACTCGACCAAAAAGGATGTCGAGGAAATTTTCAAAACTCCAGAGGACAAAACCACGGTGATTTATAGTGGGTTTGATAAACGCTTTTCTGACGCTTCGGCGGTTGCGCGGGAAAAAGTTTTGGAAAAATACGAAATTAAAGACAAATACATTCTCTTCCTGGGCACATTGGAACCGGTGAAAAATATCGGCCGCCTGTTTGAAGCGTTCAAAATTTTCAAAGACAGCTGCAAAAGGGAGAATATTGGGTGTGATTATAAATTGGTCATGGCCGGCAAGAATGGCTGGTTGGCCAAAGAATACAAACAGATGGCTAAAGACTTGGGCATTGTGAAAGACGTGATTTTTACCGGCTACATCATCGGCGACGAAATGGTGCCACTTTTCAAGAACGCGGATTTTTTCGTGATGCCGTCACTCTATGAAGGCTTTGGCACCACCGTCTTGGAAGCTTTCGCAACTGGCACGCCGGCCATCGTTTCCAATGTGTCTTCCATTCCAGAAATCGCCGGCGACGCGGCGGAATTTGTGGATCCGAAAAACGCGCAATCAATTGCGGACGCGATGATCAAGTTCGCCAAAGATGAAAATTTGAAAAATTCCTACCGCGAAAAAGGCAAAATCCAAGTGGACAAATTCAACTGGGAAAAATGCGCGCGGGAAACGCTGGCAGTGTATAAAAGTTTTGAAAAAGCATAAAATATAGAAGTTAAAAGCGTTGATGAGGCTATCACCTCGGAGCTGCGAAAAGAAATGGCACATAGTGTCATCCTGAGCGAAGTCCGCCGCGGACGAAGTCGAAGGATCTAATTAGATTCCTCGATTCCGCTACGCTTCACTCGGAATGACATTTTGCCAGAGTAAAATTCGCCGGGTAAGCCCGTAAAAGCTGTAAGAAGAGTTTTTAGTTTTTAGTTGGTAGTTGGTAGAATTTTTCTACAAACCACAAACTACAAACCACGAACTGAATTAAGGTGGTACCACGATGCAAGTCGTCCTTAACATGTGTTTTGGACGTTTTTTTATTATTTAATTACAAAAAATATGTTTAAGAAGGTTGACACGAGGCAAAGCTTTCCGCAAATGGAGGAAGAAATTCTGAAGTTTTGGGAGGAGCAGAAAATTTTTGAAAAGTCGGTGGAGCGTGTTGCGCCCAAGGGCGACTATGTTTTTTATGATGGGCCGCCGTTTGCCACGGGCACGCCGCATTATGGGCACATCGTGGCTTCAACCATGAAGGATGTGGTGCCGCGTTTTTGGACGATGAAGGGTTACAAGGTGGAAAGAAAGTGGGGCTGGGATTGTCACGGTTTGCCGATTGAAAACATCGCCGAAAAAGAATTGGGTATCAAGCACAAGCAAGAGATTGTGGAAATGGGTGTCGAAAAATTCAACGAATTCTGCCGTTCGAAAGTTTTGGGCTATGTGGCCGAATGGAAAAAAGTCATCACTCGGCTGGGACGCTGGGCGGACATGGATAATGCGTACAAGACGATGGATCTGCCGTTCATGGAATCAGTCTGGTGGGTTTTCAAAGAATTGTGGGACAAGGGATTGATCTATGAAGGTTATCGTTCCATGCATATCTGTACGCGCTGCGAAACGACTTTATCGCAACAAGAAGTGAGCGAGGGCTACAAAGACATTAAAGATCTGTCGGCGATTGCCAAATTTGAACTGGTGGATGAGCCCGGAACTTTCGTCTTGGCTTGGACAACCACACCGTGGACGTTGATTGGGAACGTGGCATTGGCGGTGGGGAAGGATATCGATTATGTAAAGATTTCTTACAATAACAAAAACGATAAAGCTGAGTATTTTGTTTTAGCAAAATCAATTTATGAACTCAAGAAAGATGAATTCTTCCCATCGGCAAAAGAATTAAAGCCAGGAGAAGTTCCTCCTACGCCGTCAATAATTACAGAAGAATTTAAAGGGCAAGATTTGGTCGGAAAGAAATACAAACCGTTGTTTGATTATTATGTCGGCAAGGGTTTGCAGAACGAAGAAAGCGGTTGGCAGATTTACGCGGCTGATTTTGTCACGACCGAAGAGGGGACGGGTGTGGTACATATAGCCCCGGGTTTTGGCGAAGACGATTTAAATCTGAGCTATCAATACAAGCTGCCTTTTATTCAGCACGTTGGGATGGATGGCCAGATTAAATCGGAAGCGACTGATTTTGATGGACTTTCCGTGAAACCGATGGATGATCATCAAAAAACGGATATTGAAATCATCAAATATTTGGCACATGCTGGATTGCTTTTTGCTAAAGAAAAATACGAGCATAGCTATCCGCATTGTTGGCGTTGCGACACGCCGCTGATCAACTATGCGACCTCGTCCTGGTTTGTGAAAGTGACTGGCGTAAAAGAACGAGCCTTGGAATTGGCCAAAGACATTAATTGGTCGCCCAAGCACATGAAAGAAGGTCGTTTCGGCAACTGGCTCTCTGGCGCTCGCGACTGGTCAATTTCCCGCCAAAGATTTTGGGCGTCCGTGATGCCGATTTGGAAATGCGAGTGTGGAGAGATGCGAGTTTTTGGCTCGATCAAGGAATTGGAAGAGGCGAGTGGCCAAAAAGTCACTGACTTGCACAAACACATTGTCGACAAGATAACTTTCCAGTGCGAGAAGTGTTCCGGCACGATGAAAAGAATCCCGGACGTTTTGGACACCTGGTTTGATTCCGGTTCGATGCCCTACGCGCAGATGCATTATCCGTTCGAAAATCAAGAAAAGTTTGAGCAAAATTTTCCAGCCGAATTTATCGCGGAAGGGGAGGATCAAACGCGCGCTTGGTTTTATTATCTGCATGTTTTGGGTACGGCGCTCAAAGATAAGCCCGCCTTCAAGAATGTGATCGTAAATGGAACCGTGTTGGCGGAAGATGGCAAGAAGATGTCCAAGCGACTTCAGAATTATCCGGATCCGTCGCTCATGCTGGAAAAATATGGAGCAGATGCGTTGCGTTTTTATCTCATGTCTTCGCCGGTGGTGGCCGCCGAAAATCTGAATTTCAAGGAAGCGGACGTGGCTGACCTGGTGCGCGGCATGTTCCGCATGCTCTGGAATTCGTATTCATTTTTCGTGTTGTATGCAAATGTTGATAAATGGGAACCAAAAGATACAAAAAAATTGTCAGAAAATTTATTAGATAAGTGGATAATTTCTGAGTTGAGTGTTCTGATAAATGATGTTAATACAGCGATGGAAAATTATGAATTAAATAGAGCCTGTAGGTTGTTACCGAAGTTTATTGATAATCTTTCCAATTGGTACATACGTAGAAGCAGGAAAAGGTTCTGGAAATCAGAAAATGATAATGACAAAAGTGATGCTTACTTAACGCTTTATCATGTATTGAGATTACTTTCTAAACTAATGGCACCGTTTACGCCATTTATTGCTGAAGAAATATATAGAAATATAACAGGAGAAGAGTCTGTGCATCTTTCTGTCTATCCTGAAAAAAGCCTGCTTTTAATAGATGAAAAGATAAACATGGAAATGGAGCAGGTTAGGTACATTGTTAATGTTGGTCTACAATTACGAGCTAAGGCAGGCATTAAAGTCAGACAGCCATTGCAATCCTTAAGTGTAAGAGAAATGAAATTGAGTACTGAGCTTAGTAATATTATTTGTGATGAGGTTAATGTTAAAGAAATAAAAATTAATAATACACTTTCTCATCTAAAGGAGGGCAATGACATTGAATTAGATACGCATATCAACGAAGACCTGAAACTTGAAGGCCAAGCGCGCGAAATTATCCGCTTTATCCAGGAAATGCGCAAAGAAGCGGGCTTTGAAGTTGACAACCGGATCCTTGTGGCCTATTCCGGCGGGAAGGTGTTTGAGAATGCGGAGTTAAAAAATATAATTGAAAAGGAAGTTCTTGCCAAGGAGCTGATTTCCGGTATACTGGATCAACCTGATCTTCAAAAAACATTTGAAGCTGATGGCGAAAAAATCGAAATTTCGATAAAACGATAATGGAGGTGGTGAGTGTGGAATTTGCTCAAAAGATGGATCATGCCAAAAGATGAACCGGAGGAGGTTATCGCGCTCGTGGTTCCCGCGAGTAGATGCAACTTTTGTCAGCAACAAATTATTCCAAACGAGATAGTCTTCATGACTAAGCCCGGAATGGAATCCGTAGTTAAGGTTTGCCCTAACTGTATCAGCAAGGCAAAGGGATTGCGCTTCATTGAAGCGGAGGGTCAGCAATGACCCTTTTCTTTTTGCCCAAAATTAAGATAAAATCAGACTATGGACTACAAATACACTGGTATCATTTTGAACAAACGCAATGTCGGCGAGATGGATCGGATTTATACGGTCTATGCGGCCGAGGCTGGCAAAATCAAGGCCATCGGCAAGGGCGTGCGCAAGCCCAATGCCAAACTGGCTGGCAGCTTGGAACCGATCACGCTCGCGGAAATTTTTGTGGCCAAGAGTCGGGGGATGGGCAAAATCACGGGCGCGATCGTGCTGGAAAATTTTTTGCAATTGAAAAGCAATCTGGAGGCTCTCAACCGAGTCAGTCAGACTTTCAAAATTTTTGAGCGAATCATCAGTGAACAGGAACAGGACAAGGAAATTTTTGAGATTCTCATTGGGTTTGTGCGCGGGCTGGATAAATTAAGTTCAGAAGCCGGAGCCGAAAATAAGATGGATCTTCTGCTGTTGGGTTTTACTTTCAAATTGTTAAGCGCGACCGGTTATCGCCTGGAAGTGGAGAAGTGCGTCAATTGCGAGCACAAATTGCAACCGGAGAACAATTATTTCAGTGCCGGCAAAGGCGGAGTCTTGTGTCGAAATTGTCATCAGGCCGAAAATAAGCGGATAAAAATCAGCAACGAAGCCATAAAGTTAATCCGAATTTTTTTAAAAAACAAGATTGCTAATTTAGTAAAACTACAGGTTTCACAAAAAGATGTGAACAATCTCAAAGTAATCGCCCAAGAAGCGCTGAACTGGCTTTGAAAAATACGTGCAATTTGCTATAATTGACGCATAAAACAAAAGGTGTTTAAGACCAAAAAATGAGTTTGTCAGAAATAAAAAATAAACTATATTCCAAAGAAGAAGACGCGAATCTGTCCAAGCACGGTTTGAGTGAATTTGATATCCAGGAATCTTTGAAAAAAGCGCAAGCCGATGTGCCGGTTGAGGATGCTTGGGAAGAAAAGAAAAAAGGCTTGGAGTCAGAGCAAAAAAAAGCGTTAAAGATCGGCGCGTATAGCGTGCTCGGGATCGCGGTGTTGGCACTGGCCATTTTTGGTTTTTACCGTTATTCGCAATCCGCTTTCAGCGAGGGCGGATTGGTTACCGTGATCAACGGCCCGGCCAATGCTTCCAGCGGCAAGTTGCTGACTTTCGAAATAAACTACACCAACAATAATCGGGCGACTTTGCAGGACGCGCTGCTGCGGATCACTTATCCGGAAAGTTTCAAACCGGGGGAAAACTCCAATTTCACCTCTGAGAGTCAGACCAGCGGCGTTTTCAAATTGGGCAACATTGCCGGCAAATCCAGTGGCAAAGTTATTCTGAGTGGTAATGCCTATAGCCCGAAAGGCGCCTTGATCTATTTGAAAACCGATCTGATTTACACCCCTTCCAATTTCAACAGTCAATTCACGGCCAAAAACCAAATCGGCATCAACGTGGAAACTTCACCGATTGATTTGGAAATTTTGGCTCCGACGAAAACTTCCAGCGGGGACGCGGTCGATTATCAAGTGAGTTACACCAACACCGGCAAAGAAGATTTCGAGAACATCAAAATCAGGGTGGACTATCCGGACACTTTCACCTTCAGCCGATCTAATCCACTGGTTTCCGAGGGGGAAAATATATGGTATCTGGGCCACTTGAATGCCGGGCAAGCCGGGAAAATTGTGATCAGTGGTAAATTGGAGGGCAATCGGGATGAAGTGAAAAACGTGAAAGCCTTTGTCGGGACGGATGAGCAAGGAAAATTTGTGAGCTACAGCGAAGAGCAGGCCGCGACCACGATTGTGGCTTCACCTCTGGAAATCCAGCAATCGGTCAATGGCGCGAATAGATACATCACCAAGGCCGGGGATGTTTTACGCTTCAAAATTGTCTATAAAAACAACGGCAACATCGATTTGCGGGATGTCATCTTGAATGAAAAGATCGATAGTCCGGTTTTGGATTATGCGACGTTGGAACTGAAAAAAGGCGCTTTCGATCCCAATAGCAAAGTGATCACTTGGAAAGGTGTCGATGATGCATCGCTCAAAAATTTAGCGCCCGGGCAAAGTGGCGAAATGGAATTTGCCATCAAGGTCAAAGAAGTGATTCCGGTCGCGACCGCCAATGACAAAAATTATGTAATTTCGGCTTTGGCTAAAATTGACAGTCCGGACATCCAGACGCCGATCAATTCCAATAAAATTATTTCCGGCAACAATATGGACATTAAGCTTGATTCCAAATTGGTCTTGGATATGAAAGGATATTTCAATGACACGACGATTCCGAATGCCGGGCCGATCCCACCCAAAGTTGGCACGCCGACCACCTACACAATTCATTGGAAAGTGATGAATGTTTCCAATGACATCACGGATGCCAAAGTCACCGCATCACTCCCGACGGGCGTGACAATGACCGGCAAGATCGCGCCGGATGATGGGAAATTGACTTATAACGCCAGGGATAATAGTATGGTTTGGGATCTTGGCAAGATGAATGCCGGCGCGGGCATCCTGAATGCGCCGCCAGAAGTGGCTTTTCAAATTCAGATCACCCCGGCGCAAAACCAAGCTGACACGCTGGTTGAGTTGGTCGGGCAGGCGACATTTTCCGCCAAAGATGCATTCACAGACAATGTTGTTTCGGCGATGGCGGAGAAAAAAACCACTGGCCTGATCGAAGACCCAGGCATCGGTTCTAATTACAAAGTAGTAAATTAAAGCATAGTGTTTCAAATAATTTCCCAAAGGGGGAAAAAGAGAATCGGTAAAATACAAACAAAAAGCGGAGAAATTCAATCTCCGTTTTTTATGCCTGACGCGACGCGCGGTTTTGTAAAATCGGTGAGTAAAAAAGACTTGGAGCAGGTCGGTATCGCGCCGATGGTGGTCAACACCTATCACTTGTATCTTAATCCTGGCATGGATCTGATCAAAAAGGCTGGTGGCATCCATGAGTTTATGAATTGGCACCAACCGCTGCTTTCTGATTCCGGCGGTTTTCAGATTTTTTCCTTGATTCACAAAAATCCGGAGCTGGGGAAAATAACCGATGAGATGGCGGTTTTCAAGTCTCCCTTGGATGGGAAGCGCCACGAACTGACGCCGGAAAAATCGATCCAGATCCAGTTTGATCTGGGCGTGGATATGATGGTGGTCTTGGATGACGTGCCGCCGGTCAGTTATTCCGAAGAGAAAACAAGGATCGCAGTTGAAAGGACCGTGGCGTGGGCGAAAAGGTGCAAAGTCGAATATGAGAACCAGATTAAGAAAAGAAAAATTGAGGATGCGCAGCGGCCGCTTCTGTTCGGAGTTATTCAGGGTGGTAAAAATGCCAAGCTGCGTAAATATTGCGCGGAAGAATTGGTGAAACTGGATTTTGACGGTTATGGTTTTGGCGCGCGGCATGTGGATGAGAAGGGTGTTTTTATGGAAGACATGGTGCGCGAAACAGCGCAAATGATTCCGGAAGACAAGTTGCGTTTTGCTTTGGGGGTCGGCACGCCGGAAGACATCGTGAAATTTGTGGCGTGTGGTTGGGATATGTTTGATTGCGTCATCCCGACCCGGGAGGGCAGACATGGCCGTTTATTTATTTGGAAAAACGCAGAGACGTCAAACGTAGAGACGCATTGCAATGCGTCTCTACCGGCCGGACAGAAATTCTATGAAACCATCAATATCAACAACGAAAAATTCAAAGAAGATTTTGCGCCGGTGGACAAAAATTGTGATTGCGAGCTGTGCCAAAATCACACCAAAAGCTATTTGCGCCATCTCTTTGTCAGCAAGGATCCACTTGGCATGCGCTTGGCGGCGATGCACAATTTGCAATTTTATATGCAGCTCATGGAAAAGTTGCGCAAAGGTGATTAACTTGGCAGGCTGTGGATAACTTTTTTGGCTAAAAAAGGACATTTATGGCATAATTAAATTACATGTTGGGTAATTTAAATAAAATAATTTTTACACAAATCTATGTACCAGACACAAGTCAAAACTAAAACTAAAACCAAAACAATAGTTGCTGTGGCGGCAGTTGCCTTGGCAGTCGGCCCACTTGCTTATGGCATTATCACGCTGACTAGAGGTGCGACAAAAAAAGCACCTACATCTTCGGTAGTAGATAAGGCCAATTTGGCAAATCCCAGTACTCCTGGTACTGGAGGCGGAAGCGAGATTGGTCCAACAAATACCACTATTGACAGAGGCCAGATGGCGCAAGAGATCGTTAATCTTATGAATTGGAAATTGACGAAGAATGATAAACCAGTCTTCTCTGATGTCACAAAAGATTCGCCTTATTTTGCAGCAGTGCAGGCGCTGGCTACGAAGAGAATCACTTCCGGATGTGGGGATGGAAAATATTGCGTGAAAGACTTGGCAACACGGGGTCAGGCTGTTGTTTTTTTGGTCAAAGCAAAAAGTGTTAAATTGGTGGAGCCGACCACCCCGTCATTTTCCGATGTTCCCAAAACACATATGTTCTATAAATATATAGAAACTGCCAAATCTTTGGGGTGGATTGGTGGTTATGGCAATGGAAAATTCGGTCCGGACGATCCGATTTCAAGAGAGCATTGGAACATTATTAAGAATAATGTGGTTGGCAAGAAAGCCGACACAACCGCTCCTAAAATAACGGCACTTTCCATAACTCCAACGACTATTGATACAACAAGTGGTGATCAGACCGTAACATTAAATGCAACGATTACTGATGATATTTCAGGTGTGTGTTTGCCGGCCAATACGCCAGGCGGCGGTGGATGCACTGGTCCACAAACGCAGGCAACTATACAAAGCGTTTCTGC
>JBAZBJ010000003.1:0-101210 GCA_041671525.1 Parcubacteria group bacterium
CCAAGATTAAGATGATTAAAAGAGTATCATTTGGATTTAGAAACATTGATAATTATATTGCTAAAGTAACCCTCGCATTCATACCATTTCTGATGTTAATTCAACACACTATTTGTTAAAGAGCCAATTATACGTTCTGGCCGACCGTCGCCAAAGCCATGGCATTTGCTTCGAGAAATTTTTTGAGAAAAAAACAGCGACTATCCCCTAGTCGCCGTATAAGACGCTGCCGTGTTTTCCCCTATCTGTCCAGAGCACACCGGGCGATGATAGATTTGCCGATATCCATGATCTGGAGAACCTTGAAAGCGTGTGCCTTCATCACGCGCTGAAGATCTTCCGAGGATTGGAAAAGCGCCTTGTGATCAGGGGTATTTTGTCCCAAATATTCCTCCTTCGGAACAATGACCACCAATTCGCTCCCGTCCTTTTTCAGGATCTTTTTTATCTCATCGAGAAGGGGCGCAGGATCTTCGAAATGCTCCAGGACATGCGAGAGCACCACCGCATCGAAAAAATCAGGCGTGAAAGGAAGTCTCTTTCCATCTCTGCTCCAAAAAAAATCAACACCATAATTTCTAATCTTCGCCCATGTTATCGCTTTGTGATTCGTATCGATTCCCATCACAAAGGCAGCACGCTTGGCAATCAGACCGGAAAGGTAACCCAGATTGCATCCGATATCGAGAATTTTTTTTCCTTCCCACTCACAGACGCTGAGGATTTTCCTTGTTTCCTTGCGACGACCAAACCGCTGCTTCAGTTCCACCATGAATGCACGAAACAAGCTGTTGTAATACATTGATACCTCCCTCTATTGAATTATGTTAGATTTTTAAGCTAAATCCGAACGATATCGAATTCAAATCAGCGTATCAAAAATGGCTCGAAAAGTCAAGCCGTCGCCAAGGCCGTGGCGTTTGCTTCGATAAATTTTTTTAGTCCGGGTGAGATCATATGATTTCAATTATAATTGTTACCACGTAAATTTTTTCTCTGATTATACAGTCTTTCCGTAAAGCCACCTTGCTGAAGAAATTCATCGCTCAATGTTTTCAATTGTCGGTCGAGCAAATAATTGGTTTGGTGAATCAAGCAGATTAAGACGTTGGCGGCCAGTTCTCCATCGCGAAGATAAGACGAGTAAGACTGATAGGACTTATCACTAGCATAGGCCAGATTGCGAATATTTTTTGCCTCCATCGAATCTTTCGCCCACATTTTCAGTCCGCGCTGACGCAAAAAATCCTCATAATCAATCAGCAGCTCCTCCAGACTCGCTCGCGCCACGCTGGTCAGTTTGAGTTCGGTCTTTTTCGAAGTTGCGGCCGCCTGACTGCCCTCTGCAATATTCTGCCGACCGCTGCGCGCCGCTTGCACCATTTGATCATTGGTGCGACTTTTAAAATCAATGAATTTTTTGCAAAACTCAACAGTCAAATCATAAACCAAAGTCGACATCTGATACGATTTTAGATTGCGATACCCTCCATGCTTAAAAAGCAGATTCGCATCATCTGTCCTATTCGTCCTATCAGTCTGATTTGCCCAATTCGCCATGCTCCAATTGTAACACAAAAAAGCGAGGTTTTTCACCTCGCTTTTTTGAAAGTTTGTTATTCTTTTTTGTCTTCCGGTTTTTCGGTTTCGGCCTCTTTTGGGCCGTCTGAAGCCGAGCCAGGAGCTTCACCTTCTTTGGGTGCTTCTCCAGCTGCGCCGGGAGCTGGTTGCTCGGGTTGCGCGGCTTTGTAGAGTTTTTCGCCGATCTTTTGGGCGGCTTGGGAAAGCGTTTCGGTCGCTTTTTTGATCGCTTCCAGGTCATCGCTGTTTTTCACCTTGTTGAGCTCGGTGATTGCTTCTTCCACCGGCTTCTTTTCGTCCGCGGTGATTTTGTCACCGGCGTCCTTCAAAGCTTTTTCAGTGGAATAGGTCAGCGTGTCCGCCAAGTTGCGCGCTTCGATCAATTCTTTTTTGCGCTTGTCCTCTTCCGAATGGATCTCCGCATCTTTTTTCATGCGTTCGATTTCTTCTTTGGAGAGACCCGTCGAGGCTTCGATGCGGATGGATTGTTCCTTGTTGGTCGCTTTGTCTTTGGCTTTCACCGACAGAATGCCGTTGGCATCGATGTCGAAAGAAACTTCCACTTGCGGAATGCCGCGTGGAGCGGGTGGAATGCCATCGAGAATAAATCTGCCCAACGTTTTGTTGTCACCGGCCATTTCACGTTCCCCTTGCAGAATGTGAATTTCCACGGACGGTTGATTGTCCGCCGCGGTCGAGAAAGTTTGCGATTTGGAAACAGGCACAGTTGTGTTGCGATCAATGAGTGGGGTGCGCACTCCGCCCATCGTTTCAATCCCGAGCGTCAATGGTGTGACATCCAAAAGCAACACATCTTTCACATCACCCTGCAGCACGCCACCCTGGATAGCCGCGCCCATGGCCACCACTTCGTCCGGATTCACGGTGATGTTCGGTTTCTTGCCGAAGAAATCTTCCACGGTTTTGATCACCAACGGCATGCGGGTCATCCCGCCCACCAGAATCACTTCATTGATGTCGCCCACTTTGAGACCGGCATCGGCCAGAGCCTTCTTGGTCGGTTCCAGGGTTTTCTTGACCAGATCCCCCACCAATTCTTCCAATTTGGCGCGCGTCATTTTCATGACAAGATGTTTGGGTCCGGAAGAATCCGCCGTGATGAACGGCTGATTGATTTCTGATTCTTGCGCAGTCGACAGTTCGATCTTGGCTTTTTCGGCGGATTCTTTGATGCGCTGCAACGCCAGCGGATCTTTGGAGAGATCCACACCTTCTTGTTTTTTGAATTCGTCGATGATCCAGTGGATCAGCACTTGGTCGAAGTCGTCACCACCAAGGTGAGTGTCACCGTTGGTCGATTTCACTTCCACCGTGTCTTCGGAAACTTCCAGAATGGAAATGTCAAAAGTTCCCCCACCCAGATCGTACACCGCGATTTTTTCGTCTTTCTTTTTGTTGAAACCATACGCCAAAGCCGCGGCTGTCGGTTCATTGATGATGCGGCGCACGTTGAAGCCCGCGATTTCACCGGCTTCCTTGGTGGCCTTTCTCTGGCCATCGTCAAAATACGCCGGCACAGTGATGACCGCGTCGGTGATTTTTTCACCCAACTTTTCTTCCGCATCCGCTTTGAGTTTGGCCAGAATCATGGAAGAAATTTCTTGCGGCGTATATTCCTTGCCGCCCATCTCCACTTTCACGCCTTCACCGGCCTTGATGATTTTGTACGGCAAGGTTTTGATGTCACGTTGCACTTCAGCGTCATCAAAATGCCGTCCGATCAAACGTTTGATGGAAAACAGGGTGTTGGTCGGATTGGTCACACCTTGGCGCTTGGCCAACAGGCCGACCAGGCGTTCTCCGTTCTTGGTGATGGCCACCATCGACGGCGTGGTGCGGTTGCCTTCTTTGTTCTCAATGATGGTCGGGCTGCCGCCTTCCACGACGGCCATTGCGGAGTTAGTGGTACCGAGATCGATACCTAAAATCTTACTCATATTATTTTTGAGGTAATATCTAGCGACCTTTGCGCTAAAAATACCTTAATTAAAATATTTACTTATTAATTTTCAATTTCCAGTTTTCAATTTTCATTGAATTTTCAATGACCTAATTTCCAATATTTTATTTTTTGAAAATTGATTATTGATTGAAAATTGTAAATTGATTATTGAAAATTTCCACGGGCTTGACAATTTCCCTTGCTTGTGCTAGATTATCAGCATTAAATACATTTACGGAGGTAGCACATTTTATGCCAAATGGAGAAGCAGTGGGAAAGACTGAGGTTCTGACGCAGGAATTAACAACTTTGCTGAAGACAATAGAGGGCAATAAACCCCCTCTCAAACACAAAGTCTGGGGACAAATCGCCAGGGCAAAAAAGTTGCTCCGCCGCTCCAACGGAACGGCCCACATTTCACTGAGACTCTTCAATGATCTCAAAGCCTACGAATAAAAGGAGGTGAACACAATGGAAAAGATGCTCAGGTCTCTTATCCATCAATACGGTGCCGCAACTGTCAGGGTTGCCATCATGGACACAACCAGTCTCCGTGAGCTCCCGCAGTATTTCGCCACCGGCAGACATCTGCCACAGTCGTAACAGTCTCGCCCGGGAGTAAAATATTTCTCCCGTAGTACCGGAAGGTGTATGGCTCACACCTTCCGGTTTTTTTTATTTTAAAGTGCTTTTCAAAAAACTACTCCTACTCCACCACCACTCTGGCCGGACGAATCACTTTGTTTTCAATCTTGTATCCCTTTGCCACCACTTGTTTGATTTTATTCTTAAATTCATAATCCTTGCTCTTGCAGGATTTGCACTCTTTGTCTTCGATAGCTTCGTGCAAAGTTGGGTCAAAATTTTCTCCCACCTTGGCATCTATTTCGGAAACACCCTGATCTTTCAAAACATCCTCCAATTGTTTCTGGATATACATGATGCCCGTCACCCAGGCATTGCTTTTTTGATCCTCAGGCACATGCGCAGTCGAAGCTTGGAAATTGTCGAGCACCGGAATAATCTGCATGATCACATTTTCCGAAGCATAGCGGATCAAATCTTTGGCTGAATCGGCTTGCCGTTTTTTGTAGTTTTCGAAATCCGCTTGCGCTCTTTTCCAGCCATCCAAATTCTCTTGCACCTGCTTTTCCAGCTTTTCCGTTTCCGTCAGTTCAACTTCCTCCGCAACTTCCGGAGTTTCCGATTCCTCGCTTTCCACGTCTTTTAATTCTTCTTCGATTTCTTTTTTCATATCTTTTTGTTCAATAATATCCTCCTCTTTTTCTTTGTGTTTTGTCATATGACAATTTATTGTCATCCCGAGTGAAGTCCGCCGCGGACGAAATCGAGGGATCTACTTTTACAAATTCATTAGATTCTTCGACTCCACTACGTTTCGCTCAGAATGACATGCTATTGATTACAATTATTACTACAGCTGAGGCCCCCAAAAGCTTCTTCATATAGTCAATCAGCGATTTGTTCTTGGCATATTGCATGCGCTTGGGGCCGATGATGGCCAGCACGCCTTTTTCGCCTTTCTTGGTCCGGTAGGGCGCCACCACCATGGAACAGTTGGAAATTTCTTTGATGGGATTGTCTTTGCCGATGAAAATTTTGGTTTCGCCGGCTTTGACGCCCTTGAGCAAGGAATCAATGTTTTCATCGATGAAGTCCAATGCTTCCGCCACTTTGCAAAATTCATCAATCTCTTTGAATTCCGGTTGATCCAGCAGTTCGCGCAGGCCAAATTCCGCAAAATCTTTTTCCAAACCACTGATGGCCAAGTTGCCCGTGAAGGACGACATGAGTTTGGCGGTGGTGCGTGACAGGCGGTTGTGCTGCGCTTTGAGTTTCAGAAGTTCGGCTTGCAATTTTTTTTGTTCTGAGAGACTCAGTTCCGTGTCGCCCATCATTTCTTCCACGAAATATTTATAACCCTTGTCGGTCGGGATCCGGCCGGCGCTGATGTGTGGCTGATAGAGAAAACCGTCTTTTTCCAATTGCGTCATGTCATTGCGGATGGTCGCCGAGCTGATCTTGAAAGAATATTTCTCGATCAAAACCGCCGAACCCACCGGCACCGCCGTGCTGGTATATTCTTCAATGACTGCCGCTAAAATTTTCTGCTGACGCGTATTCATGTTTGTATTATAGCACCTCATTAGCACTCGTCAAGTCCGAGTGCTAATTTATAATAATACTACTTAAATTACCTGTCAAATATTACAACTCAGCCATTAAAAAAGGGCGTCGCTATCGAACGACGCCCCCTGCAAAAAATGCCCTACTGAATACGGTTTCCGCACATATCGCACCCACCGCATTTTTCTGAAGATACGATATTGTTCTCCTTCAGGATTTCGACCATAACAAGTCGATTCCCATAGATACGCCTGACATCTTCCCTTGAACAATTGACCCGCCTGAGATCAAGGTTCGTGCCGCTGATCGGCATAATCACCGGCATGCCCTTGCTCCCCTCGCTACTACCCGATACTTCACTCGTTCCCGCTTCTGCCATAAGCCCTCCTTAAATTATTTTTCAGACCCAACCGGGAAATTACATCCCCGGCAACGCCCACCTTTTTTCTTATGTCTCTTCATTTTCGCACAAGCCTCCGGACTGGTTGCTCTGCAGCCTGTTGGTCGCCCGAATTTTTTTACCAACTTACCTCTCCTTTCTCACGAAGAACAAAATTTTAAATGGTTGCGATTCTCCGCTCAATAGCCGAAGAATCTTCAGCACAAAACCTCCCGCCGCTTCTTCCTCCTTCCTTTTTTGATTGTGCCAAGCAAACAGATCGACCGCCGAATTTTTCATATTTCCTTCGGCCCGCCGTTGTCTTCCATTGCATGGAAAGAATCACCCGGCGTTGCCTCCTCAAGATGCTCCAGCCCTTTCAATGGCCGTCTGTTGTCCAGCACGGCCTGTTTCTTGATCTCCTTTTTTGACATCCCATCCATGCCCGGCAACGGCCTATCGCCTCCCGTAACCGACCATCCAAAATGCTTTTTCATTTTCCAATTCCTCCCTGCATATTTAGAATATATTTTTAGATTTTAAAAAAACTGGCAAACAAGCAAACGACCGGACTGTTTTTTAACAATCCACTTGCTTACTGATTTACATTCAAAAAAAATTAGGCTTTTTTCTCCGGCACCGGGTCCATTCCACCCTGGCGCCACGGGTGACAGCGGGCTATCCTTTTGAGACCCAACCATCCGCCCTTGATCAGGCCGAAGCGTCCGATTGCCTGATGCGTGTATTCACTGCAGCTCGGATAATAGATACACGCGCCGGTATGCAAATATTTGTGCATTGGCCCGTGGTCCAGCGACAACGTTTTTTGGTATATCCGTATTAAAAATTGCACGATCCTTCTCATTGGCCTAATTCTAGCAACCCGCTCTCTTTTTTGTCAAATTGGGTTTTTATTGGTACAATAGAGATAAAATAAATCTAAAAAAATACACTTCTATGCAAGAAATCAAATCAAGCAAATTCAAGTGGATCGATTTTACCGAGCCGGACGCCGACGCGATCCTGACGCTGCAAAAAAAATATCAGTTGCACCCGATCGTGGTGGAGGAATTTTCCACGCCGACCCTGCGCCCCAAGGCGGCCGAATATGAAACCTGCCTTTATCTGGCCATCCACATTCCTTTGTTTGACACCAGCTCCCGCACCACCTATCCCGGCGAACTGGACATCGTCATCACGCAGGATGCCCTGATCACTTCGCATGATCAAGAAATCTGGCAGTTGACCGAATTTTTTAGCGACTTGAAGGACGACAAAAAATTGCGTGAGGAGAAAATGTCTCACTCCCCGGCCGCCCTGCTCCACAGCATCATTGAGATGCTTTTGGAATCCTGTTTTCCCAAGCTGGATCATATTTCCAAAAAGTTGGATTATGTCGAGCAGGAAATTTTTGCTGAACACGAAAAAGAAATGGTGCTGGAAATTTCGGTGGTCAAACGTGACATCCTGAACTTCCGCCGCACCTTGAAGCCGCAGCGTTCCGTCATTGAATCACTGGCGCAACGGGACTATAAATTTATTGATTCCACCTTACGACCATATTTCCAGGATTTGATCGGCACCAACATCCGCGTCTGGAATTCTTTGGAAAGTTTCAAGGAGACCGTCGAATCATTGGAAGAGACCAACAACTCCTTGCTCTCCAACAAATTGAACTTAACCATGAAGGTTTTGACGATTTTTTCCGCCATCTTGCTGCCCCTCTCTGTCTATTCCAACATTCTGGCCATGAGCGCCGACATCCCTTTCGGCAAAAATCCCCATGCTTTCTGGATCCATGGCGCTATCATGCTCTTCCTTGCCCTCCTAACCATGATTGTTTTTAAATTCAAAAAATGGCTCTAAAACTTTACAATACCTTGACGAAACAGAAAGAGGAATTCAAACCGCTGCATGCCGGCAAGGTTTCTATGTACACTTGCGGTCCGACGGTTTATGACTACATAACCATCGGCAACTTCCGTTCCTACACAACACCGGACGTTTTGCGTCGATATCTGGAATATCAAGGCTACGAAGTCCGCCAGATCAAAAACATCACCGACGTCGGCCATCTGACCGCTGACGACGTGAATCAGGGTGATTCCGGTGATGATAAAATTGAAAAAAGAGCACTACAAGAAAAAAAGACGCCACGGGAAATTGCGGATTTCTATGAGGAATATTTTCATGCCCGCGAAAACGAATTAAATATTGAACCGGCACACTATTTTCCGCGAGCCACCGCTCATGTCCCACAGATGATCAAAATCATTGAACGCTTGATTGGAAGTGGCCATGCTTATGAAAAAAACGGCAATGTTTTTTTTGATGTCACCTCTTTTCCTGATTATGGCCAGCTATCCGGCAACACTTTGGAAAATCTGAAAGTCGGCGCGCGCCTCGAAGAACACCCGGACAAAAAAAATCCATGGGATTTTGCCCTGTGGCTCAAGGCGCCGAAAGAACACATCATGAAGTGGGATTCGCCTTGGGGCATCGGTTATCCCGGTTGGCACATAGAATGTTCCGCCATGAGCACCGAATACCTTGGCGACACCGTGGACATCCACACCGGCGGCGAGGACAACATCTTTCCCCACCATGAAGCCGAAATTGCGCAGACAGAGTGCGCGACTGGCGCCAAGTTCGTTAATTTTTGGATTCACACCCGCCATCTCTTAGTAGACGGTGCCAAAATGAGTAAATCAAAAAATAATTTTTACACGCTGGAGAATATTCAAGACAAAGGCTTCACTCCGGCCGTGCTGCGGCTCGCTTTCTTGTCCGCCCACTATCGCAGCCAGATGAATTTCACCTGGGAGGTCATGGAGCAGGCCAAGAGCAATTTGCAAAGAATCACGGATTTTGTCGCGAACTTGAAAAAAATCGGACAGCAGACGACCGAGCCGGAAAACGCCAGCTTTCTTGTTGAAATTGAAAAATATCAACAAACGCTTGAAGAAGCCATGGACGATGACCTGAATACTCCCCTGGCCATGTCGGTTGTCTATGAAATGATCACCAAGACAAACTCCTTGCTAGCCGAACAAAAACTCAGCTCCATCGAAGCCAATAAAGTTTTAAAATTATGGGAAAATATGAACAAGGTTTTTGGTCTGATCATTCCGGAGGCCATTGAAATTCCAGAGGAAATCCAAAAGATCGCCGAAGAGCGCAAAGCCGCCCGCGAAAGCAAGGACTTTACAGCCTCCGATGAATTGCGTGACAAGCTTTTGAGAATGGGCTATACTATCGAAGATCTGAAGAATAATAATTATTTAATCAAACCTGCCCGCAATGCTTCGCCTAACGATGCAGGCGGGAAACAATAAACAATATGGGACATTCATGCTGCGGTGGTTCATGTGGCCACGATGACGAACCTGCCCGCAATGCTTCGCATAGCGATGCAGGCGGGGGAAAAAAAGACGAAGACGCCTGTGGCTGCGGCCACGCTCACGGCGGACACTCCGCGGTCATCTCCGATGAGGATCGCAAAAAACTCGAAGACGAAATCGCCAAATCCGGTTTCGAAGTCCGCGAAGACAAGGAAGGAAACATTATCATCGCAAACAAAGCAGAGTAGACTGGAATTCCAAAGTTCAAAATCAAAATTTCAAATAAAATCCAAAATCTTAAGTTTAAAAAATTGTAGTTTTGGATTTTTATTTTTACAAAATTGCGATTAATTCAGCCTACAAAATTTTCCCAAAATTCAAACGGAGCGAGCGTTAAAAAAGTTCCTTGATTCCGCTTGCGCCTAAGCGCAAGGCGGAAGCAGCCGGAACTTTTAGCTCGCGAGTGCAGAATTTTGTAGAAAATTTTGTCCGGCTGAGAGTTTCTTTTGTTACTTTTCTTTGCGGAAAAGAAAAGTAAGAACCGTATTATGAAAAACTTCTGGCAAAAATTAAACCACCCCATCCTAGCGTTAGCTCCAATGGCCGGCATTACCGACAGTGCCTTCCGGCAGATTTGTCGCGCCAACGGAGCCGATGTGACCTATTCCGAGATGGCCAGCGTCAGCGCGCTGTTTTTTAAGCCTGGGAAGACCCTAGAGCTGGTCAGATTCGGCAAAAAGGAGCGTCCTTATGTCGTCCAGCTCTTCGGCAAGGATCCAGCTCATTTTGCCAAAGCGACCAGAATCATCACTGAAAAGGTGAAACCCGACGGCCTCGACATCAATTTTGGCTGTCCCGCCAAAAAGGTTTTCGGCCATGGTTCCGGCTGCGCCCTGATGCCCCAGAAAGAATTGGCGCGCGAAATCATCACAGCTGTTTGCGAAAACACCAACCTACCTGTTTCAATAAAAATTAGAGCGGGAGTCAAAGACACCACCGCCATCCACTTCATTGAAAATATCAAAGATCTGCCCTTCGCCGCCGTCATGGTGCACGGCCGCACATATGAAGGCAGTTTTCATGCCCCGGTTAATTTTGCCATTGTGGAAGAAATAAAAAAAATTATCCCGGACAAAATAGTTTTGGCCAACGGCGGAATCAATACGCCCGAAGACGCGTTAGAAATTATGCAAAAATATCCAAGCATTGACGGCCTGGGAATTGCGCGTGGCGCGTGGGGCAAGCCGTATATTTTTGATGAGATCAAATCTTCGTTAATCGCCCGTAGAGACGGATTGCAATCCGTCTCTACCACGACCTACGATTTCAAAAAAATCAAAAAAATCATGATCCAACACGCCGAACTGATCTGGAAGGACAAGCAAGAAACCGGCATGTTTGAAATTCGCAAACACCTCGTCTGGTACATCAAGGGCTTCCCCGGCGCCGCCGACCTCCGCAAACAACTGGTCCAAGCCAAAAGCGTCGCGGAAATAAAGAATATTTTGATATAAATCGACTCTTTCGTCAATTGTTCATAAGCCTTGGATAACTTGGGTGATTTTTATAGTTGATTTTCAATCCCGGCCTGGTATAATGAATAAACTATGGCAACGAAAACCGATCTCGAAAATTTGCGCGTCCCGCCCCAAAACATTGACGCTGAGCGTTCCGTGTTGGGTTCTTTGATGTTGGACAAAGATGCGGTCATCAAGATTGCCAATCTGATCCGCTTGGGTGACTTTTACAAAGACATCCACAACCTGATTTACGAAGCGATGATGGAACTCTATGAGCAGCGTGAACCGATCGACGTGTTGTCGCTTTCCAATCGCCTGGAAGAAAAAAACCAATTGGAAAAAATTGGCGGCTCCAGTTATCTGGCGTCTTTGGCCAGCACCGTCCCCTCTTCTTCCAACATTGTGCATTACGCCAAGGTCTTCCAAAAAAAACCACGCTCAGAAAACTGATTGCCAGCGCCAGTGAAATCCTGGAAATGGGCTACAATGAATCCGAAGACGTGGAAAAAATTCTCGACGAAGCGGAACAAAAACTGTTCGGCGTTTCGCAAAAATATATCAAACAAGATTTTGTGCCGATCAAATCCATCTTGGAAGCCGCCTTCAACCGCATCGATGAACTGCACAAGGGCGACCATCAGCTGCGCGGCGTGCCGACCGGCTATCCGGATCTCGATGGCATTCTGGCCGGCTTTCAAAAATCCGACTTGGTCATTCTGGCCGCGCGACCCTCGATCGGAAAGACCACTTTCGCTTTGGATCTGGCGCGCCAGATTGCGGTGCAGCAAAAAGTGGGCGTCGGCATCTTCTCATTGGAAATGTCCTCCGACCAGTTGATCGACAGAATGCTGGCGGCGCAATCCGGCGTGGACTTGTGGCGCCTGCGCACCGGCCGACTCAAATCCGGCGAAGGCGACGACGATTTTCAACGCATCGGTGAAGCGATGGGTATTCTTTCTGAGGCACCGATTTTCATCGATGACGCCGGCAGCGCCAACATCATGGAAATGCGCACCATGGCGCGCCGCCTGCAATCCGAACATAACGTGGGTGTGATTATTATCGACTACTTGCAGCTGATGGAAGGCCGCTCCTCCAAAGAAGGCAACCGCGTCAACGAAATTTCCGAGATTTCCCGTGGGCTCAAACAACTCGCCCGCGAACTCAACATTCCGATCATTGCCCTGTCGCAGTTGTCTCGTTCCGTCGAATCCCGCTCTCCGCAAATCCCGAAACTGTCCGACTTGCGCGAATCCGGTTCGATCGAGCAGGACGCCGACATCGTGATGTTCCTCTACCGCGAAGATCGCGAAAAGCCGGACACGCCAAACAAGAACATCGTGGATGTTCTCATCTCCAAGCACCGCAACGGACCAGTCGGCAAAGTTTCTCTCTATTTCCAGGAAAGCTCAACGACTTTCAAATCATTGGAAAGAGCACACACTGAATAAATTATGTATCCGAAATCTTTTAAAAAACTTATTGAAAATTTTTCTTCCCTCCCCTCCGTCGGTCCCAAAATGGCCGAACGCTTGGTTTTGTTTTTGTTTAAACAGGACAAGGAGAAACTGGAATTTTTTGCGAAAAATTTGGAGGAGCTCAAAAATCTGCAGAGTTGTCGCAAATGCTTCAACATTTCTGAAGATGGTGAATGCGAAATTTGCAAGAATGCCAGTCGGGAACAAAAAACCATCTGCGTGGTGGAAGAACCCTTAGACATCATTTCAATTGAAAAAACCGGAATTTACAAAGGCCTTTACCACGTCTTGGGCGGTGTTATTTTTGGCGGCAGCGAAACCAAGGATTTAAAAATCAACGAACTATTGTTGCGCATCAAAAAGGATGCCATCGAAGAAATCATCTTGGCGACCAACCCAACCACCGAAGGCGACGCTACTGCGCTCTATCTGAAAAGACAAATCAAGGATTTGAATGTTTCAGTCAAAATATCCCGCCTGGCCAAGGGCCTGGCCACCGGCGGCGACATTGAATACGCCGATGAAGCCACTCTCTCCGCGGCCTTGACAAATCGCCGGGAGCTGGTATAATAGACAGTTGTTTAAAATCCAATTTGGAGGTTTCAAAAATGGGCAAACTGGGTATTTCGTTTTACACAGACAGGGGTTATTATAACAGAAAGGCAGCTAAGGATCCGGCCTTCAGAAATATGCTGCTGACTTCCGGTAACCGTAGGCTGAGAATCTTCTCAGCCAACCCGCATTTAGCACAGGATTATCTGCACGGAAGCCTTCCGGAAATTTCCCGCAAGGCTCAGACCGGCCTTGCAGCCAAACACCTCTTTGGAGCAAAGAATTAAGGATTATGCTCCAAAAAAAATCCCCGACAACCATCGGGGATTTTTATATTGCAAATATTTTTACACAATCTTAGTGATCTCCACTTCCGTCATAATCTGACGGTGGCCGAATTTCACGGAGTATCTTTTCTTGGCTTTGAATTTCACACCCACCACTTTCTTCTGCTGAGAAGTTTTCAGGATTTTGCCTTCCACCTTGGCACCGGCCACGATCGGCGCGCCGATCTTCACCGCCTTTTCGTCACCAACAAACAAGACTTCGTCAAAAGAAACCACGCTGCCCACTTCACCCTCCAATTTTTCAATTTTGATCTTGTCGCCTTCTTGAACTTTGTACTGTTTTCCGCCCGTTTTGATAATCGCCAACATAAAAAATGCCTAAATAGTTACGTAATTTAGTATACCTGTCCAGGGTCAATATGTCAACTCTCAACTGGACAAAACCTGATTTTTGGGCTAGTATTATCCATGTCGGCTATTTGTATATTTGTAGCTGATTTGCCTGCCTGCCGGTAGGCAGGTATATTTGTAGGGTTATGGAAAAACTTAAACGCACCATCTTTTTCTGGACTTTGGTCGTATTATTCCTGATAATCACGCCTATTATCGTCCTCAACGCCTGGGGTTACCGCTTCGATCTGCGAAACGGTGTTTTTGTACACAGTGGATCCATTACGATCAAAGCCAATCCACAGGAATTTGATGTCCACATCGACGGGAACTTGGAATCTGCCAAACAACTGAGCCGGATCAATAATTCCTACAATATCACCGGCTTAACTCCCAAAAGCTATGGAGTCACGGTTTCGGCTGATGGTTTCCAATCATGGCGCAAGAACCTGGAAGTCCACAGCGGGATCTCCACCGAATTGTGGAATGTGCTGCTGGTCAGACAGGATTACCCGCGCACCCCCTACGCCGCCGCTGGAGCGGAAAAGTTTTTTGTTTCCCCCAAAAACGATCAGGTAATTTACGTTGGGATGGATAACGGCGAAACCGTTGCCAAAATTCTGAATATCAACGACAAAAGCCTGGCCAACACTTTTATTTTCCCCGATTGGAAATTTATTGATGACACGCGCAAGGAAAACATCGAGTGGTCACCCCAGGGCGATTTTCTGTCCATTCCTTTACAAAAGACCGTCGTGCCGACGATGACCCCGCTGAAAAAAACCCTGACAAAAAACGCCGCGACAACCCAAGCGGCCGCCGAGCAGACGCAATACGCTTATTTCATCGCCGATCCAAACGCCAACACCACCTTCAATCTTAATGACTTGTTGGGAAAAGATGATTTGCGCAACGTGCGCTGGGATCCACAAGACAAAAACTATCTTTTCTTTTTGAGCGAAAATTCGCTCTACAGAGCCAATATTACGGACAAAGCCGACCTAACGCTGATTGCTGATCAGGTTTCCAGCTACGACTTGTCTCAAAATAATGTGTACTATTCCCAGATGCCGACCGAGCTGATTTTCCGCACCAATCTGGATGGGAAATCCGGTCTGACCCAAATCACCAATGCTTTCCCGGAACAACTAAACTCTGCCAACGAAAAATTAATTGTTTTTGATGACATGCGCATCGCCTTTTTGAACACTAACGGCAACTTATATATCTTCAACCGCGGCGAGCTGGACACGTATTTTAAAAAACTTGGCGGTTCGGTGGCCGGCATGCAATTTTCCAATGACGGCAAAAAATTGCTCTTCTGGACCGACCACGAAATCTCTGCCTATTTCTTGCGCCAATGGAGCGTCCAACCGACCCGCAACGAGAATGAAACACAGGACATCACCCGCTATTCTGACAGACTCAAAAATGTGCAGTGGTTTGCCGACTATGAACACGTCCTGTTTAGCACCGGCCCGTATGTGAAAATAATCGAGCTGGATTCGCGCGACCACCGCATATCCATGGACGTCTTGAAAACCGACACCGATTCGCCTTTCGTCATCTATAATGATTCACTGGAACGCCTCTTTCTCACTGACATCAAGGACAATGTTTCTGACATCTTCTCCATCGTCTTCCCTGAGCCCGGCGCCTTCTTGGGCATCTTCCCGCCAGCGCAACAATAGCACTGTCATCCTGAGCGAAGTCCGCCTCGGACGCAGTCGAAGGATCTAATTAGATTCCTCGACAAGCTCGGAATGACAAAAAAATATCCCATTAAAGGGATATTTTTTGTTATAGAAAAGAATATTATTTCTAACGCTTCGCCCATTGCGGGGAACGACGCGCTTTGCGCAAGCCTGGTTTTTTGCGTTCCACCACGCGAGCGTCACGAGTCAGGAATCCCAAATCACGTAAAGTCTTTTTTAGGTTAATATCAAACTTGATCAAAGCCCGAGCAATCCCCAGTCTGGTCGCTTCCGCTTGGCCGGTAAAACCGCCACCCACCACTTTGACCAGCACGTCCGCCTTGCCCTCCCGACCGACTGCCACCAAGGGCGCCGCTACCGCCGCCCGCAAGCGATCCAGGGTGAAATAGTTGTCCGCTTTTTTGCCGTTCACCATAATCCCTTGATCACCTTTGGAAGCCAAATAGACCCGCACCTGCGCGATCGAAGTTTTTCTTTTGCCAACAGCATAAAAGTATTCCCCATCCGGAGTTTTCATTTCTTCTTTTGCCGCTATTTTTTTCACTTTTTTTACAGCCATATGATTTAGTGTGTTATGTCAATTTTATACTTATGTTCGGCATCTTTGAAAACAAACAGTCGGGTCATCATACGATCGCGCAGCTTGTTCTTGCACAACATGCCGACCACCGCCGCTTCGATGACTTTGCGCGAATCCTTCTTGATCTGGTCTTTCAGGGTAATTGAGGAAATTCCACCCGGGTACCCGCTGAAATGATGATACACTTTCCCTTCCATCTTGTTGCCGGTCGCAATAATCCGGTCAGAATTGATCACCACCACAAAATCACCCGCGTCGATATGCGGCGTAAAATCAACTTTGTTCTTGCCACGCAAAATCGTCGCGATCTGGGTCGCCAGCCGTCCGCTGGTTTGCCCTTCAGCATCGAACAAATGATATTTTCTTTGGATACTTTTCTTTCCCATATAATAAAATTATCTATAAACTTAATATTCGTAATTTCGTTTAATTCGTAGTTCGTAAATTATACGAACTCAATTACCGCAATCTTTGCACTGTCACTCTGTCTAGCACCGATTTTGATCACGCGGGTATAACCACTGCCTCGCTCCGTAAACTTGTCCAAAAATGCACCGGTCAGTTTTTTGACCGCCATGGCCGGCAATTTATTGTTCAAAGCGCGGATGACGGAAACTTTCTTCGCCTCAGTCTTGGACTGTTTGGCGCGGTTGATGATCCGGTCAATCACGATTTTCAACTCCTTGGCTTTCGCCTCGGTCGTTTCGATCTTTTCTTTCATGATCAAACTGCCCAGCATAGTTTTCAGCATCGCCTCTCGTTGGTTTTTCACCCGTCCAAATTTTCGTCCGCTCTTTAAGTGTTTCATGTTTTTTCTATAATTCTCAATTTACGAACTACGAATTTTTCGAAAATACGAATATTCGTAATTTAGTTTAATTCGTAGTTCGTAAATCTAAATCCTTCAAAATTATTTTTCAGCTTTTAAGTTTAGCCCGAAATCACCAATGGCTTTCTTGATTTCTTTGACACCTTTGGCGCCCATACCTTCCAATTCACTGACTTGTGATTCGGTCATTTTCACAATTTCACCGATGGTCGCGATCTTGCTCTTCTCCAACACATTCAATGTCCGGGTGGAAAGATTTTTAAGCTCAGTCACTTCCACTTTTTTTGGATCATCTTTGGTCGGTGCGGCTTCTTCCGCCACCTTTTCCATCAAAACCACTTTTTCTTCTTTCACTTCTTCTTTGCCCGCTTTTTCAAAACCGGACAGCGCCGAGAATTGATCCACCAGAATTTCCACAGATTTCGTGAAAGCTTCCTGCGGAGTAATGCTGCCGTCAGTCATGATTTCCACGGTGATTTTTTCAAAGTCGGTTCTTTTACCGACGCGCATGTTATCCACGGAATAGTTCACGCGACGGATCGGGGTATAGATCGCGTCCACCGCGATTACTCCGATTTCGCGTTCAGTTTTTTCCTGTTGTTCTACCGGCACATAACCTATCCCGCTGCCAATTTCAAACTCGATTTCCAGCTCCCCTTTCGCATTGGTGATGGTCGCGATGTGCGCGTCTTTGTTGATGACTTCCACGTCGGACGGACATTCAATCATGCCCGCAGTCACCACTTTTTCACCTTTTGCCTTCAAGGCAACCTTGATTGCTTCGTCCTTGTATGATTTAAAGCGCACTTGCTTCAGATTCAAAATAATTTGAATCACATCCTCCAGCACATTGGGAATGGTTGAAAATTCATGTGTCACGCCCTTGATTTTGACTGCCGTAATAGCTGAACCGGTCAAAGAAGACAACAACACTCGACGCAGGGCATTACCCAAAGTCGTTCCATATCCAGGATGGCATCCATCGATTTCAAATTTACCAGTCTTTTCATCGATGCTGATAAATTTTGGCTTGTGTGGAAGTGCTATTGATTGCATAGATTTAACTTATTTTTTATTAACGGATTTATTCGTTAATAATTTATAGTTTATTAAGCTTATTTATAACCCGCTGAAATTGACGGGATAATAGTAAATAAATTATCGGGAATAATATTCAACCACTACCTGGGCATCGACATTGATGCCGACATCATCCTTGGTCGGATTATTCGTCACCTTGCCTTCGAATTTCTCAACATCTACTGCAATCCAGGCCGGGAAATCCTTCTTGTTTTTGAAGGTCACTTCCAAATTCTTGAAATAGTTCTTGCTTTTCTTGAATGAATTGATGGAAACCACATCTCCAACTTTAACCTCGGCTGATGGAATATCCAATTTCTTGCCGTTCAGGCTAATCAGACCGTGATTGACCAATTGTCGCGCCTGCGTTCTTGAGGTTGACAAACCGATGCGATACACCACGTTGTCCAAGCGTCTTTCCAAGCGAGCCAGCAAAAGATCACCAACCACACCCTGTTTGTTCTGCACTTCTTCAAAGTGATTTCTGAATTGCTTTTCCAAAACACCATAAATCCGTTTGATTTTCTGTTTCACCGCCAGCTGCATACCATATTCACTCTTGTTACCCTTGACCATCTTCTTACCATGAGCTCCCGGCGCATAGGCACGGCGAACAATCGCGCATTTTGGCGTATTGCAACGATCACCCTTAAGAAACAGCTTTTCGCCGGCTCTTCTACATTTTCTACACTTGGCGTCTATAGATCTAGCCATATAATTAATTCATTCTCCTACAAATTTACAAATCATATACAAATCTACAAATGTGAGACAAATATTATTTTAAAATATTTGTAAATTTGTACCCGATTTGTATATTTGTAGGTTATCTTCTTGTTTTATTTCTTAAAAACTCTAGACTCTTCGTGGTTTTTTGGAACGGCAACCGTTGTGCGGGATCGGGGTTTCATCCTTGATCATCAAAAGTTCAAATCCGTTATTAGCTAACGCGCGAATTGATGCTTCGCGTCCGGAACCCACACCTTTAACATAAACCTCCAGCTCTTTCAATCCATATTTGCGCACTTTTTCACTGACATTGCCGACCACCTGGGTGGCTGCATACGGAGTCGCTTTTTTCGCACCTTTGAAACCCATCAGCCCGGAAGAAGCCCAGCCCAGAATGGCGCCATTGATATCAGCGATGCTCACAATCGTGTTGTTGTAGGTGCACTTCACTACGGCGCGACCTTTCAAAATCTGCCGTTTCGCTTTTTTGACTTTCTTGACCGCCTCAGCTTCGACTGCAGTTTTTTCCACACCTAAAGCCGCAGTTTCAGCAGCTGTTTCACTAACTTTTTCTTCAATTTTTGTATCCTCTGCCATATTGATTTAATCGGGTAAATTTTAAAATATTCGTAATTTCGTTTAATTCGTAGTTCGTAATTTTAAGTCTTTTCGGTCTTCACGCGTCCGCTACCCATAGTTTTACGCACGTTGCCACGAACAGTACGGTTGTTCGTTTTGGTCCGTTGGCCACGCACCGGCAAACCGCGCTGATGGCGAACGCCGCGATAGGCCGAAATCTCTTTGAGCCGTTTCACATTCGTTCGAACCTCATGCTTGAGCTCACCTTCAATTCGGATCTTTTTTTCCACGTATTCTCGGATTTTGTTTTGCTGCTCATCTGAAAGATCCTTGGTTCTCATGTCTTTAGAAATTTCCAGTTCTTGCAAAATTTTCACCGCCGTCGAAGGACCGATACCATAGATATAAGTCAAGGAGATTTCTATTCTTTTTTCATCCGGAACGTTTACGCCAGCGATTCGTAACATAGTTTTAAGTTTATTGAGTTTAAGTAAGATTCTTTTCTCTACGAATTACGAACATTTACGAATGTACGAATACAGAAAATTTGGCTCTTAATCCGTATTCATATTTATCTCACATTAGTACATTCGTACAAATTCGTAATTCGTAGAGGCTACCCTTGTCTTTGCTTATGCTTTGGCGTGACACACACGACAAAAACTTTGCCTTTTCTTTTGACAAGTTTGCATTTATCACAAATTTTTTTAACTGATGCTCTAACTTTCATTATTTTAATCTTTGAGTTATGCGGCCTTTGGTCAAGTCGTAGGGACTCATTTCCACCAAGACTCGGTCACCGGGTAGGAGTCGGATATAATTGACCCGCATCCGGCCGGAGATATGCGCCAAAATTGAATGTCCATTATCCAAAACAACCTTAAAGGTCGTGCTGGGCAAGGATTCTTCCACCACGCCTTCCAACTTAACTAACTCTTTATTATTTGCCATGTTTTATTTAGAAAACAAAAAAATAGACGGAGAATTTCTGAGGAGTTTGCCTCAGAAGAATAAAATCAATCCTAGTTCGTGCATCTCGAGAATTCCCTCTATTAAGCGCTAAAATATTCTTTTTTGTAATGTCTTTAACTATTGTAGCAGCTATTTAATTGTTGTCAACCCCGTTTGGAAATTTAGGCAAATTTTCTGTAAATTATCGATTTTAAGGCGAAGCCGCTTCGCTCTCATTTTTTACTTTACTTAAGTCTAATTTGAATTTCCAACGGGGTCAAGTTCTATATTCACCCGGCTGGCGTAAGCCGGTATTTTGCCCGAGATAAAGGCCGGCCAGTACACGATCTCCGCTTTGTCCACTGCCGTATATGTCTTTAAATAAGCCTTGAAATCCTCTTCACTCTTGCCCAAAATGCCTTTTTCCAAATTTTCCAGATCGATATCTGACCCGATTTTGCCGGCCGCGTTCACCCGAATGGTGATGGTGCTCTTGGTAAAATCTGTGTCTGCTTTGCCGTATTGCAAGATCAGATTGTCTTCACTCACCCTGCCCGCCGCGGAACCGGCCTTAGCAATATCGCTGGCCAAGACGCTGCGTAGATCTTTTTCTTTGAAAGCCACCGCGCTCGCCTTGGCTTTGACCGTGACCGTAAATTTGTCGACAATTTCACCCTCCGTATTGGAAACCGTATATGTCGCGTCACTAATATTGATGGCGTCTTCCAAAATCATTTGGTCGCTCCCACCCGAATCTTTGATTGCTTTTTTCAAGTTAGCCGTCAAATCGGCCAGGGTTTTTGTTTTGGCATTGGTGATATCCGCCGCGGAAATTGATTGGGTAACATTGGAACTACCATCACTTGTGCCGCCACCCGTCATCGCTTTGAAGGACTTCGCGTAAATTTTCGTATATTTTTCCGTACCGCTATCTTTGAAGCCCGGAATAGAAAAGGTCGTCGGATCAACGTTGTAAGCGCTGCCAGACTCATCCGCCACAACTTCTACCTCGATTGCTCCCGGACTGCTTTGCCCGCCCACATTGGTCATACCCGGAACCGTTGTCGCTTTGATCAGACGAAAGATCTTCCCATCCGCGCTTTGAAAACGCGTCGTCGCTACCAAGGGTTGCGGACTGGCGCTGAATTCATTATAAATGGTGAGTGTGCCATGCGCTTTTTGTTTGGCCGCCGCGGAGCTGCCAGTGACCGGGAAGGTGCTGGTGAGTTGATCGTCCACGGTCAAGGCTTTGGCCGGAATCGCCTGCTGCTCCAGATCAACCGCAACCTGATCAATATTCGCGCTTACCTGCGCATCCACTGATTGCGCTTTGGTTTTAGCAAAAATTTTTATATTCACTTTAGGCAGAAATAAATACGCCAACGACAAAACGACGACGAGCGCGCCCGCCGAGCCGATCCACGCGAAATATTTCCAAAATTTTCCGGACAACTGAACACTTGCATAGTCCATCTTATCTGCTTCTGCTTTATATTTCCGGCTACCCTCCGAATTCAAGAAATTGGCCAGTTCCTCGCTTTTGCCGGTTTCGAAATTTTCCTGCTCAAACGAAACCTTGGCTTTTCGCGTCCGGCGGACGTTGGTTTCTGACGCCTCCGCAAATTCTGACGCGCCAAAATCATAAATATCTTCCTTGTAGCTATTGTCCGCGTCAGACACGCCGGCCTGTTTAATGTCAATATTTTTCACGATATCAAAAGTCGCGGGCTTTTTTCGGCCACGGGTGCTTTTTTTGATATCCGCGCCGATATCAGTGATTAGTTCTTTATTAACAATAACCTCGTTCTTATTCAACTGTACTTCTTCAGATTGAACCGGTCTTTCCCCGCGAGCCGGTTTTGCGGACATTCTCTTCCCGGAACGGACCGGCGCGGAAGCTTCGTCAAAATATTCGGCCGAGCCTAAATCATCAATGCTTTTTTTGCTATCACCACCCTGCTCATCATCTTCGGATGACATCCGTACCTCGATCCGATCTTCTCTTCGACTATCACCTACCAGAGCCATCTCTTCTCCCGCCACGTCATCCAATTTTTGTTCGACTGGGATGCCGGTTTTTTCAATCAGCAATTTGCCCAGTTTATCCTGCGTCACAATGACCAATTCTTTCTGCAAATTATCCGCTTCTTTTTTCAGCAATTTCAAGTTGACGATGCTTTGGATGAGCAAGGCCCGCTTGGGCACGACAATGATAATTTCCGTCGATTGTGCTTTGCGCAATCTCTCCACGATAGAAGTTATCTCTTCGTCAATGTCGATGTAAAATGTTTGATGCATGTTTGCGAATTGTCGCTAATGATTAATCAAATGTATTCGAATTCATTTGCTTGAACATTCGCGAGTATTAGTAAATCATTTTTGAATCATCTTAACTGCCCGTCTCAATATGCCGGCCATAACTTTTTCTTCTCCGGAAAGATCCAAGGCCAGATTGGCCAGACCCATCGGCGTCACGTCTTGCGGATCCTTGAGTTCGCCCGTTTCATCAATTATATTCACAACGTCGCGTGGTTGCAAGAAGCTGACTTGTGGCGGTTTGGCAAACGGCAGTTCTTTGATCCATTTGGTCGACAGCAGTGCCTTTTTGATGCCGGGTAAACCAGAGCCGCCCCCGCATAAGAAAAAACGGTTCGGCAACAGATCCGCGTCCGCAAATTCCGCCAGGGACAATTCCACACCGGACAGCCAGACATCACAATCGTCCGCCAGAATTTTTTCAATCTTCACACTGACATCATGACCCAGTTTGCCTTCCGCGTATTTCACTTTCAAAATTTCCGCTTCCTCAAAGGCCACGCCCAATTCTTGCGCCAAGCGTTTGGTGAAAGCGCGTCCGCCCAGGGCGAACATTTTGGTGCCTTCCAATCCGCCATTGCGCACCACCGCAATGTCGGTGGTGCCGCCACCAATGTCGATGAAGACCGCGTTGAAATCCAAAATGTCCTCCACGCCCATGGAACGTGCCACGGCGTATGGTTCGGCTGCGATACTGATGAGCTCCAAATTCAATTCATCGGCGATTGATTGCAACGCACCCAGATGCACCATCGGCGCGTAGGCATTGAACACGGCAATGGAAACGTCGCGCCCCTGAAAGCCGACCGGGTTGGTCACGCGATAGCCATCAATGCGCACGTCGATGATGGCGGCATTGATCAACTTCACTTCAATTTCACTGTGCCCAGTCTCCCAAGCCAACTGCTGCCGAATGCGGTCAAAAGCTTTCCATTGCACTTTCTGGATAATATTTTTGAGTTCCGGCAGATCGATGCGAACTTCCGGGCGGATCCGCTCATAGTGCACCGTGGTCGTCGTACCTTTGACCAACTCACCGGCGATGCCGACAATGGTTTTTTCAACTTTTTTGACGCCCGCTTTGGCCTTGGCCATTTCGATGGCGCGCCGCGAACTTTCAATCACGCCGGAGATGTCCGACACCGCGCCGCTTTGCATGTTGCCTAAACTCTGCCGCACCTTGCCCACACCCTTCACCACGCCATTGCCGGAATTCGGATCAATCTTGAAAACCAGCGCCTTGACCACCTCCGTGCCGATATCCAAAGAAAGCATGTAATCCGAAGACCCGCCACGCGAACTCAAAATTTTGGAAAAAATTCCCATTTAAAGTAAAAATTTATCTTTGTTTTCTATTTGTATTATACAACAAAATCGCAGCGAAAACAAATGTGTCATTTAGCCAGCTTTTCGACACTCGCAACGACCTCTGGCAGCTCCAGGCAGGCGTCCTCGCCCTCGATCGCGCCGGAAAAATGTTTGGCGTTGTGTTTGATGATGATTTCCGCGCCCAGCTCTTTCCTGAAGATGTCCGCATATTTCAGATTCACATACGGATCGTCATCCGATTGGATTGCCACGAAACCATTCTTTATTTTGCTTTTTATTTTTGCAAAATCAAACGACGTCTCAAAAAAGTTTTTCACTTCGTCATAGCCGATATCGCCCGTGAAACCGGCAACCAAAACCACGCCGCCAATCTTTTGATCTTCGCCCAAGGTTTCCAGATAGCGCAAAATCGCGGCGCAGCCGATGCTGTGGCCGATCAGATACAATTCTTCATCCGGCGCTCCAGCTGCTTCCTGCAGGTGCGGAACCCACTTTCTCATCTTGGGCAATTCCGTTTCCGGCATGCTCGGCACCGTAACCTGAAAACCTCTGACCTCCAGTTCTTTTTTCACATAAGGATACCAGCAATATTCCGGATAACCCTCCCAGCAATGGACGATGATTGCGCGCTTCATAAAATTACAAATTTATTCCAACACTGCTTTGATTCGCCGCACGCCGGCGGAAGAGGCTTCCTCTTTGGTGATTTTGAAGTGGCCGAGTTCGGAAGTGTTGCCGACATGCGGACCACCGCACAGTTCGCTGCTGAAATCGCCGATTGAATACACTTTCACCACGTCGCCATACTTGGCCGGATCGAAAGAGACTTTAGCAACTTTCAGCGCTTCATCTTTGGACATTTCGGTCATCTCGACCGGAATTTTGGCTTGGATTTTTGCGTTAACCAAATCCTCGACTTGCTGCAATTGCTCCGGCATCATTTTTTCCGGATAATTGAAATCAAAACGCAATCGCTCAGCCGTGATGTTGCTGCCTTTCTGATATGTCTCCGCACCCAAGACTTCCCGCAACGCCGCCAAGAGCAAGTGCGTGGCGGTGTGATATTTCACAGTAATTTCACTGGTGTCTGACAAACCACCCTTAAACAATCCGGCTGAAGCTGTACGGGAAAGTTCTTGATGTTTCCTGAATAATTTACTATATTCTTCAATGTTTACTGTCAAATCTCTTTTTTTAAGTTCCTCTATAATCATCTCTAGGGGAAAACCGAACGTTTGATATATATAAAAAGCTTTTTCAGTATCAACATCTGTCATCCTAGGGGGCACTTCATCAGCTCTAAGTTTTTTTGGTCCTGTTGGAAACATTTTCTCCAATTCTTTCAAGCCTCTTTCAAGAGTTTTTCTAAATTTATTTTCTTCCTTTTCTAATTCAGCATAAATATTTATTCTACTTTTATCAGGTTCTAGAAAATAGGTATCCTTATACATTTCAATAACAATACTAGCAATCTTTGTAGTAAAATTATCTTCCACGCCCAACAGATGCCCATAGCGGATTGCGCGGCGGATCAAACGGCGCAAAACATAGCCTTGCTGAGTATTGCTCGGCACCACACCGTCAGCAATCAAAAATGTTGCCGCTTTTGAGTGATCAGCAATAATGCGCATCGAATACATATCATCTTTCCAACAATCTGGCATTTCTTCAAATCCTAAATCACCTTTTTTAAATTCATATTTCTTTTTGGATACTTCTTCAACCTTAGCAACGATTGGTGAAAATAAGTCAGTTTTGAAAATGTCTGGATCCCCATTTTCGGCAGCCAATATTCTTTCCAAGCCCCCACCGAAATCAATATTGCCTTTTGGCAGAAGTTCAAAGCCTTTTTCTGTCTTCACGTATTGCATGAAAACGTTGTTGCCAATTTCCAAAAATCTCCCGCAATCACAATTCACATGACAAACTTGATCCTTAAATTCCGAATTTTCGTGTAACATTAAACCAGATCCAAAATCCCAAAACATTTCACTGTCTGGTCCGCCTGGTTCGCCGTTGGGCATTTTGCCTGGCACGCCCACTCGCGACCACCAATTCTTCTTTTCGTCATAATAAAAAATTCTGCCCTCTCCCATGCCGTCTCTTTCTGGAAAATCAACATCCGCAGCATCTATACCGGCTCTGGAAAATTCTTCTTTCCAAAAATCAACTGCCTCACTGTCGCGCGGGATACCCAACGCTTCGTTACCGCGAAAAACCGTCACGTAAATATTTTCCGGGTCCAGCCCGATTTCTTTCGTCAAAAATTCAAACATCCAAGCAATCTGCTCCTTTTTGAAATAATCGCCAAATGACCAATTGCCCAGCATCTCAAAAAAAGTCGTGTGACGATTGTCGCCAACTTCTTCAATGTCCTGCGAGCGGAAACACTTTTGTGAATCCACAATCCGGGTACCCAACGGATGTTTTTCTCCTAATAAATATGGCACCATCGGTTGCATGCCTGACCCGGTAAAAAGGGTCGTTGGATCATTTTCCGGCACCAGCAAAGACGACGGCACAATCACATTGCCTTTGGATTCAAAAAATTTCAGATATTTTTCGCGAAGTTCCTGTGCGGTCATAATTATTTGTTTCTCTCCACTTGCTTTTTAATCTGGGGGTAATATTTGTCCCAATGAAAACCCAGAATCTCCTCCAATTCCTTCATCGCGGCATCAATGTCATCATTGTCGTCCAGATGTCTTTCCGTGCTTCGAATTTTATCCAATTTGAAACCTTCAATTTTAATTTCATTTTCTTTCGCAATTTCCTCCACTATGTCTCGCAATTTTGACACCATAATATTATTTTAAAAAATTATTAAACTAAATTTAATTTTTTCTTCAACCCCTTGATCTTAACGTCAATCTGCGTCAATTCATATTCTACCTTGATCAGGCGAGCCTTCTTGTCCTGCATGCTCATCTGGATGTGATCCTCTTCCTTCTTGAGCGCCCGAATTTCCCCGTCCAGATCGGTTTTTTCCTTGGTAACTTTACGCAGGTCAGATTCCGTCATGATCATCTCCCGCTGAATCTCCTGCCGCTGTCGCGACTTGTCCTGCTTGGCATTCTTGTCCTCATCGCCCTGGCCACTATTGTGTGAAAAATTTTGCATATAGATAGTTTCTTATTTTTGTTAAGCTAATTTATCCTTTATGTCAACCGATCTCAGATTTAAAGCTCTTTCATCTTTTTCTTTGTGCTTTTCCAACAGGATCTAAATTCTGCTTCCTTTTCCGGTGCAATTTTCATTCTCCATTCAAACAACTTTTCGCCCAATCCCATTTTTTCAGCCATAATAAATTCATTGCGCTCTGCTAAAAGATGCTTCTTGAGAAAAGCTTCATCTTTACCAGATTCCAGCTCTTTTTTCATCGCGCCTTCTTTAATTTCTATCCATGCTTCATAGGTTTCATGTTCTATCATGCACGGGATCAAATCCGTGTAATCCCCCTCATCTATTTGGAAGGCATCGTTATTGATAGCAATCTCAAAATTTTCTATTTCTCCCGTTTCTGATTTTATTATCAGATTCGAGGCGGGAGCATCAAGTTTATCACCAAACATTTCCTCGTGCCATTTTATGAATTCCGCTCGGTTCATGTATTTAACCCGACTTTTCGCCAATTCAAAAAATTCTTGCTTAGATTCGGGAATAGAATCATTTAACTTGCGCGGAGTAGCTAGAAATGTTCCTTCAAAATACTTGTCCATTTTTATCCAGATAATTTTGTAACTAAGAGCTCATCATATTCATCCACTTCAAATTTAAAATTTTTAAACTTATCATTTAATTTTTGAATAAAATTTTGATCTGCTAAAAGTTTTTCCTTTATATTGACCTGCTTCTTGCCATCCCTCATAAATAAATCAACATTTTTTACTCTTCTATTGCCCTCTCCCTCGAATAGGCTGTGCAGATCAGTTTTTTCAACCAACTTAGCAATTAATTTATTCCATACTACGGGAGAATTTGCCAGGGAAAAATCAAGCCCTCCATTAATATCATCATTTTCTACCGCAATCTCTGCAATTTTCTCATTCTTCTTTAATTCATCTGGCATGCTAATATACAAGGAATCTGAATTATTTTTCTTTTCCAACGAATATAGGCGTTTTATAAAATCAACATCCCTTTTTAGATTTTCACCAGAAAATTTATACGTAGAAGCTGGATCAAATTGTGCAGCTTCAATCATAAAATCTTTATCTTCAAGTAATTTGTTAGGAAATCCACTAATTTTTCCTGGATTATCCTTGGCATAGGCCAAATATTCCTCCCTTGATAAGTCCACCTCTGCATTTTCTTGTCCAGACAACTCTGTGATTATTCCCTTGGCCTCTTTTTGATGACTTATTTCTCTAAATAAATTTTTTGAAATTACATCCTCACCTATTTCTTTCCTTTTTTTATTTGATAATCCAGCATTTCCCAATGCAACTTGTTCTGGAGTTATTTCCGCACCTATTGAGATAACCCCGTTATTAGCAATACCCATAAATTCAAACAATCTCCTATCAGGCGTCATGACTAACGAGGGCATGCCCTTTTGTGTTGCCACATCCAAATACCTCATAAAATCATCTTTTTGCTCCTTATTTTTGCTAACTGAAAGACTATCGGAAAATCCAATCATCTTGCCATCTTCATTAAAGTTAACATTTTTAAAAAAACCAAAGACTTTCGGATTATTAACCACAAGTTCATTATATCCGCGCTCGCTTTTATCAGAAACTATTTTGTCAATTTCTTCTGAGCTGCTTATTGTGCCATTGCGTTCCTTTATTCCGCCTACTTGCGTTTGATTGTCTGTTTGCACACCACCTCTAATATCACCACCACCAATTATCACACCAATATCCTCATTCCACAAACCCTGCCTGCTTCCCGGAACAACTGAAGACGTTGATATCGAAGGTTCAAGCGATAAGAGAATATCCATGTCATCCTCAATAGTTGCCCTTTCGGAAATATTTGAATTTGCATTGTGTCTTAGTCTTTCATCAGGTACAAATGTATGCACAATAAAAGCGTTATTTCTTATCAGTGTTTGCTCGACAGTTTTTCGCACTGATTCAAATTTCTTCTGCGCAATTTCATCAGCCTTAGCATAATGTTCCTCAAGCCTTTTCCTAAGGGAACTAACGCCATCACTACTATCAATCAGCTGTCCAATATTTTCTCGCTCATCAGAGGCATCCTGTTCACTCAATTCAGTTGAAGAAAGTCGCTCGGCAATTTCATCGGCCTCAGTGCTTTGCCTTTCGGCAAGTTGAGCATATTGTTTATCCTCAAGCTCACCCTCCATTGATTCCGCTGGATTATTGGCCTCCCTGATATTGGTTTTAAAAATAGAAAGTCTCTCGCGCTGCGCTTTTCGTTGCTCGAGAATTTCTTGTGCTATTTTTCTTCGTTCTTCTGCTAAAAATTTCTTGGATGCCTCTTTTTCGCTTAACAACTCTGGATTTTCAATCGTTCGTTCTTTCATTGCAGGCATATCTTCATATGATTCAAGAATTCCTTGCTCTCCAAGTTTGGAAAAATCAGCTTCATGAAGTTGATACACGGGACCGATGGAACCATCTTTCATGTATCGAATTTCATTTCCTTCCCAATCTCCACGCCTATTTTTTCTAAGGGCATATCCTGTTATTCGCCCTTCCTTGTCTTCAGTTTTAACAATTACTGATCCTTCAAAATTACGATCTCTCGTGACACCTACAATATTGGCCTTTTCAGGCTGAGATTTAGTAGGAGCAATCTCTGCCTCCAATTCAGCTTTTGCCACCTCAGCCTCTTTATCCAATATCTGCAGGGCCTCCTTGTCATCTCCATCAATCGCTAGACCGTCTTTTTCCGCTCTCGCCTCTACTTGTACAAGATGCCCATCCCCTTCTTTTTTGAAGCTAGTGATTTCTTTTTCCGCCTCATCCAGCATTTGCTGGCGCAATTCTTCCGGCGATTCGACGCTTTGTGAACCTTCAAGAGCTTCCTGGGTTTCAGGTTTTTTTATAACTTCAGTTGCTTTGTGTTCTTCATGCATAATTAGCCGATCTTTTTCCTAATTTTTTCCATGTGCTGCTGATCTAACTTTTCGGAGATGCGAGCCAAAATTTCGGATTTTCTTTTCCGCAAAGAAACCATTTTCTCATGAAATTTTTTCCAAGCTTGTTTTTGTTTTTCCGTTTCGGTTGCCATATTTTTTAAAGTTAAACGATCCGCCCTCCACCCAGTAACTCACCTTTTTTTGTATAAAAAACTGCCGACTGGCCGGGCGAAATGGCTCGCTGTGGTTCATCAAATTCCACGCGATATTTTTTGCCTTTTCCTGGCTTTATTATAGCAGAAACGGCCGGGTTACGGTAGCGGTTTTTGACCAGCAGTTTGGCTGGCAATTTTGGCTCGTCCCCGATCCAACTGACCCCTTCCACCTCCATAACTTTCCGAAAAATAGCCGGGGTTTTTTCGTCATTGGTCACCACTAAAATATTCTTCTTCAAATCTTTGTCCACGACATAATACGGACCATCCCCCCCGATGTTGATCCCCCGTCTTTGACCGATCGTGTACAGCGGCAAGCCTTCATGCCCACCCACCACCTTGCCGGCTAAATTTATAATTTTACCTTTCTTGAGCTTCAGATGCCGCCGCAGGAAATTTTCCGGATATTTCTCCGGCGTGAAGCACAGCCCCTGCGAATCATCCTTGTCAAAAACCGGCAGCTTCATTTTTTTGGCCAGCGCCCGGATGACCGGCTTTTTATATTCCCCCACCGGGAACAAAATTTTGGCCAATTGTTTTTGACTGAAATTATACAAAAAATACGACTGATCTTTTTCTTGATCTTTGCCTTGGAACAAATGATATTTTTTGTCTTTGCCTAATTTATTGATCGCATAATGACCGGAAGCCACAAAGTCGCCGTCCATCTCCAGCATCTTGCGAAAAAGCACTTTAAATTTGATGTGTTCGTTGCACGCCACACACGGATTGGGCGTGCGGCCGTTTTTATATTCATTAAGAAAATAATCCACCACTTCCTTCTTGAATTCCTTCTCCGCGTTGGCCGTGTAAAGTGGGATACCCAAAATCGCGCAGACTTTCCGCGCGTCTTCCAAGGATTCCAGCGAGCAACATTTATTTTCCGCCAAGCTGTTCTGTGCCGGCTCCTTCCAAAAATGCATAAACACACCCACCACGTCAAAGCCCTGTTTTTGCAGCAGCGCCGCCGCCACCGACGAGTCCACCCCGGAAGACATGCCGACAATCACACGTTTTTTCTTCTTTATCATGAATTAATCATATTATATTTATACTTTCGTGTAAACAAAACAGCCCCGCCTGCGCGAGACTGTACCACAATCGGTTTGCATCAGATTTTGTCCAATTCTTTCTCAATCTGCTGATTTTTTTCAAACGCTGAACTTTCCGAACCCTGCACAATTTTTTCACCGATGCGGATAGTCACAAAGGCGATCATCAGACCAATGATCATAATTGCGATGAAAGCTGACTGGTCGGAAATTTTTTTATGGATATTCATAATTTTTTGTTTACTGACCATCCTGGCTTTTGCGGATCAGCTCTTTCACTTCATCCAGATTCACATTTGGCCGCTGCTGAGTTGCTTTGAATTTTTTCGGCGCGATGTGCGACATCTGCGACAGGCTCATCGGTCGCTCTTGCGGCGCATAGGCTTTGTGCTCTTCTCTTCTCGCTGGCTCAGGCTCCACTTTTTTAACCACCACTATTGCTGGTTGCATAGCGCCTGTTTGTTGCGCGCGCGCCTTGGCCATGGTCCGCTGATAATCCTTCAAGCATTCCTTGCAAAAGGCCGGCCGACTGGTGTCCGGCTTGAACGGTACATAGATTTTTTGTTCACAGGTATCGCAGATTGTTTCATAGAGTTCCTTTTTTTCTTTAGGTATAATTGGCGCATCTTCCGCCGACAGCGGCTTCTCAGCTGCTTTTATAACTTCAGATGCTTCCACATTTTCAACAGTTTCAACTTTCTCAGCTGGCCTTGCTACGACTACCGGCTCAGACGGGTGAACAACCTTCACGAGCGGCTGCGGACTTTTCGGCATGACCTTGATCGGTGGCAGCGTAGAATTCGTCCGCTCGAAATTTTCAGTACTTATCGGTTTTGGCGCAGCCACCACAATTGGCGCCGGCGCTAACTGTTGCGGCTCCGCCTTGTGGATGATGACATTCTCATCTTCTTCCATCATCATGCCGCTCCAGCGCGCGATCCGGTCTTCCACTTCCGCCTTGCTCTTACCATATCTTTCGCGGGAAATGCGAATCATCTTTTCTTCATTGCCGGCAGTGTCAGACAGATCCAGGGGCGGCAAGGAGGTTCCCGAAAAAGCATCCCCCGCCACGCCATCAATCATCAACTTCAAGTAGATGTGGTATTTGGAAAGGTTGACGATGTCATTCATCAAAAACACCGGATCGAATTCATTTTCCAGATGCTCAGCATCTTCCGCGCCCACGCGGAAAGAAACGATGGTGCCCACATTGCCAAAAACCGCATCCTTGACGGTCGTATTGCCGTCAAACGTCAACTGGTTGATATACTGATGCGCCAGAATCAGATTCAGTTTGTATTTGCGCGCCTCAGACAAAATATTCGCGAATGATTCTGTCGCGAAATTCTGGAATTCATCCACGTAGAGGTAAAAATCCTTGCGCTCGGCTTCGGGAATTTCCACCCGCCCCATCGCCCCCAACTGGATTTTCGTGATGAGCATCCCACCCAACAGCCGCATAGAATCTTCCCCGATCCGCCCCTTGGATAGATTCACGATCAAGATTTTCTGATTATCCATGATGTCACGCATATCGATGGTCGATTTCGGCTGCCCGACGATGTGGCGGATGACAGAGGAAGACAAAAATTGCCCAACTTTGTTTTGGATGGCCGCTACCGCTTCCTTGCGGAATTTGTCATCCCACTTATCAAACTCGTTGAGCCAAAAAGATTTCACCACCGGATCCTTGATTTTCGGATACACGCGCTTGCGATAGTCCTTGTCAGACATCATGCGGTTGACGCCCAACATGGTCGAGCCGGGATAATCCAAGAGTGCCAGGATTGTATTGTTCAAAATATATTCCATCCGCGGACTCCACACGTCCGGCCAGATCTTTTTGAAAACCCCCATCATGCCGGACGCCACCAGATTTTTTTTGTCTTCCGAAACTGCCTCCAGAATATTGAAAGCGATCGGAAATTCCGCGTCGGCCGGATTGAAATAGATCACGTCATTGATCCGGTTGGCCGGAATGGCTTTGAGCATCTTCTCCGCGAACTCGCCGTGCGGATCCACTACGCAAACGCCCTCGCCATTCCGGATGTCCTGGATGGCCATATTTTCCAGCATGTTGGATTTGCCCATGCCGGTCTTTCCGATCACATACATGTGGCGCCGCCGATCGTCACGCTTGATGCCGAAGATCGTTTCTTGATTGCGAAAATTCGTTTTAGCGAAAAAATTTATATCTGGCATTTTTTTAATTTTAGCTTCCTCCCTACGAATTACGAAAAAATACGAATGTACGAATTATATTCATGTAGCTTTATGCTTCCCAATTTTTAATACTATCACATTAGTACATTCGTAAAAATTCGTAATTCGTAGTGATTACCCGATCGGCAAATTGGACGGCGCACTACCGCGCCGCGACTGCACCTGACTAAGTGCCGGTGCTTTGACTTCCATATTCGGAAAATGCCAAACGGTCGCCAATTCCTTGGACGACATATGAAAAGTTTTCCCATCCATATCACGATCCCGATAACGCCGATAGATTCTTCTTTGTCGAAAGGCCAGGCGCTCATTCTTCATGAAATAGCGATTGCTCGTTTTGCTGGCGTCGTTGGGCTTCAGATTATTCAGATTCAGATCATTAAATTGCTTGATAGATCCAAAAAATGAAGAGACGTACGTCTTGTCAAAAACTTCTCGCCGGCCCAAGAGCAACAGTCGCATCTTGACCCGAAAAATATTTTTACTGAAATTTTCTTCCACTGCCTTCAAGACGTCTTTTTCTCCGGGGGTGAGTTTGAATTCCAATGGTTGGTCCGCCGCCTTCTCGGCCTTACCAAATTCCACCGGGGCGCTCAGCGCCGCGAAAAAATGCGCGAAGATGTCGATCAGATGACCAAACAGCCCGGCCTCTTTTTTCTCCGCCTTTTTTGACAATTTATCAATGAGTTTCTGCGCGTAAGCCTTTTTCCATTTTTCCGGTTGCGGATCCAACACGTATTGCAACCAGATGAATTGTCCGGGCCCAAGCGTACCGATGACCTCAGCCATGGCCGCCAGCGGATCAATCATGGTGCCGGTCACGTCCTCTTCAAATTTATCATAAGTCTTGATCGGAATCGGATCAGCATCAACCTTTTCCACGTCAGTTCCCCACAGTTCCCAATCTTTGTTTGGGATAACTTTGGGAAAACTTTTTGTGTAATCCTCCACCTCAATCACTTCAGCGTCCGGAAATTGCGCATAGATCTGCGCCTCGATCAAATTGCGATATTTTTTTTGCGTCCGCACATAGAAATGCATTGTGCCCTCAGCCCCGACAATTTCCAAGCTGAAGCGATCACCCAATATGCCCCGCACATATGTATCCAGCGGAGGGATCGTTACCACCACACCGGCGATACCCTGAAACAGCGATTCCATGACCTTGGGACTTTTTTCAATATCCTTGGGCGGAATCACTTCCAGATAAACCCATTTCAAGGTGCCCACAAAAGAATTATTGGAAAACTCAATAACATAATCCATCCAAAGCATTTTAAACATCCAAAACAAAAATGGCGGCAAAAATAACCACCAGAATTCAAAAAGCGCTCGAAAAATCGGTATAAATTGACTAAAAATGTCGAAAAAATAATTCATGTTTGTCTTTGACGTTGCAAAGAATTTACTTTTGTTCCTGTTTTGTCCGCCTGAGATTATTTCTTGATCGTATAGACGTTATTGGCTTTGGCAAAAATCTTTTGATTGTTTAGATTGATCATAACTGTCGCCTTCTTGACTTTGCGAATCTTCATGACCTCCGCCAGCACTTCCTCCTTGTTCAACGGTTTTTGACTCTTGGTCAAGATATCCAACAAAACATCTTGGATGGTGCCAGTTTTGTAGCCCCACTCCTTCAAGGCATATATCCCACGACCGACCAGGATGAACCGGTCGTCCTTGATCAATTCATTATGCACGGTTTGCGGATGTGCTTTCCGCTTGCTCAAGCCGTATTGGTCGATGAGCGAAGCAATTTTGGAAAAATGCAGCGGTTCATTTTTTTCTTTCAGCACCAGATAGATCCTTTCGCGCGTTCCTTTCGGATTAACCTCTTTCCAGCCGGTCATGCCCCATTTCCCGAATTTGTTCTTTTGCACCTTGGCCAAGGCGGCCAGATAACTCAAAATCTGTTCTTGAGAAAAAACAAGTTTTTCTCCGGCCAATTGCTGGTTGATGTGTTCCACCATTTTGTCGTTGGTCAGCAGTTTCTTCTCTTTTTCAAAAATAGCCTTGACCGCGGCATTCACTTTCTGTACATTTTTCAAAACATCGGCCGAAACCGTCCAGCTTTTCTTGAAATCATCCTTCCCTTCAGAAATGGTAATCCGACCGGACAACGCGCCAAAAAACACAATAGCGTTTTCTTCCTGATACTCGCCGCCACTCAGCTTTTCAATGAGTTTTCCTTCTTCGATTATACCATGATTTTTTTCAATTGCCAAAATGAGTCCCGCCTCAGCCTCTTGAAATGCGGCATCATTTTTTTTCTGAGAAATCCGCTTCAACACATCGGAAATGATCTGTCGTACCCGTTCGCGCGTAATGGCGTGCTCTTGACCGATTTTTTCCAAGGTTTGCGGCTCTTTTTGCGCCAGTCCAAAACGCTTCTTGATGATCTCCCGCGCGCGCTCCGGCTCAGCAGACAACAAAGAGTTGGCCAAGTCAAAAAAGCTCAGTTTTTGCGTCTCAATTTTGCCTGCCTGCCGGTAGGCAGGGCTTGTTGGCGTGTTTTTTTCCATATATCAAATTCCTAGGACTTTGTTAAATTTAAGTCATATTAGATTAGCACATATACTACAACTTTGTCAAGGGTGACAGTTCATTTTAGACATGTTATACCAAATGAAGCAGTTATTTAAAAAACAAAACCTCATGGAGGTTTTTATAGAAAATTCTAAATGTATTTTTTTTGGAAGGAGGACATGTGATCATATTTCCAAACGGAAACATAATTACGGACATCGTCGCATCATGTTTTTTAGGCTACTATGGCGAAGGAGTTTTGCCTTTTATTTACTATCCTTCTTATAGAAAAACCAGGCAACTCATACTCAGACGCTGGATAACAAATATCGGAAAATCTTCGACTCCCTCAAAAAAACAAGGCTACGTGACCCATTATGACCCAAGACGACCATGGACCATTTTTCAATGGGCATACACTGCACAAAAATACATCAAAAAATTGCCCGATGGAGGAAAACTTAACGCATACGGCCTTACTAATGATGGAACCGAGGAGGTCGCAAGAAGATCTTTGGAATATTTCGACATGGGGTTCAATAATATTCTTAGTATCTACCCCGAATTTTTCGGCAAAACTCAAGAAGAGGCCATCAATGAGACACTGGGAGCTATTGAGCGCTGTGAGCACATCCTGGGACGCTATTACTTTTGGGCTGTGCAACTCAGTTTCGGGTGTCATAATTCTAAGGAGGATATTTCTTGTAACATGAAGGATTCTCTGGCGCTGACCGAGGCTGTACGTAAAAAATTTCCTTGGCTAGTCATAATCGTTAAAAGCAGTATTGTGCATCCTTATGAATATCTTGTCGAGATGCAAAAATATGTTGACGCATTTGAATTGGTAAACACTATTCCGTTTGATCTGGTATTTCCTGGGCAAAAATCCCCCATTCCCGCTAAGGGTGGCGGTGGATATTCTGGGCCAGCATCGAAAGAAATGGTCTTGAAATATCTTACTGGAGCGCGTAAAGTTCTTTCCAAAGATATCATCATGGAAAACAGCATACGCGATTTAGAAGACATCAAGAGATACCGAGGTATCGGCGCCGATGCAATCGCTTTTTGCTCAGTCGGCACGGACAATCCGAACAAGGCTGCGGATTTCATTGAAATCTGCAGCTAAAAAACAGGGCTCACCATCGTTGGTGAGCCCTTATTTATTCAGAAATATTTTTACAATCCGACTTTCGCCTTATTGGCGACGTGTTCGGCGAAGGTTTTGGAAAAGATAGTCTTACCGGTGGCCGGATCGCTCAGGAAATAGTTGAAATCCGTGTTTTGCGGGTGGAGGGTGGCAATGATTGCAACCAGCCCGGGGTTGGCAATCGGTCCGGGCGGCAGACCTTTGTATTTATAGGAATTGTATGGCGAATCCAGCGCCAACTGCGCCCCGCTATGAGCAGCGTCTTTGTCTTCCAAAACATACGTCAGGGTCGCGTCACTCTGGAGGGCTTGCCCGATTTTGATGCGATTCCAAAAGATGCCGGCCGCGATCTCCCGGTCAGCGTCAGTCTGCACTTCTTTTTCCACGATGCTCGCCATAGTCAGAATTTCGAAAACTGATTTCTTCTGATCTTTGGCCGCCAGCATGATATCCGTGTTTACTTTCGCGTCAGTGTTATTCAAAATTTTCTTGAGAATCCCGTCCGGCGTCGCTTCTTTGGCCAGATAATAAGTGTCCGGAAAAAGATAACCTTCCAGCGTGGCGCTTTTTGGCTTGTCAGAAAGTGATGCAAATTGGGAAGTTATTTCCACTGGTGGATTGTTGGCTAGCTTCAAAAAGGCAGCACCATCAAAACCATGCGCGCTCAATTCGTCCGCCATCTGCTTGGCCGTCCAGCCCTCGATGAAGGTCACTTTTTCATAGACTTTTTTCGGATTAGTGATCACCGCGGCAATCTCCGGAATCGTCATGTTGCCATTCAAGAGATATTCGCCCGGAAAAATCCCGTTCAGCAGCCCATGTGAACGGATATAATAATAAAAATACCATTGATTGGAAATCAAGCCTTCCTTTTCCAAATTTTTTCCCACGTCTGAATTGCCCTCCCCTTTCACAATCTTGAAAATTTTGTTTTGTGCATAACTGCCGTGCGAAAACCCGACTTGATGGTTGAAATAAAAAAGACCGCCAATCAGGACAGCGACGATGATGATTGCGATTATGAATCTTCTGAACATATGCTTATTGAAACCTAAAGCTCGGCTTTAGGAAATTCCTAAAGCCGAGCTTTAGGTCACTTTAATTATTTTAATCGATTACCAACGGCACAAAATAGAAACCCGGAAACTCTTCTTTGTAAAATTCTGTTTCACTTTTTTTCTCCAGATAGATGATGCTGTTGCGGATCGGCATCACCAATTTTCCACCGATGACCAATTGGTCTTTCAGTTCTTGCGGAATCTCATAGGAAACTGCCGAAACCATAATCCGATCAAAGGGCGCTTTGTCGGCACAGCCCTTGCTACCATCCCCATCATAAAATTCCGCAATGCCTTTTTTGATAAAACCGAACTTTTCCGCGTTTTTCTTCCCAAAATCATTGAGCTCTTTGATTCTTTCAATCCCGATCACCTTGCCCTCACTGCCAACCATATACGCCAGTAAGGACGTCGTCCAACCTGAGCCACTGCCGACATCCAGCACTCTGTGTCCTCTTTGCACGTCCAGCAATTCCAGCATAAAGGCCACCACCAACGGTTGTGAAATTGTTTGACCAAACCCGATCGGCAAGGCAATGTCTTGTTCAGCCTCCAACTCCAGCTCTCTGGGCACAAATTCCATCCGGCTGATTTCCGAAAAAGCATCGATGACTAAATCGCTTTTGAGATACCCCTTGGTCATCAAATCATTGACTAGTTTACTCATAGGCCGATCACTTGCACGACAATCTCGCGAGTCCGAGCGCCGTCCATTTCCGCTAAAAATATATTTTGTTTCTCCGTCAAAAGCATTTTTCCTTTTTCAATCGGCACAGTTTCACTGATCTTTAAAAGCAAAGTTTTGCAATGCGAGTGTCCGTTGCTGCGCCCGTCGGACGTTTTGGAGCGTCCAATTTCAAACAAATCATGTGAATAGCGATCCGTCACCGGCACCAAACGATACAAGACGCGCATAAAATCTTGGATGAGCATCGGCTCATTGTGATTGATCACAATGCCCGCCGAAGTGTGCGGCGAATACACCAGCACTTGCCCTTCGCGGATGCCGGAATTATGCACAACCTCGTCCACCTTGTCAGTGATGTCGACAAATTCAATCTGGCTGGTGCTTTTAATTTCGATGTTTTGTTTGTATATTTTCATACCCTACGAATTACGAATGCGCTACGCTTTACGAATGTACGAATTACGAAAAAAATATTCGTACATTCGTAAAAGTTCGTAATTCGTAGGGACATTCCTATTTAAAAACTTTAGCAACGACAGATGCCGCCCTTTTATCTAAAGCTCCTACGATTATTTTATCACTAGTTGGCTTTTTCAACAAACCGGCAATGGCCTTGGCCGCCTTCAACTTATGCTCATCCGTGATTTTTGTCGTGCGCACGTCCAAGGCCCCGCGAAAAATGCCCGGAAACACCAAGACGTTGTTGATCTGGTTGGGATATTTGGAACTACCAGTGGCCACAATTTGTGCGCCGCCTTTTTTCGCTTCCTCGACGCTGATTTCCGGAATAGGATTACTCATAGCAAAAATGATGGCTTTCTTGTTCATCTTGCGCACATCATCTTTGGTCAAAATGTTCGGCGCCGAAACGCCGATGAAAACATCTGCCCCCACCAGCGCGTGATGCAGCATGCCCATGACGTTGTGGATGTTGGTGAAATGCAACAGTTCTTTTTTGGCTTCGTTCAAACCCTCGCGCTCCCTGTGGATAATACCTTGGCTGTCGGCCAGGATGATATTTTTAGCACCATACTTATAGAGCAGTTTGGTGATGGCGATGCCGGCCGCCCCCGCGCCGGAAATCACGATTTTTATTTTCTTCACATCTTTTTTGACCACTTTCAAAGCGTTGATGAGTCCCGCCAACACCACAATCGCCGTGCCATGCTGATCATCGTGAAACACCGGGATGTCCAGTTCCTTTTTCAGCCGTTCTTCAATTTCAAAACAGCGCGGCGCGGAAATGTCCTCCAGATTGATGCCACCAAAAGTCGGTGCGATCGCTTTCACAATCTTGATAATCTCTTCCGTGTCTTGCGTGTCCAGCACGATCGGAAACGCATCCACCCCGCCCAATTCTTTAAACAGCAACGCCTTGCCCTCCATGACCGGCAGCGCCCCTAATGCCCCCAGATTCCCCAAGCCCAAAACGGCCGAGCCATCAGAAACCACCGCCACGGAGTTTTTACGGATCGTATATTCAAACGCCAGCTTCTTGTTCTTGGCCACCGCCAACGACACAGCCGCCACCCCCGGCGTATACAAAACCGGCAAAGTTTCCTTCGTCAGTTTCTTCTTCGATCGCACCTCGATCTTCCCACCGAGCTGTTTGGAGAGCTGTATTGAATTCATACAAGTAATTGCAATTTACATCGCACTAACTATAAATAATATAAATAAAACGCCTATGTTTATTATCACTACCTCCAACCAATAAGTAAAAGTTTTTTTATTATTATCCAATTTTATAACAGCCTTATTCCTTCTATAATCAAATAAATCACGCAATGTCAATGCTATAAAGTAAAGACCGTAGATCATCGCACAGAAACCTAAATAACCAAATCTAAAACATACTGAATCAACTCTGCTATCGACTAATAGATCACATGACTGTGGCGTATAGTGATAAATAATAGGCATCACTATTGAGAGTAAAAATATACCTACTAAAAATCTAATAAAAATCCCTTTCATTTTTTTGTTTTATGGATTATTTTTTACTCAATTTCAATTTCCGATACAAACTGCCAGCTGCCACCGCTCCTTCGGCGACGGCGGTGATGATTTGGCGGAATTTGTTGGATCCGGTCGTCACGTCGCCGGCGGCGAAGACCATGTCCACGTTGGTCGCTTGAGTCTGATCAACCACAATATAGCTTTGTTCATCCAGCGCCACGCCCAGATTCTGCGCGATGGTCACGCCCGGCGTGGTACCCACTTCAATGAAAACGCCTTGCACTGACAACCCCTTTTCTCCCGGCGCGTCCAGTTCTTCATAGACGATGCCAGTCACTTTTTCGTCACCCTTGATTTCTTTGATATTTTTACAGCAAAACATTTCTATTTTCGGATTAGCTTTCAATTGTTCCGCCCAAGAAGGCTCCCAATTGCAAGGTTCGCGGTACAGAAGATAAACTTTGTTGGCAAATTCTGTCAGATGGATGGTTGCGGTCGCCGCCGCGTCGCCGCCACCGACGACCACCACGTCTTTCCCGCGAAAAAACATTGCGTCGCAGGTCGCGCAATAGGACACGCCCTTGCCGATGAATTTGTCCTCGCCCGGCACATTCATTTTGCGCGCCTTCATACCCAAGGCCAGAATGATGCTTTTGGCCTGATATATTTCTGTGCCAGCTTTGATTTCAAAACCTTCTGCATTTTTCACCACTGACGACACGTCCGATTCAACGATCTGCGCGCCCAGATGATGCGCGTGATGCTGGAATTTTTCCATCAAGGTTTTGCCGGGAATGGAAATTTCGCCGGCCCAGTTTTCAATTTCGGAAGCCTCCGTCACCTGCCCGCCGATTTCATTGCCAATGACCAAATGCTCCAATTTGTAGCGCGAAGCATAAATCGAAGCCCCCAGCCCCGCCGGACCAGCACCAACAATGATTAAATCATAAATTTTGTCTGCCATAGTTGTATTTCTTATGCGTTACTTAGAGCCTCTTTCAATGCGTCAACGTTTTGCACGCCGACAAATTCTTTGACCACTTTGCCGCCTTTGAAAATCTTCAACGCCGGAATCGACATAATGCCATATTTTTGCGCAGTCTCGGAGTGCTCATCGACATTGATTTTCCCCACCTTAGCCCTGCCCTCCATCTGCTTAGCCAGATCCTCAATGATCGGTCCCATCATCTGGCACGGCCCGCACCACGGCGCCCAAAAATCCACCAGCACTGCCTTGTCGCTTTTGAGAACTTCTTGATCAAAATTTTGATCGGTAAGTGTTACTTCCATATTTTTTGGCTGCAATTGCAGCGTATTAAAAAATTATTATAACCACTCGCTCAATAGATAGACGCCGATGAAAAGCATCACCGCCCCGGCGACCGCGTGCAGAAGTTTGACATTATTTTTTCTGATTTCATCCAGCTTGCCTAGTTTCAGACCAAAATACATGCCCAGAGTGATCAATACCATCGGCAGGACAAATATAAAATTATACAAGAACAGCAACGAAATGGTCCGTGACAAGTTTTCTTTTTCCGCCAAAAGTCCCAACACTACGATGTATGGTCCGCTGGTGCAGGGCAGCAGAAAAAGACTCACCAAAAATCCGGCGCCCAACGCTCCGAGCGGACTGGTCACGTGTTTCAGGATCGCTTGCATTTTTGGCCGCCAGCTGAAAGGCACTTCCATCACGAAAAATTTTCCGTGCCAAAAGGCGTCCTTCAGATTGGCCAGCCCGATGAGGATCGCGATGACGCCCACCACGATGGAAATTATTTGCGGCAGATTAAAAACTGTGATTGTTTTATAAAGTCCCAGCCCCATCAAGAAGTACGATATAAAAACGGAAAGTGAGAACAATAACCCGGCCATCAAAGCTCTGCGCTTCCCGCTGGAAGAAAGCACCGTAGCAACCAACAGAATCAAGACGGCGAACGCGCAAGGGTTGATCGCGTCAACCAAGGCCGCACCGACCAAAATCGGCAAAGAGATATTCGCGGATTCTCCTGCAGGAACCGTTGCGCCTGCTTTTTTCTGCTGCTCTAGTGCGCTTTTCAGTGATTCCGGATCGGGAAAATTCGCCGCTTCAACCGCCTCGATGTCCCGCACAAAATTATCAATAATTGATTGGTCGCCAATCAGCATTTTTGTATCGAAAAAAATGACCGGATAACCTCTTTTTTCCGACTCAACACCGAAGGCGTCAAAAAATTTGTTCAACTGACTGAAATTTTCCGGACTGTCCACCACGACCTTCTTGATTTCATATTTGTCATAAATTCCATTGCTCTGGAAATATTCATTAACCTTGACGCAATGCACGCAAGTTTCACTGTAAAAATACAAAGCCTTCTTTTGCGGTGTTTGCGCAGCCACAGCTAATGGCATGATCAGAATCATTAAAAATAGAATTGCCTTTTTCATAATTTTTTACTACTACAAATTTGCAAATCAAGTACAAATCTGCAAATCACTTGTTTTAATTTTTTTTGGAACATTTGTAAATTTGTAAAAGATTTGTATATTTGTAGGGTTATTTCCCGAATCTTCTTTGCCTCCGCGCGTACTCATCCAGCGCTTCTTGAAATCTTTCCGGTCCGAAATCCGGATACATTTCTTCGGCAAAATAGAGTTGCGCATCAGCCGTTTCCCACATCATAAAACCGGCGCTGTTGTGAGGCTCTCCCCCTGTGCGGATAAGATAATCCACAGTTGGCACGTCCCGCGTCATCAGATTGGCTTTGATCACCTCACTGGTAATTTTCAAGCCTTTCTCACAATTGTTCACGATGTTTTGAACGGCTTGTAGCATATCATCATCGCCTTCATACGCCAGCATAAAATTCAACATTTTCTTTTGGTAATGTTTGGTTCTCTCTATCCCTTCTTGTAAAATTTTCTTCAATGATTCCGGAAACTGCTCCTCCCAACGCCCGATAATGCTAATGCGCGTTTCATTCTCGTGAATTTCCGCGCCATCAATCAGCTTTTTAAAATATTTTTCATAAATCCCCAAAAGAGCCATTTTTTCGCTCATGGAACGTTTGTTCAGATTATCCAAAGATGATCCCCAAAACGTGATACAATCAATCCCCTGATTCAGGGCAAAGCGCACCAGTTTTTCCGTATTCTTGGCGCCTTCCTCGTGTCCATCCCACGGCTCCAGTCCTTTACCTTTCGCCCAACGGCGATTGCCATCCGGAATGATGGCGACATGCTTGGGCAAATTTTGCGTTTCTTTATCCATGTGTGAATATTACTCTAAATTTAAAAAGTGGGCAATCGGAAAATTCAACCAAAAACAGCCTACAATTCCCGCTCAATCATGTAATCCGCGATGTCGTTCAAAAAATCCTTAGCTTCTTTGCTGATTTGCACTTTTTCGAGTTCTTGCTTGGCTCTCAAAACCAACCCATGTGACAACTTTTTGGCATATTCATAGGCACCGGTTGCCTGCATGATATCCTGAAATTTTTCAATATCATCTTTGGACAAATCCGTTTTGCCCAACAACGCATCCAGAATTTTTCGCTGCGTCCGATCAGCTTTGGCTTTGGCTCGCGCCACCAGTAGCGTCTGCTTGCCTTCGATGATGTCTGCCCCAACTTTCTTGCCGAGTTTCTGCTCCGACCCAAAAATCCCCAACAGATCGTCTTGGATCTGAAAAGCGGTACCCAATGGAATCGCATATTGACTCAAGCCTTTGATGATTTCTTCTTTGGCGCCGCCCAGAATCGCGCCCAGATGCAGCGGTCCTTCCACCGTATATTTGGCCGTCTTGTTCTCATACATTTTCAGAATATCCTTTTCCGTCGCCTTGCCCCGATATTCAATATAGATGTCCTGTGATTGTCCGATAACGGTCAGGGAAACGATGGTCTGCAATTTCGCCAGCGCCTGCATGATTCGTTCCGGCTTGAACTGTGACTCAAAAATAATCTGATTGCCCAATGCGCCGACCATGTCACCGATGATGATCGCCATGGAATTGCCAAAATGTTCAAAGTCCTTATTTTTAAAAAGTTTTTTTCCCAAGTTTTCATAGCGCACATGCACCGCGTCGATGCCGTGCCGCGTGTCATCGCGATCCATAATATCATCATGGATCAACAAAAAAATATGGATCAGCTCCATGCTCACCGCCGCCCGGAGCATCTTCTCTTTTTCTTTGCCGCCCGACGCAAGATAACCGAAATACATGAAAGCCGGCCGCAGTCTTTTCCCGCCCGCCATGACCAATTTTTTGACATACTTGATCGATTCAGCCATGACCGCATCGCGTTTGGCCGTTTCTTTGATTATCCGATCGAGATACTTTTCAATCTCCACGTCGATTTTCCGCTTAAAATCCTCCAGTGCCGCCAATTTACCCATACCCAAAGCTTATAATTTACGTACCCCCATTTTACCTCAAATCCGGAAAAAATCAAAAAACCGCCAGGTGATGGATTATTTCGAAAAAATCCTAAAAATCCAACAATTTTTTGAAATCAGTCTGCATGATTTCCGCTTGATTACTTTCCTTACTCTTGGCCAATTTTCTAAGTTTATTTTTTATTTCCTTAACTCTTTTTTCCGCCTCTTCCAAGGGCTCATCTTTTGTGGAATATAAATCTTCGGAAACCAATTCTTGCAAAACCCTTAAACCATCCCTGATTTCATTAATTTTGCTAATTTGTTCTTCACTTAAATCTTTTATTTGCGAAATATCCTCATTTTCATCGCCAGCAATTAGCCGCATCAAAAATTTATTGCGCGTGTTGTCCGTTAGCCTTTCAAGAAAATCCAAAATGTGATAATAACGTATTTTAACTTTATTATCTTCAAACTCCACTTCCTCATTTTCAATTTTTGGACCATTTAAGCATAGGAAAATAACTTCTCCACCTTGGGGATATTCCTTACTTATAATTTTTGAATAATTTCTTCTATCTTTCTCAATGTTCCCAGAGATGGTTTGTAATTTAACATCGATAATTAATGCTTTTTTATCTCCTTCAAAAAATAGATCTGGTTTTCTGCGATTAAAATTTTTTTCGATATATAAATTTTTATTGTTAGCGATTTTCAATATATTTTCGATTGAATATTGCAAGGCTAGCCCTTTATTGAAATAGATGCTTTCAATTTTCTCAGGAAATAACATCTTCATCATTTTGTGATATTTTGTTTCATCATCTCCAGATTCCTTTTTAACAAAGCTCTTGAATGCGATATAAAACGAATTTGCACCATTTTCAATATATTCCTTGTCTCTGAATATTCTATTAATGGATACGTTGTGCCATTCTGGATGTTGATCCCATTCTAATTTATAGTCATCAAATATGTAGTCCTTGCGATATATTAATTTTGGTGGAAAAAAATGTTCAATAATTTCCTTGCGTCTTTTCTCGTCTCCACCTGATTCCCTTTCGGCAAAATCAAACAATGCATTATAAAACGATCTTCCTCCATCTTTAATAATTTTCTTATCCTTTGTTATTTTGTGAGTAGAAATTCCATGCCATTCCGGATGTTGATTCCATTCTTTGATATAATCGTTAAATGTGTACTCTTTGCGCTCCACATACCTAGGTGGAAAAAAATGTTCAATAATTTCCTTGCGTCTTTTCTCGTCTCCACCTGATTTTCCTTTAGCAAAAGAAGCAAGCGCCACATAAAAAGATTTTCCACCGTTCTCAATATTTTTATTGTCCGTTCTTATTTGATTGATGGATATTTCATGCCATTCCGGATGTTGATTCCATTCTTTGACATAATCACTAAGCCTGTAGCTTTTACGCTCTACATATCTAGATGGAAAAAAACGCTCAATAATTTCCTTACGTTTTTTTTCATCTCCGCCTGATTCTTTTTTAGCAAAAGAAAGCAATTCCCTATAAAATAACCCCCCGACATCTTTAATTTCTTCCTTTTTTTGTATTTCATGAGTAGATAGCCCGTGCCACTCAGGATGCTCTTCCCATTCCCTTTCAAAGTCAGTAGATTTGTAATTTTTTTTATTTATTCTCTGGTTTGATTTTTCTTCAAATTCTACTGAATTATTTTCTTTTTCCCCATTTTTAATCTCCGGGCTTCCGTTTGCCCTTAGCGGTTGCGGAAAACTAGGTCTAGCTTCGTTAAACATATCCTGATTTTTACATTTTTACCTTCCTATTGTACCAATTCCCAGACAAAAACCCAAATAAAAAAAGAGGCTAGCATGTGCCAGCCCCTTTTGCCTTCTTTTCTAGGATCTCCTTCAGATCCTGCATTGCCCGCACGGTTTTGCGGGAAGGATTTCTTCTCTTGTAGAGGTCCCATTCCTGCAATGGACCCTTATTAACTATTCGGAAAACTTTGAACTTGAAGGGGAACGCCTTCTTGTTCTTCTGCAGAAAAGAAACAAACTCGAATTTTACTTCCCAGACATTGTGCTCCTTGCCTTTGTTGTCCTTGAGAATCATCTGATTCTCCGCTGTCCCCTCGCCTCTCTTGGCAAGTTCTACAGCCAATGCCTCATTGGTGAAAGCATCACCTTCAATAAACCACCGCGTTAATTTTCCTTTCACGAATTTATCCTCCTATTTTGATTGGCCTTGAAAAAGGCCATAATTTATAATAAAAAACAATCCTCAACTGTGATTGTTCATTATACTCCTATTTAACAATTTTGTCAATGCCCAAACATTACACCTCCCCCACCGGGATTTTTTTCCATTCGTCGTTTTGGCGACACAGGAGTTCGTCGGCTTTGAGTGAAGTCGCCATGATTTCTTCGACGACTTTTTCCATGCGCATGCCTTGAGAACCTTTGACGAGGATCAAATCATCCGCCTGGACAATTTCTTGCAATTTTCGGCCGGCCTCCAGCGAATTTTTGAAGGAAAAAATATTTTCTTTGGGAAAATTATTTTTCAGCAGTTCTTCCGCTGCAAACTGCATCCGCGTCCCGACCGCAAAAAAAAGATTGCCCTTACTTTCCAAAAACTTTTTAGCCACACTGCGATGGCCCCTTTCCGTTTCCGTTCCCAGCTCCAGCATGTCGCCCATGACCGCGATTTTGCGTTTAGCGGAAATTTCGCCCAACACGCTGAGCGCCGCCACTGCGGACGTCGGCGAAGAATTGTAGCTGTCATCGATGATTAAAGAATTTTTTATGCCGGGCAGCAGATTCATGCGCCCGCAAGGCGGTACAAAATTTTTGAGCGCCGCAGCAATTTCCACCAGATTAAGGCCGAACCACACACCGGTTGCCGCCGCGACCAACGCCGAATAGATCTGATGCTTCGCCAACACCGAGTCCAACCGCACCGGGATAGTCGTGCCCTTGTAATTCAATTTGAAACTCAATCCCTTGATTTCTTTTCCGCTTTCATCCGCATAGACAAAAGCCGGGTCAGTCGCGCGCATCTCCGCTTCAGCGACAAAGCCGATAGTTGTAAGTTCGGCTTTCAGCTGCTCACTCATCTTTGCCACATGGGGATTATCAATATTCAGGATTGCCAGATTTTTTTCAAGCAACTTTCTAATCAGAGTGCCTTTTTCTCGGCCGACATCTTCCACGTTTTTGAAAAATTCGATGTGGCTCAGTGACACATCAGTCACAATCCCAACATCCGATCGGATAAAACTTGTCAGATATTCAATATCGCCCGGACGATCCGCACCCATCTCCAAGATCAAAATTTCCGGATACTCTATCGGCAGCACCATAACCACGATCCACTTCAAAAAAACTCCCATCCAGCCAAAAAGCGAACTATTGCCACTGCTTGCACCGATGATTGTGAGCGGAATGCCGATTTCGTTGTTGTAATTTTTTTCGTTCCGCCTGACGCGATATTGACTTCCCAGCACGGCAAAAATTGCCTCCTTGGTCGAGGTTTTGCCGACCGAGCCGGTCACACTGACAATCTTGGGATTATATTTTTTCAACACCCAGATCGCCATCGTTCGGAGTATTTTTTGTAATATTTTCAATCTTGACATATATATTTAGTCTTCCTTCTTTTTATCTTTTTGCAGATCCGCTGGCGCGGCAGTCAACACCACATCATCCGTCTTTTCTTTCGCTTTCTTGATGAAATAACTGTTCAGATTGTGCGTCGCGTTAAATTTATCCAGATCGACCTGCGTATATTTTTCCGTCGGTTCGATATTATAATAATCCAACAAAAATTTCATGAGTTCCCCGAAGGCCGGCGCGGCGCTCGATTCGGCCCACTGGACAGTGCGCGGATTGTTCACCCGCACCAAAATTGTGAAGCGCGGATCATTCGTCGGGGCGAAACCGGCGAAGGAGCCGATGTTCGTGCCCTGCTCATAGCCTCTGCTGTCCGTGCTGGCCACCTGCGCCGTGCCGGTCTTGCCGGAAATCAGATATCCCGGCACCCCGGCCTGCTTCCCGTGCCCGTTGATCACCACGCTCTGCAGCATCTGTCCCAACAGAATTGCGGCTTTTTCCGAAATCACTCGCCGCACCTCTTGCGGTTCCACCGTTTCCCCATTGCCGTCCGGATGAACTATCCTATCAACAATTTGCGGTTTCATCAACACACCCCCATTGGCAATCGCATTATAGGCGGCCGCCAACTGGATCGGCGTGACCGTAATGCCCTGCCCAAACGACGCGGTAAAAAATTGGATATCACTCTTTAAATTTTTCAGATTATTGATGTTGCCACCAGCTTCTCCAACTATATCCGCGCCGGTTAATTCTCCAAACCCAAATCTTCGCACATAATCCGCAAAATTTTTATTCCCCACCAGCTTCTCCACGTAAATGACCCCCGTGTTCAAAGATTTTTCCAAAACCTCGGTCATTGTCTGCACACCATTGGCTTTGAGATCGGAATTTTTGATCGTGTAGCCGGCTTCTTTGACCGAACCCGTGTCAGAATAAGTTGTGTCCGGATTAACCATCCCACTGTCCAGCCCGGCGGCCATCGTAATGGCCTTGAAAACACTGCCGCTTTCATAGGCCTCGCTCACCGTCGTGTTGCGATAGACTGCAATATCCTCAACTTCCGTATAATTGTTCGGATCAAAAGTGGGATAATTGGCCATGCTCAGAATGCGCCCGGTCCGCGGCTCCATCACGATGATCGAACCGCTATCCGCCTCGTTTTTTTCCACCGCCGCCTTTAGCAATTTCTCTGTTTCATACTGCACCGTGTGATCAATTGTCAAAACAATGTTGTCTCCATCTCGCGCTTGGAGCAATCCCTTGCCTCCCGCGAACACACCCGTGCCGGCCGCATCGCGCTTCTGCGTGATCTGCCCGTCCGCGCCTTTCAATTTTGTTTCAAAATAGGCTTCCGCGCCGTAGCGACCACCAAAATCTTTGTCACGCCAACCCACAAAGCCCAAAACATTGGCCGCCAACTCGCCCGATGGATAATAACGAAAACTTTCATCCGCCAGGTGAATGCCGCTCAATTTTGCGTCGTTTATTTTCTGGATTTCTTCCTCGCTCAACCGGTGCTTGAGCACCTCATACATATCCTCCGGCTGGTTGAATTTTTCTTCCAATTCCGCTCGATCCGCTTGCAGCACCTCGGCAACCACTCGCGCAGTCTCATTGGGATTTTCAATTTCTTTGGGCACGGCATAAGCCATCTTTGTATTTTGATTGACCGCGGCCGGATACAAACCATCTTTGTCTTTCAGAAATATTTCGCCGCGTGTCGGTATCAAATTTTTGAACAATGTATGCTGTCCCTCCGCCAGCGCGCGATAGGCATCATAGGAAAAAATCTGCAAAAAATACAACCTCGTGATTACCGCGATCACGACCACAAAAATGAAAAAAACCAGAACGGATATTCTGTGTTTGGATCCATGGAAACCTTCGCCGCCCTTGATGGCGCAGCGGCTGCCCACCTTAAAATTTTTCTGCTTGATTCCGCTAACCATTTTTATGAGCCTATCTTATTTCATTGCCACCGGCCCCTTCATTTCGACATAAGTCACGTTCGTTGCATTGACCAAATTCAGATTCTCCGTATTTTTTTCGATATTATACATCGAACGTGATTCCACTTCCCGAATTTTCAGTTTTTGATTCTCTTTTTCCAGATCTTGGATCCGGCTTTCGATCGCTTTGACTTCATAACCCTTGATGGAAATATTGTTGACCTGATACAGATACAACGCGCCGGCGAAAATCAAGCCGCCCACCATGACAAAAACCATACCGTTGAGACTGACTTTACCGTCACTCACTGCGCGCGCCTTGGATCGCTTCAACACAAAACTACTGCTCGCAACCGCAGTGCCGCGCTTCACAGCAAAATTATTTCCCCCGCCTGCCTTGCTATGCAAAGCATTGCGGGCAGGCCAATTTCTGGATAAAACTACTGACATTTATTTTCAGTTCCCCCTGAAAATTTTTGTTTATTTATTTTTGTTTGTCTCCTACACTTTTTCGCAGATCCGCAATTTTGCGCTCCGGGCGCGCGGATTTCCCAGTATCTCAGCGTCGCTGGGCGTGATCGGTTTTTTGGTGATCACTTTCATTTTCGCGACGTGGTCACATTGACACTTCGGAAAACTTGGCGGGCAAATGCATCCCCTTGCATTCTCCCTAAATATATTTTTAACAATTCTATCTTCGAGTGAATGGAATGAGATGATGGCCAATCGTCCGCCCGCACTCAGTTTTTCCATCGCCGCCGGAATGAATTTTTCCAGATTTTTGAGCTCCTGATTAACCTCGATCCGCAGCGCCTGAAATGTTCGGGTTGCAAAATGGGTTTTGGCATGCTTGTATTTTTCCGGAACTGCCTGACTGATTGCTTCGACTAATTCAAATGTGGTCTCAATCGCTTTTGCCTTTCGCAATTCAACAATTTTTCTCGCAATGCTGTTGGCAAACCTTTCTTCTCCATAATTTTTAATGATTCTTCCCAAATCCGCCTGGCTGTATTCATTCACGATTTTCTGCGCGGTCAATTTTCCATCTTTATCGAGTCGCATGTCCAGCTCCGCGTCTTGCAAAAAACTCATGCCATAACTTGCATCTTCCAACTGGATCGAGGAATAACCGAGATCAGCTAAAATACCATCCACAGAGTTGATCCCCTGTGCCCCCAATATTTCTCCAAGGTTGGAGAAATTGTCTTTTACTACCTGCCTGCCGATAGGCAGGAAATCAGAATTACCAATTTTTGACTCCAAATATTTTTTGAAGTCCTCGACTGCCGCGGCGTCTTGATCAATCGCGATCAGTCTGCCACTTTCACCGATTATTTTTAGGATCGCATTGCTGTGTCCGCCTCCCCCCAAGGTGGCGTCCACAGCAACCGATCCAACTTTCAAATTGAGACCCGCAACACTTTCATTCAACAATACTGATTTGTGACTGACTTTCATGTAAATTTCTAATTGCCTAATAAACCCCTAGCTTGCCCAACTGCTCTGCGATTTTATCCGTGTTCTTCTCCGCGCTCTTCTTATAATCCGCCCAGCGCTTTTCATCCCAAATTTCCAGCCGATTGTACACACCGGCCACCGTCACGTTCTTGCGAAGCCCCGCGTAATCCTTCAGATAATCCGGAATCAAAATTCGTCCTTGTTTGTCCACGTCCACGTCCACCGCACCAGCGAGTTGCAACCGGATGAAACTGCGCGTTGCCGCTTCGCCCACCGGCAGTGTCCCAAGCTTCCCCGCCAATTCTTCCCAGACTTTCATGGGATAGACAAACAAACATTTGTCCAAACCGCGCGTGACCACCAACTTGTTCTTGAGTTCCACGCGAAATTTGCTTGGCACCGCCAATCTTTTTTTCGGATCAATGGAATGTTGATATTCGCCGATGAACATAAAGTAAAGGCGAGGGACTGAAATTGTTAATGAATCCAGCGCACCAAAAACTTTGGCGCGTAGATTTACCACTTTCCCCCACTTTCATAAACTACCTCTCTATTTTACTCCACCACACTACAAGCGTCAACACTTTCTAAATATGCAAAATACCGCCATTTTCTGGCAGTTTCGCAAAAGTTATCCACAGGCTTCAAAAAAAATGGGTCGATCAGCCTTAGCTAACCGCCCATATAACATAATGCCTCTTAGAGTTCATTGAGCTCTCTCAGGAATTCCTCGAGCTCGACCTCCCCTTTTCCCACAAGCCTGAAGGCCTCCTTGAACGTATGTGTTGACCTAACGCAACACTCTTTTCCCCCAACCTCGACGCAAAGATATTTATTGATAATCTCTGCTGCCGATGATCCCTTGATTGCGCCCGCCGTAAGGAGGGTCGTATCCTCCGTGATGCTTTGTCCCATTGTATACCTCCGGAATATTTTATTTTTACGTCAAATGCGCACGTTTGCGAATTCAGATCAGCGTAACAAAAAAGGCCTGAAAAGTCAAGCCCCGAACTACCAACATTCTCACATTCTCGAGAATGTGAGAATATCATTAATTGTTTTAAAAAAATGACATTCTGGCTTTCTGCAGAATGTCGGAATGTTATGCAAGTACTTTAATACGTATTAAGGTATGTATTAAATTCCGAAGGCCAGGGCGTTTCCTTTGATAAATTTTTTAGTCCAGGTGAAATCTAAAATATATTTTTGAATAAAAAAAATCAGCGGGTAATGTTTTCACACCCGCTGATAATTTTGTGACAGTATCACTACTTTCTCATCATCTTCTGCATCAATTCGGTATTGATCGGCTCCTGCAGGCCGGCCTTGATCAGCCTCACAAACAGTTCAGGATTTTTTTCTTCGATCCGAGTACGCAGAAGCCTGAAGAGTTTAGTTGATCCAGCACAAATCGCATTCAGGAGGGTGATGATGTCCTTTTTTTCCTCAGCATCCTCATCCAACCAACAGGTGACTTCAATGTCATCAAGAATCTCATGGCCACCATCGCCCCGTGCCAGCTCTGATGTGAAAACCTTTATCGCCTCTTCAATCATGGGCGAAACAACTAAAGCAGTTTTGCGCAATCCCAGCCATCTTCTGCTCCTCATGTACTCCTTCTTTTTTTTGTCTTCAAGGTATTCCTCTTCTGAAACAAACAAAGGGAAATATCCCCTAGCAACTTTGTCATCTGTCCTATAGGCCACCTTACCAACCCGCAAGGTCTTAAAACGCTCCAGAAGATGCATGCCTTCTGGCATCTCGTTACCTATGAAAATCTCCCCTTCTTTGCACTCGGGATGCTGATTGGTTCTCGTCTTGCATTTTGTTCCCATTTCTAACTCCTCCTTTTCTGCGCGATTTTTTTTATTATAAAAATACATCTCGACTGTGATTGTCTATTATACTCCTATTTCCGACTTTTGTCAAGTCAGGCCGTGTTTCCTTCGCTGAATTTTTTGAGTCCGGGTGAGATCATCAAATTTTAAATTTATTGCGATTTGATAATATTTTTCTTGACCGCATCAACAAACAAGCGGAATGCTGGCCGGTTTTCTTTTTTATAGATTATTTTCACGCCCAACAGATGCTCCTTCGGACATTGCAAGCTCTTACCAGAAATTGAAACTTTTGGATCAAAAATCCTGTCGAGATACATGCGCCTCAAATTGCCCGGACCGTCTTTTTGGTATGCGCAGATCTTGGCCCCGCATTTCTCGCAAGAAATTTCCAACAAGCGGCTATACCCGCCGCGACTCTTTTTGTATTTGTCGTTTTTTATTTTCATAAAATTTCTTTTAAATAATCGGATTTTTCAATAAAGCCATCAATTTTTCCCGCCCAGGCTTTCGGATTTTTGCGCATCGAATTTTTTACTTCCTCAACGCTCATCCATTTCACTTCCTGCACCTCCCCATCATTGAATTGCAAATCTTCCAGGGCACCATTAAATTCCAAATAATAAATTACATTTTGTTCGCGGTTGTCCGGATTGTCACGCTTGCGCCAATAGCCGCCCAGCAATTTTTCATAATCAATTTCCAAGCCTATTTCTTCCTGCAGTTCCGCCTTGGTGCCTTGCTCCAAAGTTTCGCCAGCCTTGATGTGCCCGCCGAAACTTGTCGCCAACTTGTTCGGATTATGTTCTTTCAGCGGCGAGCGTAAATGAATTAAAAAATCAATGTCATCATTATTTTTCCGAAAAAGATACACATGCACCGTCCGATGCCAAAGGCCTTCCGCGTGAACCTTGCTCCGCGGGGCACTTTCGCCAGTCAGCTCATTATTCTCCGAAACGATGTCTAAAAATTCTTCGGCCATAAAATATTAAACTTTTTCCAACATTAATATTCTTTTCTTGAACCCGCCTCTTTTTTCTGCTTTTTCTTTTTGGACTTTCCGGACCGTTTCCAGATCCAAGCCGTTAAATTCCAAAATCGTGTCAATGAGCTCCATGACGTCGGCTGCTTCCTCAACTATATGCTCTTTGCTTTTGGCGTTAGCCAGCTCATGCGCCTCTTCTTCGACTTTCTTCAATAAAAATTTTGAATATTCCTCGTCATTTTCCAAAATTCTAGTTTTTACCTCCTTGCCCGTGAGCTTCCCAACCACTTCAGGAATATTGTCCCGCACTAATTTTGGATATTCATTTTCCTTTTCCAGACTTGTTTCAAAATGTTTAAATTCCATATTTTTTAATTATGTAATTAATTAATTACCTCTTCTTTCGCTTAGCAATAAAAAACCAAAGATACAAAATCGCCAGCAGGATCAGATTGGGGACATAGACGACCGGATTGCCCCAGCTGATGCCGTTCACGTGGAAATTGGAGACCGGCCATAGGAACGGCGTCGGGAAGAAGGCGCTCGAGTGGGACGGGATGTCAATGAGAATGTGCAGCGCCCACGCTCCCATCAGCCAGAATGGTTTTTTCCGGATGAACCAGACCAAAAGAAAAACTGCCAGAAAAATAACCAGGCTGTGCGTGTAGTTATAGAGCACATGGACGAACTGCGGCACCGACGCCGGAGATGGAGTCCCGTGGCTAAAATCCGGCCGCTCGAGGATGCCCAGCAGGTTGGCGACAAAAAGAATCCCGAAAGAAAACAGGTCCGGCGCCACTCCAAAAAAGAAAGTCAGCCAAAAACTCTTCCGGTCTTTGCGACCGAACACGCCGCTACCCCACAGTCCGTGAGAAATTATATCCATAATAAGGATATTGTAGCACAAAAAACGGCCAGGCTCGCCTCTCGGCCGCTATCCATATTGTCTTTTGCTTTTTCCCCGGAAAGTTGCTAGGATTTTTATAGGCAGTTTGGGACAGATCATTAACATAATAACCCATAAATAACTACTGAAAGAGGAGGAAAAACAGCATGCTAGGAATCGGAGGAATTGCCTGTGTAGTAAATTTACAAAATGCGGCAAAACATGTGAGCAAACTCTTGCAAAGATTGCGCCATCGCGGAGCAGACGTGATCAACATTGCAAGTGTCGGAAAAAATGAAGATCCGGAGAAGAAGCCTGAGGACCCCGAATACATCGGCTATTATGAAGAGAAGACGCCCTGCGAGGGCACTGATTTCGAGGGCTTTCCCTTCGAAGAAGGCGGTCAACTATTAGGGCCAATGGCTATCGGTTTTTGTTTCGATGTTGAAAAAAGGATCAGTGCCATTAAAGACAGGCGGCAGATGCATATCATCGAGAGCGCTCACTTTGGCTTGATGGTCATAGCTTTTAGCGGAAAAACAGAACTAAGCAGTTCTGGAAAGATTAATAATTTATCCAAGGAATGCTGTACGCTTAGCTCCGACAATGGCTTTGATACACTTGTACGCATGCTTATCGGGTCAAAAAAAGAACGTCTGATTGATGCTTTGTTGGATGTATTACCAAGGTTCACTGCGGCATACACATTGGCGATAATGACCAAGGATGAATTATTTGCAGCACGCGGTCCCCATGGAGTCTTCCCTTTATTTCTTGGAAGAATTGGGAAGGGGCTTGTTGTAACTTCAGAGGATGTAGCACTTAAGCAAAACCCGCAAGCCGAACTTATTGAAGAAATAGGCCCAGGTGAAATTGTTTCACTTAAAAGGGACAGTCCCGACTACCAAATTCATCATTTTGCAAAATCAGAAGAAATGCTTTGTGCTGTGGAATGTATCCACATGAGCAGCCCCATAACAACACACCGTGGAATTCATATCGAAGATTTTCGCCAGGCGCTGGGACGGGAATTTGCCAGGGAACACCGAGAGCGACTACTCAAGGCCGGTAAAAATATTGTGCCCATGATGCGCTCCGGCAAAGATCAAGGTTCAGGAGTATCTGACGAATCGGGAATTCCATACACGGAATATATCAAACTTGATAAAAATCGTCCCCGAACCCGGAATCGACCCCTCACCAAAATAAGTTATGAAAAAGCTCTTGAAAGGTCTTACCAAAAAACGATTCTGCGCGAAGACAAAATCAAGAGCAAAAGCATAATCGTCGTTGAAAGCATAATGATAACTTCGATGAATATGCGTATCATTAATGAAAGACTGCATAAAGCAGGAGCATCCCGCAGAACTACCTGCATCACCGCCCCAATGGTGACCAACGTCTGCCCATCAGGAATGGAACACTCTACTACTGATATGTTAATCGCTTATGGCAGGACACTTGACGAAATCAGGATTCTCATCGGGACTGATGACTTATTATTCCTATCACTTGCAGGTCTGAAAAAAGTCTTATCTGAGACTTTTCATACTAACTTTTGCACCGGATGTTTTGGAGGAGACTATCCGAAATAGCAACTATTATAAAGTAACAGCTAACAAAAGGAGGGCCACAGGCCCTCCTAGTTTTTTATGCAAATCTTTTTTCCACCACTCCCCAGTCCACATTTTTCATAAAGACATCAATGTAGCTGGCGCGGTCTTTACCGTAGTCCGGGAAGTAGGCATGCTCGAAGACGTCCATCACCAAGAGCGGTGTGGCGCCGGCGAAGTGGCCGCCGTCATGTTCAGAAATCCAGACATTGAAAAGTTCGCCCGCCTGTTTGTCATAATATAAAACCACCCACCCGATGCCGCGCATCGCGCCCATGGCACGAAAATCTTTTTCCCAAGCTGCGACACTACCGAAGTTTTCCACCATTTTTTTGTGCAGCTCTCCTTCGGTATCAATGGCTTTTCCACCGCTCACCAAATTTTCAAAATAATATTCATGCAGCCGCATCCCGTTCCACTCCCAACCAAAACGTCGATTGAGCTCGGCATATTCGGGCGTAGTAAATTTATCCTCTTTTTCCATGCCCACCAAAATATCATTGAGCTTGTTGATGTTGGTCACGTACCCTTCATACAACGCGAAATGCGTGTTGAGCGCTTGGTCGCTGAAACCCGGAGTGCCTTTGAAAACTGCGTAGTCTTTTTTGACGTACATAAGCTTAAAATTAAAAAATAAATTAATAACCTAATTGTAATACAGCTTGCCGTTAATACAAATACTATCGCCACATATTGCAAAATAGCTTTTATCCGAAGGACTTATCCACACCCCGGGTCACCTTGCATGTTATTTTGAATAATTGTATAATTTAAGAGTAAAACAAACACGAACAAAAATACAAATGGACGAAAAAAACAACGATCAAAGCGCTGAAAAAATTCAGTCGTTGCGCGAGATGATTATGAGCGCGGAACGGACCATTCAAGGCGCCAAAGCCATGCTGCTTCAACTGGAAGGCAAGAAAAAAGTCGGACGCAAACGCAAGACCATGGAAGATGATGCGGATGGCCGTGTCATTGAAGGAACTTTTGACGGACAAATTATGATCGGCAACGATGGGAAGCAATATCCCGTGCCGGCCAATTATGCTTCGAAATCCAAGCTTATCGAAGGTGACATGCTGAAACTGACCATCACCGGCGAAGGCTCTTTTATTTATAAACAGATCGGACCGATCGAAAGAAAAAGACTGCTGGGCATCGTCAATCAGGACGCAGACGGCAATTATTTCATCATCGCGGACGGCAAACCTTTCCGCGTGCTTTTGGCGTCCATCACCTATTTCAAAGTCGAACCGGGCGACGAAGTGACACTGGTCACGCCGCGCGACATGGATTCCGATTGGGCCTCAATTGAAAACGTCATCCAGAAATCGCGCGATGACAAGCCGGCTCACCGCTACGCGCCAACGCCAAACATTGCTAATCTCTATGACGACCTGGGCGGCGACACCGACAACGTCCCGAAAGAAGAAATTGAAGACACAGCGGTTGCTCCGAAAAAAGCCGACACTTCCATTTTTGATGAGTGGGCGCCGGATTTGGAGGATCTAAAAAAAGAACTTAACAATAATAAGGATTTATAAACAAATATGGAAGATGTTCTCGTCCAAGCACAACCGGAAAAGAGTTTATTGAAAAAACTGATCGAACAATTCGGCAAATTCATCCTGGTCGGCATCATGAACACCCTGGTCGATTTATTCGTTTTGAATGTTTTGATGGCTGTGACTGGTGTGGTTATCGGTGTTGGCTATTCCGTCGAAAAAGCCATCTCCTTTCTCGTCGCAGTCACTTTCAGTTATTTTATCAACAAACACTGGACCTTCCAGGATAAATCTAAAGAGGATGAAGGCAAGAAAATGTCGCAGTTTTTTATGGTTAGTTTTGTTGGGATGTTGATCAATGTAACCGTAGCCACCGTTGTCGTGACCTACCTGCAAACCCCGATCAACAATATCCTTGATCTCCCCTTCCTGACGCCCCAACTGTGGGGCACCATCGGCGCGCTCGGTGGCACCGCTATCGGACTGTTCTGGAATTTCGTCGGCTACAAATTCTGGGTTTTCAAAAAATAAGCCCCATTTTAGAGAAGTCTTGTTGCATGACAAGGCTTTTTGTTTTTGCTAAAATTAAGCTACTACAAATATACAAATCAAATACAAATTTACAAATATATGGACAAAAATGAGCCAGACAAGGTCATTCACAAGGAATTAAGCTATAAAGTTGTCGGTATCCTCTTTGAAGTATATAATGAGTTAGGGTTTGGTTATCAAGAAAAATACTACGAAAAGGCCATTGAAAAAAGCTTCTTAAAGGAAAAAATAACTTTTAAGCGGCAAGCTCCTTTTAATTTAAAGTTCAAAGGCGAAGTTATCGGCAAGTACTATTTAGATTTTCTAGTTGAAGATAAAATTGTTTTAGAAATTAAAAAAGGCAACCATTTCCCAAAAAGAAACATAAACCAAGTAAAAGAATATTTAAAAGTTACTGGATTGAAGCTAGCAATTCTCGCAAACTTTACTTCAAGTGATGTGAAATTATTAAGAATACTAAATTTGTAGATTTGTAAAAGATTTGTAATTTGTAGTTAATTTATATGGCATCCGAAACGCTTTATCGCAAATACCGACCAAAAAACTTTGCTGAGGTAATCGGCCAGCATCATATTGTTCAGACACTGACCAACGCGATCAAACACAATCGCATCGGTCAAGCCTACCTCTTCACCGGTCCGCGCGGCACCGGCAAGACTTCCATCGCGCGCATCTTTGCCAAAACGGTCAACTGCGATCCGACCCACTTAGGCTCTAAGAGCCCAATTGGGCTCTTAGAGCCTAAGTGGCCTTGCGAAAAATGTCCGGCTTGTCAGATGATTTCGGAAAACAAGTCTTTGGACATCATCGAGATTGATGCGGCGTCCAACACCGGCGTGGACAACATCCGCGAGCTGCGCGAGACCATCAATCTGCCACCGACTTCGCTCAAATACAAAGTCTACATCATCGATGAAGTCCATATGCTTTCCACCGGCGCTTTCAACGCGCTCTTGAAAACCTTGGAAGAACCGCCTTCTCACGTCATTTTCATCCTGGCCACCACCGAAATCCACAAAGTGCCGCAGACCATCCTGTCGCGCTGCCAGCGTTTCGATTTCACCCGTCTGCCGATTGCCAACATCATTGAAAAACTGACGCTCATCGCCAAGAACGAAAAGATCCAGATCGACACCGATTCGCTGGAAATGATCGCTATCGCGGCTGAAGGTGGGATGCGCGACGCCGAAAGTTTGCTGGGGCAAGTCATCGCGTTGGAAGACAAAAACATCACTGTCAAAGAAGTCGAGGAAATTCTCGGCGCGACCGACCGCAAGTTTTCCCACGATGTGTGTGAAATGATCGTTAATAATGATTCGACCGGCGCCATCCAAAAAATCAACGAGCTTTTGAACGACGGCTATGACCTCTCGATTTTCAACAAGTCGCTCATCAACTATCTGCGCCAGCTGATGCTTTTAAAAATCAGCCCAGATCTCAAAGCATCTTTTGCCTACGAAATGACCGGCGAACAGATCGAAAAGATGCTCGCGCAGACCAAAAAGATCGAACTGCAAAAAATCATCATCGCAATCAATCTTTTTTTAGACGCGCAGAGTAAAATTTCCTCTTTCCTGCTCCCCCAGTTGCCGTTGGAAATTGCCATCATCAAGGCGACACACACTTTCCCTGCTGTAGAAAGTATCAAATATCAAGCAGCGGGTGGCAATGACCAAGATACAAGAAACAAGGAACAAACAAACTACAAACCACAAACTACAAACCACAAACAAGGCGCGGAAATACAAAACACACGAGAATGTCATTCCGGACTTGATCCGGAATCTAGTCAAAAATCTTCAGTTTCGCCACTAGATTCCCGTTTCCACGGGAATGACAACAAGGCTTCAGACCAAGTTACAAACAGCAACTCCAAACAAATTTTGACCTACGATGTCCAGAACAATTGGAGCAGACTCTTGGAAGCCATCAAACCGAAAAATCATTCCTTGCAGGCGTTGCTGTTCAGTTGCCAAGTGCTAAGCGTCGAAAACAATGTTATCACCTTGGCCACACCCTATGATTTCTATAAAGAAAAACTGACCATTCCCGCCAATCGCCAAATCGCGGAAGAAGTTTTCAGCCAGATTTTGGGCGCCAAAATCATCATCAAAACCGTCACCAACAAAGAAGCTGGCATCCCGATCAGCGCGCAACAAACCGGCGCCCACGAAGAAGACAAGCCCGCCGGCGAACAAAATTCCCTCCTGGCTGACGCCATGAACATTATGGGCGGCAAAGTCGTGCAGGAATAATTTAAATTTTACACAACAAAAAAAGTCCTTGAATTAATCAGGACTTTTTTTATTCTTATTTTACTTCTGATCGAAAGTTTTGGCGGCGATGAATTTGGTCGCATAGTAGCCACCAATGAAGGCAAAAATGTGCACGCTCCCAAAGGCCACGCCGCTTCCCAGGATGCCCATGCCGAGAAAATTTATGCCCGACAAAGTGAGTCCAAAAGGGTAAAAATCAAAGAGGGCCGGCAAAATGTTGTAATATGCACCCCAGACTGAGGCAACGATGATGGCTCCGATTATGACTTTAATGGTTTCACGTTTGTCTAAATTTAAAACAGACAAGAATACAACTGAAAACACAAAATACCAAGTCGCCTTAGCCATAAAATATGGCAGGGTCTCCATCGGGTCGGAAAACAAGAGATGAGAAAAATAGTCAACAACATACACGCCGACGGCGGTGATGATCGAGGCTTTGAGCGCAATTTTCAGATAATTGTTTTGCATAGGATTTAAGTTGATTAATTATCAAATTTTGTGACTATCCTTTTTCTTAACAAGAAAACCGCTGCCGCCGTCACCATCGCGCCCAGAATTGAGCTAATTGCCCAATATTCACTGACCGTTCGGCCGCCCAGCACAATATAAAACAGCTCATCGGCCACCAATCCCAAACCGACGGAAAAAAGAACCAGTCGTAATCTAGTACAACTTTTTGCTAACAATATCGCAACCAACGTCAGCACCAACCCCGTCCAGAAATGACGAATGATCGTCCCGTCGATAATCAATTTTCTATACGGAAAAAAGAAAACCCCGGTTCTGACCGTCAGCATGGTCGCAAGAAACAGAAGATAAAAGATGTTTTCTTTTTTCATTATAAGCTAATACTACCCCGCTATTTTATTTTTGTCCAAAAATCGACAAAAACAGCGCTCGCCACGCTGTTTTTTCTTTTTCCGCACAATGTTGGGGCGGTAGGATTCGAACCTACGCATGACGGAGTCAAAGTCCGTTGCCTTACCGCTTGGCTACACCCCACTATTTTAAAAAGACTTTTGGAAGTCTTTATGTAATTTACACTAAAACTCAAAAGAAATCAAGCCTGGTCAATTTCCATTATATTCCACGCGATAAATCACCCCGGCCTTGTCATCAGACACATACAGCGCTCCGTCGGGGCCGAATTTCAGATCCACCGGCCGACCGAGCGCTTCATTGCCTTGCAACCAGTTGGAGATAAAATCCATCTCCTTGCCCACAACATCTCCCTGTTCATTTAATTCGAATCTGACAATTTTGTAGCCGGTCGGCACGCTACGATTCCAGGAGCCATGATACGCAACCAACAGGTCGTTTTTGTATTCCGCCGGCCAATTGGAATTCTCCGGCACAAAAGTCAGACCCAGCGGAGCGGAATGCGCTTGAAAAGCGATGTGTGGCGGAGTTTTTCCTTCGCAAGAAACATTTTTTTGCGGATCAAAATTGTCATCGTGGATGTTGTTGTCATAGCAATATGGCCAACCATAATCTTCTCCGGCTTTCAAAACATTAACCTCCTCAGGTGGGACATTGTCCCCCAAAAGATCCCTCCCCATTTCCGTCGCCCAAATTTCCTGCGTCCGCGGATTGGTGGCTAGAAAAACGGAGTTGCGCAGACCTTTGGCAAACTCTCGAAAATCACTGCCATCCTTGTTCATGGAAAATATTTTTGCCCGCCGATTGTCTTTTTCCGCACACACATTGCAAGATGACCCAATGGACACATACAGTCGCCCATCAGCGCCAAACAGCAATGTGCGCGTGGAATGCCCGCCACCGCTCGGCAGATCGGCTATTTTTTGCAAGGGTGCTTCCGTGTTCAAAAGCGCCTTCGAAATCTTGTTTTCTTCCGCGATATACAACACCCGCGGATCAACCGGATCAAGGGCGATGCCATGCGGATTGCTCAAGCCGCGAAAAATATCATTTTGACTTGCGACTTGGCCGTTCTTTATTTCGAGAAGCGCCACCGCTCCGGCCCGCGTCCGACTAAGCCACATATTCCCCGACGAATCAAAATGCATCATGCGCGCCAGCGGCAGATCCTTGGCAAAAATTGAGATGGAAAATCCCACCGGCAGATCCAACGGCATGCCGGTACTGTTTTGTGCGACAAGCGGCTCAGCCCCGGAGTTTCGCGGAACAAGTTCCGTGATGTCGCGTGCCGGTTCGCTCACTGCCGGCGCGATGCCCCGCAAATTCTGCCAATAGAAATAGCCGCCATACGCGATGGCGATTGCAAGAATCAGCAGCCCAAAAAACGCAAGTTTTTTCATATTTATCTCATATATCTTACCACATATAGCTTCCCTTGACAAAGCCGACTTTCTTCTATATACTATCTAGACGTAACTCAAATCTCATTAGTTTTGCTTTAGAAATATTTTTCTATAAACTTCCAAGTTATACAGCTTTATTAACGGGACAAACTCACTACACTTTAATTTAACAGTGAGAGTTATGATTTAATAAAGCCTATGTATAAACAAAACTCTTTTGGCCGTGGTCCAAGACGCTCGTCTGCACCGGCTGGCCGACCCAACCTATCATTTCAAGGACGTCCCGGCGGACAACGCTCAGGTGGCAAAAGACGACCCGGTGAACGGATCGACCTCAACCGTTTCATCAACAAAGCCGTCATCACCGAAGAAGTGGAGCATTTCAAGCCGGAACACCAGTTCCAGGATTTTAAAATTCAACCCAACCTCAAGCAAGCGATCATCACCAAAGGTTACGTTGACCCGACACCAATCCAGGATCGAACCATCGCGCACATCTTGCAAGGGGTGGATTTGGTCGGTATCGCCAACACCGGTACCGGCAAAACCGCTGCCTTTCTGATTCCCCTTTTGAACAAAGTGCTCTTGAACCCGCGCGAAAAAGTTTTAATTATCGTGCCAACCCGCGAACTGGCCATTCAAATTGATCAAGAACTCAAAGAATTTGCCAAGGGCATGCGCATTTTTTCGGTGTGCTGCGTCGGTGGCATGAACATCGGACCGCAAATTTCCGCCCTGCGCCACCAACACAATTTCATCATTGGCACCCCTGGACGCTTGAAAGATCTGATTACGCGAAAAATTATTGCTCTCAATCAACTCAACTCCGTAGTTTTGGATGAGGCTGACCGCATGCTCGACATGGGCTTCATCAACGATATGCGTTTCGTGATGGCCGGTATGCCGAAAGAACGCCAGACACTGTTCTTCTCAGCGACCGTTTCACCCGACGTCGACCGCATTATCAAAGAATTTTTGAAAGACCCGGTCAAGATTTCCGTGAAAACTCAGGATACTTCCAAAAACATCGACCAGGATATTGTGCGTGTTAATAGTTCGAAAAGCAAGATTGATGTGCTGCACGAACTCTTGAACCAAAAAGAACTGAGCAAAGTGTTGATCTTTGGCCGCACCAAGCACGGCGTGGAAAAACTCTCCAAAGTCTTGGCACAGCGCGGTTTCAAAACCGAATCAATCCACGGCAACAAAAATCATTCCAAGCGGCAGAAAGCTTTGAACTTGTTCAAGGATGATCGCGTGCAAATTTTGGTCGCCACTGATGTGGCCGCGCGTGGACTTGATATTGCCGACGTGACCCACGTCATCAACTATGACTTGCCGGAAACCTATGACGACTATGTTCACCGCATCGGCCGCACCGGCCGCGGCAGCAAGAAAGGTAAAGCGCTGACATTTATCGAGTAACATCGGATTCACACCGAAAAGACCGCCACAAGGCGGTCTTTTTTTATCATAGAACACGCATCGTCATTGGTGCTATAATAAAAACATGCGATACCGACTCTATAAAACCTCCACTACTGCCTGGGACGCGATGCTTTCCGCCATTGAGCAGGCCAAAAAATCCATCTACATCGAAATGTACATTTTTTTGGATGACACCTCGGCGAGCCATGATTTTGCAGGCCAGCTGAAAAAGAAGGCGCGAGAAGGAGTCCGGGTGATTATCGTCGCCGACGCTTTCGGCAGTTCCGCCCTTAAGCCGGAATCCATCCAAAATCTCAAAGCTGCCGGCATTGAATTTATTTTTTACAGCAATTGGTTGCGCCACATTCATCGTAAAATTATGCTTGTGGATGAAAAAATCGCCTTCATCGGCGGCGTCAACATCGGCCAGCAATTCTCGAAATGGAATGATCTCCATCTGCGTCTCACAGGCCGCGTCGTCAAGCCAATCTTGAAATCCTTCGCCTACACCTATGGCATGTCCGGCGGCCAAGATAAAAAAATATTACAAAATAGAGAAAAGAAATTCGCCAGCAAATTACGTTTTTGGATGATCGAGCACTCGCCCGTTAGAAATATTTATTCTCTCAAGGATCAATACCTTGAAAAAATTACCGCGGCCCAAAGCAGCATCCAGCTTGTCACGCCCTATTTTACTCCGCCGCGCTGGCTGATCGCCCTGCTGGACAACGCCCGACAAAGAAAGGTGCGAGTGGAAATCATCATCCCCAAAAAGACCGACTTGCCCTTCATCGACCGCATCAATCATCGATACATGTACAATCTTTCCCGTACCGGCATCAATTTTTTTCTGACGCCGCAAATGAATCACGCCAAAATCCTGCTCATCGACCAAAAAATCGGCCTGATCGGTTCCCAAAACCTGGATCACCTCTCCTTCAGTTTCAACGCCGAAGCCGGCATATTTTTCGAAGAAAAAGGACTCATCAAGGAACTCAGCCAAACCATCACCGATTGGAAAATCGAAGCTGATCCCTTCCACCCCAAAAAATACAAAATGAAAGCCGTTGATTATCTGATATTGATTTTAATAAAAATCTTTAACCCGATTCTGTAACAAAAAAACTCTCCGCCGCGGCGGAGAGTTTTTTTGGTATTTTGAAAAGGATTATTTCAAAGTTACAGTTGCACCAGCTTCTTCCAATTTCTTCTTCATGCCTTCAGCGTCAGCTTTGGAAACTTTTTCCTTGATGACCTTTGGAGCGGCATCGACCAAGTCCTTGGCATCTTTCAACCCCAGACCGGTCACTTCGCGCACCACCTTGATCACGTTGATTTTTGAAGCGCCACAAGCGGTCACCTCAACATCGAACTCAGATTTCTCTTCCACCGCTGCAGCTGCTTCACCAGCAGGCATTGCGCCCATCATCATTGGAGCAGCCGCGCTCACGCCGAATTTGTCTTCGAGAACCTTCACCAGCTCAGAAAGTTCCAACACGCTCATAGTTTCAATCTCAGAAACCAGCTTTTGGAATTTTTCCGGAACCTTTACTTCGTCTTTTTCCTCAGTCATAGATTTGTCCCTACAAATTTACAAATATGTTACAAATTTACAAATTTTTTCAGACTCACATTTGTATTATTTGTACTTGATTTGTATATTTGTAGGTTTGTTAATTAACTTATTATTTAAATTAAATTATTTATTTTCTCCAATCGCCTTCAGAACCGTCACCAAGCCTCGCAGGTTGCCCGCCAACACATTGACGAAGCCTGAGACTGGCGCATTCAGGGTGCCGACCAATTTGCCCAACAGTTCTTCTTTCGACGGCAGTTTCGCCAGCGCGTTCACCTCCGCCGCCGACAATTCTTTGACTCCCAAAATTCCACCCACAATCTTCAAATTTTCGTTGGCTTTGGCCGCTTTGGCAATGATCTTGGCCGCAGCCACTTCGTCGCCACTGGAAATCGCAATCGCGATCTGCCCTTCCAATTTCTTCACATCCATCTCAATGCCCGCTTCTTTGAACGCCAGATTGATCAAAGTCTTTTTCAAAACCTTGAGTTCGATGCCGGAAGCGCGCAATTCACGTCGCATGGCAGTCATGTCTTTTACTTCCAATCCCTTGTAATCAGAAAAAACCACTGCCTTGGAAGCCTTGAGCTTCGCCGTAAGGTCTTTTACTAATTCTTCTTTTTGCTGTTTAGTCTGTTTCATATATGCAAATATTCGCCAATGTTTAAACAAATGTATTCGAATTATTTGTTTTTACATTCGCGGCAATTAGCGAATTAAAAAATCTGCGTTAGAGCGCAGACCATCCAGTATGTCATTCCGGGCTTGACCCGGAATCTAATTTTTTACGTTAGATCCTGAATCAAGTTCAGGATGACAGCCCTTCCTCGGTAGGACTTATGAAGTTGCCTACTGTCTGCGGATATTCAATTGTTTTCTCATTTTATACGAAAAACGTAATCCTGTCAATTATTCAGCCTTGGCTTCTTCTTTCACTTCTTCAGCTTTTACTTCCTCAACTTTTTCTTCCGCCTTCACTTCTTCTTTTTTCTCCTCAACTTTTTCTTCCACAACTGGAGTTTCCACTGCTGCTTCTTCAGTTTTTGGAGCTTCCGCAACTTCAACTGCTGGCTCTTTTGCTTTCGCCTCTTCCACTACCGCCTCAACTTTCTTGGCAGGCATCTTCACTTTGCGCTTGTCGCCCGTCGCCAGACCTTTACCCAGAAACAGATTAAAAGCGGTGTCGGAAGCTTGCGCGCCCTGACCCAACCAATATTTGATCCGTTCTTCTTTCAACACCGCTTTTTTGGAATGCGGATCGAAACTGCCCAAAACTTCAATATGCCGTCCGCCCGGAGCAATGGTGTGTTCCTGCAGAACAATTTGGTATTGCGCTCGGTTGCGGCGTCCGGTTCGGGCAAATCTTATAGTTAACATAAAAAAATAATACGAAATAATTTCTTATTCCCGTTTAAGCTTATTTTGGTTACTTGTTTATCTTATCCAATATCCTAGAAGTTGTCAACTCCGCCTCAGCCAAAGCCTGAAAGAAAGCCTGAATCGTGGTGTAGTATAGTGTTCTCTAAAAAAAGTTATCCACAGTTTTAGCCTATTTTTTGGCTAAAATAAAGCATTATACTTTGAGTTATCCACAGCCTTTTGACAAAACGGCTGAAAAGGAGTATAATAGAGTTGTACAGTTGAATAGGATATTTTTGTTGATTACGGGGGCCCGGCCTCGACTCGCGGAAACGCTCGTCGACGCGAGGCGGGTAAACACAAAAATAAAAACGAATAGCAATAGTTTCAAGGTTTAGAACTTTGACAAAACGAGACAGTTTCTTTATGGGGATTGTCTCGTTTTGCTTAAGAAGGTTATTTAAAAACAAGGGGCTAATATAATTAGCCAGAAAGGAATGCGTCATGACAGAGACAAGACTTGGAATAGTTGGCAGCACAAAGGTAGTCAAATTTCCGGTCGGAAACAAGTTATGCGAAAAAACAGTTATCGTAACCATCGACGGGTTCGAAACAGTTCCCGGCAGTCAACATGAGATTGGCAATATCCCTGAGAATCTTCAGGATAACAGTCTCGCAGGCGCAAGAGGCAGGTGTTATTATGCTGCTATGTAATCTGCTTCCATCTCAAGCCCCGCCAACGAAATTCTATTTCATATATTATATGAAATTTGAAAATCGTCGGTGGGGTGTTTTTTATTCCAAACTTGATAGTTTTATATATATTTGCTAAATTAATACTTGTACGCGGCCCCATCGTCTAGCGGCTAGGACACAAGATTCTCATTCTTGTAACAGGAGTTCGATTCTCCTTGGGGCTACAAATAAAAAGAGAGGGTGCTCAGCGAGCACCCTCATCAACTTGATAGAATTTTTATCTTTTAACACATGCGGTGAAAACGATCGCTGCCTGGTCCAGTACTTCGTTAAGTCCTGCTCGCAGCTCTTCCGGCGTCTTGAAAGACGGGATTTGAAAAGGCATCCTCAGACAGCCTGGATTGATATCCACGTCGAATCCCTTTCCGTTGTTTTTCATTTCAAACCACTTACCTTTAGGACGAGGCTTAAATTTCCTAATCACCGCAACGAGATTCATAGTTTCGCCTAGCTGCATCACACAGTTTGCATGATAGTTGCGCTTTTTAATGACACAATAATACTGCTTGTCTTTCCGACTCTTGAACGAATAGAGCTCGTCGGGCACAAAATCGAATTTCTGGAGCAACTCACCTGCGAATTTTTCGACATACTCCCGATTGATCAGTACTTGCCGCCTACGCTCATCCTCTATGAGCTGTCGGGAGGCATTCTTACGTTGGATTCTATGTTCCATTTTTTCGCAAAAAGCGCTCAAGATATGCGAGGCATAGGCAATTCCATGATTGCCTTTGACAACAACGTGCTTATCATCAAGATTACTTCTGACCAGCTTACCATCTCTGAGCTTTGGAAGCGTCTGGGAACAAAGGCCCTTCGACAAGTGTTCCATTTTGCTCGGATGCTTATCGTGATACTGAAAATACCTCACAATTTCATCGGAAGCATTGATGTGGATAAGCATACGTTCCACCTTTTCTAAACAAAAAACAACCTCATACCCCTTTAAGCCAGCCAGCTTCAAAGATTCAAATCTCTGACCCCAGTAACTATTTGCGTCATCAACCATCTTTTGAAGCTCCCTCTCCTCATACTGCGCATGCGTCAACACCGTCTTTTTTTCTTCCATGATCCTCCCTCGTGATGCAAGATATTTTATTAAAAATAGAGTGACTAAATTGTAAAATAACCCAAGTGACAATATAGCATTAAACACTGCTTCTGTCAATATGCCTTCAAACTAACTTGTTTTTTTACTGTAAAATCTTGCCGCCTTGCCCGACCTGATCAAGTCTTACTGATAGCAGTTTGGAGATGCCGTCTTCGCCCATTGTGATGCCATACATGGTCGAGGCTTGGCGCATGGTTTCCCGATTGTGGGTGATGATGATGAACTGGGTGTTGCCGGAAAGTTCTTGGATGATACGGCCGAAACGGCGCGAGTTGGCTTCGTCCAAGGCGGCTTCCACTTCATCCAAGACGGCGAACGGTGGCGGGTTGTGCGAAATGATAGCAAACAAAAGTGCCAAAGAAGTCAGCGAGCGTTCCCCACCGGAGAGCATCGATAGGTTGGAAATTTTTTTGCCCGGCGGGGAAGCGAAAATATCGATGCCGGTTTCGGATTTTTCTTTCTTTTCCTCTTCGGTTTCCAACGCTTCAGCTTCATCTGTTTCTTCCGCACCCTCCGTCCCTTCCACGCCCTCTTCTTTGGATTTATATGACCGCTTACGCACTTCGACTTTTTTCAGACTGGCGTTGCCGCCGCCGAAAATAATACGGAAATATTTGGTAAATTCTTTGTCGATTTCATCAAAAGTCGTAGCAAAAACTTCGTTGACCTTCTGATTCATCTCTTTGATGATTTCTTTCAGCGACACAATCGCTGCTTCCAAGTCGGCCGATTCTTTGGTCAAAAATTCATAGCGCTTGTTGGTTTCCTCAAATTCTTCCACCACTAAAGGATCAATGCCACCAATTTGTTCCATTTGTACTTTTAATCGAGAGATATCACGATCCAAAGCAATGCGATCAACTGCGATCAAATTCCCCTGTTCGTCCAAAATTGGCTTGAGCTCGCTCGGGTCAATCTTCAGATCCTGCAACACTTCCGCCCGCAGATCCTCTTCATGCACTTCAACTTTGGCCAGCGCAATCTTGGAATCATTAAAATTGTCTTTCAGCTTGTTGAGTTCATCTTGTTTGGCCCGCAAGTTGCGTTCCACTTCGAAAAATTTCTGCCGGCGTTCGCGATCCGCGCTGGTCTCCGCAAGGATGGCCGCTTCGATCTGTTGGATTTCCATTTCCATTTTCTGGATGTCCGCCCGCAGCTGTGCGGCTTTGGCAATCAATTCTTGGATGACTTGGGAATCCACAGTCTCGACAACTTTCGGCTTTTCCACAAGTACAGACGCATTGCGATGCGTCTCTACGGTTTCTTCTTTCTTGCCTTTTTCAATGTCCTGTTTCAATTCAAACAGACGCTGCTGGATCGAACGCGCAAATTCTTTGATGTCTTGCAAGTCGTCCATATTCTCGGCGCTTTCCAACTGCTTGATCAAATTCTCCTGATTCCGACGAATTTCTTCGATGCCGGCACGCACGTAATGCAGATCCACCGGGATGCTTTTGGTTCGGATCTCCTCGATCATCTCGATATTTTTCTGTTTTTCCCGTTCGATCTCGATCCGGCCTTCATTCACGATCAAATCGCGCTCCAGTTGGTTCAGTCTGTTGCGCGCTTCGCTGCGCTTTTTTTCCAATTCCGGCAGATTGTTGTTGGCAGTTCCTTCCTTGGATTCTTTGTTGATTTCGTCGGTTAATTTATCCACGTCGCGCTTCACATTTAGCATCGTGCGTCCCATATCCTCCTTGGCTTCGTTAAATTTGATTTTTTCCTGTTGAAAGTTGCTCCACAGATAAGTAAACAATTTGGTCTGTTTGTCTTTGAGTTCCGCCCGCACGCCCTCGCCTTGGGTCGCTTTCTCCGCTTGTCTTTTCAGCATCTTCAAATGCGGCTTTATTTCTTCGGCCAAGCTACGCGCTTTGTCCAAGTTGTCGCGCGTCGATTCCAATTTGCGCAACGCTCTTTCCTTTTTGATCTGATATTGTTTCACGCCGGCCGCCTCCTCGATGATTGAGCGCCGTTCCAAAGGTGCCGCGTTCAAAATTGCGTCCGCCATGCCTTGGTTGATAATGGCATAACTCTCTTTGCCGATGCCGGTTTTGGCCAACAGGTCTACCACGTCTTGCAACCGCACGCGTGAACCGTTGATCTGGTATTCCCCTTCCCCGCTGCGGAATATTTTTCTTGTAATGGAAACTTCATCAAATTCCAACGGAATTTTTTTGTCCGAGTTATCAAAAAACAGCGTTGCATAAGCACTGCCCAACCGCGCTTTTTTGCCTGAACCGGCAAAAATGATGTCTTCGGATTTTTTGCCGCGCAAATTTTTCATGGATTGTTCGCCCATGACCCAGCGCATCGAATCGGCGATGTTGGATTTGCCGCTGCCATTGGGTCCCACCACGGCCGTCACGCCCTTGGCGTCACCTTGGGAACCGGAAAAATCCAACGTGGTTTTGTTGGCGAAAGATTTGAATCCGGAAATTTCGAGCTTCTTTAAAAACATAAATTCATGCAAAACAAAACACGCAGCATGTAACTTTGAAATTTTTTGTTACATGTTTCATGTTGTATGTTATATGATTATTATACTACATATTTGGTTTTTGAGAAAATTTAAGGGGCTGGTTATTTTCCAGCCCCAGACGATTTTATCAATCGCCTTCTTCATCCTCTATTAAATGCACTCCGATTCAAACCTCCTTTTAATTTGCCGCGGGGATTTAGCCCACAGGGACGCATTGGATCAGCCTTGCATCCTAGGCAAGCAGATACGAAGCTCGCCCTAGATTGTGATCACCCCCTTTCAGTACAATAGACTTGAGAAGCATGAGATGAAAATAGCAGCCTTTTTCATAAATCATCCATCTCCTTTCACTTTTTCTGCAAAGTGACAAAAACGAATTACGGATGCGCGCGCCCATATAGGCTCTCACCCACATAATCCGCTTCCCCATCCCTTTTCTGCCACCATTATGATGATGACAGCGGAAATGACAGAGATTCACATAATCTCTTCTTCCTTGTCTAATAACAATCGCCTCCTTTTCAATTGGAATAAGAACTAAAAAAAGACGCCGAAGCGCCAACCTACCTCCCCCTTTCTGCAAAATTTACTAGGATAACATTCATAATCATATCGTACACCACAACAATATATTTTTCAATATTGATTGTCCACAGGCCATCTACCAGCCTTTCACTTCCAAAGCCGCGGCGGCCGCATTACGCTGGGCTTCCTGTTTGGAAGAACCGTCCCCACTGGCGATCAGTTCATCGTTCAAGTAGATGCCGACCGTAAACTCCCGGTCATGGTCCGGGCCACTTTCTTCCAGCACACGGTAGGCCGGAGTCACGCCCACCTTGTCCTGCGCCACTTCCTGGAAGCGACTCTTGGGATCCATGTAGGACTTGTTTTCAATGATGTCCGAGAGTTCCACCACCACATTTTTCATGATAAATTCTTTGCAAGCATCATAACCCTTTTCGGCCTGATCCAGATAGATGGCGCCGGTGATCGATTCAAAAGCGTTGGCCAACAAGTACTGTCGCGCCTTGCCGGTGTCTTTGGATTCGCCGCGACTCATCAGGAGAAATTCTTCCACGCCCATGCGTTTGGAAATTTTGGCCAACATTTCGCCGTTGACCAAAGCCGCGCGCCAATTGGTCAGTTCCCCTTCCGGGTTGGGAAAGTTTTTGTAGAGATATTCGGTGACCACCAATTCCAAAACGGCGTCGCCCAAAAATTCGAGCCGCTCATTGTGTTCCAGCTTATAATCGCGATGTTCATTTAAATATGAACGATGCGTCATCGCTTGCTGCAACAGATCAAGATTATTGAATTTTACGCCGATTTTATCCGCTAACTTTTGAATCATCTTTTTTGTCTTCAGATTTACCCTCTTCACTGCCCTTTTTATGCTTCTTGCTCTCATCATCCTTCAATGGTTCGCCGAGTTCTCGATAGATCGTGCCTAGAACGCCATTCACAAACCGCCCGGAAGATTCACCCCCAAAAGATTTGGCCAATTCGATGGCTTCGTTGATAGCCACCTTTGGCGGGACTTCCTCATAGTTGCCAAACAGCAATTCATAAATGCCCAAACGCAAGATGTTGCGATCAACAATTGTCACCTGATCCAGCGGCCATTCCGGCGCGCATTTTTCAATGATCGGGTCGATTTTGCCCTGATTGGCAATCACGCCCTTGACCAACGCAAAAACAAAAGAGTCATCCTCCATGCCCGGACCAAATTCCGCGATGTTGGTCTTGATGATTTCGTCCAAGCCGTCCGTCTTCCGACCTTTAAAATCCCACTCATACAGCGATTGCATCGCGACTGATCTTGAAAGGTGCCTGTTGGCCATAAATTATTTCTTGGCTTTTTTAGTTACTTTTTTCAAAGTATTCTTTACTTCTTTACCTTTGTAGTATCCGCATTTTGAGCAGACTACGTGCGCCGCAATCATGGACCCACAATGCGTGCATTTCACCAGCGCTTTTTTCTTCAGTTGCAGGTTAACTCGCGCGCGATCACGGCGCCCTTTGGTGTGTCTTTGCTTTTGTACTGACATAAATTTTTGCTTAAATTCTTACTTGATAACTATTGCCTAGCTTATCATCGTTTTTGTTTTTTGACAAGGTTTGGGCTGAAATTGGAGCCAAATTTGACTTATCCACAACCCTTGCAATATTCCGCCAAGTCTGATAGTATTAATCTATAGAAACAGGGACTGCGTAGCGGGCCCTGTTTTATTTTGGAAAAACGACCAATCCATGCCCCATAATCTTGTTTGAGCCATCTCTTCTGAATTTTTTCTTAATAACTCTAAAATCTTCTTTTTCCGGTTTTCCCATAATTTTTCTACCGATTGGTGAAACAACCAGGTCCGCTATTTCTAGCCCGCCGATAGCCTTTGACTTTGGCAAAATTTTAAAATCCGTGATTTTTTCAGATATTCTGGATGGCTCCAAAAACCGTGTACCTTTTATTTTTAAATTCAGCCAAGCTAACTCCAGTTGATTATCCAACTGCTTGTCTCGACTTTCAGCTATTATCATTCCTTTTTCCTTGCAATTATCCAATGAGAATGTAAATCTTTCCACCACGAACTCCAAGGCTAGCAAGTACGGATCAACTGCAGCAATCCCATATCTTAATAAATGTTTTTTCTTTTGTATTCCCGAAGCGACAATCTCGAAGCTCAATGAATTCAAAAGCACATACAAACTCTCACAAAATTTGTCTCTGACTTTCTTATCTTTTAATGATTCAAATCCGTTTTTATTTCGATAAATATCGGCTGTATGCAGAATAGTTTTTTCCGTTCCAAAATTTTTTAGTTTGAATTTCTTTATTCTTTCTTTGGCCGTTTTATTATAGTAATCGTTATCAAAAATAACTCCCGCTAAAACAAAAACCGGATATTGCTTGTCAATTTTTTCCAAATTATGATCGCCTGATTCGTCAATAAATAGTGTTTTCATTTATTATTTTTATGCATTTCAACAATCTCCTGCGGACACCTGCCGCCTACTACCGACTTTATTTTAGCACAAAATTAAAGACCCTGCGTGAAACACACACAGGGTCCAAAGCTTGCGCTTTTAGGACTGAGTTTCTGAGGACTAGTTCTCAGTAGCCGAGTCCTGAGTACTGACTTGCGAGACGACAAAGGCGAAACCATAGTCGCGAAACCACTCGTCATCGGGCCTGTCATACGCCGTGCCCAACCACCGACCACCACCGCCGCGGCCGGCGAGGAGCAGATTCGGATCGCCATCGGAATCTTTGATAGGTTCGTGCATCGCAACAATCCACCAAAGACCCATTACCTCAATTTCTTCATCCGAGAACTTCTCCCGGATTAGGCAGGCGACTTCAGCATTCGGTTTCCCGAACTTTCTTTTTCCAGCTTCCGCCCTGATATTTTTAGTGATCCGATCGCTGTCATTCCACAGCATCCCCTTGAGCACCGCGATATCCGAGATTATTCCGTTCGTCGGTTTGAAGTCCGGCGAATTGAGAACACTCTTAGCCCAGTCCGAAACTCTGAAGCCTCTTTTCTCGAGCCGCTCAATCCACTGTGTACCAGTTGTGCCATCGGTAGGCGGAAGCGTGAAAGAAATCACTCCATCCTTCTCCTGCCAGTTACGGCTCAGCTCGGAAACTGCCAGCTCACCGCGCAGGAAACGCTCAACACCCTCCATACCGCCGAGCTTATTCACAACCGCCTCCATCGTTCCCCAGTCCATTTTCGAATACTTCATGATAAATCCTCCTCTTCAACTTCTAGTTGAATTTTGTCTATTCCTGATAGAAACAGACGTGGACTCTTTAAAAAAGAGCTTCCCAGATACTGATTTTTAAGTATACACCTAAAAGGCTACTTTGTCAAGATGTTGTAACCCGAATTCAACCCTGAAGTGCAACACTGAATACTTCTAATGGTGTTTTCCAATTAAGTCTTTTTCTTGGTCTAGTGTTAAGGGCGTATTCTACTTGATCAATTTCTTCGTCTGTAATCATATCAAAATCAGTTTTTTTGGGGAAGTATTCCCGAATCAGTCCGTTAGTGTTTTCATTGGTACCGCGTTCCCAGCTATGATACGGGTGGGCGAAATATATGTCCAGTTCCGTGGCAGCCTGCATGCTTTGCCAGTCCCTGTTTTCCGGTCCATTATCAAGAGTAAGCGTTCTTCTTAACTGTTTTGGCAGCGCAGCCATCCTGGAGGCAACTGCTCGCACCGTCGCGTCTCCTGATTTAGTTTTGAGTTTCGTGATAAATACATAACCAGTCTTTCTGTCTACAAGCGTATTGACGCCGGGCTTGTGATCTTTGGATTCAACCGTATCACCTTCCCAGTCGCCAATCCGTTTTCTGGTTTCGACAATTTTTGGACGCAGATCGATAGAGATGCCTTCCGGCTTTAATACGCGCTGAGATTTGCGCAGTCCTTTACGCTGTCGGCGCTTTCTTTTCCATCTAAGATACATACGCAGATCCTCACTGCCTGGCTTTAAATATCCATAGCCATCGCGATATATCTGTGCGTAGATATATTGATAAATCGCTTCATGAGAAATTTTTTCATTGATGTCCTGTTTCATCCTGCCCGCAATCTGTTCGGGCGACCAATGCTGCTTTAAATGTTCTCCAACGTAACTGCGCACGGAGTCATTCTTCAGCCGCTCGATCCTGCCGCGAGAGTGCCTGCTCTGCAATGCTCGCTCATGAGCCTTTCGAGGAGCGTAATGACTGTTCCACGACAACTTGTTTTTGCTGACTTCTCGGGAAACAGAGGATGGATTCCTGCCCAATAATTTGGCGATGGTGCGGATTGAGGTTTTTTGCCAAAGCAGCTCTTGGATCTTTTCTCGTTCTTCAATTGTAAAATGTTGATATTTCATACACTTCTATTCTACTAGAAGTGTTGCACTTACTTGTTGAGCCTACTTAATTTTAATGGCTTCTTTAAGCATATTTTTGACCGGTTCGAAGGTTTTGCGGTGGATTTCACAGGGTCCGTCTTTTTGCAGGGCGTCCATGTGCACCTTTGTGCCATAGCCCTTGTGCTTGTCAAAGGCATATTGCGGATATTTCTCGTGCGCCGCGTGCATGATGCGGTCGCGGGTCACCTTGGCGATAATGGAGGCCGCGGAAATGGATTTCACAAATTTGTCACCGCTCACGATAGCTTTTTGGTCCAGACTCAAGTTGGGAATTTTTTTGTTGCCATCCACCAGGATGATATGTTTTTGGTCCTGATAGCGCACTTTGGTTTTGAGGTCATTGAGCGCCGCTTTCATCGCCAAAAAACTGGCCTCCAAAATATTCACCCGATCAATCGTCTCGTGATTGCAAATCCCGACGCCGACATAGAAATTTTCATGGATGAAATCAAACATTTTTTCACGCTGTTTTTCATTCAGAGTTTTCGAATCGCGCACCAGAGCGAATAGTTCGTGGTTGGTAGTTGGTAGTTGGTAGTTCTTCAAGCACGCCGCCCCCGCCACCACCGGCCCGGCTAACGGTCCACGTCCGGCTTCGTCGATGCCAATAGCAAAAACATAGCCATCCACAGCCAAGGCGTTTTCCAGATCGAAAGTTGACTTTTCCATAAAATATGCTAGGCTAAGCTTTATGTTCTTTATTTTACTATTTCTATTCTAGCATATTCGGAGGGAGTAAGCTTGAAGAAAAAAATTCTCAAATATCTGCTGCTCATTTTTGTCATACCCGGTGGTCAGCCTTATATAGCGCTCGAACTGCTCTATAAGGCAGGAAGATTTTTCGAAAAAACCCTCAAAGAAAGGAGGAAGCGGATGAATGTAACATGTCCAATTAATGGCGGTATTCTTGTTTCTCTCGATCTGTCGGACGAAGTGGCGAAATTGGCCACAAATAAGTCCGAATTGACCGGCAAGCATATTCAGACGCTGCTGCGTGAAGCCAGCAAACCCATAGTTGAGAGCGGGAGAAAACCAACAGAAGAAGACTTCAGGGAATACCTGGATGGATTGTCTACCAACTAGCATGTGACGACATCCAGAATTAGAGGCGGAGCCCAATGGCCGCCTTTTTCTTTTTCCTAAAAACTGCTATACTAGTCTCAAGATTAACTAACTCGCAAAACCCATCGGGCAACCAGGGGGATGGAGATAGAAAAAAACAATGTTTGGATTTGAGAAAAAATTACATATTTATTTTACGCAAAACCTTAGTTTTTAATTGAGGTTTTTTAAATTTCTAATTACCAATTTCTAATTTCTAAACAATTTCCAATTTCAAAATTTTTAGACATTTGAGCATTGGGATTTTATTAGAAATTAGATATTAGAAATTAGGATTTATAAACACACCTTATGCCTGAAACCACTCCCACAAAATTTACTCACCTCCATGTTCACACCCATTACAGCCTTTTGGACGGTCTGGCCAAGATCGATGATATTCTTGACCGTGCCAAAGAGCTAGGGATGGAATCTTTGGCTATCACGGATCACGGGGTGCTGTATGGCGCCATTGAATTTTTTATCAAGGCCAAAGAGCGCGGCATCAAACCGATCATCGGTTGCGAGATGTATGTGACGCCCGGCGATCTCCACAGCAAGGATCCGTCCAGCGCCGACCGCAAACGCCATCACTTGATTTTGCTCGCCAAAAACGAAAAGGGCTACAAAAATCTGATGAAACTCATTTCCATCGCCCATCTGGAAGGTTTTTACTACAAACCGCGCATCGATCGCACGGTTTTGCGCCAATACGCGGAAGGCTTGATCGGCCTCTCGGCCTGCGCGGAAGGTGAGGTGCCCTCGGCCGCTATTGCCGGCGATTTGGAAAAAGCCGAGAGATTGGCGTTGGAATATCAGGACATTTTTGGTCAGGGAAATTTCTATTTGGAAATCCAACATCATCCGAATTTTCCCAATCAAAAAGTCGCCAACGATGCCTTGATCGCGATGTCGAAAAAATTGAGCATCAAACTGGTGGCCACCAATGACATCCACTATGTGAAAAAAGAAGATGCCGGCATCCAGGATATTTTGCTGTGCATCCAGACTAACCGCAAAGTGGAGGAGAAAGATCGGATGTGTCTGATGGATTTTGAATTGCATCTCAAAAGTCCGGATGAGATGGCCGAGCATTTCCAAGACACACCGGAAGCCCTCACCAACACGCAAGAAATTGTCGACAAATGCAATTTGAAAATCACGCTGGGCGAAACGCAACTCCCCCACTTCGATGTGCCGGCGGGTTTCACCGACAAAAGTTATCTGCGCCATCTGTGTGAACAAGGATTGGAAAAAAGATTTACCCCGTTAAATCCCCGCCTCAGCGGGGACGCCCCTGGCGTATTTAACGGGGTTCTTAAGGAACCAGTAACTCAAGCCATGCTTGACCGGATGGAATATGAATTGGGCATCATTGAAAAAACCGGCTATGCTTCATACTTTTTGATCGTCCAGGACTTCGTGAACTGGGCCAAAGATCAAGGCATCGTGGTGGGACCCGGGCGTGGCAGCGCCGCCGGCAGTTTTGTTTCGTACTTGGTCGGCATCACCAACATTGATCCGATCAAATATGATTTGCTGTTTGAAAGATTTTTGAATCCGGAGCGCGTATCCATGCCCGATGTGGATATGGATTTTGCCGACGATCGCCGCGATGAAGTTCTGGACTATGTCCGCAAAAAATATGGCAACGACCACGTGGCGCAGATCATCACCTTCGGAACCATGGCCGCCCGCGCCGCCGTGCGGGATGCCGGTCGCGCCTTGGGACTGCCCTATGATTTTTGCGACAAGACCTCCAAATTGATTCCCCAATTTTCCAACATCCAAGAAGCGCTGGAAGAAAGCAAGGACTTCAAAGATCACTACAACAGCGGACCGGACGCCAAGAGATTGATCGACAGCGCCCAACGATTGGAAGGCGTGGCGCGCCATGCCTCAATGCATGCTTGCGGCGTCGTCATCACCAAGGAGCCGGTAACGGAATATACCCCATTACAAAAAATTACCGGCAAAGGCAAGGGCGAAGGCACGGTGACCCAATATTCTTCTTCCACCAAATCCAGCTTTGTGGAAAAAATTGGTCTCTTGAAAATGGACTTTCTCGGTCTCAAAAACTTAACCATCATGCAAAACACGCTGCGCATCGTGAAAAGGATCAAAGGTCTGGACATCAACATTGACGATCTGCCACTGGACGATGAAGCCACTTACAGACTTTTGCAAAGAGCGGAAACTACCGGTGTCTTCCAGTTGGAAAGCTCCGGCATGAAAAGATATTTGAAACTGTTGAAACCGAATGTCATTGAAGATATCATCGCCATGGTGGCGCTGTATCGTCCGGGACCGATGGATTGGATTCCGGATTTCATCGCGCGCAAACACGGCGAAAAGAAAATTCACTATCTCCATCCCAATCTCGAACCGATTCTCAACAAAACCTATGGCGTGGCGGTGTATCAAGAACAGGTCATGCAGATCGCGCGCGACTTGGCCGGCTTCTCACTCGGCGAAGCGGACGTTTTGCGCAAAGCCATGGGTAAGAAAATTTTTGCCTTGATTCAGGAACAAAAAATCAAGTTCATCGAAGGTTGTGTGGCGCAAGGCGTGGAGCGTCGCATCGGTGAAAAAGTTTTTGAATATATCGAACCGTTTGCGGGTTATGGCTTTAATCGCTCGCACGCCGCTTGTTATGCCCTGATCGGCTACCAAACCGCTTATCTCAAGGCGCACTTCCCCGCTGAATTTATGGCGGCGCTTTTGACTTCCGACCAGAGCGTCATTGATCGCGTGGCCATTGAAGTTTCCGAATGTCGCGATATGAGCATCGAAGTGCTGGCACCGCACGTCAATGAAAGTTTCGAAGAATTCGCGGTGATTGTGGAACCGGAAACCAAGAAAGAGCGCATCCGCTTCGGACTCAACGCCGTCAAAAATGTCGGGCAGAATGTCGCGCATGAAATTGTCGCAGAAAGAAAGAAAAATGGCCCCTTCAAAAACCTCACCGATTTTGTAGAACGCGTGGCCACCAAAGATTTGAACAAAAAATCCATCGAGGCGCTGGCCAAGGTTGGGGCGCTCGAAGGCTTTGGCGAGAGAAACCAGATCATTGTGTCAATTGAAAACATCATCGCCCATTCCAAAAATTTCCAGAACGAAAAAAATTCCAACCAGGCCAGCTTGTTCGGCGCCGCGGAAATCTCGCTGCCCGAAATCAAACTGTTGGAAACCGAACCGGCCTCCAAAAAACAAAGATTGAATTGGGAAAAAGAATTGCTGGGACTCTATATTTCCGACCACCCCGCTCGCGAATACAAAGAATATTTTGAGAAGATGGCCACTCCGATCAAGGAACTGACGCCGCAGATGGTCGGCCAGAACATCAGTATCGGCGGCGTCATCACCAACGTGCACAAAATTTATCTAAAAACGCAAAAAACCATGCTCTTTGTGCTGGTCGAGGATCTGGACAGCAAGATGGAAATTTTGGTTTTTCCGAAAGTTTTGGAAACCACCGCCTCTTCCTGGGAGGATGAAAAAGTCATTCTGGCTAGCGGCAAGTTGTCCGACAAGGATGGCATTTTCAAGCTGCTGTGTGACAGTGTCAAAACCATCAACCAAGAGGAGCTGGAAAAATTCAAGCGAGTTTTGCATACGCAAAAAATGAATGAAGATAAAAAAACAGAGGGGGTCTCTGCAAAAAATAAACTGATCGTCACTCTGCCGGCCAATTCCACCCAAGAAACGCTCAAAAAAATTTCCGGTTTTTTTGATCAATGTGAACGCGGAACTATGAAAGTATATTTATCGATCAAGGATTCCAAATTAGAAACACCCTATCGCGTAAATTTTGGAGATACACTGTTGGAATCATTGAAAACGTCCGTGCCGGAAATACAAACTGAACTTCTTTAATAACTATCTGCCTCTCGACTTTTCTCTGCCCGAGCAATCGCTTCGGTATATTTGCTTTTGTTCACCATGGTAGCCTTAATCAACTCTTGCTTTATTTCTTCCTTAGATGAAGAAAACCTGCTGCGCATCAGCAAAAACATCTTATCTTCGGCGCTTTTTTCATTTTCCGCTACCATCGGCTCCACTACAGTTATCATTTGACTTTCAGCAACCGCATATGGAATTTTGGCCTCCACCAAAAAATATGAACTTTCTTTTTCTTTTTTCACCGCACTAATTTGGCTAGGGTTCCATTCCATAAAAAATAATTTAAATTTGCTTATTCTTCAAACACCATCCGCTTGAACACCGCGCGGGTGGTTTCCACGTCGCGTTTGCAATATTCCAGAATATCATCAACTTTGCCGGCTTTGAAAAAATCCCAGACTTGCGAACCGTCGATGCCGTCTTTGGGTGTCGGGATGCCCAGCGCCAACGCCAAATGCTCCAAGCCGACTGTCCCCATCCCCCAGCGCACCCATTCTTTCATGGTGTCAAAAATCGGAAAGCTGCGGTAGCGCGCGAAATTCAGATCCACCGATGGCATCACATTGTTGACAATCGAACGTTGATAGATAAAGCGCAGGTCAAATTCCATGACGTTGTGCCCGATGAATTGATCGGTGTTCTTGGCCAGTTCCCAAAATTGGCGCAAAGTTTCTTTCTCATTGTTGTCGTTATACAAAACATCCACCTCATCATCGTCCACCGCGTAGCCGATGCACAGAATGCGTCCGAAAGCGCCGTCGAAAGAAGTCTTGGCGACATAGTCATCAAAATTCTCTTCGCCCTTATTTTTCTTGGCATGCAAAAGCTTTAATGTCTTGTAATCTTCCTCCGAGGCCGGCAAAGTTTCAATGTCTAAAAATAAGCGCTGGGTCATAAAAAAATAAGTTTACTAATTACTGCGTTAATTATAGCACAAGAATAACTCAGCGATTCGCGGGCTTCAAAAAGCTTGGATTTAAGGAGGAGTCCGCCGCGGACGACGGGGAAAAGCCGAGCTTTAAGTGAATGGCTTGAGTTTTGCCGCGGGTATCAAAAAGTTTAGCTTTAGAGAATATTCCTGTCAGGGAGCGAAAAGCTAAACTTTAAGTGAGGAGCCGCGAGCCTCCGGGTTGCCTATCCGCGGCGGCGGATTCGCTGATTCGGCGGTTCCTCTCTAAAGCTGAGCTTTAGGGCGATAGAGGCTCAATAAAGCACCAATGGATACTGGATTCGGAAGCGAGAAACCGTGATCGCTCGCATACTTCCCTACTACCGACTTTATTTTAGCACAAAATTAAGAGCCTCGCGTGAAATACAACGCGAGGCCCAAAACTTACGTCTTTAGGACTAAGAATCTCAGGCCTAGACCTGAGTGACAAAGTCCTGAGTACTAACTTGCGAGCAACGCCGCGGGCCAGACAGAGAGGAAGCCATAGTCGAGCCAGAAGTGGCTCGAGTACCACTGACCAACGCCGAAACACAGACAACGGACGATGAGGCTACCATCAGAGGGGCCGCGAAATATCGTGCCCCAGAAGAAAATGAATATGGTGTTGCCATTTCCATCTTTCTTCCACTCTTCCGGAATAAGATGTAGGTTCTCAAGAAGTGCGTCAAGGATGTTCGCATTGAGCACCCACTTACCAGTAATCTCCTCCTTGAGTTCGTACCCTTTGATCACCTTTCCGTCTTTCTGTCGCTCAGACAGATACAGAATAACCTTGTGGCCGCCTACATACAATCCATCTTTGCGTTTTTCAACTTTGACCCATCCGCCACCGGTATAAGTTTCAACTTTCGCTCCGTCAAAAGGCAGTCTGGGAGCAATATCAAGATTGACCTCAATAACAGTCTCACTCAAAAAGCGGACACGCTGAGTTGTGAGATATTCTTTGCCGAGGGGTTCCAGCACTTTTTCGGAAAAATATTTTTTACCCTCTTCAGTTACAATCCAGGATATTATCTCAATCCCGATTCCCATTTTCTTGAATGTGCCGCGAATAATCGCAAACACACTCAGTAAAACTGAAAAAAACTGGCCGAGCTGCTTCCAATCCAACTTCTTCATACTTCCTCCTCTGCCGCCTCATTGCAGATGCATAAAGCATTGCGCCGACTTAGCTTTCCGAAATATCCCGCTTCATAGCAGGTTCAAGAAAATTTCGTAAAATTCCCTAAAAACTGCTATGAAGAAAATCGCAAATTAACATATTCAAAGAGCTTTCTTGCTTGTAAATTTACATTTGAAGTGCAACACTCATATAATTAAGATATGAGTAAAATTTTAAAGTACAAGCATTTCAAGCAGAATGAGCGAAATGAGATCGCCATCCTACTGAAGAAGGACTATTCCCTCAGAGACATCGGATATGCCTTGGGGAGAAACCCATCTTCAGTAAGTCGTGAAATCAAGCTTAATTCGGTGAGTGGAGTATACGATCCGCGCAAAGCCAAGCAGAAAGCCCGCACCAGAAGAAAACATTCCAAATATCAGTGCATGAAAATCAGAGAGCTTTCTTGGCTGGAAAAATATGTTTCAGAGAAACTACAGGCCTGCTGGACACCGGAGCAAATAGCCGGCAGATTAAAATCTGAACATGGATATACAATCATTTCCGCTAAAAGCATCTACGAATATATCTACAGTGTCTATGGCCAACATCTCAGCCCGTACCTTACCTACAAGCAATTCCACAAAAGAAAAGGCGGGGTAAGAAAACGCGGGGTAAGAAAACGCGGTTGGGGCGGAGGCATCAGAAACAGAGTGTCTATTGATGATAGGCCAGCCGTTGTGAATGAACGATCACGCTTTGGAGATTTTGAAGCGGATACGCTGGGAGCCATTAAAACGGACAAGGAAGTCTTAACTGGAATTACGGAACGCCTGTCTCGCTTTTTGATACTCGAGAAAGTACCTCGCTTAAAATATGCTATGGACGGATTCAAAAAATCATTAAACCCGTATCAGAACATAGTTCAGACTATGACTTTCGACAATGGCTTTGAAAATTCACGCTACGCGGAATTGAATGTTGACACCTACTTCTGTCATCCTTTTTCTTCCTGGGAAAAAGGTGGGATTGAAAATACTTTCGGTAGACTCCGCAGATTCATTCCCAAGAAAGAATCTCTTAAATCCTACTCTCCGGAAAAAATATCTGCTATCATGAAAATCATGAACGATACTCCCAGAAAATGCCTTGGATACAAGACACCAACTGAAGTTTTCAATGAGCAATTATCATTAACGGGTGTTGCACTTGAGGGTAAAATGTAGGTCTGATACTGATTTAATAGTCTACACTTAAAACGCCACTTTGTCAAACGCAAAGTGGATTTTTTGGCTATAATAAAGGTTTTTACACTCAAAAACTCGCGATGAGGCCATTGTAGCTGTTGACTTTCTGGTTATAAACTTTAATCTGGGCGTTGTAATCCTTAATCTCTTTCTGCACCTGAACCAGAAAATTATTATACTTTTTCGCCATTTTATTATAGTCCTCAGCATCTTCCGCTTTGGCCAGCTTGTCTAAATCTTTACGCATATCCTCCAGTTTCGCCTTGTCTGCGTTGATTTTTTTGTTGGTCGCCACAAATTCTTTCTTGGTTGCGAATATCCAGCTGCTCAGCGCATCGATCTGCTGCGAAATTTTCAGAGTGTTAACGATGCCGGCATATGTCTGGCCTGATGATTTTTCAAAGATTTCCACCGGTCCCAGATTCTTTTCATCGAATTGATCCTGACTGTTGTCGAAATAATCCAACTTCGCAACGCTTCGCGCCTGATTGTCAGCCGCGCTCAAGGTTGGAATCATACCGATCCGGCTGCCAACCGCCGTAGTCTCCGCCAAACAATACCCGGAATCATAGGTGGAATATTGATTGGCACATTGGACGGCCACCGCCATGTGATTTTCCGCTTCATAGACGAACAAGGCCGCACCATAACCCAAATGGCGCAGCAAAGCATAGGCCAAGAAACTTTTATCCGAACACACGCCCGTGTTTCCATAGAGCGTTTCATATGGATAACTGACCAAACCTTGACCTGAGCCGGCCAAAATCAACTTGGCCTTGGCTTCGTCATAGGGAATCGCCTGCACGAAAGCCATGACCAACTCCACAATTTGATCGTCTTTCAAATTATTTTTTTGCCCGGCCTGTTTCAAATCGGCCGCGATTTTGGCAATCGTGTCATCGCCCGGCGCCACTTGCAAAAACATGGCAAAATATTTTTCTTTCCAGTCGGTCGGCAGCTCGCCTTGATATTCAAACTCCTTGGGCTGCGCCGCGTAAAAATCCGCGATGGATCCATACAGCGTTTCCGTAAGAGTATAATTTTTCTGATTGTACGTCCATTTGAAATTGACGGTTTTCGGCTGGCTTTTTTCCGGCAATGTTTTCTCGACCACGCCTTGTAACTGCTCCTGCATGAATTGCCGCGGATCCAGTGAAATATTTTTCCTTTCTTTAATCCAAAAAATCAAAACAACCACTGCCAAAATCAGTACTAGTTTAAAAAGAAGCTTTGTAATTTTTCTCAATATATCCATGTCTAAATAGTACTACAAAATCAAAAACCCCGCCAAAAGCGGGGTCTTGATTAAAAGTTCAAATAAACCTTATAAAACAGCTTCCTTGGCAGCTTTTGCCAAACGGAATTTAACCACAGTCTTGGCTGCAATTTGGATCTTCGCTCCGGTTGCAGGATTTACGCCCATGCGTGCTTTTCTTTTTGCTTTAACCATCTTTCCGAATCCAGGAAGAACAAATTCTCCGTTCTTCTTTACTTCAGAATAAGCCATCTCTGCCAGCATATCCATAAAGCTAGCGATGTCTTTTTTTGCCATGCCTGACTTTTCAGCCAAAGCGCCTAGCAACTGGGCCTTCGTCATTTTTGCCATGTTGTTTTGTTAGTGATTAATTACATTGATTATTATAGCACGTTTTTAAAAGGGTAAAAGAGGAGTTGTCAACAGGCGCGCAGTATTCATGGGTTGGAACCTTCACGACAGCAAGTTTGACCAGCAAACATGAGTTTATTATCGAGTTGGGTTGACCCAGCACTAACTTTGCACGGTGCCCTTGGCACTAAGGCTGAAAGCCAGTGCAAAGTTAGTGCTGGGTTGATTTTCTCCCTTTTCCTGCTATTATTGATGTATGGAAAAAAATAATTTAGAAACTCTTCGTCACTCCACCGCCCATGTTTTAGCGACGGCCGTTTTGGAAATGTTCCCGGAAGCCAAGTTCGGCACCGGTCCGGCTGTGGAAAACGGCTTCTATTATGACTTTGACCTGCCGCGGACTTTGATCCCGGAAGATTTGCCGCTTTTGGAAGAAAAGATGAAAGCCGTCATCAAAACTAACTTCCCTTTTGAGCGCGCCGAGATTTCGGCGGCAGAAGCGCGCGCGGATTTCACCAAACTCGGACAAACCTACAAACTGGAGCTGATCGCTGATTTGGAAAAGGCTGGTGAAAAAATTTCGGTCTACAAGACCAACGGCTTTGTGGACTTGTGTTCGGGCCCACATATTGAATCGACAGGCAAAATAAACCCAACCGCTTTCAAACTGACCAAAATCTCCGGCGCCTATTGGAAGGCTGACGAAAAAAACCCGCAGATGCAGCGGATCTATGGTGTGGTTTTTGAATCCAAGGAAAAATTGAAAGAATATTTACACATGCAGGAGGAGGCGGAAAAAAGAGACCACAGGAAACTTGGCAAAGAATTGGGATTGTTTATTTTTTCTGATTTAGTCGGTCCGGGTTTACCGATTTACACTCCAAAGGGAGCAACTATCCGCCGAGAAATTATCAACTATTCCAACGAGCTACAATCATCAATTGGATATCAGGAGGTTCATACACCGAATATTAACAAAGCTGAACTTTTCAAAATTTCCGGTCATTATGATAAATACAAAGAAGATATGCTGCGCGTCGTTTCTAATTATACAAAAGAAGAGTACTTTTTGAAGCCGATGAGTTGTCCACAACACACCCAGATTTTCGCCTCACAAATGAGAAGTTACCGGGATCTCCCGCTACGCATTGCGGATTTTGCCAATTTATATCGTGATGAAAAACCAGGTGAATTGAGCGGCCTGACCCGCCTACGCTGTTTCTGCCAGGATGATGGACATTCTTTCTGCCGCGAAGATCAAATCAAAGATGAATTTTCTTCTGTTCTTGGTGCAATTAAGCAAGCGATGGAAACTTATGTGATGGATTATAAGATCAGACTTTCTTTTTGGGATCCGCAACATCCGGAAAAATATCTCGGGGATGCCGCTGTTTGGGAAAAATCACAGAAATTATTAGAAGATATTCTTATTGAGAACAAAATTGAATATTTCAAAGCTGAGGGTGAAGCTGCAATCTATGGACCAAAGATGGATCTTATCTCTAATGATTCCCTCGGGCGAAAATGGCAGATTTCAACAATCCAGCTGGATTTCATCATGCCGCAGCGCTTCAACCTGACCTACATCGATAGCGATGGCAAAGAAAAAACTCCGGTCATGATTCATCGCGCGATTGTCGGCTCACCGGAAAGATTTTTGGGAATTTTAATCGAACACTATGCTGGCGCTTTTCCGACCTGGCTCGCGCCGGTGCAAGCCGTTATCATTCCGGTTTCCGAAGAAAAATTTGGCGCTTATGCCAAAGATGTAGAGACGCGATTAATCGCGTCTGGTGTGCGCGTTGAACTGGATGCTTCCGCCGAAGGCCTGGGCAAAAAAATCCGTGACGCTGAAAAACAAAAAATCCCGTACATGCTTGTTGTTGGGGAAAAAGAAATGACGGATGGTTCCGTAGCAGTGCGCCAACGCGGCGACAAGAATCAGGAAGTTCTGAAGGTAGATGAATTCGTGGCTAAGATTTTAGAGGAAATAAAAAACAAGAAATAAAAAACTTTTCTATATTTCTATATATAAATGATAAGAGGGGTCATCGCCAGTAGCGAGCCCCTCTTTGTTCAATGTTATTGCCATTTTATTGCCTCATAAGCCAGATATGGCTCGAGAGGCCGGCAGCAAGATCACCAACGTGATTCTCGCCTTGCCGTACTACTTTTTTTGCCTGATCTAAACAAGCGTTTACTGTAAAAGAACTGGTTGACCCCCTTCCTGTCTTTAGGGGATCCTGCTGAGATTTTTTCTTCTCTCTTTTCAAAGTTTTTTCCTCCTGTATTTTTATGCTTGATATTTAAATCATTTGAGCATTGAGATAGTTTACTCTTATTTTAAAAAACTGTCAAGACAGCCATAATTTTCAATCTTCCAGACACCTAGTATTTAATACGGATAACCCCGTGATATATTGCATATAAAAAAAGCGGCCGGCGGGGTTTTCGCCCAGTCCGGCCATAGTTTTTGCTTAGAGTCTCTGACGATCAAAGAAAAGTGCACTTTGATTCCCCTCAGCTCTATATCTTCTCAGGTAATAAACTGCACCATTTGCAATAGTTAAGAGTTCAGAAACAGTAACGGTCCGGATAATGCTAATATCCCTGCAAGGCACATGCCTCTCGCCTCCAAAAAATGTTTCGATTATAACAACCTCGTCTTTTGCCATTTCTGGCACCCTCGCGATACCAAAAAGCACCTCGCCTACAATTTCAACTCTGAAAATTGTTTGTAAGCCATTCTTCTCTTTCTCCTTTTCTACATACACCGGTATGGCACTCTTTCGCATAATTCCTCCCTTGATTTTTGACCTGAATTAAAGTATTCTAATGAATACCGTTTTATTAAAGAAGCATCCATGAAATATTACATTAAAACTTTCGGCTGTCAAATGAATGTCTCGGATTCCGAGCGGATTTCTGGCTTTTTGGAGGCCAAAGGGTATAAATCGGCGCAAGGCCTATCCGAGGCCGCCTTGGCCATTTTTAACACCTGTGGGGTGCGTCAGATGGCCGAAGACCGGGTTTATGGCCAGATCCACAACCTCCGCAAGGCCGAAAATGCCAATCCCAGACTGACTCCCAAAACCATCATTTTGACCGGCTGCCTGGCCAACCGCGCCGATGTGCAAAAACGCCTCAAGAACAAGGTGGATTTGTTTTGTGAAATTAAAGATTTTCCAAAAGAGTTTAAAAAAATACTAAAAACTACCAACCACAAACTACAAACTACCGCCCAAGAAAACATTGCATACCTTTCCATATCCCCAAAGCACAAAAATAACTTCAGCGCCTATGTCCCAATCATGACCGGCTGCAACAATTTTTGTGCCTACTGCGTCGTCCCTTATGCCCGCGGCCGCGAAGTTTCCCGACCCGCAGCGGAAATTCTTGCTGAAATTAAAAGTTTAATAAAAAAAGGCTACAAAGAAATTATTTTATTGGGTCAAAACGTCAACAGCTACAAAGACAAGAAAATAAACTTCTCACAGCTGCTAAAAAAAGTTGACGCTATCCATGGAAATTTCTGGATCCAATTCATGAGCAACCACCCCAAAGATGTGACAGATGAAATGATTGAGACCGTCGCTAAGCTGCCAAAAGTCTTCGAATCTTTTCATCTGCCGATCCAGGCTGGTTCTGATGAAATTATCCGCAAAATGAATCGCAAATACACCGCCAAGCAATATTTAACTTTGGTGAAAAAAATAAAAAAGGCTTACCAAAAATATAAACCTGATTTGCCTTTCGCCCTCACTTCCGATATCATTGTCGGTTTTCCGGGCGAAACGAAAAAGCAATTTATGGACTCGGCTAAGATTATGAAACTGGCGAAGTATGACATGGTTTTTTTCGGCCAGTTCTCACCCCGCCCCGGCACCGCTGCCTGGCAGATGAAGGACAACATTTCCAAGGCCGAAAAAGTCCGCCGCGAACAATTTTTGAACGAAATTTTGAAAAAGACCGTGCACGCCAATAACAAAAAATATGTCGAGCAAGTTTTGGATGTTTTGGTGGAAAATAAAAAAGACGACCATTATTTCGGCCGCACCCGGACGATGAAGAATGTGAAGATTGTCGCTACTCAGCAAAATTTAATTGGGAAAATAGTAAAAGCTAAGATCACCAAAGCAAACACATGGAATCTCGAGGGAAAATTATCGTAATATTGGGCCCAACATCTAGCGGCAAGTCTGACATTGCCATAAAGTTAGCTCGTCAATTCAACGGCGAAATTATTTCCGCTGATTCACGGCAGATTTATCGTGGGCTAGATATCGGCACGGGCAAAGTGACCAAAGCCGAACAGAACATGGCCAAGCATTGGCTGTTGGACATCGTGAGTCCGCGCACCATTTTCAGCGCGGCGCAATTCAAAAAGAAAGCCGACAAAATCATTGCGGACATTCTCAGGCGCGGCAAACTGCCGATTATCTGTGGCGGCACCGGCTTTTGGATCAAAGCGGTGGTCGACAATGTTTCTTATCCGGAAGTGAAACCGGATTGGCAGCTACGTGAAAAACTAGGCAAAAAATCAGCCGCGGCGCTTTTCAAAATGCTGAAAAAAATTGATCCACAACGAGCCCAAAATATTGACGCGAAAAATCCAGTCCGTTTGATCCGCGCCATTGAAATTTGCAAAGCTATTGGCAAAGTGCCTCCACTCTCCTGTCATTGCGAGTCCGCCGCAGCGGGCGAAGCAATCCCCTTACAACAAAGCACAAAATATAACATAAAGTCCGGTGAATTAAAATACGGGATTGCCGCGGTCGCTCCGCGGCGGAGCTCCCTCGCAATGACAAATAACTACGAGTTCCTGCAAATCAGCGTTGATATTACAAAAGAAAATTTACACAAAAATATTGAGCAACGTTTACGAAAACGTTGGGCCGCTGGCATGATCAAGGAAGTGAAAAATTTGAAAAAATCCGGCCTAAGTTGGAAAAAAATCCAAAGCTTTGGCCTGGGCTATTTTTGGATTCCTCTATACTTGCAGAAAAAAATAACCAAGCAAGACTTATTAGAAAAAGTCTTCCTGGCCGAAAAAGATTTCGCCAAGCGGCAGATGACGTGGTTTAAAAAAGACGAACGTATCAAATGGCTCAAAAAATATTCAGCCATTAAAAAAGAAACTGCCATCTTCTTAAAAAATAACTAGGCCCCGACATTTCGGGGCCTCTTGCTTCTGATGAAGCCTACTGTTCTCATGGTGAAAGTGGAATTGGACTGTGTGGAAAACATCCCATACACGCAATTTTTGTAGTAACAGGATTCTCGCACCCACTACAATTCCTTTCATAACAATAAGTGCATTCCTTGCAGATGCAATTTACAGTTTTTTCCCTGATCTCTTCGGTCAATCCGGGCATTCCCATGTCTTTTTCTCCTTTCCTCTTGTAATAAATTTTTGTGTAAAACACAAGCCAAAACGGCTTTGTTCAAAATTCGCTCCAGATCAAAACTTCTTCGGTTGCCGCCTGAATCAAGAAAACGCTGACAGATAAATTCGAAACGTTCTTCATTGTCCTCTCTGTCTAGAAGCATATCCATGACTGCAAAAAAAAGTTTACTGCGATGATCGCGCCTTCCTATGATCCTGCATTCGCCCTTGAGCAAAGTACACACACTGGCATACTCTTTGCTATCCGAGGCTGTGCAATATTCTGCCAGTATGCAATACTTTTCCGGATTCTTTACGCCGAACACTTTGCAGTTATGCCTTACGATTTCTACAGACTCCAACAAGTTGCAAATCAACATGACTCACCTTTCCTTTCTTTGTTTTTATATGTTTATAAAAAATTTGATATCAATTGTCAAAGAGCCCAAAAAAAATCCACCCTACTGGTGGAAATATATTTTTTGGAAATATGAAATTGTCCCTATCTTCTCTCTGAATTTTCGTAACTTATGTCTTTTCATATTTTCCTTATTCTACTCCTGGCGTTAAAACCGGTCAAATCGGCCTGTGGATAACTAATTTCTTCGCTTGAACAAGTTGTCAATCGCGTCCTCAGAACTTTCAAATTCTCCCGGATTTGTTTTCCCACCCTCCTTAGACGCTTTGAACACTGGCTTAGGCTCCAAAACTCCGGTCCCTTCCAATTGCGCTGTCGTTACTTTGGCGTCATCAAGCGCTTTTTGCAAACTGCTGACGGCATCATCCGCTTCGGTATCCTCAATAACTATTTTTCTCCTTTTTTCTGAGGCAGCACGTTTTTCTATTTCATCTGGTGTAAGCCTTATTTCTCTTGGAATTTCAAATCCTCCCATAAATTTAAAAATAAAATAATTATTTTATTTAGCTTAATTTTTTACGCAAAATTTCCATAATCATTGCCGGATTAGCTTTGCCTTTCGATTCCTTCATCACCTGCCCCATCAAGAACTGCAAGGCGTTTTGCTTGCCGGCCTTGAAATCTTCCACGGATTTTTCGTTGTTGCCGATCACCTCCAGCACCAGCGATTCCAGCACGCCTTCGTCACTCACCTGGATCAATCCTTTGGCTTCGATGATCTGCGACGGATCGCCGCCGGTGTGATACATCTCTTCCAAAACTGTTTGCGCCGCGCTGGAGTTGATTTTGCCGTCCGCGATGAAGCCGATCAGTTCCGCGAAATTTTCCGGACTGACTTTGATGTCTTTGATAACGTGGTCATTTTTGATCAGATGCTTTTGCAATTCACTGGCCATATAGTTCGCGGAAAGCCGCAGACATTTTTCTTCATCGGACACGACTTCCCCACATTTCATTTTTTCCTTGATTTCCGAAACCACTTGCTCAAAATATTCCGCTAGATTTTTGTCACTGATGATGACGTCCGCATTTTCGCGCGACAGACTATATTCTTCCATGAATCTTTTTTCTTTGTGGTCGGGCAATTCCGGCAAAGCGCGACGCAAATTCTCAATGTATTCCGACGTAAAACGCAACGGCGGAATGTCCGGTTCCGGGAAATAACGATAGTCGTGGGCCGATTCTTTTTTGCGCTGGGAGACTGTTTCACCGCGCGCTTCATCCCACCCCCGTGTTTCCTGCGCGACCTTTTCGCCCCTGTCCAGAACCTCGGTTTGCCGCTTGATTTCGAAATCGATGGCCTTTTCCACAAATTTGAAAGAATTGATGTTTTTGACCTCCACCTTGGTGCCGCTCAGCTTCTCCTCACCTGCCCTGTAGAGCGAAATATTGGCCTCACAGCGCATATGACCTTTTTCCATGTCAGCGGTCGAAATGTCCAGATAACGGCAAATTTGCTGCAATTTTGGCAAAAGAGGCGGGCTTCCGCGCCCGTTTCAATGTCAGGCTCGGTCACCAGCTCCATCAGCGGCACCCCGGCGCGATTGAAGTCCACCAGCGAAAAGTCCGCCTTTTTCGGATGCACCAATTTGCCCGTGTCCTCTTCCAGGTGGATGCGGGTAATCCCGATGCTTTTCCCGCCAACTTCCAATTTACCCTGTTCGCACAACGGTTGATCATATTGCGAAATCTGATAACCCTTCGGGATGTCCGGATAAAAATAGTTTTTGCGATCAAACTTGGATTTCTCCCGCAGCGTGCAGCCCAAAGCCAAACCGGCCTTCTGCACAAATTCAATCGCCTGAGCGTTGGGCACTGGTAGCGTTCCCGGTTGCCCAGTGCAAACCGGACAAATGTTGACATTGGGTTCTGTTTCCAGTCCCATCCCATTTTTGGAATCACAAAACATCTTGGAAGCGGTTTTGAGCTCCACGTGAATTTCCATACCGATGACTGGTGTATATTTTGCCATAATGTTTTGTTTATCGATTATCGCCACTGCCATGCAACGCGCCTCGCTCGAGACGGCTGGCCAATTTTTCAATATTTTTTTCCGCCACTTGGTCGAGTGACAAACCGAGCTCGCTGGCCAATTGTGAAACATACCACAAGACGTCACCCAATTCTTTCTCAATCGCCATTTTTGTTTCTTCATCCATTATACCATTTTTGTCCCGAATGACCTTCTTGATCTTTTCCGAAACCTCGCCCGTCTCCCCGGCCAACCCGATGGTGGGATAGATATAGTTGTTCCCGATGTTGGGATATACCGCCGTCCGTCTTGATTTAGTTTGGTATTCTTCAAAGTTCATAAATTACTTTTATTTTGTTAATTCCAAAAAGGTGAACTTATATTTCCCATTATCTATCACTTCTTCTTTTACGATATTTTTAAATTCTGAATAATCCGGAAAAAAGGTGTCCGCATCATGTGGCTCGTCCTCCACAACTGTCAGGTATAGTTTGTCGGCAAATGGCAACGACAATTTGTAAATTATTCCACCCCCGATTACAAAAACTTCTTCCGCGCTGTTTTTATACTCAGCCAAAACCTCTTCCAGCGAATATCGAATTTCCACGCCCTCCGTGGTGTAATTTTTATCCAGGGTAACCACAATGTTTTTCCGGTTCGGCAATGGCTTGCCGATGGACTGAAAAGTTTTATCGCCCATGATGACAGTGTGGCCGGTGGTAATTTTGCGGAAATGGTCCATATCCTCTTTGATGTCCCACAACAGCTGGTTGTTTCGCCCGATGGCTCGATTTTTGCCGACTGCCACAATAATTGAAATCATAATTTATCCTAATTTTTATAGTTATTTAATTATAACAAATGGACAAAAATAGTCCAAATTGAGTATTGTCAACATCATATCTAAGTGATAGTATAGCTATACAAAAAACAATAACTGCAAACCATTATGGATATTAAAATATCGAGTATTTTAGGAAGCGGAAGACTTATTCCCACAAAAGATATAGGCAAAACTGTAACTCTCCTCAAGGAAAATGATTGCAAAATCGTATTAACCCAAGGAGTGTGGGATCTTATCCATGAAGGACACGCTCAATACCTTCAAAAAGCCAAGCAACTTGGTGATGTGTTAATTGTGGCTGTTGACACTGATGAGGTAGTAAGGCACCGCAAGGGTCCCAATCGGCCGATAGTTCCAGAAAAAGAACGGGTCAAGATGATATCCCATTTGAAGCATGTCGATTTGATAGTTATGAAGGAATCAAAAACAGATCATGGCAAACTGATTAGAGCTATAAAGCCAGATGTTCTTGTCATATCGGAATCCACCCCATCAAACAAGAAAGACAAAAGTTTTTTTGAAGATGTGAGGGAGGAACACAGCAAGTTCTGCAAAAAAATTGTCAATCTAAAACCGCAATCAACAACCTCCACTACTGCGCGGATCAGATTGTTAACCATCAAGGGAGGCGAGGATCTTGCAAAAGAATTGCAAAAATCAATAGAAAATTTCTTGTATAGCAACAAATTATAAGTTCTTGTATTACAAAAATGGCTGAAAATGAAAAAAAAATCTTAATTGCCCTAGTCCCCGTCATTCACATCAAGTACTTGGAATTATTCAAAAAATATCCAGACCATCTTTATATTCTAGATAATACGATTCTAGAAAAATGGGATAAATTTGAAAACCTAAAAAGAGATTTGCGATCCATCGATCAGCAGACTGTTTTTAATTTTATTGAAAAGTCGGATATCTTAAAAAAGGTTGATTTGTTAACGCTGGATAATTTTAAAAAATTAATAGATTCTAAAGAAGAAAATATTTCTATAATCATGCCGGATGAGGATGTGTCTCATTGGTTTGCAGAAGAATTCCTTCCCAACAAAAAAGTTGAATTTGAAAATATTTTCTTAAGATGGAACAAGCCCGTGTCAACGCAAGAGTTGGAAGTTTCCAGTGACAGGATCGTCACCCAAGAAGAAGCTCACAAAGAACTCATAAGCAAAGCCAATACGCTAAAAGAAAAAAGTGCCAATTGGTGGAGACAGATTGGCGCTCTGATTACGGATGCGAATGGTTCAATAATACTTTCTGCATTCAATCGTCATGTTCCTACCCAAGAAAACATGGCCGTCTATGGGGATTTAAGAATGTGCTTTGATGCTGGTGAAAATCATCATCTATCCAATTCCATTCATGCAGAAGCTTCTTTAGTCGGAAAAGCCGCCAAAGATGGAATCAGCCTAAATAACACCAATCTATACGTTACTACTTTTCCTTGCCCAACTTGCGCCAAGTTAGTGGCAGAAGCGGGCGTCAAAAAAGTTTATTATCAAAGCGGCTATTCTCTTTCTGATGCTGAAGATATTCTTAAAAATGCCGGGGTGGAGATTATCTTGGTTAAATAAGGCACAAAAAAGAAAGCCAACCGGCTTTCTTTTTTTGATTTGCTAATTTATATTCTTCAACCGACTCTCGTAAGGACTATGCCTTCATCGCCGGCAGAGACCAGCTGGGCATGCAAATGCTGGACAGTTGCACCGGTCTTGCCAGTGCTATCCGAACGCATCAACAAGGTGCTATGGGTTATTTCAAGTTCTTGTTTGACTTTTTTAACAATCTCCCATAGATCCAAAACTTCCTCCTTGGTCATTTCCTCTGGGAGCAAAATGTGGCGTTTAATCACAAGGATCAAGTGTTCTTTTGTGTTCTCATATGGCCAAGCATTTCTCGTTGCAACCCAGGAATCATTTTCTGCCAAGATTGGGTTGGAATGATACATCGGTTTTTCCTTATCCACAAAATCATGACAAAAGGGACAAATTCCATCAGCAATGATTTGCTTCATTGTCTTTATTTGCTCTTCTTTGCGAGCATTATTCAGATCTAATCCACTTTTATTCATATCACTAGATTTATATATTCAGCCTATACGGGTGTTGGAATTTTAAACCAAGGCTTCGGATCATAATCTTCAAGTATAAAATCCTCTTTACGAAAATCCTGGATCCTTGTGACTTCCCTGTTTGGCTGCAAGGTTACGGTTGGAAACCGCGCCGGCTCAATCGCCAAAATTTTATCCACGGACTCCGCCTGCACGTCATAATAATGTGGATTGGAAAGAAAATGAGTATATTTAGTGAACTTATAACCCAATAGATGCGCCACCATCAAACCAAGAGCAGACCATTCGATCAAATTGAACTGCAAGCCCACTGGAACATCCGCCGATCGCTGGGTGTGTGTCATTTCCAATTCCTTTTGCTCATCAAAAAGTACGAAATGGATGAAATTGCCATGACAGGGAGCGACAACGACTTTGCGCTTGAAGCCTTGCGCTTCGTCTCCCATCGAGAGCGGTGGATTCCAGGTAGTCAGGACATGGGTTCGCAAAAATGGTGCTTTTTCCATCTGTCTTTGCACCGCACTGACTTGATCAAATTCTCCTTTCGCGGATTGAAAACGCCCCAGAGAGGCGCCATAAGATCCATCACCCAAATCACCCTCAGACAGACCAAAGTTTGCACATTTTTCCTTTGTCACCCAATCCCGCCAAAAAACTTCTGGGCAGCCATACTCCTTGAGGCCGCTCAACGTGCTTTGTCCATTTAAAAACGCAACTAGTTCGCCGATCGCTCCGTAAAATGACTTGCTCAAATCACGCTCTGTCAAAACAGGAAAACCATTATTCATTTCAAATTGTAACATGGCCCCCGTTATTTCTTTTGAATTCTGATGCCCAGAATTGGCATTTTCAGCAAGTCTGACATGGATGGGTACCTTGTCTTTCCCGATTGTTTTAATTTTTTTAAGCAATTCCTGATATTGAAAATCAGGGGTTCGCTCGTCGAAAGGGATATAATCAATGCCTCCCTCTGCTTTATTTTTAACATCTTTGCTGTCCATATTTTTTACGCTTTAATTATTTTTTTAACTACTTGATCAACCTGCTTTAATAAACTTGCTTTAGAGCCTTCATTAACAATCACGTATTCCGCCATCGCAATCGGCCCGCCCTGCCGCAAATTTTCAATTTGCGAATAATCCCGCCCCTGTGCTTCTTTTTCCGTGAGTGGTCGCTTTTTGCGATTTTTTAATCTTGCATAGCGAATGCCCGGCGCGGCGTGGACAGCCAAGGTGACAAAATCAGCTTTAAATTTTTTCTTGAACAACAGATATGAATCCCAAGTGTAAAAACTTTCAAGCGTGATACCCTTTGCGCCTTTCGTTTTTGCAACTTCTTCTATCGCATGCCTGCCATAATAATCCATGCCGAATCTTTTCCTCAGATCTTCACGCACCATTCGCTCATTCACTTCGTTTACCGGCAAATTTAATCTCTTAAGCTCATCGAAGGTCGGTTGGCCAAAATAGATATTCACCCAGCCATATTTTTCCACAATAAATTTGATGACTTCAGACTTGCCCGAGCCTGGCATTCCCAGAATGGCGACTATCTTCCTACTCATACTATTTCAAATTTTTATAAATCGGAAATTTCTTGCACAATGTGATGATTTCTTTGTGAATCTGAAGCAAAACTTTTTCATTGTTGTGATTGGCGACAACGTCGTTTATCCACTGCGCGATTTTTTTGATTTCTTTTTCTTTCATGCCACGCGTGGTCACCGCTGGCACACCGATGCGCACGCCGCTCGGATCCATCGGGTTTCTTGGGTCATCCGGAATCATGTTTTTGTTTAAGGTGATTCCCACTTTGTCCAAGGCCACTTCGGTTTCCTTGCCGCTCACGCCTTTTGAGCCAAACACATCCACCAACACCATGTGATTGTCGGTGCCGCCGAACATAATTTTGAAACCGTGTTTTTTCAGTTCGATTTCCAAAACTTTGGCATTTTTCAAAATTTGTTTGGCATAGGTTTTGAAAGACGGCCTCAAAGCTTCACCCAAGGCCACCGCTTTGGCGGCCACGTTGTTCATGTGCGGTCCACCCTGAAAACCCGGGAAGCATGCTTTGTCGATCGCTTTGGCAAATTCTTTCTTGCACAGCACCATGCCGCCGCGTGGCCCACGCAAAGTTTTGTGTGTGGTGGTGGTCACAATATCAAAATATGGCACCGGGTTGGGAATGGCTCTCCCCGCAACCAGTCCGGCGATATGCGCAATGTCAAACATGGTGATGGCGCCCACTTTCTTACCGATGGCTTGAAATTTTTTATAATCCAATTGCCGGGTATACGCGGAAAAACCGGCCAAGATCAATTTCGGTCGGTGTTTTTTGGCCATCTTTTCAAGTTCCACATAATCAATCTTTCCCGTCTTGTCAGTTTTGTAGCGCACAAAATTGTAAATTTGTGCCGACAGCGTCACAGGGTGTCCGTGGGTCAAATGCCCGCCATGCGACAGATCCATGCCGAGCACGGTGTCACCTGGCTTCAAAACTGCGCTGTAGGCAATCATGTTGGCCGGTGCGCCAGAATGTGGCTGGACGTTGACATGCTCCGCTCCGAACAGTTTTTTGGCTCGTTCAATAGCCAGTGATTCAATCACATCCGTATATTCTTGCCCACCATAATAGCGATGGCCCGGATAGCCCTCGGAATATTTATTGGTAAAAACCGTGCCCAAGGCTTCCAACACCGCCTCAGAAACATAGTTCTCAGAAGCGATGAGTTCCATGCCTTCTTGTTGTCTTTTGATTTCTCCTAGAGTCGCTTTGTAAATTTGTGGGTCTTGTTTTTTTAGATGCTTCATTTTAATTTTATGAAGATTTTATTTAGGTTATTCAATTCTACTACTTTTAATTTTTTTGGTCAAAAAAAGCGGGCTGTATAATATTAAGTGTGGTGGATAACTAAAGAAGTGGTAGGATTTAAGCGCTAAACCTTAATTTCCCACCACCTCTATGAACCAAGATATCAAAAAGCTGCTCGGATTGCAAAATGTCTGGG
>JBAZBJ010000004.1:0-89610 GCA_041671525.1 Parcubacteria group bacterium
TTAAGATGATTAAAAGAGTATCATTTGGATTTAGAAACATTGATAATTATATTGCTAAAGTAACCCTCGCATTCATACCATTTCTGATGTTAATTCAACACACTATTTGTTAAAGAGCCATATTGCCGAACCGCAAAGCCTCCGGCTAGATTTTCATAGTTTTCACATCAGAGCCTAAAAACAAAAATTACGTAATTAATTACTTACATAATTACGTAATTTTGCAAATTGGCGGAGAGGCAGGGATTCGAACCCTGGATCCCGGTTAAGGGATAACACGTTAGCAGTGTGCCGCTTTCGGCCACTCAGCCACCTCTCCATATACACGTTCTACTTTATCAGCTATTAACCAGAATATCAAGCCTCAAATAAAGCCCGTATTTACCTTGACTTTTGCCCCTCGGCGTGCTATCATAGCGCTACGGTGAAACCTTTCGCAATAGTCTTAGTTGTAGGCTCAAAAGTCCGAGATAAGCTATATGAGTTAGTCACCCATCCCGCCACGGCGGGCTAGAAAGGCAGGTGACTAGACTTAAATGGCTTATCAAGATAATAATCGTCCACAACGCCAGATGTTTGACATTACTGCGTTGAACATCACTTGCGCTGAATGTGGAACTCCGATCACTCAGCTTCCCTTCGAACCAACATTGAAAGATGACGGTACTTATGGAAAACTTTATTGTTACGAATGTAACAAAAAAAGAATGGCTGACAAACCGAAACGAAGTTTCGGAGCTGGCAACGGCGGATTCGGCGGAGGAAGAAACAGATACTAAACAAATTAAAAAAATCGGCTTAGGCCGATTTTTTTTATTTTAAAATCCAAAGTTCAAAAAACAAAATCCAAATAAATTCCAAGAAATAAAATCACAAAATTAAAAACATTTTCAAAATTTGGATTTAGTCATTTTAATTTTATTTGAAATTTGAACTTTAGATTTTGGATTTCCACCCTAGATTCCCAGCATCCTTTCAAAAGTATCCACCGCACTCGGCACCTGCTTGACCTCCTGGATATATTCCAACAGGATCTCGCGGATTTTCACCGGATCTTCGTCGTGCACCGGGATATGGATGAAGGGGATCAATTTATTCTTGGTGTGCAGACTGATGACTTTCACCTGCCCCGGTTCGTAAAAGATCCAAAAAGATTTCACGTTATCAAACTCATAAATTTCCCGGCCGGAAATAATCCCATCATGGGTGATATAAAAATCCACGACCCGTGGTTCCTTGTTGATGAAGATGTAGCCGACCACTCCGACCAAAATGAAAGTGATCGCCATCACCGGACTGTTCGTGTACACCGCATAGGCAATTACCGCCGCCAAAAAAAGCCCGGCATACAAATACCAATGCTGACTTTTCTCCATGATTTCATACTCCGGCGCCCGCCAATGAAACAGCGCGCCGTGATCGTTATCTTCTTGTATATTTGTGTTTGTATCCATAAATAATGGTGCGCTTAGCAGGAATCGAACCTGCGACCTTCTGGACCGCAACCAGACGCTCTATCCACTGAGCTATAAGCGCGTCACTTCGGCGAACCGAAGGCGGAAGGGGTGAGATTCGAACTCACGGAACCCTTTCAGGTTCGACAGTTTTCAAGACTGTTTCCTTAAACCACTCGGACACCCTTCCATAAAAACTATCATACCAGCAAGTGGCTTATTTGTAAATAATTATCAATATTTTTTCACAAAATCCCCAAACAGTTCCATCACGATTTTCGTGTTCTTTCCCACCTTCCCATCTCCGACTTTTCGGCCATCAATCCTGACCACCGGCACGACATCCTTGTTGGTCGCGGTCAAAAAAACTTCGTCAGCCGCATATAATTCTTTTTCCAAAATGGATCTTTCTTCAACCATCATTCCCTTCTTTTTGGCGAGCATGATTATCACATTTCTAGTAGTACCCACCAATATCTTGTCTTTTGTCGTTATTAACTTATTTTTCTTCACAATAAAAAAATTACTCGTTGAAGCCTCCAGCGCTTTACCATCTTTCACATAAATTATTTCCAAACTTTTCTTCCGTTCTTTTTGTTTCTGATTTTTTATCGCAACCGCATAGTTCGTTATTTTGGCCAGCGGAAAATCGCGATCATGCGCAATCGTCATCACTCCGGCGCCTTTTTGAAAAACATCTCCCGGAAGACTACTGAAATTTTCGATCAAGATAAAGAAGGTCTCCCTCCCGCGTTCGTGCGCGAATCCATTATGACTAGCTCCTCCAGACAGGACAGTGCGGATATTGGCTTTCTCAAAACCATTCAGTTTCAGAAGTTTAGCAATGGTTTCTTTAAATGTGCTCTTATTTATTGGCACTTTCAAATTTAATTCCATAGCCGAATTTTGAAATCTTTTCCAGTGCGCGTCAAACAGAAACGGCTTGCCATTAGCCGTGCACATCACGTCAAAAACCCCATACCCGCGCAGCAGACCGATATCATAGGGGCTGATTTTGACCTTGTCCAGGGTGGTGATTTTGCCGTTGAAATAACAGTAGTTCTTCATGAGTTCATTATACAGAAATACCTCCCTCCCATCAACCCTGCAAAACCTTGACAAATCCTGAAAACATGCTAATATTCTCAGACGTCGGGCAAGGATCTCGATGGGGGCATGGCATCCAACCCTCCAGCTGTGTCCTTTATCCCCACCCTTGTCCGACGTCAATTTACAAAAAAATGAAACCGTTATAATATACACATATCAGTAAGGTTGTAGGGGTTTTATCCAGTGGGGAACCTCCTCATCAGAGGAGGCAATAAATCTGTAATGGAAGGAGGTTTAACCGTTCTTTTTTACAAAATTCAACTCTGTGGGGGAGTTGAACAAAATTTCACGGAGGATATATGTCAGCAAAAAAAGCAACGTCTGCAAAGAAGGCTGCATCGACAAAAAAAGCACCACTCGCTAAGAAGGCAGACTCGAGAGATATCGTGGTGCTGATCTGCGGTGGTGGAACAGGAATCGCGAAAAAGTATGATAGAGCGAATGGGATTGTGCTTATCGAAGGAAAGAGCTCGAATTATGAAGTTCCAACCACAAAGATAAGCATAGCAGGACATCCAAACCTGAATTCTCTGCCGCATTTCGAAGCAACAATGTAATTTCTCCTCTTTGAGAGAGGGGTTAACAGAAACATGCATGCCTCTCTCATTTTCGAGAAAACGAAAGGCCTCCCCTTTCGGTTCCGTAGTAAGCGGTAACCATCATTTGATGGTTACCGCCTTTTTTTTATTTCCCAAAATGCTTTATACTGAAACTATGTTCACTCCCAACACCAAACTAGCCGCCATCCCCAAAATCACCCCAAAATATCAAAAACTTTTGGACAAACTCGGACTCCAGACCGTCCAGGATCTTTTGCTATACTTTCCTTTCCGCTATGACGATTTTTCCAAGGTCGTTCCGATCAGTCAGGATTATGTCGGCCAGACTGTCACCATTGCCGGCATCATCCAAAAAAAGAAACTAGCCCGGATTTTCCGTCGCAAAATGACCATCGCCGAAATTGTGATTCAGCCCGCCTCGACTCGCGGAGACGACCGCTCGTCGACGCGAGGCGGGGACGAGAATAATACCCCACTTAAAGCTGTCTGGTTCAATCAGCCGTATATTTTAGAAAGTCTGCCTGAAGGTGCGGCCGTGCGCCTCTCCGGCAAGTTGGAGTTCAAAGGTCGCACTTTTTCCATGGTCAACCCGGCTTGGGAGCGCGCCGAGCGCACGCAGACCAACACGGGCATCTTGGTGCCGGTCTATCCGGAGACTAAGGGTCTGACCTCCAAATGGCTACGCTGGCAACTGAAGCCCCTTCTGGAAAGCGCCCAGCAGATGGAAGATACGCTACCTTATGATATTCGCCAAAGATTAAATTTGTATGATATTTATACCGCGTTGCAACAGATCCATTTCCCAGAGAATCAGGAAAAGTTGCTACGCGCCCAAAAACGTTTCGCTTTTCAGGAAATGTTTCTGGTGCAGCTCAAAACTTTGCAGGTCAAGCAGGATTGGGAACAAAACAATTCTTTGGCCATCCCCTTTGACGAAGAGCTGATCAAGAATTTTGTCAGCACCTTGCCTTTCAAATTGACCAACGCCCAACGCAAGGCCTCTTTCGAAATTTTGAAAGACTTGGAAAAACCCAAGCCGATGAATCGCCTCTTGAACGGTGACGTCGGCAGCGGCAAAACGATCGTGGCCGCCATCGCGGCCTTGCAAGCCATGCAAGCCGGCTTTCAAGTGGCCATCATGGCGCCGACGGAAGTCTTAGCCAAACAACATTTTGAAAGTTTTTCGAAATTATTTGCCGAGTATGATTTCAATGTGGCACTACTGACCAATTCGTATAAAAAACTGAATGGCGCTGATGAAACTCGTCCGGATCTGCTACAAAATATTCGCAAAGGCAGCATCGAGCTGGTCATCGGAACGCATGCCATCATCCAAAAAGACGTGAAATTTGAAAATCTGGCTTTGATCGTGATTGATGAGCAGCACCGCTTCGGCGTGGCGCAGCGCGCGCTCTTGCAACAGGAAACCATGGAAATCAAAGACGGCGTTGCCAAAACTATCCCCCATCTTCTGACCATGACGGCCACACCAATTCCCCGCACGCTGGCTATTGCCTTGTTTGGTAGTTTGGAACTTTCAATTTTAGACGAGATGCCCAAAAACCGTAAACCCATTATTACCAAAATTGTACCACCAACCGGCCGCCAAGAAATTTATGCTTTTATCAATAATGAAATAAACAATGGTCGCCAAGTTTTTGTTATCTTCCCGCTGGTGGAAGAATCCAAAGCCATGACCGAAGTCAAAGCCGCCACCACCGAGCATGAAAGATTAGAAAAAATATTTCCTCAGTTCAAAATTGGCTTGATGCATGGCCGCCTCAAGGCCAAAGAAAAAGAATTGGCCATGCAAGCATTCAAGGACAGAAAAACGCAAATTCTGGTTTCCACCTCGGTGGTCGAAGTCGGCATCGACATTCCTAACGCTTCGGTCATGATTATCGAGGATGCCGATCGTTTCGGCCTGTCCCAGCTCCACCAATTCCGCGGTCGTGTCGGTCGGGGTGAACACCAATCCTATTGTTTTCTTTTTTCTAGCAGCGTTGGCAACGCTCGTCTGAAAGCTTTAGAAGAAAACACCGATGGTTTCGCCATCGCCGAAAAAGATCTGGTACTGCGTGGCCCAGGCCAATTCTTCGGCACCATCCAATCGGGCCTCCCTGACATCGCCATGGAGCATCTAGCCAACGTTAATCTCATCAAACATTCCCGCGCCGAAGCGCAAAACCTGCTCAAAGCCGACCCGCAACTAAAAAAGCACCCCGCCCTGCAGGATGCCCTTCTGAAATTTTCGGAAAAGATTCACTTGGAATAAAATCACTTCTGCCATTTCCTTATTTCGCTAAACACCGCGCCATTAAAATCTTCCGGCTTATATTTGAAAATCGCGACCGTAGTTTTAGCGCAATATTCCAGCTCAGCCTGGTTGTCAGTTTTTGTGTAATGTTGGAAACTATCCAACGTGTCGGCGGCCTTAACAATCAGCGCATCCTGACCAGCGGCGGCACAACGGCGGATCAGTTCTTCGATGCGCTCGTCAGAATCTTGGATTGAACGATCTTTGGAATTGGCCTGAACTATTTTCAAAACATTGTCGCCAAATTCCTCCCGTAACATCTGCTCAGTAATATCCGAAAATTCCAGCGCGTCATGCAAAACGCCCGCCAAAACGATATCACGCGCATAACCTCTTTCATATAGATACACGCCCACTCGGATATCATGAAACAGCACTGGCTTGCGCGAGCCCTCTTCCGAAACCGGAAAATGTTCCGCCAGCATCCGTACCGCTTTTTCAAATTCAATGTCGAGTGATTTTTCCATTTATTTGACTATTACTTTTCTAAATATATCCCAGCCTTTGAAACAACTCCACCGAAGGTGGTGTTAACTTTTTATTTTTTAACTCTGCAATGTCCGTCCAGGTATATTTTTCCAGGTCATCATTCAGGAAAACTTCTATCTCGTCCGCCAACTTATCCTTGATTTCAACCCTATACACAAGAAATTTCATCTTGCATAAAACCCTTTCTCCTGTCTCTTTTAGAATTTTTTCCGATTCTCCTTTCCCCAAATCATCAATCAATATCATTTTATACGGGGTCACGTCAATGCCCGTTTCTTCTTTTATTTCCCTTACCAAAGCCTGCTCCGGAGATTCCCCTTTTTCGATGCCTCCACCTGGAATATGCCAGCAATCCGAATAAACACCCCCTTTGTCAGGATTCTTTGTGCCTTGAAAAATTTTCCCCTCTTTTGAGACAATTATTGCCGCTACAATGTCCCGATTTACTATTTTCATTTCCTTATTTTTCCTTTTATTGTATTCTCATAAACCTCCAACATCTTGCCCGCGCAGACTTGCGCGGTGTATTTTTCCCGCGCGATTTTTTGGGCGGCAACGGAAAATTGCTGGCGCAGATTTTTGTCATTTATCAATTTCATAATCGCCTGTTGAAAATAACTTTTGTTTTCCGGAACCAAAAATCCGGTCTGACCATCCACAACGCTATCCTCAATGCCGGTGGATCTGACAGCCACCACCGGCAGACCGACATACATCGCTTCCATGATTACCATACCTTGTGTCTCACTCTTGGAGGCATAGACAAAAATGTCACCGGCGGCGTAATAATTCCCAATTTCTTTTTTATCCACTAACCCACAAAAAATAACTTGTTGGGAAACTCCGGCCTGATTGGCAATCTCCTGCAATTTTGGCATCAAATACCCATCGCTCACAACCATGAATTTTAATCTTTTGTCCTGCTTTAAAATATCAGCAACTGTCGAAACTAAAAATTCAGTGTTTTTTTCAGACGTTAATCTTGAATTAGTAAAAAGCACTGTCGCATCATCACTGATTGCATATTTTTTCCTGACTGATCCACCATCCTGATTTTCAAAATCCTTCTCCACCCCGCTGGGAATAACTGCAATATTTTTATTTTTGACTTCCCACTCTTGAATTATTTTTTTCGCTGACTGTGTCGGAATGATAACCTGATCCGCCTTGTTTGCATATTTTCGGGCGTTTTTGATCACCCAGCGAACCGCCAACTTTTTCGGCAGCAGCGGGAAAAAGTGCGTATATTGATCGTATAAAGTATGCCAGGTGAAAACCAGCGGAATTTTTTTCCTCTTTGCCCACTTCATCGCCGCACTGCCCAAGAGATTGGGGTGTTGCGCATGAATGATATCCAGATCCAGACCATCCAAAATTTTGTCCATTTCCCACGAATACGGAATTGGCAGCGGGAAGCGAAATTTAAATTCAATATCAATTGATGGGTACCGAAAAACATTGGGATTTGTGTCTTGAAAGTCTTTCCAATTTGGCGCAAAAACAAAAACCTCGTGCCCGAGAGCTTCAAATTCCTTGCGGAAACTTTCCACCGAAGCTGAAACGCCATAGGGATTGGGCAGATAGTTGTTGGTGAAGATTCCGATCTTCATTTAATTTTCATTAAGAAAATTAAGGATGTCCTCGAAAACATGTTCATTCTTGATGTCAGAAATGAAAGTGTGATAGGCGCGCTTGATCCATTTTTTTTGTTTGATAGTTGATCCGATATTGGCATAGATGAAACGCAAACTATTTTTGTTGACAATATGATCAGAAGTCGATTGCATCATGAGCACCGGTTGTTTGATGTTCTCAATATTTTTCCGGGATTCTTCAACCAGCCCAAATGTTTCCAAGACTGATTTCGTCGGATAACTGCTATAGGAGATTTTTCTGGTTACCGAATCTTTGACGCCGAAAGTCGGCGGATAAAACTTCTTGCGATATCTCTTCCCGACTACGTTTAAAAATTTTACCAGATTTTTGACCAAAAACTCGATCTTGAACTTAGCCGGCGTCGCCATCAAAACTATACCGGTGATATCCGGATTATTTTTGGCCAGCATCAGGGCTATATTGCCCCCGATCGAAGTGCCCGCGACATAAACCTTGCCGCATTGATTTTTTAACTCAGCATATTCACGTTGTGAATCTTCCAGCCAGTCCTGCCACCGCACATTTTCCAAATTCCGCGGAACAGTACCATGCCCGCGCAGCATCGGCCCGCTGACCGTGTAGCCATTTTCATTCAAAAATTTACCCAACCTCCGCACTTCATAGGGTGTGGACGTCCACCCGTGAACCAGCAACACGCCCTTGCCGTTGGTGCCTGAGAAATAGAAAGGCTTATCCACCAAATCTCTTTCTTCTTCGAAAAGAAGATCGGGGTCGGCAAATAAGGTGCTTTTTAACTTGTCATAGATTCTTTTTACCATAAGCATAATTTTAGCCCTTTTTGGCTAATTTGCAAAGACTTAAGACCAATACATCCCCCAAGCCTTGATTTATTTCTAAGTTATGTTATGATTTCTACTGTTATTCCATCAGTAAAAAATAACTATGGCGCCATCGTCTAGTGGTTAGGACACCAGGTTTTCATCCTGGTAACAGGGGTCCGATTCCCCTTGGCGCTACAAATTTTAAAAGTCCCATTTATGGGGCTTTTAAATTTGTCTAGCGACAAGAGGGAATCGGACGGGCAGCAGCGAGACCAGCCGCCACGGCGCAGTCGAGCGCCGACAAATTCGAGCGAGCGAGGATTTGGCGCTGCCCAGGGCAAGGAGTCCGCCGCGCCTGCCTGCCGGCAGGCAGGGACGACGCGTAATTCCCCTTGGCGCTACAAATTTTTAAAAGTCTTCCCGAAGGAAGGCTTTTAAATTTGTCGTATTGAAAATAAGTTATATGCCTTACTCTGTCTCGCAACAACTCACCTCCTCGGCATAGAAGTGGCCGGGATTTTGTTTGTCCCGCTCGCCCACCGCCCGCAAAACTTTGCCGATGGCATATTCCGCCGAGTAGGGAAAAGGCTTGTCTTTTTGGAATGTTACCATCTCTACCCGGCCGCCCTGCTCCTCGATGGTGACTTCGCTCCCGGACAAACTCACCACCCGCCCGGTCACCGCCATAGTTTTTGGTACATTTCGATTTTTATGCCAATCCTGCATAACATTTTCACCGCCCCGGAAGGCGAAAAAACCACCCAAAAAAACCGCGACCACCAACAGCGCCAGCGCGGAAATATTCAAATAACCCCGGAAAGCGTGCGCCAGATCCAATTTTCTGGCAATATAGTTGACCACCAAGATGGAGATCAGCAGCAGCGCGATATAATCATAGGGCAGCGCCAACAAAAAAACCTTTATGCCGGGAACGCCCAATTTCAAAAAGGCGAACGCCCCCATTTTTTTCACCACATACAGCATCATAGCAAGCAGCAACCCTCCGCCGAAAATCGCGAGCATCAGCACGCTTTGCAACCCCACTTTGCGCGCCAACAAAAACAGCGGCGTCCTGATTTGGATATCCTCCGCCTTGATCTTGCCCATCACCCTGTTTTTCAAGTCCATCTTGGTTGTTTTTATATTGTCCTGAATTTCCTCTTCCATTTTTTTTATCTCTTTAATTTTTCCATCACTTCCGCTAGATTTTTCTTGGCTCGATTGATCAAAGTGCCGACGGTGTTCACCGGTTTGCCCAGAATTTCCCCGATTTCTTCATAGGACTTGTCCGAAAAATAGCGCAACAGCAACACTTGCTTGTATTTGATCGGCAGTCGCTTAATCGCATCATCCACTTCCTTGATCGATTCCTTGCGGATCCAGGCGTCATCCGCCCCGTCTTCCGTGCTCTGACTCACCAGCTTGTCTTTGGTAGAACTGATGTCCTCCCACGAAATGAAGCGCTTCAAAGATTTGCGCTTGATGTAGTTCACAGCTTCATTATGGGCGATGCGGTAAATCCAAGAAGAAAATTTTCGACTAACGTCATAGCTGTACAAGTTTTTGTAGGCCTTGATAAAGACGTCTTGCAGCAAGTCCTCCGCTTCATCACGGTTGCCGATCAACCGATACAGATACGCAAAAAGCTTGCCTTGGTATCTTTCGATGATCTCCGCGTATCTTTCAGCGTTTTTTTCCCGCACCAACAAGATCAACTCGTTGTCCCCCAGGGCTTGGTCTTCCTTGACGACGGCGCTAATGTCTAGTGCAAATTTCCTAGTCATTATTATTACCTTAAGAATAAACCTTTATTTCACGCTTGCCCTAACTATAGTATAATAGTAACATACTATTCTACTCTAAAGGCCTAATAAGTCAATCTTTAATGGAACCTAAAGCGAAGCTTTAGGAATTTCCTAAAGCTTCGCTTTAGGCCACATATTTTATGCTAATTTTAGGCCTTGAAACATCTTGTGATGAAACCGCCGCCGCGGTGGTTCGCGCGGGGAAAAAAATTGAAATTCTCTCCAATGTCGTTTCTTCCCAGATAGAACTGCACGCGCAGTGGGGCGGAGTTGTGCCAAACTTGGCCGCCCGCGAACATGTCAAAAATATTTTGCCCGTCATCTCAGCTGCGCTGGAACAAGCAAAAATTACGCCGGCCGACTTGGATCTGATCGCGGTGACCAATGGCCCCGGTTTGATTCCTGCTTTGCTCATCGGCACCAACGCCGCCAAGACACTGGCTTACCTCTGGCAGAAACCCCTGCTTGGCATCCATCATGTCGAAGGACACATCTACGCTAATTTCATCAAGGATGAAATTAGCAAAGTTAAAAGTCTAAAGTCTAAAGCTAAAAGTGACATACAATTTCCAATTTTGTGTCTGGTGGTATCGGGAGGGCATACCCAGTTAGTTTTCATGAAAAGCCATTTACACTATGAAATCATCGGCCAAACCATGGATGATGCTGCCGGCGAAGCTTTTGATAAGGTCGCACGCATTTTAAATCTTGGCTATCCCGGCGGACCAGCAGTCGCCGCGGCGGCGAAGTGTGGATCGCGAATCGTGGATCGTGGATCGAAAAACGATACGCGATATGCGTTACGCGATATGCGTCTCCCTCGTCCGATGCTTAACTCCAAAAATTTCAATTTCTCTTTTTCCGGCCTCAAAACGGCCGTGCTCTATACGGTCAAAAAAAACCCAAAAATATTGCAAGATGAAAAATTAATCGCGCAGCTGAGCGCTGAATTTCAGCAAGCCGTTGTGGACGTGCTGATTCATAAAACCCTGGCCGCCGCCCAAAAATACGCTCCCAAAACCATTCTGCTGGCCGGCGGTGTTTCCGCCAATGAAGAACTCCGGAAGCAACTAGGCACAGCCATTAAAAAAACCTTGCCGCAGACGCAATATCAACTACCGGAGACAAAATACTCCATCGACAACGCCGCCATGATCGCCAGCGCCGGCTTCTTCCGCTGGAAAATAATGTCGGACGCGCAAAGAAAACTTACCCTGAAAAATTGGAGGAATTTAAAAACTGAAGCTAATTTAAAATTAAAATAATTCACCCTGTTAAATAAATTTTGCCTTCCTACCGGCAGGACGACTAGGGCAAAATTAAGATTTGGACAGACAGTCAGTGGATTTAAAATTTTAATATAACTAATTAAAAAATAAGTTGTGCTCATAAGACATAGGCCCAAATCTTATTTAACAGGGTAAATGCAAAACATCAAATTTCTTCTCTTAGGTTTCATTGCCGCGCTCGGCGCTTTGGCGGTAGAAATGATTCTCACTATGCTCTTTCCGGGAGAAGCCGCACTAGTTTTCACACAAATCACCTTCCTGCTGATTCTGTTGGTGGCGACCGAGGAACTTTTCAAGTTCGCTGTTATGCTCAAATCTGTTTCCACCACCTCCTTTTTCCGGCCCTCTTTTCTCATCAGTGCCGGCTTCGCCCTGACGGAAATCTTTCTCGCTTATTCGAAAAACACTGGCATAATTCAAAACAACCTTTACCCGTTGCTAGCCGGAGTTGGAATAATCCACCTGACCACCGGTATTATCTGTGGATACTCCGCTTTTGCCTACAAAAAAACCGGACGTGCTTTAACCCCATTATTATTGCTTATTTTGGCCATCGTCTTGCATTTAATTTATAACGTGGTTATAATTAAATTAATAAGAAACTAACTTTATACAAGGCTATGGTCAAAGTAAAAAGGTCTTTTTTGGAAAAGCTCACCGGATCCCGCCGCATCGATTCTGATGAATATGATGGGGGCGAAGACCGCGAAAGAACAAGCTCGATTACGCCCATAACTAACATCTACGAGGAAGAGGAAACGTCCTATGTCACGACCACTTCCCCGGCCCACAAAAATATGATCGAAGAAAATGAAAATTTTTCCCCAAGCAGCGACGGAAGCGAGGGACAACTGACCATTGATGTCTATCAGACCGAAAACGACATTGTCATCAAATCCACCATCGCCGGCGTCAAACCGGAAGATTTGGACGTCAGCATCAACAATGATATGGTGACCATCCGCGGCGAAAGGAAAAACGAAGAAAATGTCACCGAAGAAAATTATTATTACCAGGAATGTTATTGGGGACAGTTTTCCCGCTCCGTCATTTTGCCGGTCGATGTTTTGGCCGACAAAGCCGAAGCTTCGATGAAAAACGGAATTTTCACTCTGCGCCTGCCGAAAGCCGACACGACCAAAACAAAGAAAATCCAGGTGCGCGGCTTCTAAATTTACTGCTATAAATCAAGCTCCCGGGCTGGGAGCTTTTTTGTTGCCCTAAAGCTCAGCTTTAGAGAGGAGCCGTCGAACCTGCAGAAAAGCTGAGCTTTAGGAAACCCGTCGGAAACTCGCTTAAAGCTCGGCTTTTCCCCGTCGTCCGCGGCGGACTCCTCCTCAAAGCCAAGCTTTTTGATGCCCGCATTGATTTTGCGAGCATTTTACGCTATTATTAGCCCATGCTGAAAACGTTTCGCCGACAACTTTATCTGACTTTTACTCTATGCCTGTTGTCATTGACCGTGGGCAATTTCGCCTGGGCCGAAAGCATCGATCTGGGAGTATTTTCCACGCAAACCACCCACGGAAAAATTACCAAAAACATCTCTTTGAAGATCGGCGACACCGCCCATCCACTGACCGTCGAAAACATCAAGGGTTTTATCCAGGAACAAGAACAATTGACCTACAATCCCGCCTACCGGTCAGAGATTGAAAACATCCATTTTTGCGACTTTAAAAAATCCATTCTCTGCGCATTATTTTTTAACGCTGAAAAAGAAAGCCACATTCAAAAAATATCCCGCCTGTCCTTGGATACTGACAAGCTCGCGCGCCACCTTGAAGATCTGGCTCGCCAAGCCGACCGCGATCCGGAAAATGCCACCCTGCAGGCGGAAGAGGGAAAAGTGGCGGTTTTTTCGCTGAGCAAAAACGGTCTCCGCTTGGACAAGGCAAAGAGCTTGCAGATCCTGCTTGAATATTTCAAAAGCAATGCCACGGCCGATTCGATAACTTTAGCCGCGGACACCGTCAAGCCGGAAATTTCCACCGACTCCATCGACAACCTGGGCATCACTTCCCTCATCGGCACCGGCACTTCCAATTTTGCCGGCTCACCGAAGAACCGCATTTTCAACATCAAGGTGGCCGTCTCCCGTTTCAATGGCACGCTCATCAAACCCGGGGAAGAATTTTCCTTCGTGAAAACACTGGGCGAAGTTGACGGCGAACACGGCTACTTGCCGGAGCTGGTCATCAAGGGCGACAAGACCGAACCGGATTTCGGCGGCGGCATCTGCCAAGTTTCCACCACCGCTTTCCGCGCTGCCATCTATTCCGGCCTCAAAATTACCGCTCGCCGCAACCACGCCTATCCGGTCGCCTATTACAATCCCCAAGGCATGGACGCCACTGTCTATGTGCCGCTGCCGGATCTGAAATTCGTCAACAACACCTCCGGCTACATCCTGATTCAGGTTAAAATTGTCGGCACCGTTCTGACCTTTGATTTCTATGGCACGGACGATGGCCGCAAAACCACGGTGATCGGCCCGACAATCACCGAACGCAACCCGGACGGCTCCCTGAAAGCCACTTTTACCCAAGAAGTTGTCGACAAAAACGGCGCTTCCCTCATCAACGATGTCTTCAACAGCGCCTACGACTCACCCAGCAAATATCCGCATCCCGGCGAAGTCCTGACCGTAAAACCCAAAGACTGGTCGAGCAATGAATGGAAAAAATACAAGAAGGAGCACAATCTCTAAATTATCTGCCACCTAAAAAATCCGCCACCCTTGAGCGGATTTTTTATTCCTGAATTAATTCAGGACTTCTCTCGCTTCTTATTTCGTGCTTTCCAGTTTTTTGATGCTCGCGTTCCCAATCAGTGATTTCATCTGCGAAATCGCGCTCGCGTTCAACTTGAGCAATCTTTCTTTTTGCGTCATGCCCATCTTGATAAACTCCGCATTCAGGCCTTCCAAGTTTGCCAAACAAACCAACTGGGTCACATCAGCATAATCGCGAATATTTCCAACAAGTTTTGAGTTTTTGTCTCGCCAATCTTTAGCCGTCATCCCAAAGAGCGCCACATTCAACACATCGGCCTCACTCGCGTAAACAATATTTGCTTTTTCGCCGGATAACTCTTGTGGAAAAATGATATTTGCTTTGATGGAATCGGTGTGAATTTTATAATTGATTTTTGTCAGCATCCTTTTAACATCCCAACCCACCGCCAATCTCTCATTTTCCTCGATCTTAAGTCTTTGAAATTCCTTGATCAGATATAACTTGAATTCTGGACTTATCCATATCCCAAATTCAAAAGCAATGTCCTTGTGCGCGTATGTCCCACCATAACGACCAGCCGTGGCCTGAAGGCCAATAGCTCTCGTTTTTTCCACCCACTCTTTAACACTTATTTTATAATTGTTCAAGCCTGCCTGACTTTTAATTATGGCGAATTCGCCATAATTAAACTTTGGATTATTTATTGTTTCCCAAATACCCAAAAATTCCACTGTATTCCTGTTCCTCAGCCAATCCGAAATGAAAAAATCGCCATCCTTTGCCTTGAGCATGTCCGTCAGGGAAATATAATCCTGATTTTCCCCAGAAATAATGGCGATTTCAAAGCCTTGTACTATAATTTTTTTGTTTTTAGACATATGTATTTTTGTTTATTTGCTTATAGTGATATTATATCACTATATAGCCTGTCCGTCCACCCGCCCAGCTGTGGATAACTTTCGCGCCACCAAAAAACCAGCCCTCGCGAGCTGGAAAAAAGTTTACCCCGCTAAATCCCTCCAGGGGAGTTATCTAATGAGGAATTACTGAATTAATTCAGGAATAATGCTACTTATAAAACAACTCGTGATTCCGGAGTTCATTTTTTATATCTAAATAATCCGGCAAAGCTTTTTCAACCAATGACCAAAATTTGTGCGAATGATTAAACTCTTTCAAGTGACACATTTCATGTACAATAATATAATCCTGTTGCTTTTTAGGCAAAAATATTATTTTGTAATTAATGTTCAGATTATTATTTTTCGTACAACTTCCCCAACGCGTCTTTTGATTTTTGATAAAAATTTTATTTAACAAAAAACCATATTTTCTGTTGAAAAATTTCACTCGACCACGAACCAGTGCCAATGCTTCATCTTTGTGTTTTAGATAATCCTCCACTGAAAAAGTTCGGATGGCTTTACTATCCACGCTCTTAAAAAAGTTTATTTTGTCCGTGACCCATTGCTTTTTGTCAGCCAAAAACTTTTCAATGATCGACAACTCAACTCCCAATGGCGTCGTCACCACCACACTTCCATCGCAATATACCGCCAAACGCATACGTTTAGCTCTTTTGCTTTTTTTCACAGTATACTTTTGTTTTTTTGCCATATTACCTAAAATTTCTTGACGATAATATCCACCAGTCGATTGAGAAATTTTGGAAAATCTTTCACGATAAATCGACCTTTATAATCCCGCAGGATCAGCTCTTGCAACGTTTGTTTGATATCTTTGATGAAAACATCTCGCTTGGAAGAATCCTGCCACCCGGAATCCAAATCATTCTCAATTCTGACTCGCAACTCCTTCACGAATTCTTTAATATCCTCATTTTTTTCGTTCCCAATAAACTCCTGCGAGATAACATACAGCGCATATTCTTTCAAGTCTAATCCGAGCTCCTTCGCCTCGTCCCCTTTCGTCCTGATATCTTTCATCAATTCTTCATAACGGCGGATACGCTCCGCCAAATCAATTTGATTTTGCTCAAATTCACGACGAATCGCGCCAAGTCGTTCGCTAAATTTTTGATAAGCGGGATCTTCGTCAAGATTGATCGAGATTTCTTGCTTAAGCATTTTTTCCAAATTCAAGGCCTTTTCTTCCTCATCCATGCCCTTCAAGCGCTCCATTGTGTACAAATCGTTCACGCGCAACTCACGAAAGGTTTTAGTAATTCCTTCATAGTCGATAATGTCGCTTTTAGCAATCAGCTCACGAATTTTTTCTCCGTATTCTTCCAAAAGATAACGATCATCTTCACTTCTGAATTCCTTCAAAAATGCCAGATAGAAACTCGTCACCCACTCAAAAGGACGAATGTACTGTTTCAGAAATGGATCCGGAGAAAGAAATTCAAATAAACTTTTGAGCTTGGCATATTTTTCTGCAAAGTATTTTTGCTTGTCTTGATTGTCAATGAAAATCTTGATGCACCGGCGCAAATTATCCATGGAAGGATCTTCAATGTTGACTCCGACAAAAATTTTCATCATGTCATTCATGACATCGGAAAATTTTGTTTTCACCCGCTCAATATCAATCATCGCCGAATCCACCACGTCCTCATCAAAGTCCAGGGCGTCATACAGATTGCGCGTAATTCCATAATAATCAATAATTTTGCCGGCCTCCTTGTTTTTGTAAACGCGATTAGTGCGTGCGATCGCTTGCAGAAGATTATGATCGCGCAAAGGTTTGTCCAGATACATCACTTGCTCAATTGGCGCGTCAAAGCCGGTGAGCAACATATCACACACCAACAAAAATCGCAGCGATGATTTTGGATCTTTGAATTTTTCAATAACTTGTTCTCTTTCCTTCTTGCTCGTGTTATATATTTTCAAATCATCCGCATCACTGTTTGGATCGCCAGGTGAGTACACCACTTCCGACCATTCAGCCGGTACCAACTTGTCCAGCAATTTTTTATAATTGGCCACCGCCTCACGATCATAGGCCACAATCTGCGCCTTGAAGCCGTTTGGTTCCACATAAAGTTTGTAATGTTCCACAATATCCCGTACCACTGCTTCCATGCGCTTTGGCAATTTCACCAATGCGGCTTTCTTCCCATATTTCTTCACCAGCTCTGTCTTTTGTTTGTCCGAAAGATCTCCAGCAATCTCTTCGAATTGCTGGTCTAGCTTTTCCTCATCAATGGAAAATTTGGAAAGTCGCGCTTCATAGGTTACGGGAATTGTCGCTCCGTCATCGATCGCTTGCTGAATAGAATAATAATCCAAATATCTTTTGCCCTCGCCTTCATAATTGCGAAAAGTATTCGTGTGCGTTTTGTCCACTGGCGTGCCCGTAAAGCCAAAGAAAAAAGCTTTTTTGAAAGCGCTGCGCATATTAATGCCGGAAACGCCCTCGTCCCCGCGATGCGCTTCATCCGAAAGAATAATCACATTCTCATCCAGATTTTGCACTTCCGCTCCAAGCTCAGAAAACTTTTGAATCGTCGTGATGAAAATTCCACTCCCGCCCGATTGGATTTTTTCTTCCAAATCTTTGCGCGAAGTCACGCGCATAATGTTTTTCCCGCCAGCATTGGTGAAAGTCTCAAAAATTTGATCGTCCAAATCCACGCGATCCACCAGGATGAAAACTTTTGGATTATCCAGCATTTTATTGAAACGCAATTTCCAGGCTGTAAAAAACATGGTCAAAGTCTTGCCAGATCCTTGCGTATGCCAGATGAGCCCTTGGCGCTTTTCTTTGTTCACTACCCGCTCCACAATTTTGTTGGTCGCCCGTAATTGTTGATAGCGCGCAATTTTTTTCACCAGTCTTTCTTTCTCTTTTTCAAACAAAATAAAGTTCTGCACGATATCCAAAAAGTTTGGTTTGGCTAGCAACGCAAAAAGTGTCATTTCCAATTCTCCACCCAGCTCCTTTTCCAATTCCTCATCACGCCATTGCAAAAAATATTGCTTCGGCGCGTCAGTGGCGCCATAGACCGTTTTCAAACCATCGGTGGAAATATTAAAACAATTGGGAATAAACAATTTGCGCGCCACTTTTTCATAGCGCTTCAATTGATCAATCCCATTCTCAAAACTCACTCCTTCCGAAGCCGTCGGGCTTTTGGCTTCAATGTCGACCAATGGCAGGCCGTTCACAAAAAGCATAATGTCCGGACGAATATTTTCGGTGTCGCCTTCAAAATAGAATTGGTTGGTGACGACAAAATGATTGTTTTCCGGATTCTCAAAGTCCAGCAGTTTATAGTCCTGCATTTTTCCGGTCTTGGAATTTTTGAGATTGATCCCATCCCGCAGCGCTTTGGAAAATCCTTCATTGGTATCAATTTTCTTCACCTCCCGCACCACGCTCACGATTTCATCTTCACTCGCCTCCGGATTCAATTTTCCAATTGCCTGCGCTAAAAGCGGCTTCACAACATATTCGCTCTCAAGATCGCGAAGCTTGGCGAACTCTTCGGGCTTAATATATTCATATCCAAGCTTGTCTTTTATAAACTTGATGATGTAATTTTCGACCGTGTGTTGTTCGTTAAATTTCATAAAATTATTTTTCTATCTCAATTGATCTCCACTTCATATCAATTGGATCATTAGCTTTGTTATATGTATTGCTCTCTACATAATATCTTAAATATTTATATGGTGATTTTTCAATTCCTTTAAACTTTACAAAAAATTGGGGTCTATAACTAAATTCATCTCCACGAGAGTCAACATATTCAATCCACTCATATGGTATAATCCCAGTTTCAAAAGCATTATATTTTTCAGGTTCCACCCTATTCTCTTTTTGGATAGTTAACTTCCCATTTTGTTTTTTGAAAATTTCCTTAATTCCACAAAAAAATTCAACTCCGTCAAATCGTAGCGATTTTAATTCTGCCGCCATATATGTATAGCCATGCCGGCTAAACGCATTATCGTGAGGATAGTATTTCAAATACTTTTTCTCATTAACCAATTCCGACTTTCTGTTTACCCCTTGCCTTATACTCTGTAGTATTGGTTCTACTTGCTTTCGGATGTAATCCTTGTGAGACAACATGCCTTTCAAATTAAGTCTCCTCGACAAATAATAAACATGATAAGCAATTATCCCACTTATAATTATTCCTATTATCCCTATGATATTATTGCTAAGCCATGTCATATAGCCTAAATTTATTTTTCAGAAAATATCCTATACCAATCTATACCTTTCCACGAAATAGATTCTACGATTTCATTTAAAATTTTGTATATTATTTTATTTTGCTCTGGCGTAAAATTATGATCGAATAAGTCCTCTTGATGCCATAAAAAATCGCTGTTCCTATTACCAGATAACTTAGATATCCTTTGAAAAAGAGGAATTATGTTTTTTCCGTGTATTTCTCCATTCAATATTATTTCAATTGTCTTAAAATGAACAAGTCTGTCTTTAAACTGTTCTAAAAAACCAGATTTTATTTTTTTAAAATCTTTTTCATTATAAACCAAGCTTTCTTTTGGATAATATTTTAAAGTTTCTGGCTTACTAAATCTCCACTTGTTTATTGTTTCTATTTTCCTAACAAGAGGGTAACATCTCTTGCATAATCCTCTTGCCTTAATTTCAAATCTATCCGATTCACAATTTTCACATTTTTTATTCATTAAATTTTACTCTCACCCTCCCACTCAAAAGATCCTGCATCAGGCCTTTTTTGAGAAGGATAAGTTTATTTTTTAACTTTTTATTTATTGAAATTTTTTCATCAACAGCTAAAAGAATTTCTGCAATTTTTTGTTGCTCTGCATATTTTGGTAAAATATGCAAGAATGTACGCTGCATTGTAATCGGCACCTGATTTCTAGTTGACTGCGCCATAACTCTCCTATATTGATCCGAAAATAAATCAGATTCCATGTAATATCTAAGATACGCGGCTACTAGCTTATCTTCATTACATCTATAGTAAGTTAATGTTGTACTTAAAATTACATATTTTTCTTTAATTTTTAGGATTGCTATTGGCCCCACTGTTGCATTGTGGGCAAAAAGTATATCACCATCCACAGCGACTCCTTTAATGAATTTTGAAGCTCTTTCTAATGATAAATATTTTGCTTTATGAAAATTTACACTACCATCTTCAATACAATTTGCTGAAAGATATGGCACTCCATTATCAATAAATTCACTTGCTTTTGGATATAATTCTCCATGATTTCCATCCAGATGACTCACAACTATTCCATTATCAATCATTTCTTGAAGCGAGGTAAGTTTCCACTCCTCCGGGATTTCCCCGAGTTTTGTTTTTTTGAATTTCGTATGGTTGATGCCGCGCGTAAAAAGTTGTTGCATCAATCCTTTCTTCAATTTTTCCGTTGCCTCAATCACCCCCTGCGTCTTCGCAATATCCTCGTCCACCGCCCCCAAAATCTCCGCGATTTTTTGTTGCTCTTTTATTGGTGGAACAAAAACTTTAATTTGCTTTTTTATAACCGCTGGTCTGACCTCTTTTATAGTGCTACCGGATGAAAGTTGTTGAAGACGGCCCTTATTATTCAATAACAAGTAATATAAAAATGAGTTCAATAATTCTTTTGTTGGAACAATCCCTGCTATGCCCTGCTTTGTCGCAACTGGAATTCCCGCAATCCCAACTTCCCCGATAGTGGCTCCAAAAGATAGAATAATGGTTCCGGTTGGCCAAAGCTTTGCAGAAGAATTTTTAAGACCTTTCTGGGTTAAAGTACTTTGTGTTTTAGTAATTATCGGTTTTATGTCTTTAATAACAACCCATGGAATTTCACCGCCAAAATATTCACCGTTTGAACGTGATGGAGTTCCTCCATCACCGAAATCGGCAATGAATATTCCTAGTTCATCAAATTTCCATCCCTGTGGAATATTTTGTTGTGCATTGTTATTTTTCATTTTTTCCGCCCAAACTTAGCAATTTTAAGCCTAAATTTGTTATATCAATACGTCCACGCTCTATCTCGAGCCTTCTATCTTCGCCAATTTTTGATTCCACTTTCTTTATATAAGAATTTTTTTCTAAAAATTCATAAATCTTCGTAAAAGCATATCGTTTATCTTGTTCTTTTTTTAATAATCCCAAAGACATCATATTGTCCAAATACATATCTATATTTTCAGGTGCGATAAGCTTCATTAACTCAGGAATTAAGCTGAAATTTTTTCTAAGAGTGTTATAAGCAGGATCATCTTTTTTGCGTATATTTATGTTCAAAACTGGGAATCCACCAGTAATTGAAACTTTTTTGACATCTTCATGCAAGCCATATTTTACTAACTCTTCAGAAGTAAGCCCCTCTACTTGAGCATAGTTTTCTTTTGAATTTACATATTCAATAATTTTTAATTCATCTGCACTTAGCCGATTTAAAATTTCAATAAAAGTAACCATAACCTTATTAGACTGATTCTTTATCGAAGCTGTAGCTAGTATTTGAGCATAATAATCAGAAACAACTTCATCATCTGTATATCTCAATTTTTCTAATATAGGAACTAGTATCCTTGTATCAGGAGCAACTAATTCTGCTTCCTGTATACCCTCAAGCTTATCTATATATTTATGTAAATTATTTTCAAATATCTCTGCGGTGCGCCCAATAGGTGTAGCAAAAAGAGAAGTGCATTGGGCTAAAGCTTTTCCAACTACGCGAACCGACGGTTGCGCTGCATCTTCATACATTGCCTTCGCATTTGCTTTAGCAATTTCCTTTACCGCATCCATTGTAATTATTTCTGGTACCATAATTTTATTATTTTAATTTTCACGGCTTTCGCCAAATTCGGCGATGGATTATTTCCGCTTTTTCTTGCTATTTTTTCCCTTGCTTTTTCTTGATTTTTTTTCCCTGGACTTATGCTCATCTATCGCGCGCATAAATTCCTTGGTTTTTTGTTCTATTGCCAGATATTCATCAAAATCGGATTTGAATTTTTTGTCTTGTTCCTTGCTGAATTTTTCATATTCTCCCAATGCCAAAGCTTCCGCGATTTCGTGACTGATGCGCCCGGCATTCCCAAGGATTTGCCGCTCGTTGAATTTCAAAAAGGCATCCAGCTTTTCCACCCAATCCTTCATCCGCATCAAAATTCCTCTAGTCGCTTGCATTTCCGCAAAGCTCAAATACATATCCACGATTCTGTTGAGATGATCAAGCTCATTTTCGTTCAAATAATTCTTAGCGATGACGACATCCATTTCTCGAATCGCGCCTTTGGGAGAGTTTTTCCAAACAGTCAGTCCCATATTTGCTTTTTTACTATCCACTCTTTCGTGAATAATTTCGGCAGCGGTTTTGCCAGTGATGGCAAAGTGGAGTTTGTTTTGCACTGTCGCGAAAAATTGCTTAGTGATTTCTTCATTTGGATTATAGTCGGCGCTGCACTGCGCGTAAATATCCGTCACTTTTTGATACATCCGCCTTTCGCTGGATCGAATGTTTCTAATTCTGGCCAATTGTTCTTCGAAATAATCTTTGCCAAAAAAACCATTCGGATCTTTGAGTCTTTCATCATCCATTGTGAAGCCTTTGATAATATATTCCTTAATTCTTTCGGTCGCCCAAATGCGAAACTGCGTTGCCTGCGTCGAATTCACGCGATAACCGACCGAAATGATAGCGTCGAGATTATAAAATTTTGTCGAATACTTTTTGCCATCTTCGGCAGTATGTTCCAAAATGGAACTAACTGATTTTTCGCTTAATTCCCCACTTTCAAAGATATTTTGGAGATGCTTAGTAATCGCCGGTCTTTGTACGCCGAATAGAAGCGCTATTTTATCTTGCGTCAGCCAAATATTTTCATCGCGCAAAAAAATCTCCACTTTTACCTTTCCATTTGGCGTCGTATATAGCAGAAATTCCGTAAAACTATTATTTTTGACAATATTCTTTTTATTTTTTGCCATATTATTTGTTTAATATTTTAGCTCTTTTAAATAATTTTCAACCTTTTTATCCACCGCTTCTTTTTCTTTTTCAATTTCAGAGAGCTCTTTCCAAACAGCTTTCACGTCCACAACTTCCTCCTCATCGCCATTTTCCACATAGCGTCGCACATTCAGATTGAATTCGTTCTCCTTGATTTCTTTCAAGTCCACCACGCGAGCATATTTTTCAATGTCACGATAGCCTTCGAAGGCTGAGACGATTTTTTCAATGTCTTTTTTGCGTAAACGGTTCTGATTCTTGCCTTCTTCAAAATCTTGCTCCGCATCAATGATGATAATTTTGTTTTTGTGCGCAGCTGGCTTGTTTTTGTTGAAAATCACAATTGCCACCGGAATGCCGGTACCATAGAAAAGTTTGGCTGGCAATGCGATGATCGCTTCGATCAAATCATTTTTGATCAATTGCTCACGAATGCGTCCTTCCGCGCCACCACGAAACAGCACGCCGTGTGGAAGCAAAATTCCGGCGCGTCCGTTTTCATTCATTGATTTCACCATGTGCAGCACAAAAGCATAATCCGCTTTTTTGTCCGGCGGTGTTTCATAGCCGGCTACTCGACCATATTTATCCGACTGGAAAATTTCTGATTCCCATTCCTTGATTGAATACGGCGGATTGGCAACGCAGATGTCGAATGTCTTGAGCGAGCCATCCGGATTCAGAAACTTCGGATCAGCCAAAGTGTCTCCGCGCTGGATGTCGGCACTGTCGAGACCATGCAAAAACATATTGATCTTGGCAATCGCGTATGTCCCAAGATTTATTTCTTGCCCATACAAATAGAGTGAGCGCGCTTTCTTTTCTCCCTCCCGATCTTTGAGATGATGATAGGCTTCCAGTAGAAATCCCCCGGAGCCGACTGCCATATCATAAATGTGATCCTTCTCATGTGGCTTGAGAATTTGAATGATGACTCTTTCAGTCTCGCGTGGAGAATAAAATTCGCCACCCTTTTTCCCCGCATCAGCTGCGAACTGTTCGATCAAATATTCATATGCATCCCCTAATAAGTCAGAACTGATATAGCTATCACCGAAATTGTGTTGTGAAAAATGATTAATAAGACGCTGCAATGTTTCGTTGGGAAATTTATCTTTGTTCGCAAAATCCAGATCATCAAAAATTTTGTCGAGCTTTGGGCTATTGGCGTTGGTGAGTTTATCAAAAATTTCATTCAGTTTTTTCCCAATGCCTTCGGCCTGCTTTTGAATCACTCCCCAATGACAATCGCTTGGAACCTGAAAGCGATGATTGTGATCCGCGCATGCGATTTCCTCATCATGATATTCATGAAGAATTTTTTCGTATTCTTCCGCCCACATGTCGCTAATACGTTTATAAAAAAGCAGTCCAAAAATATATTTTTTGTAATCAGAGCTGTCAATCTTGCCCCGCAAAATATCCGCGCTTCTCCAAAGAAATTGTTTAAGCTGAGAGAGATTCATTTTTCCTTCCTCGTCTGTTTTGGGCGCGCCAAGATCTTTGACGATACTTTTATCGTTGGAAATTTTTTCAATATCCTCTTGTTTGTATTTTCGATCTTTGCGCGGCCCAACTCGCAAAGGAGAAATTATTCCTTTCTTCTCCCAATTCCGGAGAGTATCTTTATCGACTCCAAAAATTTTGGAGACCTCACCAATGGACAACAGATCTTTTTGTGGTTTTTTGTACATATTTACAATACTAATTTGAGTTTTTTATTTAAGTATTGTCATCTTAACATGCCCACTATATCCTGTCAAGATTTTTGTTAAATTTCATATGATTTCATAGGTTAGCTATAATAGAAAATCCACCTTTTAGCCCAAACAAGGCACAAAAAAATCCCACCTACTGGTGGGATAATTTGCCTATTTACTCCGATAATCCCGGATGTTTAACCCGCCTTTGACCCTTTTAACAACCACCTTCTGCTTTTCGCGCCAGCCGAGAGAAGCCACCATTTCAAGTGGCAAGGTCAACCCGATGGATTTGCCGCCGCCGGATTTTGTTAGTTTGCGGATGTTGTTTTCGCTTAATTTTCTGCGTGCCATAATTTTGAATTATTACTGAATTAATTCCTGAATTCTTTTATATCCCGCTTAATCACAATCGCCAATTCGTCTAAATTATATACCCATTAAAATCCCAATTCTAAGCCATTTTCGGCATTGCGGTTAATTCGTCTAACTTCGTCTAATTTCTTATAATATTCAACACTAATAAAAACCCTTATCTAAGCTATTTTTTGTTATCCCCTATAATTCGTCTAAAAATTAGCTTCATAATGCGTATTCCTAGAACCACCCTCCCTACATTTTACGCCCAAAAGCCCACGACCGCAAATGCGCACCAAACAAAAACAGTCCGCCATGGCGGACTGCCTTTGTTTCTTTGGTGCGCCTTGCAGGATTTGAACCTGCGACCCCTTGTTCCGAAGACAAGTGCTCTATCCACTGAGCTAAAGGCGCAAAAACTATTTTAAATGAAACTTTTCAAAAACCCCGACTTGCCATCCTGTTATTTTTCGAAATAAATCAACATTATTTATATCAATCCGACAAACTCCCTTATAGCTAAGATTTTTTTTGACCTTATGTACTGTTTGTTTATAGGTAGTTTTTCCAAAACGTGAAACAGGAATTCTTGTTACCTTTGACCAAAATTTTTCACAATTCTCTTTTTTATAAATTCCATGGATATAGATGTGAATTTTTAATTTATTGCTTGGAACTTTGCATATTTCCTTGAACCACTTCATCATTATTTTTATCAGACGCGGATCAGAATTGGAAAACTGGACTGCCTCCTGAGTTTTACTGCCCTCTGCCCAATATAGAGAAACTCCGACAAGGAAGAGAGGATTACTAATTAACTTTGGCATCTCCGCTTTAGCTTCCTTATAAATTCTTTCAATTTTTTCCTGTTTTTTCTTCCTTTTCGTCCAAGCTGCTTTTATCCTCGCATTATTTGTAATTTTCCCAATATTTTCCTGGAGTCTTTTTTCTTGTCCTACATTAAGTTTGAAATTTTTTAACCAACCTGACAAAGTACTCTTTGGAAGATTTGGAATAATTCCAATTATTTCTTTATAAGTTTTCCCTTGAATACGCAATTCAATCGCTTTGTTTTTATCTTCAAGTCTTAATTTCATATATTAGTACCCTATTATATAATTACTCTCATTATATCACAAAGGTTCATATATTGCAATTAGAGTTAAAGAAAAAATCTACAGGGGGGCGAGTACTGGGAGTCGAACCCAGCTTCTCTGTACCACAAACAGATGTCTTAGCCGATAGACGATACCCGCCACTCTGGAGACTTTTATTCTTGATAACGGTGCGTCCAGCAGGATTCGAACCTGCGACCTTAGGCTTAAGAGGCCTCTGCTCTACCAGCTGAGCTATGGACGCTTTATTTTAACGAGGATATTCAGTTTTCAACTTATGCCATTTCCTCTCAACCTTATCAGTTTCTATTTTAGAATTTTTCAAAATTGTATTCACCCAGCCAAAAACCCGGTGTCGCAAATCAGTACCTCTAAAAACTCTGATTTTGATTGTTCCATAATACAAGGTATTTTTTTTATAATTTTTGTTTTCCGGCTTAACGAAACTTTTTCCAAAGTTTTCAATCGGTATTTTTGTCAATTCTGACCAAAATATTTTTAACAACTTTTCATTTTGCTGCGGATATATATTCAGATGAGCCTTTATGTTTTTTGGCGAAACATCCAACATATCATGCAGCCAAGTTACCATAAATTTTATCAGGTATGGATCAGAATTTGTAATAGCGAAATGTTTTGTTTTATTTCCTTCAGCCCAATACAGCGCTGCGCCAGCCAGTTTATATGTTTCAACGCCAAGCGGCAACCCGATTTCGTTCTCTCCATTTTTAATAATACTTTCAATTTCCTTGATTCTTCTTTCATGACTACTATTTGGACCCTTAAACAATGCTGAAATTTTCTTTGTGTACAATCTTTCTTTGTATTCTGACTTTAAAACAATATCTCCACACCACAATTTGGCCGTACTTTTCGAAATACCAATCTTATCAGCAATTTCCTTATAACTTAACCCTTTTTCTTTTCTTAGTAATTTTGCTTTTTGTTTTATTTTATCGTTATATTTTCCATTATACATATACTACCAATTGTATACTATGTGGCAACAATATGCAAGTTCTATAACTTTTCCCAAATGGTGCGCCGGGCAGGAATCGGACCTGCGACCAAAAGGTTAGAAACCTTCTGCTCTATCCACTGAGCTACCGGCGCGTCGTCGCTAAATTCCCTGCTAGCGCATACTAATATAAAATTGCCATTTAGGCAACAAAGTAAGCATAGCCTAATTCAAGGCAATAGTCAATAAATTGGGTCTATTTTAGCCGAAAAATATCCGGGATGTTTTCCAGTTTGGTGTTATATTCGCCCTTCCTGCGTTCAATTTCGGCGATGACGGCGTCAAATTTTTTTTGATCAAAACGCACCTTGTTTTCCGTCGCGTTGACATATTCCTGTCTTTTTTCCGTGCTCCAGGATGGGCGCGCGACAAATTTGTACCATAAATATCCACAATACCCCAAAGCCAGCACCGCCAGGAAAATCAAGATCCATTTGCTCCGCTTAACAACGCCACTCTTGGCCTGCCAAAGAAAATCCAGAATTTGTTTTTTATTTACTTTGATCTTGATATCCATATAAATGTTTCTTCCATATTTTCTTCTCCTTTTTAAGGAGAAGATGTCTGCCGCAGCGGACAGATGAGGTAAATTATTTCTCCAAATAAACAACCACACTTAGACTGCTCTTGATCACCTCGGTCGCTGAAGTAATCAGCCCCGGCTTATTTTTTTCGGCCGCAAACGGATCAACCGGCGCCTCGATCTCGCTTTTATTCATGCTGATTGCAAGCACATCCACATAGTAGTCCAGGTTTTCAACCTTATGCAAAAAATTTGCCAACTGCTCATAATTGCCTTCCAGATTTATCGTCATGGAAAGATAGGGTATTTTGGGCAAGGCTTTTTCGATTTCTGACCCGCCTTTTTTGCCGGCGGCAGCTTTGGGCTTTTGCGTGCCGGCGTCATCAATTATTTGCAGGTCGGCTTTGTTCCCGGTGTCCTCAGCGATGGTTTCAATTTTTTTGATGAAATCCACTTCGTTGTTTTTGTTCAGAAAAACCCGCAGGTTGCTTTCATTTTGCGCGAAAACCGCCCGTGTTTTTTCCATGTCGGGAATCTTGGCGACTCGCTCGGCGTATATGTCGCGATCAATCATCTTTTTTTGCATTTCATCCGCGTTATTCTCAATATTCCGCCGGATCGGCACCAAAACGAAGACCCACGCCGCAATGATGAGCACCACAAAGCCGCCGACACTCAGCCAGATGTTATATTTTTTCCAAATATCCTTTAAATTTATGGCTTCAGACATTCCTTTTTTATCTTAAAATTTATCTGAAATTCAATGTTGCCCTTGGAGACTAGATTGGAAAGCGGAAAGTTTACGTCCGAAAAACAAGCGTCTTTTTCAATATTCTCTTTGAAAGCGATGAGATTATCGCGCATATCCGCCCGGCCGGCCAAAGAAATGTCAAAGTTGTCAGTTTCCAGCTTGCTGACCGCAATGCCCGTAATGACTTTTTCGTCCAGCCGGGTCAAAAATTTCGACCAATACAACTGCGCATTCTGAACCGTACCGATGTCAGAAACGACAGTCGAAACATTTTTTATTTCCTTGTCATAATCCCCGATGACTTGATATTGCTCGCTATTCTTGTCGATCATGTCCAGATTATTTTTTGCAATCGACAAATTTATTTTGACAATCGCGTTGATGCTCACCAGCGCCAGGATTAATAAAACAAAAATGGCCAGGAGTTCTGTCTCCCATTTGAAAACCCGCCGCAATTGAAATATTTTTTCCAATTCCGCCTTCCTCTCCGGCGGAACCAGATTTAGTTTAATTTTCATAGTCCAGTCCGCGCAAAGCCAACCCGATCGCGGTCGAATACCGATCAGCATTTTCTTTGCTGATTATCGGGATGCTTTTGCCCATTTTTAAATTGATCCATGGATCGCCCAATTCAATTTTTTTGCCCAATCTTTCGCCCAGATAACCTACCAAGCCCTTCAGATTGGAACCGCCGCCGCACAAAATCACTTTTTCCACGGCTGAGTTTTCTTTGGAAATGCCGGCATAAAAATCCAACGTCCGCTCAATCTCCTGCACCAGATTTTCCAACAGTGACTTGAGCACGTTGAAAATGGGATTGTCTTTCCCGTCCGCAATGCCATGTGCAAGCTTAGTTTTTTCCGCTTCCGTCAGATCGATATTCAAACCTTTGGAAATGGCATCATTGATACTTTCCGACGAAAACGGAATGCTCGAGGTGAAATTGGGCACCCCCCGCTCCACCATGATAAAGCTGGTTCTTTGCGCCCCCAAATCAACGATCAACGCTCCGCCTTGTTCTTTGATTTCCCATGGCACCAAGCTCCGGGCGCTCGCAATCGATTCAACTTCCAATCCATACACTTCCAGCCCGGATTTTTTTAGGACATCCATAAAATCATCCACAATCTCCCGCGAAACAGCCGCGGTCAAAACATTTTGCTTCTGGGTGCTATCAGTCTCCAAAAATTGCCAATCAAAATATACTTGCTCGATCGGCAGCGGAATGTTGGCTTCCATCTCCCACTTGATCGCCTCTCGCGCCTCCTCTTTTTCCATTTTTGGAATGCTCACGATGCGCAAAAAAGCTTTGGATTCCGGCAAAGAGCAAATGACTCTGTTGCCTTTGATCTTTTGCGGTCCGGCTTTTTTCACCGCGTCTTTGATGATCGCGGCCACCTTATCCTTATCGATAATTTTACCGTCTTCGATGTAGCCGGCGGGAATATCCGCCACCGCGTAACCGCGAACTTTTTCCAGCTTGCCATCGCGCTCCAGCTGCATGATTTTGACCGACAGATCGCTCAGATCCACGCCAAAAACTTCCGGTTCAAAACTGATAATTTTTTTGTTGAGAAAACTCATGGACGTAAGTCGTGGAACGCGCATCGTGAATCGCAAAATTTTTACGATACGCGATTCACGTTATGCATTATGCGATAATCATATTATAACTCATCCCACAGATCTATGGAATACTCGGTGCCCGTCGGAAAGTACGGCGGCGGATAATAGAGCAGGTTATTATCAAAATTTAAAATTCGATCTTCATAGCCGGTACCGTCCGTGTAGGCGAAACCATAACGCAGATTTGTCGCCATGGATCCATTGACCGTGATTTTGTTTTTATTGTAACTGGAAGAATAATAATTCCGGCCGACCCGCCCGTCCTTGGCAATTATAGCCGCGTCGATAGTCAGCGTGTCCTGGCTGTCCCGCACCACACTCACATTATTTTGCGCAATCAGCCCAATGATGTCCTTGCCATCAAAATTAGTATAGAGAAGGTTATTCAGACCGATATACATATCCGCCGAACTGCCGCTGCCGGTCAGATTGGCGGCCACAATCGAGACATGTCGGTCGTCAATCGTGCCTTCCACCCACACGTTGTCCTCCACAAAAATTACGCCTTCATCCGGAATGTTTTCATTGGCCAGACTGACACATTTTCCGCGGCTATGGTTACTAGATGAGATCCAGCCACAAGCCGCGTACGCGCAGCAGCCCGAAGTCGTGCAGGCGTTGCCGTTGTTTCCACTATAGCCACCGGAAGCGCCGCTGACTATGCCATCATACAAGGAGATGTTTTTTGAGCTTGAACTAAAAGTGTTAACCGTGCAAACATCATAAGTTCCATCGGTCTTGAGAATTATTTTTCGGCCCGCGCCGTCATTGTTAAAATATTTTCCCCGTCCGGCAATCTTTGATTCCGTCTTCATATAATTCAAATCCGTCAGCAAACCATTGAAATCCACCGCGGTCTTGGGAAATTGCCGGCCAATCTCAAACACGTCCGGACGACTGGACACCGTGCTTGGTGGCGCTTCCGCTGTGCGAAATATGTCATTGATGCCGGAGCCGGGCGGCGGATTCACATGCGTGTGCACGCCGAATTCATTGTTCCCGGAATGATCCGGATCATCATATTGATCCAGCGAACTGCTGACAATGTTATGCGCCACGCCGTCGAAACGGATGCCTTTGTTGGAATGGATCTTGCCAAAAATCTCCGTGCCGGGACCAAAGCGCATATTATCATTGGCCAAAACGACATTTTCACTCCAGGACGGACGCCGAAAACGCGCCTGTACGATCCGCTGCACGCCCGGCTCGCGGTATGTCCACCCGGTTACCTTGACAATGACAATAGTGGAATTTATCTCCGGCGGATCCACTTCGATCTTATACCGCCCGATCGGCCCTTCCTCCGGATCGGAAAATTCCACTTCATAGGGATAGTTCGGATTTCCGGGAATATTCACGCCGTAGGGATTGCCGCTGGTCCAAAAATCCTTGATCTGCTGGACGGTTTTGCCGGAAACTTGATGCGCCAGATACCAACGATAAAAATAAATGCCCGACTCCGCCACCTGGAAAGCTTTCTCTTTTTCAGCGCGATTACCCGAGAAAATCAATTGCGAAGAGATGTAGCGTAACATCGACACCAAAATAATGGAAACGATAAACATCACCACCAGCATGTACGCCAAAGCAGTTCCCTTTCGAAAGCCAAAGCGGCCGAGTTTCACCCGCTTCTCCCTTCCAGATTGAAAATGTTTTTTACAAAATTCGATCATAGTCGTTTAAATTGCGCAGCTCCACAAATGATTCCATCTGCATCGGCGTCGGATTTTTGACGGGGTCAATATTGACTTGCAACGAAACTTTGATGAGCCGGATCAGAGAAATATCCACCGGTTCCGGCACCGGGTTATTCGCGGCGTCCCCCGGATAATTTTTATTATAATAATAGAACATCGGCGCGTTGGCATCATTGACGATCTTGTCCGTGATGACCTGCACGGTCTGATCACCGGCCGGATAGGTTTTCGGAATCGTATTAGTCGGCTTGGTTATGCCCATCTTCAACTGCCCATTTTGCAAGTAAAAATGCAACCGCTCGGCCGCCCCATCCTTGTCATAATCCGAAAACACCACCAGATCATTTTTCGCCGCGGACTTGATCGCATACGCCCCGTCATCGCCCTGGCGCGCCTTGCGCAGATAGCCGGTCATTTTGCTGACACCCTGCGAAACTGCGAGTGAGGTTTGTCCCATCTGCATGGTGTAGGAATTCACTTTCCAGCTGCGCATAAAAAGTTGCGTGAAGCCCATAATTCCGATCGTGAAAATCGCAATCGCCACCAGCAGTTCAATCAGGCTCATCCCTTTTAATTTTGTTTTTTCTGTCTTCATCTTAATTGGCAAGTAATTTAATTTCCGCCATGGTCAATTTGTCGACGGTGACTGTCCCGCCATAATCCTGAAAGCCGACCGCCTTAATTTCAATATTATATTCGCCCGGCAAGAGCGGCTCGCTTCCAGTCGGATAAAAAGCCACGCCGTCCGCCAAGGTGACGATTTCCGCGCTGTAGCCGCTGCCGTTGGTCAGTTTCACCGTCGCATCAACAAGCGGCAAATTGTCCGCGTCTTTCAGCACAGTCACTCTCAACGCATCCGCATTGTTGTCCGCGAATTTCACCTCCACTGTCTTGGTCTCGCCCGGAGTCAAAGAAAGTGTATATATTTTACCAACCGGATCAAACTCGGTTATCGAGCCGACGCCCACCAAGGTGTGCCCGGCAACCGCCCCGATGTCACTCAAGAAATATTGCCCGGGACTTTTATCCGTAAAATCTTTTTCGCCGGACGCATTCGTTGCGGCATCCAGCTTCAAGTTATAGACATTCTCCGGACTTGATGGATTAGCATTGTCAATGCCCAACACCCGCCCACCCTTCACATGGAAACTCAGACTGGGAATTGCCTCTTCCAGTTGATTGATGCTTCTGATCTCCAAAGAGGCCAATTTGTCCTGATAAATTGTTTTGAGGTTTACCGCCCCCTGCACCACGGACGCGTGCACATCTGTGTGATTATAATCCACCGTGCTGCCGTCGATCGTGCCGATTGTTTCATATCCACTCTTGGTGACCGTCAACTCATAGCCGCCAGTCGATTCTTTCGCACCGGGAAAAATCAGATTGCCCGTGTCATCGGTCTGCGCGGTGAAATTGACCGCCGGCGAAACAGCATTGTTCACTACGTGCACGGAAGACTGCGGGATGCCGATACCCGGATTCTCAATATTGGAAAGCACGTTGATCGCCAAAACACCTTCTCCCGGGTTGGCCACTTCCAGCCCCGGCGGCACAAAGCGCGCCGTAAGCGAAATGTCCTCCGGCACGCCGTTGGGTCCCGGCCAAGAAATAGTCACCTTTACGGTCTTATAATCGTTTGGGATCGGATCAGCCGGATACACACCATCAAAGACATCATCTTCGTAGCGCACAAAAGTACGGATATGGAAGCTTCGGGTGTTGAGTGTCAAGTCTTCGTTTTCCGGGATGACCCCGTTGGGGATTCCCCCGATTATGCCAACATTATCGTATTTGAGATTCCGCACGATTTCCATTTTTTCATTGGCCACCTGCACGGCCGCCAGCCGGTTTTTGGATTCAATGATATATTTTGACCCCAACGAAAAAACCGAATAAAAAGTCGAGGTTATCAAGGCAAAAATAAATAGCACGACTAGCGCTTCAATCAGAGTGAACGCTGCTTTGTTTTTTATTTGTTTTTTTTGCTTTTTCATTTTATATTTTCCAGCACGCTATACATCGGCTGCAAGATGGAAACCGCGAAGAATCCGACCGCGCTGCCGATGACGATCATCAGCACCGGTTCGATGATGGACGACAGATTTTTCGTTTTTTGATCCACTTCGCCTTCATAAAATTCCGCCAGCTTGAGCAAGACTGTTTCCGTTTTGCCGGTCTCTTCTCCCACTTCGATCATCTGCGGCACCAGGACAGGAAAAATCTTTTTTTCTTCATAAAAAAGTTTGCTCAAATTGACCCCCTTCTGGATGCTCTCCGCCGCGCGCGTGAGTGCTCGCTTGTAATAATAATTGGTCAGCGTGCGCGAAAGGATGTTCAGCGCCTCCACCACCGACACGCCGCTCTTCAAAAGCGAGCTGTAAATGCGCGCAAAACGGGCGCAATTCACCTTGATGACAATATTTTTGATCACCGGAATGTTGATAATCAGCAAGCCAAAAGTTTTTTTGCCCAGCGTGGTGGTGGAAAAAAACTTCGCCATGACGCCAAGCATGATCATGGCGCCCAGCACCAACAAATAATGTTCGCGCAATATGGTGCTAGAACTGATGATAAACTGCGTGGACGCCGGCAGATCGGCGTTCAGATCCTTGAACACACCGGTGATTTGCGGCACTACATAGATCATCATCAAGACTCCGATACCCATCATCGCCACAATGATGACCGCCGGGTACGTCATGGCGCCCTTGACCTTGCTTAGGAGTTCATGTTCTTTTTCCAATTGCCCGGCCAAAATATTCAGCACCTCTTCCAAATTACCGCTGACCTCGCCCACTCGTACCATGTTCACGAAAAGTTCGTCAAAAATTCCCGGATATTTCGCCAAACAATCGGCGAAAGCATCTCCGGCCTGCAGACCATTTTGGATGTCTTCCAAAACATTGATAAATCTTTTGTTCTTGGTTTGCAAGGTGATGTTTTTGATCGCCCGCGAAAGCGGCAAGCCGGAAGAAATCATCACGGCCAAATTTCGCGCCAGCATCATTTTTTCACTGAGCGGAATGGTGGAAAATCGATCCAGAAAATTAACCTTGATTTTTTTTCCGCCTTCATCTTCCAGTGACTTGAAGGATGTCAGGATAAAATCTTCCGCGCGCAATGTCGCCGCCAATTCTCTTTCATCTTTGACGTTCAGCTCCCCACTCTTGGTTTCACCGGTAAAACTTTTGGCCGTGTAAAATACTTTTGGCATTTTTGTCTGCGAGGAACGAGCAGCCACAAAAATGACCATCCCGCACCAATTCGCTATTAGATTATATTTTATATTAAAACTTAGCCGCAGGCGAATTCGCAATAAACTTTTTACACCACCTCTGTTTTAATTGGAATTGGTTGCGGGACATATACACTTCTTATTCTTGAGTTACTCTTAATACTTCCTCGATCGAAGTTGTGCCTTGGATGGTTTTAACAAAGCCGTCTTCCACCATCGTCAGCATCCCTTTCTCTCGGGACTTGGCTTCAATTTCTTCCGTAGACGCTTTTTGGGAAATCATCTTTTTCATATCATCATCAATCTCCAACACTTCAAAAATGCCGACGCGTCCGCGATAACCGCTGCCACCACATTGATCGCAACCTCCCGGCTGATATAATTTGATCTGGTTCCATTTATCTTTCTCTCCGACTGTGCCTTGCAAGATTCCACTCTTTTTGATGGCCGCCAAAATGCCTTGCATGTCGTAACTCTCCTCCAGGGTTTTCAGCATTTTTTCGTCCAGCGTATATTCCTTACGGCAATCCGGACACAATCGACGCACCAAGCGCTGCGCGATGACCACGTTCAAGGTGGACGCGACTAGGAAAGGTTCGGCTCCCATGTCGATCAAACGCGGCAGCGTGCCCGCGGCGCTGTTGGTGTGCAAGGTGGACAACACCAAATGTCCGGTCATCGCCGCGTGAATGGCCATCTCCATCGTTTCTTTGTCGCGGATCTCCCCGACCATGATGATGTCAGGATCCTGACGCAAAAGCGAACGCAAGCCGGCCGCAAAGGTCAGACCCACTTTAGGATAAATTTGCGTCTGGTTGACCCGTGGCATCCGGTATTCCACCGGATCCTCCACCGTACTGATGTTGACCTCCGGCGTATTCAAAATATCCATCACGGTGTACAAAGTCGTGGTCTTGCCGGATCCGGTCGGCCCAGTCACTAGTACCATCCCATTGGGTTTTTTAATCTGCCGGTGGATCGTTTCCAATCCGTGTCCATAAAAGCCCATTTTTTCCAAAGTCAGACCCTTGGAAGATTCATCCAAAAGACGCATAACAATCTTCTCACCGTCAAAAATCGGCAGGATGCTCACCCGAAATGACATTTTGGTGTCGTCTTTTTCCAGTTTAAAACGGCCGTCCTGCGGAATGCGATGCTCATCCAATTTTAAATTGGCCAAGACTTTGATGCGCGCAATGATGCCCTGCGCTACTTGGCGCGGCAAGGTCATCGCATCATGCAAAATGCCATCGATGCGGTAACGCACGTGCACTTCTTTCTCGTCCGGTTCGATGTGCACATCACTGGCCGATTGCATAATCGCATGCTTGATCAAGGTGTCCACGATGCGAATGATGGGCAACCCCTGCGCCACCTTTTCCAAATCTTCCTCTGCCTCCTTGCCACTGACCTCAGCGGAATCTTTTTTGATAATGTCGCCGAACTCCGCCTTCAGACTCTTGGCATATTGCTTCAAGATAACTTTGATGCTCTCTTCCGAAGTCAAACAAGTGATGATTTGCAAGCCGGTTTTTTTGCGGATAAAATCAATGGTCTGGATATCCTCCGGATTCAGCATGGCGATTTTCAAATTTTTCCCCTCTTTTTCAAAAGCCACAATGCTATATTTCTTAGCGATCGGCTCCGGCACGATCTGCAAAATTTCCGCCGGAATCACTTCCTTGGTCAGATCGACGAAAGGCACGCCGAGAATATAGGCATACAATTTGCGCAACTGCACTTCGGTCAGCAGCCCCTTGGCCACCAAAAAATCCCCGAGTTTTTGACCCGAACTTTCCACTTCCTTCAAGGCGGCTTCCAGCTCCGCTTCCGGAATCATCTCAGCGTCTTTGATGAAATTTTTCAATTGTAAATTTTCGATACGCATGAAATTCTCTACGAATTACGAATTCGCTACGCTTTACGAATGTACGAATTACGAATTATTTTGCACATTAGTACATTCGTACAAATTCGTAATTCGTAGGGGGGGGATTAGATCTTTAATGTTTCTTTAATTTTTTTCACAATATCTTCCATCTTGTAATTGGATTTGACCAGATAAGTGCTGACTCCTTGATCAAAGGCCTTGCCAATGTCTTCGGGACTTTCCAGATTGGTCAACAGGATGACCGGAATCTTTTTGGTAGACTCATCTTGCCGCAACTCGGTCAGAACTTCGTAGCCGTCTTTTTTCGGCAAGATAATGTCCAGCAAAATGAGATCCGGCAGTTCCTTTTTCGCCAGCGCGATACCCTGCTCTCCGTCGTTGGCGCCGATAGCCACAAAATTTTCGGCATTCAAAAATTCCACCAACGATTGCTGCAACGAGGCTTCGTCTTCCACCACCAGGATTTTTTTCTGCTCCATATTTTTAGAACCGCATCGGCCGCAAAATTATTTCTTGCGCGCTGACGCGGCGTAGTTATATATTGATTTACCCTTTCAAATTCGGACGCTCCGACGCGTACGGCGAGCAGGCCGGCAGCGAAAAACTGAAAACTGTGCCGACATCCTCCTTGGACTCAAACCAAATCTTTCCGGCTGACTGCTCAATGATATTTTTGGCGATATACAGCCCCAAGCCGGTGCCTTCGGTCTGATACTTGACCACGTTGTCGCTGCGAAAAAATTTATCGAATACCAGCTTCTGTTGATTTTGCGGAATGCCCACACCGTTATCCCGGACGCTACAGACCACAAAACCGCGCTGAGTATCCGCTTTAATTTCAATCTTGCCGTGGCTCAACGTGTATTTCACCGCGTTACTGATTAAATTCTCCAGCACCAACCGCAACTTTTCCGGATCGCCGGTCACCTGAGCGGATTTCCCCCCGTTGAAAACAATCCGTAAACTTTTGGCCTTGATCAAAGGATCCAATATTTTTATCACTTCCTGAACAATCAGATTCAGATCCACTCTTTCTTTCTTCAGCATCAATTTGCCTTGATCGATCCGCGCCACGTCCAACAGATCGCTCACCAGCCGCGCCATGCGGCCGCTCAGCGCCGAAATGCTTTCCAGGCTGGCCATTTGCTTTTCGTTCAAACCTTCCTTGCGTTTACTCAGCAACAACTCCACTTCCCACAAAATGGCGGAGAGTGGCGTGCGCAACTGATGCGAAGCCACAAACACAAACTCAGTTTTCATCTTGTTGATCTTGGCCATCTGTTCGATCTCCCGAATCACGGAATTCCCGATAGAAAAAATCGTCACCACCACGACACATTCCGCAATCAGCAGAATGGCCGGATCATCATAGTTTTTGGAAATATAATAGGTGGCGGTCATGGCGATCAAGGTTACCAAGCCCATCATCATGAACAAAAAACTCGGCGTCTGCCAGACCTTCAGGCCCAGCTCCTCCGCCTGTTTCTTCAGATTAAGATCGTTGATGATTTCCATGTTATGTTTGTTTTTGTTTTTGTTTTCTCCATTATACCACAACTGGGGGAATTATTTTTTCTCCACGATCCACCAATTCAGGTTCAAATCCGCCGGTGCCACCGCCCCTACTTCAATTTGGAAACTTTCGCCGTCTTTGATGTTATTGACCCCGATCTCCACGGGATGTTCAGCGGTCACGAAGACTTTTGAATCCGCGCTCACCGCCGTGGTCTTCACTATTACTGCCGTTTCGCCGGCCTTAATGATGGCTTCGCCGATGGTGGCTGCATCTTTGTTAATCACCATAATAGTAATCGCGCCGGTTTCCACGCCGTCCACCACCACTTTTTTGGCGGTCAAAGCTCCCAGCAGCGCAATGTCTCCCGGCTTGGTAACATCGATACCGAGCAACTGATTGAGATACGCGATATCATTTTTATTCAGCTCGATCTGCGCCACATCCACCGGGGTGGCGATCTGCGTTTTCAATTCTTCGATCTGCGCTTGTAGAGACGCAATTAATTGCGTCTGGGCGACAATCTGTCCATCCAGATTCACCATGCCGGTCTGTAGAGACGCAATGCCTTGCGTCTGCACTGCCATTTCCGCGTTGATCGTATTGATGCTCGCACCGACTACGCCCAACTGCGTATCCACCGAAGTTTGCAGTTGTTGGATGGTGGTGATGTTTTGGTCGGTCTTCAATTGTAGAGACGCAATTAATTGCGTCTGTACGCCAGTCTGGGTGCCTTGTTGGTTGAGTTGCTCATTGTTTTGGAGGATGTAGAGGGTGTTTTCCTCAGTCTTTTCCAAGATAGCCGGCACCATCGTGCTCAGATTCAAACCGTTGGCGGAAACTTCGTTCGCACTGGGAACTCCCGGTAAATGTTGGTTGAGATTAATATAATTCTTGAGATCATTAAGTGACATAAGCGGATAATCATTGGCGAAAACATAATCCGGCAGATGCGTCGTGCCGTCCACGATGAAATTGGCCGCGTAAATGTTGCCGGCGGTTGCGCCGAAGCAGTCCGTTTCGTCCGCTTTGGCGCAGATTGAACCGACCACCTTGAGAGTGGTGTCCGGCGTTGTGTCGCCGATGCCAACGTTGCCATTGAATGATAGAATGTTGCTGCTAAAGTCGCCATAAATTAACGGCAGAGATGAATTGGAATTTTCAATATACAGCTTATTCGAACCGGTTTCATTGTAGCCAGCTTGATATCCTAAAAACACATTGCCTGAAGTATTCGTCGTGGAATTATAGCCGCTTTCAAAGCCAATCATAATATTATTAGCGGCCGCGGTATACGTAGCTGTTCCTCTGCCCGCCCTATACCCTAAAAACACATTATTATTGCCAGTTTGTTTATAATAACCGGCCTCACCACCCTGCATAGTATTGTAATAGCCGACGGTATTCAATTCGCCGGCATTCGCGCCGATAAAGGTGTTGCCGCCGCCACTAGTATTTCCATCACCCGCTTCAAGCCCTACAAAAGTGTTGCCTTGACCCGTATTATTTCTACCAGCCTGAACACCAATCAGGGTATTGCCCACACTTCCCTGACCATAATATCCGGCATTAAAGCCCATAATAGTATTGGATGACCCGGTCGTATTGTTTATCCCGCTCTGATAACCGACAAAAGTATTTTGAGCGCCCGTGTTCACGCTTCCGGCATTATATCCAAGAAAGGTTCCGAAAGCTGCATTGGAGAAATTTATCAATCCGGCAACCTGCAGAAGATTATTCGGGCTCGTCGTCCCGATGCCGACGTTGCCGCCACCACCCAAGGATAGGATTTGACTGGTTGGGGTCGCGTTGGTTACACCATAGATCAAAGCATCGGTGCGTTGAGTGGCTTCATTGGTACGATTCAAGTTGTCTATGATTATTTTTTGCGAACCCGTTTCATATTTTCCGGCGTAAAAGCCCAGAAAGACATTACCTGTACCGGTAGTATTAGTGAATCCGGCATAAGCTCCGAGATATGTGTTAGACCCACCAGTAGTTACGCTATAGCCAGCGTTTTTTCCGATTGCCGTATTGTAAGAATAACTATTATTAAGAGCTCCAAAAAGAGCGAAGTCTCCCAAAGCTGTATTTTCTGAACCTGTTTTATTATAAAAATTGGCATCATGTCCAATGGCAACATTAGACGCTCCAGTAGTTAGTTGTGAGGCTGCGCCATAACCCATACTAATATTTTGAGAGCCGGAAGTGACTAGTGTTTGAGAAAAATTACCAACTGCTACGTTGCTTGATCCGCTGGTCAGATTCCCCATCATACTAGAGCCAAATGCGACATTGCGGCCACTGCTCAAAGTAGAATTGCCAACACTATATCCAAAAAAAGTATTAGCATTAGTGTTGGGGGTCAAGGAAAACGCGGGCGAGCCATTGACTGACACATAGTTTGATGTAGTGTTTGAACGGAAATAATCTGTTGAACCAGTTAAAGATCCATCGGCTATATCATCAACATATGTGGTGGTTGTATTATTAGCTATCGTTGTTAATAATTTATTAGCTGAAACTGCCCCGCCCACCGTTGTTCTATAAATTTTTCTACCGGTAACTCTTGGATCAGTAGAAGTTGGAACAGTAATCGTTACTTTTCGATTGCTTGAATCTGTGGTAATTGTAGCCGGTGACGCAGCTGTCCAGGAAGTATCTGTTTCTCCCAGTGCTGTCGTAAAAGTAACCGTATAAACATACGTTCCGATTCCAAGATTTGAGCCACCTGCCGTCAGCGCCAAATTCCCTGTCACAAAAGTTGGCTTGACTACTGGGTTCATATCAAATCCCATGTCAGATCTTATTCCGTGCGCGACTGTCGTGCCTTTAACATCCAAGCGATAACTCGGACTCGTCGTCCCAATACCGACATTGCCGGAAGAATTGATATACATTGAAGATGTTGCTAACGTACTTGCGCCATTAACAGCGAAGGCAACGCCAAAACCGGAAGACGCTCGCAGCAGCGTGTTGGTGCTTGCGGTGGATAGGGCGGTTATTCCTCCCAGCGTGTATGAGCCGGCATTTATGCTTCCGCTAGAGACGTCTATCGTGTACCCCGGACTCGCCGTCCCGATCCCCAGCCGATTATTCACTTCATCATACGCCGAAGTGCCAAACAGGATTTTCCCTTTCGTAGAGTGGGAAGTGGATTGCAAGGTCAGATTGTCACCACTGCCTGTTCCACCAATCAAAATCTGTCCGCCACTGCGTCCGGCCAGGAGTGCAAACTCGCTTTCGTGCCGCGCGTCCAGCAGGTCCGCGTTGAGATTGGTGACGACGGTCGCGTTGGAAGTTGTGAGCGTGTTGGCGCCCAGAACTAAATTGCCATTGAGTGTCAGACCTCCAAACGTCGGCGCGCTGGCAATCAACACATCTTGATCCATCGCGTACAGCTCATAGCTTCCTTGCCCGGTGTTGAGTGTCGCAAAAGTCGGCGCGTCCGTGGTGCGCAGATTTTGGTCTTGCAAAAAGATTTCCGTCGCGCCTTGACCGGTGTCGATGGTGCCGCCCACGCTCAGATCGGCCGTGTTGCCGATCAGCAGCAGATCACCTTCGATCTCCCCTCCATCCACAGACACCTTGCCAGCCAGATCGTCCTTGATTTTGGCGTTTAAATCCTTGGAGGTTTGTTTTATGGACTCTTTCAGTTCGGTGTTGGCCGCGTCCAGACTGTCTTGAAAGTCTTGGTTGCTGGCGACAATGTTTTGGGAAGTTTGAGCCAGGGAGTCCGACAGATTATCGGTGAATTCTTTGAGGGATTTGATCTTGGTGTAGGCCACCGGATCAGCGCCTTTGAGCACCTGGATGTTGCCGGCGGAGAGGGTGTAGATCGCATCGCCCAGAGTGTCGGTCAGGGGTTTGTAGGACTGCGGATAGGCGGCGGCGGAAGAAGCGAGGATCAGGAAACAAAAAGCAAACACCGCGTAAAGGGTGCGCTTGGTGAGCAGTCGGATGGAACCAAGATATTTGCCTTGCGATTTCTGGTAGGCGCGAAAGCAAACGAAGATGAAGGAGAGCGCAATCACGCCGGTCAGGAGATAGCTCAGAGCGAAGAAAACCGCTTCCAGCGTCAAGAAGGTTTTGAAGTAATGGACAAAAGCCAGAATGGGGGTCAGGAAGACGCTCGGCGAATAGAAGACATAAAAAACAAAGATGACGCTCAGGAATTTGAGGGTGAAGAGCAGATAGAACTTGCGGATAATGCTTTGATAATCCGGGTAACGCTGACTTTTGATGTAGGCGATAGCGGCCATGATGATGATCACCACCATGGGCGCGAAAGTGATGAGCAGACTCACCGTTTCGTAATACACCTGCGCCATCGGCAACTTGAGCACAAGCAACAGGGTGCCCAAAATCAGGACAAAGTAGAAGAATACTTTGTTCTGGTAAAGTTTGGAAAAGGAATTGTTGTCAATATCGCGGGATGGAATCATTTTTGTTCGCCTTAGGCGAATTAATTTCTTTTTATTTTAGGGGCTGCACCTAACACATAACGCGCAACCTTTGAGTTGCTTCAGGAGGGTTTTTATTACTGCAATCATACCACAAAAAAGACGGCGGGGAAAGGAAAAATTGAGTGAGAATAATTTTACCAAATAAACAACCAAAAAAATCCGCCACAAGCGGATTCTTTTATTAAAAAGTGGCTTATTTAGCGATTCCCGCCAGTCCAGCTTTGAATTTTTCGAAGATTTGCGGGCTTTGCGGTTCGGGGAGAAAAATCAACATCTCGTCGTTAGCAATAATCAGGCTTTCGTTCTGGTGTGTTTTGGGATTTTTTTCGATTTTTTGCAGTTGCCACTGTTTCAATTTATTTTCAAGAAAATTAAAACTAAAAATCAGCTCCCCCAACTGCCGCAGGCGCCAGGAATAAAAACTTTCATGAATAAATTTCAAATTGGGCAATGCGTCCGGTTGAAAATTCGGTTTGTATTTTTTCAGCCATTCGTTGTGCCTTTGGAATTTTTGAAAATTGTGCCAGCCGAAAATCGGCAACATGAAAGAATATTCCGAAGCGGAAAAAACATCTTTCAAGCTGATTTCCAGCGATTTATCGGTGACAAAATAATTGAGACATGCTCGGTTATTGATCTTTACGCCATGTCTTCTCTTGCCCAAAAGTTGCAGCAAGGCGGTCACCAAAAAGCGACCAGTGAAGATTTTTCCATGCCGGAGCACTACCAACAAGTCCAAATCACTGCCCGGCTCGGCGTTTTTCATGGCCAAGCTGCCGGTCACCGCCAACATCCGCACAAACGGCACGAAGCGCAGCCACTTGCCGATTTTGACCAGCTTCTTGATCTTTTGGTTGGAAATTTTATTCCGTTCCAGCCGTTGCGCCACCAAGTCTTTTCGTCCGCGGAGAAAATAAAAGCCACGATATTCTTCAATAATTTTTTTTAAATTTTCATTCTCCAATCCGCTCATGACCGCCACCAAAGAATACTGCTCGCCACTCGCTGCTTCCTGCTCGCCAATCCGCGTCAGATATTTCCACACCTCAAAGCTCGTCATTGGATAATCCATCGCATCATAATACGCGACCGTGGTCAGAATATTTTTTTGTAGTTCCGAATTTGTCATATCCTAGAGATACTTTCCGGTCCAACTCCGTTTGCACTTCTTCAATTTGTCCGGCGTGCCGGCATAGACGATTTCCCCGCCTTTGCTGCCGCCTTCCGGCCCCAGGTCAATCACCCAATCAGCGTTGCGAATCACATCCAGATTGTGCTCCACCACCAAAATCGAATTACCCTTGTCCACCAACGCGTCGAGCACCAGGAGCAACCTCTTCACGTCATCAAAATGCAAGCCGATGGTCGGTTCATCCAAAATATACAGCGTCTTGCCGGTGGATTTGCGCGCCAGTTCCGTGGCCAATTTGATCCGCTGCGCTTCCCCGCCAGACAGGTTGGTCGCGCTTTGTCCCAGACGGATGTATCCCAAACCGACTTCCTCCAAAGTGCGCAATTTCTCCACAATCAGCGGCGATTTTTTGAAAAAACGCAGCGCATAGGAAACACTCATATCCAAAACTTCAGCGATGTTCACGCCTTGATATTCGATGTCCAAAGTTTTCTGATTGAAGCGCGTCCCGTTGCAAGCTTCGCATTTGACATACATGTCCGGCAACAGATGCATCTCGATTTTCTTCGTGCCGTCGCCCTGGCAAACTTCACAGCGTCCGCCCTTCATATTGAAACTGAAACGACTTGGCGAATAGCCCCGATTATTGGCCTCTTCCGTGTTGGCAAACAGATCACGGATCAAGGAAAAGACGCCGGTGTAGGTCGCGGCGTTGGAGCGCGGCGTGCGGCCGATCGGTGCCTGATCGATATTGATGACTTTATCCACGTTATCCAAGCCTTTCACTTTTTTGTGTTTGCCCGGAATCGCCTTGGCGTTGAAAAAATGCTTCGACAAAACTTTGGCCAGAATATCCGACACCAAAGTCGATTTGCCGCTCCCAGAAACGCCGGTCATGGCTACAAACTTGCCCAACGGAATTTCCAGATCCACATTTTTCAAATTATGTTCCGACGCCTCAATAATTTCAATCGATTTTTTATTGCCCTTGCGGAAACCTTTCTTGACCGCCACTTTTTTCTTGCCGTTCAAATAGTCCGCGGTGGAAGTTTTGGCTTTGAGCAGTTTGGCCATATCGCCCTGGAAAATCACCTGCCCGCCTTCTTCGCCGGCGCCCGGCCCCATGTCGATGATCCAATCAGCTTTGCGCATGATGTCTTCGTCGTGCTCCACTACGATCAAGGAATTGCCCGCTTCTTTCAAGGCTTGCATGGTCGCGATCAATTTTTCCGTGTCGCGATTATGCAGTCCGATGGACGGCTCGTCCAAAACATAAATGATGCCCATAAGCTCTGCCCCGATCTGCGTGGCCAAACGGATGCGTTGCGCCTCACCGCCGGAAATCGAATTGGCGCCGCGCGACAAGGACAGATATTCCAAGCCGACATTGCACAACGCTTCCGTCTTGAGTTGCATATCCTTGACCAACGGTTCGATGATTCTTTTACGGCCGGCGTTGAGTTCGCTCTTTTTGATATCTTCCAGCCACGCCTGCAAACTAATGAGATCCAAATTGACCACATCATCGATCGATTTCTCCGCCACCAACACCGCCAGATAGGCCTCTTTCAAGCGCTTGCCGCGACAGCTCGGACAAACTTTTTCCAGCATATATTTTTCCATATCCGCCCGCACGTAATCCGAAGTGGCCTCGTCATATTTTCTTTTGATCATCGGCAGCACGCCTTCAAAAATCGTGCGTACTTCTTTGATGCCGCCCAAGGCATCGCGTTGCAAAATAGTAATTTCTTTTTGTTCCGGTCCATAGAGCACAATTTCCAACGCTTCTTTGGACAATTTCTTGATCGGCACGTTCAACGAAAAATCATGCCGCTCCGCCAAGGATTGCAAAATGTTCAGATAGTTGCCTTGTCCGCCGATGCGCCCATTGGACTTGCTCCAAGGCAAAATCGCGCCCTCCGAGAGCGTCAGATTCTTGTTGGGAATGACCAGATCCACATCCACCTCCTTGGTGATACCCAAACCGGAACAATAGTTGCAGGCGCCTTCCGGATTGTTGAAAGAAAAATGCCGCGGTGTGATCTCATTGACCCGGGTCTGACATTCATTACAAACAAAATCCCGATTATACATCCGATCCTCCTGACCATCGACGGCAATGATGATCGAACCGCCCCCCACTCGTAGTGCAGTCTCGATGGAATCCAAAATGCGTTCCGTGTCCGGATTTTTTTCCTTGACCATCAGGCGATCAACCACCACCTCCACCGGACTTTCCATCTTGTCGCTGGAAATCAGATTGGCTTCCGTGACCAGCATAATTTTGCCGTTAAAACGCACGCGCGCAAAACCCAGCTGTGTGATAGTGCGCAAATTTTCCTTGTCAGTTTGGTGCACTTTTCCGGATTCCTTCGGCCGCGCCAGAATCGCGATCTGCGTGTTGTCCGGCAAACCCAAAAGTTCATCCAGCATTTCTTGATTAGTCTTGCGAAACATCGGCACCCCGCAGTGCGGACAATGTGGCGCGCCAATTTTGGCAAACAAAACTCTCAGATAATCATAAATTTCCGTCAAAGTTCCCACCGTCGAACGCGGGCTGCGACTCAAGCTTTTTTGGTCGATGGAAATGGTCGGGCTCAGATTCTCAATCTTGTCGACATCCGGTTTGGCGCCGACGTCTAAAAACTGCCGCGCATAGGATGACATGCCTTCCAAATAGCGCCGATTGCCCTCCGCATGCACCACGTCAAACGCCAAAGAAGATTTACCCGATCCGGATAGTCCCGTCACCACCACCAGCCGATCCCGCGGAATATCAATATCGATGTTTTTCAGATTATTGACCTTCGCTCCGCGGATGATGATTTTGTCGCGTTTTTGTGGGGTGTTAAGCGCCATGAGAAGTAAGTTTAAAACTTATTGCTAGTAATAAAGTGTAAAGGGTTTTAATGGGTTTGTAAAGGGCTAAGTGGCGGGACGAGCAGCAACTATTTCAGCAGGCTTTTCCTGCGCAACTTCCGATGATACCCAATGGCAAAGCGATGAGCCTCGCCCATGATCCGCGCCAATAGGTTTTGATTGCTCAGGACATTATTCACTTCTTTGGAAAGCTCATAATCCTGCCGGCCGGCAGGCAGGTGCCCAAGATACAGATCCAGCTTTTTGCGGGTCGGTCCTTTGGCCACCGCGACGGTCGGAATGACCAAGCCCAGATCTTGCAAAAGTTTCTGCGCCATATTCAAATGCCCTTTGCCGCCATCGAGCAAAATCAGACCTGGCTGCGCCCAATCATTTTTAAATCGACGTAATAATACTTCCTGCATCGCCCCCACATCATCCGCACCTTCGATAGTCTTAATCTTAAATTTCCGATATTGCGACTTGTCCGCGTGATCATTTTTAAATACAACCATCGAACCGACCGCGTGCTGACCCGAGATATTCGAGATGTCATATGCTTCGATTCTTAAATTCGCCCGTAGAGACGCATTGCAATGCGTCTCTACCGATTCACCCGTCATCAGCGCCACATCCTGCACATGATTCAAGGCAAAAATTTTATTCTTCACCTCCTGCGCTTTTTCAAACTTTTGTTCTTTGGCCAGCGCCGCCATTTCTTTTTTCAACTTCTGCACCAAACTTTTCTTCTTACCTTCTAGGATTAACTCAATCCCCCGAATATTCTTCGCATAATCCTGCTTGGAAATCGCGCCAGCATACGGTCCCGGACAACGCCCCAACTGAAAATCCAAGCAACCTTTTTCCGTCTTGGCCGCCAACGCATGAAACGGAAAAATCCGGCGGATGATTTTCAGCGCCACCTCCATCTGTCTTTTCGAAGTGTACGGACCGAATGTTTTTTTCACCTTGACCCCCTTCTCCCTTTTTAGGGAGAAGGTGTCCGCCGCAGCGGACGGATGAGGGTGCAATTCTGTTTCCCTCACAATCAAAACCCGCGGAAATTCTTCTTTCGTAATCACAAAATACGAGAACGACTTGTCATCTTTGCCCATGACGTTGTACTCCGGCTGATATTTTTTGATCAGATTAGCTTCCAAAATCAACGCCTCCAAAACTGATTCGGTTTCTTGCACAGCAATGTCCGCCACCTGATGGATCAACGCCTCAATCGGCCTTTCATTTCCCCTTCTCCCTATCAAGGGAGAAGGTGCCCGAAGGGCGGATGAGGGTTCAGGGGTGAGGGCAAAATACGACCCGACCCTTGATTTCAAGTTCGTCGCCTTCCCAACATAAATAATCTTTCCAAGATTATCCTTGAAAATATACACCCCCGGATTTTGCGGCAATTTGGCTATTTTTGGCTTATGTATTGACATTTTGGTGATTTAGGAGTACAATATCAGGTTGATAGTTTATCTAAACTATACAGCAAAAATTTCTTTTAAAAAGGAGGATGAAATGATGACACCGGGTATCTGGTTAATGATAGGAGGGATAATAGCTGTTGTCATAAGCCACCCATTCAAGGGACGCATTGGAAAAGTTATTTGCGGAATAGGACTCTTCGCAATATGGGTGGGAGCAGATCTCCACAAATATCCAAATTAAATCCTCGCCTCAATTATGGCTTCGAACTCGTTCGAAGCCGCTTTTTTTATTTTCAAAAAATAAAGATCCTCCTCGCGATTAATTCAGCCTTCGCGAAATACAAAAGTACAAATTGAAGATTGTGAGCGTTAAAAAATTTTTAGGTCCGCCGCGGGGCAACCAAAAATTTTAGCGAGAAAACTGAAAATTTGTTTTTGTATAAGCTAGGCTGAGAGTTCTTTTTGTTACTTTTTCTTGCGGAAAGAAAAAGTAAGAACCGTAATGAGTAGTAGATCCTTCGACTCCGCTACGCTACGCTCAGGATGACAACTATTTTTTGTTCAAAACTTCCTTAAGGAACTTCGCCGTGTAGCTTTCTTTATGATACTTGGCCACTTCTTCCGGTTCGCCGGTCACCACCACCCGGCCGCCTTCATCGCCGCCTTCCGGTCCCATGTCGATGATCCAATCGGCCGTTTTGATGACGTCCAGATTATGCTCGATGACCACCACCGAATTGCCGGCATCGACTAATCTATTTAACACGACTAATAATTTTTTAATATCGTCAAAATGCAACCCAGTCGTCGGTTCGTCCAAAATATACAAGGTGTTGCCGGTCGCCCGGCGCGACAGCTCGGTGGCCAGCTTGATGCGCTGCGCTTCCCCGCCCGACAAAGTGGTGGCTGCTTGGCCCAATTGAATATAGCCCAGGCCGACATCTTCCAAAACGGTCAGCTTATCATTGATGTCATGATAATTTTCAAAAAATTCCCGCGCCTCCATGACGTTCATCTCCAAAACTTCCGCAATATTTTTCTCTTTATATTTCACCAGCAGCGTTTCGCTGTTGTAACGTTTGCCATGACAGACATCACAAGCGATGAAAACGTCCGGCATGAACTGCATCTCGATCTTGAGCAGCCCTTGCCCCTGACAGTTGTCACAACGCCCGCCAGCCACGTTGAAAGAGAAACGCCCAGGCAAATACCCTTTAGCTTTGGCATCCTTGGTGGCCGCGAAAATTTCGCGGATGGAACCGAAGAGGCCGGTGTAGGTCGCCGGATTGGAACGCGGCGTGCGCCCGATCGGCGACTGGTCGATCATGATGACTTTGTCCACGTGCTGGATGCCCGACATTTCCGTGTGTTTTCCGGGTCGTTCCAGCGAATGCATCAGCTTGCTCGACAGGCCTTTGTACAAAATATCCTCCACCAGCGATGACTTGCCGGACCCCGACACGCCCGTCACCACCGTCAAAACTTTGAGCGGAAATTCCACCGTCACATTTTTCAAATTATTCTCCCGCGCGCCCCGCACCACCAACCACTTTTTGTTTTTGACCGGCCGCCGGAATTTCGGCACTTCAATTTTCAGTTCCCCGGACAAATATTTGGCGGTGAGCGAATTGGGATTGTCCATCACTTCCTGCGGCGTGCCTTGCGCCACGATTTCGCCACCCAGTTTGCCCGCCCCCGGCCCGATATCCACCAGATAATCAGCTTCCCGCATCGTTTCCTCGTCGTGTTCAATCACAATCAGCGTGTTGCCGATGTCGCGCAACTGCAATAGCGTATTCAACAGTTTCGTGTTGTCCCGCGCGTGGAGGCCGATGGATGGTTCATCCAAAATATACAAAACCCCCACCAACTGCGAACCGATCTGGGAGGCCAAACGGATACGTTGCGTCTCCCCGCCCGCCAAGGTGTTGGCCGAACGTGCCAGAGTCAGATAGTTCAAACCAACGTTGTCCAAAAAGCCCAAACGCGCAATCACTTCTTTGATGATCTTGCTGGCAATTTGTTTTTCGCGCTCCGTCAATTGCAATTTTTGAAAAAAATCCAAACTTTCCCGCACGCTGATCGTAGAAACTTCATGGATATTCTTACTCCCGACCGTCACCAGCAACGTTTCTTTTTTGTAGCGCGAACCGTGACAGACCGAACACGGATTTTGTGACATATATTTTTCAATCCCTTCGCGCACCGCGTCCGATTCCGTGCGGAAATAGCGGTCCTGCATAAAACCGACCACCCCCCGCCAGGTCATGGAAAATTTCCAATTGGTGCCGGTTTTGGCGCGAATAGTAATCGGCACTTCCTCGGCATCTTCTTCACTCACCATATCTTTCACGTCACGCCCGCCATACAGCAACACGTTCAATTTCTCTTTCGGCAAGTCGCGCAGGCGCACGTTGTCCGGAATGTGAAAATATTTCGCCACCGACATGATAACGCCACCATAATAGTTGTTTTTCTTGAAATTCCACGGCGCCAAACCGCCTTCGGCCAGCGTTTTGGTCATGTCCGGCATCACCAGCTCAACATCAATTTCTTTTTTCGTCCCCAAACCTTCACAGGTCGGACACGCGCCGAACGGCGAATTGAAAGAAAACAAGCGCGGCTCCAGATCCGGAAATTCCACGTCATGATCCGCGCAGGCCAGTTTCTGGTTATACACAAATTCTTTTCTCAACTGCTTAATTTTCACCAATCCATTGGACAGTTTTAGCGCCCGCTCCACGTCCTCAAAAATCCGGGAGATATTTTTGTCATTGATTTCAATTTGATCAACGACGATATCAATGTTATGCATCTTGTAACGCGCCAACGGGATCGTCACTTTCGGATCCAGCTCATATCTCTTGCCATTCACATACGCTTTGGAAAAACCCCGTTTGTACATATCCAACAGTAGCGAAGAATATTCGCCCTTTCTACTCCTAACTATCGGGGATAAAATCTCTATTTCTTTCTTCTCACCAATTTCTAAAACTTTACTCACAATTTCGTCCGTCGACAACTTGGAAATTTCTTTGCCATCGATCGGACAATGTGGGATGCCGATTTTGGCAAAGAGCAGACGGAGGTAGTCATGAATTTCCGTCACCGTCCCCACGGTCGAACGCGGGTTCTGCGAAGCGGATTTTTGCGAAATGGAAATCGCCGGCGACAGACCTTCAATGTAGTCTACATCCGGTTTTTCCATCTGTCCCAAAAACTGCCGGGCGTAAGCCGACAAACTTTCCAAATATCTTCTTTGTCCCTCGGCAAAAATCGTGTCAAAAGCCAAGGTCGATTTGCCCGAGCCACTGATGCCGGTAAACACAATAAATTTATCCCGGGGTAATTCCAAGTCTATATTTTTTAAGTTATGTTCTCTCGCTCCTTTGATGATTAGTTTATCCATAAGATTTTTAAATATTCGTACATTCGTATAAATTCGTAATTCGTAGTAAATACAAAAAACTTCCCCTCTTACAGGTACTTAGATATTAACTTGTTTCTAGTACACCCTAGCACAAAGTTATCTTCCAATCAACAAAAAAGCTGGCGGAAAACCGGCCAGCATTTTCAAATATTTCAATCTTCTTAAGCTTTCTTTTTATCGCGGCTCTCTTCCATTTCCACCGCATTCAAAAGCGTAGCGATGGTTCGCAATTCTTCTCGGTCATACGAAACATGATTGCTATACTTTATTTTGAGTGCAACCGCTGAATTGTAGGCATGTACCAATGGCTTATCTTCATCTGCATCCAAAATATACTTCGATAATTCACCTGCAATTTCTCCAATTGCTTTCATTATATCTTCGGAATTATCATCTTCATTGCCGGCAGCATTTTTTTCGCTTTTCGCCCACAAAGCCAAAACTTTCTCCTGCAATTCCTGAAGTATTTTTATTTTCTGTTCCTTTTCCCCATGCTCAATATCAGCATCTGTTCTCTTGAAAAATTCAGGTCCCATTTTTCCTTGCATATTATTTTTATATAAAAAATTATTCCTAAGCCTCTCGATTCCGGAACCAGATATAAACCACCAACACAAAGATCGCTCCCACCGCCACCGACAGAACCATGAACGGCTCCGTATTACTCAGCTTTTCCGTCAGCCATTGAAAATAGGCCGGCAGGTAGACGCTTTTGATTTTTTCAATTATTCCCCGGAAGATATCCATCCAGCACTAACTTTCCAGTATTATTTAAACAATCTAAATAATAATAAAAGTGAATCTATAAATTTTTATTACGAGACCCTTCAGCCTCCAACTAATCGCAAAAGCTGGAAAGTTAGTGCTGGATCCATGACTGCATTATAGCATAAAAAAGCTCCACCGAAGTGGAGCTTTTGAAAAGTCTGATTTATGCCTTATTGAGCTGGCACTTCGCAACTCGCTGGCGCTGCGCCCGCTGCTGCTGTGCCTTCACCAAAGCCCGCCGCTGGCGAGGTTGTCGAAAGTTTAGCCAAGCATTCTTTCGGCGCAGTATTGAAAGCCGCGCAGATAGTTTTCAAAATATTAGCAGAATCACGTCCGGCTGCTTGCGCCTCCACACCATTGATGACCAAGGTCGGTGAGCCCTGCACGCCAAATTTCTCATTGTCCTCCTTGTTCACATTGAAAGGTGGGAATTGCGCGTTGCTCCATTTGGTTTTGTCAGCCGCGTCGGCGGTAATTTTGAATTGTGAATCGGTTTGCGCCACACAGCTCGCGACCTGCGTTGCGCTCACGCCGGTGGAAGCCATGCAAGCATCAGAAGTGCCTTCACCCTTTTTCAGGAAACAAGTCAAATAGTTGGAAAGTTTGGTCGGTTGCGTTTTTTGAATGCAATATTGGCGCAAGTTCTCGGCAATTTCTTTGTCGCCATGCATCGCGTAATCCACAAATTCCATCGTATATTTGATCTTCGAGCCCAAGGTTTTCACGACCGGCAACATGCCTTTCACCATCTGAGTGCCAAAAGGGCAATAGCTCATCACAAATAGTTTCACCTCTGGAGCATCGGATTTTGGTACTTCTTTCGGCGCGGCTGCCTGTTGATCGTCCTCTGCCTTTTTGTCCGCTTGCGTCAGATCCATGGCCTGCGGAAAAAATTTACTACCATCTTTGCTCATGTAAGAGGTAATCTCCTGTCCGGAAACACCCACCACAATTTTATACAAACCGTTTTCATCCGCGATGCTTTTTATTTCCACTTTGGTTCCCGGCGCCACCAAATTTTTTTCAATGAAATCCGTGATTTTCGCTTTCGCTTGGTCTTGGGTCAGATTTTTGCTGAACAATTTGCCAAAGACCTGCGGATTTTTCTGATACATCGCAAAGCCGATGATCAAGAGCAACACCACCACGCCCAAAATATATTTCTTATGCTTGCAAAATCCCGCGGCACATTTCACGCCCAGGGCTTTGGCTTTTTCCACCCCCACCGTGATGGTCGCGTTTTCTTTTGCACCTTCCGGTTTGATTTCGTTATTTTCCATTTTATTTACCCCGTTAAATTTCCGCTAAGCGGAACCTATTTAACTGGGGTGAGCTTATTTAATTACTTCCCCTATTTTACACTGCGTCAAAAATTTAGGCAATAGTTCCAATTTCGCCCTACCGCAGCTGCAATTTCCGCAGTTCGCCGATCTCGTCGCGGATGATGGCCGCCCGCTCAAATTCCAGATTCTTGGAGGCCTGCTTCATTTCGCGCTCACGCTGTTTGATGTAGCCTTGCAGATCTTCCAAAGATTCCAGCTTGGTGAAGTCGCGGGTGACTTCCGGCTTGAGCTCGTGATCAACGATCGATTCGATGTTCTTCTTGATGGTTTGTGGCGTGATGTGGTGTTTTTTATTATAAGCCGTCTGCACCGCCCGGCGGCGGTTGGTTTCATCAATCGCCCGCTTCATCGAGCCAGTCACAGAGTCCGCATACAGAATCACCTTCCCGGCCACATTACGCGCCGCGCGCCCGATCGTCTGGATGAGTGAAGTTTCACTGCGCAAAAAACCTTCCTTGTCCGCATCCAGAATCGCCACCAGCGACACTTCCGGCAGATCCAGACCCTCTCTGAGTAAATTCACCCCGACCAGCACATCAAAAGTCCCACGCCGCAAATTTTCCAGAATGCGCACGCGATCCAAAGTGTCCACGTCGGAGTGCAAGTACTCAGTTTTAATTTTGTTCTCTTTCAAAAAATCCGACAGATCTTCCGCTTGTCTTTTGGTCAAGGTCGTGATCAGCACGCGTTCTTTGCGCGCTACGACTTTTTCAATCTCGGCCAAAACATCTTTGACCTGCCCTTTAGCGGGCTTCACTTCCAGCGCCGGATCAACCAGTCCCGTCGGGCGGATAATTTGTTCCGCCACTTGCGTCGAATTTTTCCGCTCATAATCAGCCGGCGTGGCCGAGGTGAAAATCAGTTGATTGATTTTTTCTTCAAACTCCGGAAACTTCAACGGCCGATTATCGAAGGCGCTCGGCAACCGAAAACCATTGTCGACCAAAGATTTCTTGCGCGAGAAATCACCGTTATACATCCCATTGAGCTGCGGCACGGTCACATGGGATTCATCAATGACCATCAAAAAATCGGCCGGAAAATAATCAATGAGCGTGTACGGCGCTTCGCCCGGTGTCCGGCCAGTCAGATAGCGCGAATAATTCTCCACGCCGTTGCAATAGCCGATCTCCCGCATCATTTCGATATCCTGTTTGGTTCTTCTCTCTAACCGCTCCGCTTCCAAAAGTTTATTGTTGTCCCGAAACCATTGCACCCGCGCCTTGGCTTCTTTTTCAATTTCCTTGAGCGCGCCTTCCATCACCGGTTCGGGCACCACAAAATGTTTGGCGGGAAAAATCAGCGCGCGATCCAACGTGCCCAACTTTTCTCCGGTCAAGAAATCGTATTCAAAAATCTTTTTGACTTTATTGTTTTCCATTTCGATGCGCACCACCACTTCCCGCCCCGGGTACATGATTTCCAGCGTCTCACCAGTCACGCGAAATTTGCCGCGCGCCAAAACATCGGTGCGCCCGTAATGCATGTCGACCAATTCGCGGATGATTTCTTCGCGGATTATTTTTTCGCCTTTTTTAATTTCCAAGGTGATATCGCGATAATATTCCGGCGAACCCAAACCATAGATGCATGACACCGACGCCACAATGATCACGTCGCGTCGCGAAATCAGCGCGGCGGTCGACGCGTGGCGCAAGCGATCGATCTCATCGTTGATTTGCGACTCTTTTTCGATATAGGTATCAGAAGAAGCGATGTAAGCTTCCGGCTGATAGTAATCATAATACGACACGAAATATTCCACCGCGTTCTTCGGGAAAAAAGTGCGAAACTCCTGCGCCAGCTGCGCCGCCAAAGTCTTGTTGGGCGCGATCACCAGCGTCGGCTTTTGCACCTGCTCGATCACGTTGGCAATCGTAAAAGTCTTGCCCGACCCGGTCACGCCCAAAAGCGTCTGTAATTTGTCCCCCGCCTTGAGCCCCGAAACCAGCGCCGCAATCGCCTGTGGCTGGTCACCATCCGGCTTATATTTTGAATTGATCTGAAACTTTTGCATATACCATAGATACTACAATCCAGAGGATAAAATGTCCAAAATAAAAAAGCCTCTTAAAACAAGCCTTTCTTTTTTTAAAAAAATTACAATTATTTTGTTTCCTTTGAATTTTTCTTAATTATTTTAATTTTTTCCAGATTCAGTCTTCCTATTTTTTCATTTATTTCTATTTTTTTCCTAAGTATGGATTGCACCCTAAACACGGCCTCATCTTTATCCCAAAGCTCTTCCTCCCCGATTTTCTCCTCATGCTCCAGAAATAGTTTGCATTTGGCCTGCTCCTCTGCCAGAAAAACCAACTCTTTTTTCAAGTCATCCGTCTTAACCTTAATCTCCGCCAGTCTCTGCTCCCCAGTCATTGCCCCTTTTTCTCCGTTGTAAAAATTTTCCATAGAAAGATTAATTATGTTCTCGCCAATTATGCTATAATTAAACCACATTATGAACCCCGCACTAACTTTCCAGGTTTAACCTGAAACAAAAATAGTATGGGGATCAATTAAGTTTTAATAGACACTTACAGTATAGCTCAAGTGAATTATGCTGGAAAGTTAGTGCGGGGTGAAACCAAAAACAAAAGCTCCTGCCCGCAATGCAACCCATGAGAAAAACGAACGAAAATCATTAGTTGAAATGGATACTGATGAGATTCTGGAAACTTTTGGGCATTGCGTTGCAGGCGGGGAAAAACGCGAAGTCAAAAAGAAACCGAAAATGGCCGTCTCAGGCAAGAAAGTCTTTACGCTCAAGGAAATAATTCAAAAAAAGGCTAAATAAAGCCATGGAATTGGTTTTTACCTTGACTAGTGCTTGCCCAGGTGCTACGTTAATATAAGTTTTAAATCCGCCATGGCGGACAAAAATATGATCAAATTAATCAGTATTGCCGAAATAATCGTTTCCGTTTTATTAATAATCTCCATCCTGCTTCAGAACAAGGGTGCCGGCTTGTCCGGAACCTTCGGTGGCGATATGGGCGGCTACTATAGCAAACGCGGTTTCGACAAATTTCTCACTCGCTTCTCGATTTTCTTGGCCATCATCTTCATCGGCTTGGCCATCGCCAGCCTGATGGTCAGCAGCCAGTCGCTATAAACACTAAGCCAAACTTATACGTAACTATCCGAACAATTCGTCCAAATTTTCTTTGAGTCATTGGCAGTGCGCCACGAAACTTTTTGATACGAAGGAGCGCATGATTTTCAACGGACTTCTCATCCTGCTGGTCGGTTCCCTTATCGGCTGGGGACTCATGTTTTACTATTCCAAAACCCAAGCGGTGGCGGATTATGGCGGCGAATACATTGAGGGGATCGTCGGCCAACCGCAGCACCTGAATCCCATCATTTCCCAATCCAACAACGCTGACGAAGATTTGTCACAGCTGATTTATGACGGTCTTTTGAAATATGACAACCAGGGCCAGATTATCCCGGATTTAGCCGAAAGCTATGATTTGAACGATGAAAAAACCACCTATACTTTTCATCTGCGGCGCGACGTCACCTGGCATGACGGGGAAGCCCTCACCGCGGCCGACGTGCTGTTCACGACCAACCTGATTTCGGATCCGGCCTACAAAAGTCCGCTGCGCGCCAACTGGCAGGGCATCACCGCCACGCTGGTCGATGACTTCACCGTGACTTTCCAGATCCAAAGCCAATACGTCGGCTTCCTGCATAACCTGACTTTTGGCATCTTGCCCAAACACATCTGGGAATCGATCGACCCGGACAAATTTTCCTTGACTGACCTGAACTTGGAACCGATCGGCACCGGTCCGTACAAATACAACACCTTCCAAAAAGATTCCAAAGGCAACATCCTTTCATATAAATTAGTCGCCAACCCCAACTATTTCGCCGGCAAACCCTTCCTGAATAAAATAACTTTCAATTTTTACGCGGACGATGATTCGATCCTGCGCGCCTACAATTCCAAAGAAGTCATGGGCATCAACAGCTTGAGCCCGCAGCGCCTGTCTGACATCAAACTGCTGCAAAGCACCGCCGTGCACAAATTTGACATTCCCCGCTACTTCGCCGTGTTCTTCAATCAGACCAAGAGTTTGGCTTTGGCGGACGATAACGTGCGCCAAGCACTGACCTCTGCCACCAATCGTCAGGAAATTATTGACACCATTCTGGGCGGCAACGGCAACCCGGTGCATTCACCGATTTTGGATGATATGGTCGGTTTTGCCGCTGACATCGATGAGCGCCAATTTGACCTGGACAAGGCCAACAAGATTCTCGATGACAACGGCTGGACGCGTGGAGAGGACGGGTTCCGCGCCAAGAACGGCACGCCGTTACAATTTACGCTGACTACCACCGACTGGCCGGAATTGGCCAAAACTGCGGACATTTTGAAAGCGCAATGGGCAAAAATCGGCATGAAAGTGACCATTAATACCTATTCCATCTCCGACATCCAGCAAAACTACATCCGCCCGCGGGAATATGAAGCTATCCTCTTTGGCCAAGTCTTGGGTGCTGATCCGGACCCGTATTCCTTCTGGCATTCTTCGCAAAAAAGAGATCCCGGCCTCAATTTGTCCCTTTTCGGCGACAACGACACCGACGGTTTGATCGAAAAAGGTCGCACCGAATTTGACACGGACAAACGCGCCGGCATCTATCAAGACTTCCAGAAAAAACTCCTCGCGGAAACCCCGGCTGTCTTCCTCTACAGCCCGGACTACATCTATCCGGTCAGCAAAAACGTCCAGGGCTTGAGTGATGATCACCTAATCTCCCCCTCCAAACGTTTCTCCGATGCTAATCTATGGTATATTAATACTAAGAGGATTAAAAAGTAATTCTCCTTTAATTTCCCGCCTTGCATGCGAGCCCGCGACTGAAACTGTGCCACAAAAAAAATGATTCTTTTTATTTATAATTAGTAACAGAAACAAATGCAAAAAAATAATCCTCTTGACCGAGAAAATCTGCGCCAAGTGATCCTGGATTCCCCCCAACAATTCGCCGCGGGACTTGAACTGGCCAAAAACATCAAGATCGAAGGTGACTTCAAATTGATAGAAATTTCCGGCATGGGCGGATCATCTCTGCCTGCCAACATTTTGCGGATCTACCTCAATTCCCTCTATCTGAAAAACCCGAAAAAAAATAAGGCGCTTGGCATTTTTCAGAACCGCTCCTATTCTCTCCCGCATGAGGCCTACAAAAACTGTTTGAATTTTTTTGCCTCATATTCGGGCAACACTGAAGAAACCATCTTTTCTTTAAAAGAAGCTATCAAACACAAGCTGCCCAGCATCGGTTTTGGAACCGGCGGAAAGCTGGTTGAGCTGTGCCAAAAAAATAATATCCCCTGCGTAATTCTTCCCGCCGGAATCCAGCCCAGATACGCCACTGGCTACTTTTTTGCCGCGATGTTTCAAGTTTTGGTCAATTGTGGCCTGATTGAAGACATGGGTCGCGAACTGGTTCAACTCGCAAAAAAATTGGAAAAGGATGCGAAAAAATTAGAAGCTCAAGGCAAAAAAATCGCCCAAAAATTAGTCGGCAAAACACCGATCATCTATTCAACGCCGAAATATAAATCGCTGGCAATGATCTGGAAAATAAAAATCAACGAGAATGCCAAAACACCGGCTTTCTATAATTTCTATCCGGAGCTCAATCACAACGAAATGGTCGGCTTCACTCTTCCTCAGGGAAAATTCCACGTTATCACGCTGATCAACCAGGACACCCATCCACAAAATATCAAACGCATGCGGATAACAGCCAAGCTTTTGAAAAAGAACGGCATTGATACGACTTTCATCGAGATGGAAAATTCCAATGTATTCCACACGATTTTTTCAACCTTACTTTTGGGTGATTGGATTTCCTATTACCTGGCGCTGGCCTATAAACAAGACCCGACCCCGGTAGTCATGGTGGAGGATTTAAAGAAACAATTGGCCTAAAAAATACGGCAATCACAACCTATGTCGCCGCCGCTTAATTTGCCGGGCTTGACTTTCCCCACAAAATAGTGTAACATTACTGCATAACGATACTTTTTCTTGCAGTTTACTTCTTCCACTTTACTTGCATTATTTAAGCTATTTTAGCGTTTTTTGCCTATTTTAGGTATATTATTGCTTTTTGTTATTTAATTTCTTTACACAGTCCGAGAGCTCAACTTTGGGAAATTCCCAGAGTTGAGCGCTAGGCGCATATCTTAAAAATAAATCTGTTTCCTTTGTAATTCTAAATTACAGACTGATTTACCAAAACTATGTTAAAAAACATGGACTTGTTTAAACGCAGGCCGACCAATAATCCACTGCGTGTTCCGGCCAAGCCGTTTCACACGCAACCGACAAACAAACCGCTACCGACCAGGAATACCGTGCCGGTGCCTTTTCGCACGCAAGCCGCGCCAAGACCAACGCAAACAACCAGCAGGCCAACTCCCTCTCACACCAAGATCGAAACACCCTATGCTTACCACGCGGTACCTAAAAAAACACCCACACAAAGTGCGCCCAAAAGATCAACCTCCCGGTTCAAATCTTCACATTCATCTTCTGCGCGACCAAAACAACAGTCAGTTCAAGGCGCATCTGATCTTGCGCCCAAGGACAACCTGCGCATCATTCCGTTGGGCGGCAACGAAGAAGTCGGCCGCAACATGACCGTGTTCGAATACGCGGGCGACATCGTGATTTTGGACATGGGCATGATGTTCCCAGAAGAGGATATGCCCGGCATCGACTATATTGTCCCCAACATCAGTTATCTCAAAGGCAAAGAAAAAAATATCCGCGGCGTGATTTTCAGCCATGGTCATCTCGACCACATCGGCGCGGCGCCCATCCTGCTCAATCAATTGGGCAATCCGCCGGTCATCGGCCGTGATATGACGCTCGCCATGATCAAAAAGAAAATGGAGGATTTTGAGAAAGGTTCCGCTGAGACTCTCCAGACTATGCGCATCAAATCTGTGACGGACAAAATCACTTTGGGCAAATTTCAGATTGAATTTTTTGAAATCGAACATTCCATCATGGACGCCGTCGGTGTCATTCTCAAAACGCCACACGGCACCATCATCCATCCCGGCGACTGGACGATGGAAAAAGACGCCCAAGGCAAAAGTCTGGTGACCTACACAGAGCTGGCTAAACTGCCGAGCCCGCGCATTTTGATGTTGGAGAGTCTGGGTGCCACCAACACCAATCCCGCCCGCACTACCGAAGAAGAAATGTATTTCAATTTGGACAAGTTGGTCAGCGAAGCTCCCGGCAAAATTATCATCGGCACTTTTTCTTCGCAGATCAAACGCATCGGCCACATTTTGGAATATGCCGAAAAAATCGGCAAGAAAGTGGCGTTGGATGGCTACAGCATGAAAATGAACGTCGATATTGCCAAGGAATTGGGCTACATCAAGATGCACAAGGAAACCTTGATCCCGACCACTGATCTGCACAAATATCCCGCCAACAAGGTGGTGATCATCTGCACCGGCGCCCAGGGCGAAGGCAATGCGGTGCTGTCACGCATCGTCAACGGCGAACATCGCCACATCCAGATCCAAAAAACGGATACGATCATTTTCTCCTCTTCCGTCATTCCCGGCAACGAACGCACCGTGCAACGGCTCAAAGACAATCTCTACCGCAAGTGCGACAACGTGATCCACTCTGACATTCTGGACGTGCACATCAGCGGCCATTGCAGCGCGCAGGACATCCAAGAAATTCTGCGCCAAGTGCGCCCGGATTTCTTTCTGCCGGTTTATGGCAACCACTATATGCTGAAAGAAGCGGAAAAACTGGCGACTCGGATCGGTTTCAAAAAAGAAAACATCTTCGTGCTGGACAACGGCAATGTGCTCGAGCTGCAAAACGGCCAAGCCAAACTCTTGCCGACCAAAGTTGACACCAGCTATGTGATGGTGGACGGCCTGGGCGTCGGTGACATCGGCCAAGTGGTGCTGCGCGACCGCCAACTGCTGGCGCAAGACGGCATGTTTGTCATCACCGTCATCATCGACAGTAAAACGAAAAAAATCATCGGCAAGCCGCAAGTGACTTCACGTGGTTTCATCTTCGTCAAAGAAAATTTTGACCTGGTCAACGCCACCAAGAAAAAGGTGGAGGAGATCGTGGCCAAAAAGACTTCCCCCGACCAGTCCATCAACTGGGACTACGTCAAAAACAACATCCGCGAAACCGTCGGCTCGTTCCTCTACCAAAAAACGGAACGCCGACCGATGGTGTTACCGGTCGTGATTGAGGTGTAATATTTTCCGCGGGCAGTAAAAAATCTGAACTTTATAACAAGGCAATTTCAATGCATAAAAAAATAACCGCCACGGCGGATATTTTTTATTTTTTACACTGCTACAGATTTTTAATTTGACTTGGATTCCAATGTGAATATTTCCTTCTTAATCCTATCCATTTCCGTTTCTTTCTGCAGCAAAATGTCCTGATTTTTTTTGATTTCAACCGCTTGCTTTTCAACCTCCGCCATGCGCCCGGCCATCGCCGCTTCCAACTTGCTTTTCTTTTTTTCCACTTCTCGCAACATTTTTTCCCCGCCACTTTTTTCCTCTGCGCCTTGGACGATCTTATATTCCAAAATTATCATAGAAGACATCCACACGCCCCCGGCCAAGAAAGTGAACGCGACGATATTGTTGATAACATCCGACCGCACATAGACGCCCAAATATTTCAGGGTCAGACTGACCGCCAAAGACGAAAAACCGAAAATAAAGACACAGACCACCAAAATGACCCACAGCCAAAGCACTTTCAAAACCGGCGTTTCCGGCAATTTGGCGAATTTAATGTCTCGCAGCAGTCCCACGCCCAAAAGCGCCACCGCGACGACTGAGAAAAAAATATTCATGATTGCGATATCAAACATGTTGCTTTTTCAGTTTATTTAATCTCGCCTTTAATTCCTCCAGCTTTTCGTCTTCTTTGGAAATGGTGCCCATCAGCTGTAGCATTTCCATCATATTTTTTTCCACCTCCCTGATTTTGACGTTCAATTTTTTTCCCAATTCCACGTTGAACTCCTGGATCTGGAGCCGTTGTTTTTCGATTAAATCTTTTTTGGCCCTTTCCGTCGCGGAAAGACCGACTATTTTCGTCAAAAAAACCACCCACCAGCCGCCGATCAAAAACATCAGGGCAATCAGGGTGTCCACCATAGCGGAATCGCTTGAAATGCCGCCGCCTTTGGTCAAAATATAGATATACGCGGCATAGGTAACGATAAAAAAAACGTTCATGCCCCACACGATGGACCAATATCTTTTCAAACGGTTGCTTTCCACGATGTTTCTGACCTTGTTGACCGCGGCCAAGGAAACGAACAGCCCGGGATACGAAAGCAGCATGAATATAAGGGCGTAATTTTTCATATGTTAATTATAGCATACCACCAAAAATCAAGGCATCAGCCGATGGTCTTGCCGGTAGTAATTGAGGTGTAAAAACTTTTACGCGGATATTAAAAAGCTTGACCTTACTACAGGGAAAAATAAACAAAAAAAAATACACTCTCGCGGTGTATTTTTATTTTTCAAATCTATTTTCCGAGGACCACCACAATGTCCCCACTCCTCTGTTCATCCGTCACCGCCGCTGCGACTCCTGACTTGATGCTCCTAGTCACTAAAAATTCCGCCATTTTTTCAGCTTCTGAGCGAAACTTGTCTGCCGAATAATAGACAAAATTGCCAACCACCCCTTCGGCCGTCCCATTACCCGCCTCCGCTTTAGCATAGCCCTGTGTCACCAACGCCGTTTTCACCTTGCCGGCCAGACCCGCCGCCGCTCCTTCATTTAAGACTTTCACTTTCAGCGCCGCGATATCAATTTTCGTCGTCTCCTCTTTTAGCGTTTCCACAACAACCTCCACCGGAATTTGCTCCACGATTTGCTCCGGTTGCGCGATCGGTTCCGGAATAGCTGTGGCTTTTCCTGCACCATCCTTGAACTTGATTGCAACAAACACACCTGCCGCAACCAGAATTATGGCCAAGCATGATCCAAGCATCCAAACCATCTTCTTGCCTGTTTTTTTCTTTTTGACGCCCCGGGATCTTTTCCTATCTTTCGACAAAAGCATCTCCAGGGACTTGGTTTTTTCACTGACGGAGCTGTTTTTCCTGCGCGTGACTTTTTTCACCGCCACCGGCTCGTCAGCGGTTACAGCATCCACGTCTTTATTTTCTTTTTTTGCGACTGAATCCATAATGTTATTTTAATAAGATTATTATACCACAATAATCCAAGAAGAAAAGTTTTTGAATATAAAAAAACCGAGAACTGGATTTCTCCAGTTCCCGCCGGGAATCACTCTTTTTTTAAAACTCGCTGTTTTTTCTGTTGCAATACGTCAATTGTGTCGATAGTCATTCTGGTCTGTTGCCAGATCTGACTCAAAAATTTTTTCCTCATACCCTTTCTGCTCATCTTCCCTTCACTATACTCGCGAAAGTGCTGCTTTAACTGCTCCGCGATCTGTAATGGCATGTTTTGAATCAACCGCTCGATCCTCTGTTCTGCACTCATCCTCTTTTTTCCTCCTTGTATAGTTTTTAGAGTATGTCCAATGCCATAGCAACTTTGATACATTCCACTTCAGTCAACTTGATGCTCTCGACTTTCTGCCGAATGCGTGTGACTAGCTCGCTCTTTCTTCCTAAATTCATAATGACCGACATGCTCAAATATGGTTTACTTATTGAGTTCACAACAGTGTAGCTGTTTCTCTCATAATTAATAAGTTCCGAGTCAGAAATAAAAACAAATGGACGATTATCGCTTCCACCTGAACCTTCCGTCAACTCTGCAAGTTGTTTTTTTGTCAGAAGATTTTTATCCCACACAACCATCGAGATCTGATAATTTCCGTCCAGCCCTTTTACCAATGAGCTTATCTTTTTTATCAGCGCATCACTCATTCCTAAATCGATGCAATCGCCGATAAGCTTAAATGCTTCTGCCGGACTAAACCTCTTGGAATATATCGCCTCTATCGATTCGTCTTTTTCCTTGTCTGTTGCTCTTTTCATTATTTTGCCCTCCTCGGTTTTATAGGCTTTCCCTGTTTTTTGTAAAGTGGTGCGAAGATTACATGATTCGTCGCCCCGGTGAATTCTTCGTCTACCTTAAATTTCCTGCCACACCTATTGCACTTGCCAAAAGGCCTGACAGAAATAACGAAAGCGCCGCGCCCACGCGGAATACGATAGGACTGGATCCTGAATTTTACCTTTCCTTTGCATTCTGCTGCCGTTGTTTTGTCCGGACATGAAAAATAAATCTTCGCCTCATCTAGAAAAATCACTTTCTTCCCTCTCTTTCTTTTCAGTTTATTTTCACAACCTTTCCCACATAAAATCCAAATACATTTTCATGGACGCGGCGATGGATTCATCCTCAATCAAAGTCGCATTTTCTTTATCGTATGATACCAGCGCCAACAACGGTCCGGCCACCACGATGTCCGCGGAAGTTTTTGTGCCTTCCGGCAAAAACTTTGTGTGTGTCACGCCTTTGCCGGCTTCGGCAAATTTGCGATTAAGCGGCGTGTCTTCCAGAATCATGCGATAAAAAGGTTTTCTTTTCGCAATGTCGCGAAAATAATCCATTTCCTTTTGGAAAGAAATTACTTTGGTGGCCGTTTCATAGGAACCGCAATTAATGACATCGCGATTTTTCAAAATATATTCGTCGTACACCTTGTTAATCCCCTCCGCGCCTTCGAAGAATTTGATCTGCGGCTTGTTCTCTTGCCGCACATTGATCGCTTTGAGCAGCGGCAGGATCGCGTTTTGCAGATTATGTTCTTCCGCATGCAGTTTCGCTTTTCGCGCGTGGATCAATTCCATAATCGCTCCTGGGTCTTCGGCCACAAATAGTTTCTTTTTACCTCGGCGACTTTCAGAAACTAAACCTTTGATTTTCAGCTCAGCAATCGCCTCATAGATGGACACGCGATTGATTCCACTTTGGCGAGAAATCTCCTGCACCGAGCTCGCGCCCAATTCCAACAGCGCCACATAGGTTGAAATTTCCTTTTCCGTGAAATTCAGTTGTAAAAGAGCCTTTCGCACCTTGTCTGTCGTATTTTTGTTTTTCATAGTATTCTAGCTTAAAAAATTAAATTAATCAACCATAATCTTACAATTTTACTATATTTAATATAAACTATCTATATTTTGCTTTATTTATAGGATATATTATAATTGATTTGTTGTAAAGATATTATTTACATTTTTCTTATTTTCCCTCAACCAAGCCTTTTGCTAAATCAATAATAATGCGCTAATATATAAGCATGAATAAACGTATTTTTTCGGGCATCCAGCCCAGCGGCAATCTGCACTTGGGCAATTATTTGGGCGCGATCCAGAACTGGGTCAAATTGCAAGAGGAATATGATTCCATCTTTTGCGTGGTGGATCTGCATGCCATCACTGTCCCCCAGGATCCTGAGGCTTTAAAAAAGAAAACCATCGAGGTGGCGAAAATTTATCTGGCCGCCGGCATTGATCCACAAAAATCACCGATCTTTATCCAATCCCACGTCCCCGAACACGCTGAACTGGCGTGGATTTTGAACACCATCGCCAAAATGCCGGAATTGGAAAAGATGACTCAATTTAAAGATAAGTCTTTGAAGGCTGGTCGCGAAAGCACTAGTGTCGGACTTTTTGATTATCCGGTTTTGATGGCCGCGGATATTTTGCTCTACGACACGGACGTGGTGCCGGTCGGCAAGGATCAGTTGCAACACATCGAACTCACCCGCAAACTAGCTGAGCGCTTCAATAAAAAATTTGGCGAGACCTTCCGGATTCCCGATGCTTTCATCAAAGAAGAAGGCCAAAACATCATGGGATTGGATGACCCGTCCAAAAAGATGAGCAAATCCGCCAAATCAGAATACAATTACATCTCTCTGACGGATTCGACCGAAATAGTCAGAAAAAAAATCAAAAAGGCCGTGACCGATTCCGGCTCAGAAATTGTGTATCGCGACGACAAGCCGGCGCTCAAAAATTTGATCAATATTTATTCTCTACTCTCAGGCAAGACCATCAAAGAAATTGAAAAATTATACATCGGAAAAGGTTACGGAGAATTTAAAAATGATCTGGCTGAAGTTATTGTTGATTTTTTGAAACCTTTCCAAGCCAAAATGGCCGCTCTGTCTGACGAAAAAGTTTTGTCCATCCTGCAAGCCGGCGCGACCAAAGTCCGCCCGCTCGCCAAAGCCAAATTAGATGAGGCAAAAAAGAAAGTCGGTTTCGTCTTGTAAACTTTTTAAAATTCGCGATATTTCAGCCTACCAAATTTCCCCGGAATTCAAGCGAATGAACGTTAATTCATCAAAAAAAATAAAGAGGGAAGATTATTCCCTCTTTTTGCTTTCACAGGTTTATACTTTATACCAAGCCATGCTCCCTGATGAGCTTCATCAGTCCCTGACCGTATTCCTCTTTCGTCAGCTCGGGATACGCCATGAAGGCCTTGTGGCCGTTAAAAAAGAAATTATTCTGGAAAATTTCTTGGCGCGTTTTCGCGTCCAGTTTGCGAAAATCATCTCCCTCCCACCACAGGACGTCCCAGAGATTAATCACGTCCGGCCTTTCTTTTTGAAACCTTAAGAATCCTTCGCGGTCGACGATTTCGGCGCGCGCATTGTTAATCAGAACCGCGCCCGGCCTCAATTTGGAGAGCATCGCCTTGGTAATCAAATTATCAGTCACCCCGGGAATGTACGGCACGTGCAAGGAAACGATATCCGCGTCAAATGCCTTTTCCAAATCAGGGATGTATTTCACCCCCAACTCCCGCAGCTCTTTCACTTCGCCGCGAACTTCGACATAACCCAGATCCTTGGTTTTGCCAGCCAGCATTTTCAAAACTGCAGCACCAATGCCACCGGCCCCGATGATTCTCACTACTGGCGATTTCTCCAGACCCGTAGCGTGATCTTCAGGCCAGACCCCTTCGCGGGCAATCTTGGTCCGCGCAAATAGCATGATTTGATCATACGTTAAGCGTGCAACTGAGGATTGCCCGCCACCCGTAGGATAAACATGTACTCCTTTCTTTTTCAGGAATTCCAACGCCGCCGGTTCATAAAAAGACTCGTAATTTATACCCGCAAAAAAAATCTTCTTGAGTTTCTCAGCCTTTTGCATAACCTCCAACGTATTTTTTTCTTCGCCCCCTTGGATATAAAATTCGGCTTCCTTGATCTTCTCTTCGAATTCTTTCGAATTTAGAGAACAGGCCAGTTCGGCAAGGTCACTCATCTGCCTTACTTCATCCAAATACTTTTCCGGAAATATGCCTGCGCATGTTATTATTCCTTTCGGCTTCATAATTTTTTCTCCTTTCTTGATTTAAAGAGCTGTTTTTAATTGATCTTTTTCCAGCAAATGATTCGCCAGTCTAGCAGCTAGGGCCTGAACAGTCAAGGTCGGATTGACCGCCCCGGAAGTCGGAAACACTGAAGTGCCGCAAATATACAAATTGTCCAAATCATGGGTTTTCAGGTTTTTGTCCACCACTGATGCCTGCGGGTCGTCCCCCATCCGGGTAGTCCCGATCAAATGCGTGAAAACCGCGAATTCATGCATGTCCTTGGCGCCGGCCGCCCGCATGATTTCCCTTGATTTATCCAGACCGTGGCGGATCATTTTTTTCTCATTTTCTCCGAGGGAAAAAGTTACTTGCGGAATCGGCAAACCCAACGCGTCTTTTTCGGCGCTGAGTTCCACCCGATTATGCGCGTAAGGCAAACACTCGCCCATAATGCCCATCGGAAAAGAAAAATTATATTTATGCATAAAATTCCGGAGTTCTTTGCCCCAGAGTTTTTTGTTGCTCGCAATCGCGCCGAGCGCAAAACTGATCGGTCGTCCGGTGTATGGCCCCAGCGTATAACCGCGTTTAAAATCCCTTTGCTCATCAGTCTCATAAAAATCTTCCGAAAGTGTGACGGCCGGCGGATTGTGATACGGCCGCAGCAATTCATCGAAAACCGCCAACACCAGATGGTCCGGATGTGACATCAAATATTTCCCGACGACGCCGGATGAATTCGCCAAACCATTCGGGTAATATTCAGATTTATTTGCCAACAGCAACCGCGGCGTTTCAATCGCAAACGAACTCAAAATCAAAATGTCACACGCCACTTCAAATTCTTTTCCATCTTTGATATACACGACGCTTTTAACTTTATTTTTCGCAAACAAATTTATTTTCGTGACCATCGACCGATCGATCACTTGTCCGCCCGCCTTGATACCGCGCGGAATATAGTTAACCAGAGTGGATGATTTGGCTTTCGGCTTGCAACCTTGCTCACAAAATCCGCGATTGATGCAGGCGTTTCGTCCCACTAGTGGCTGCGTTATCAGCGCCAACGGGCAGGTGGCCGTTTTGATGCCCAACTTTTCACAACCCACCGCAAATTTGCTGTCCACACAAGCGGTGCGATGCGCGTGCATCGGATAATCCTTCCCGCGCCCGCCCCACGGGAATTTGTCCGGCTCCGGTCCGGAGACCGGCAGATTATTTTCGATTTCCGTGTAAAACGGTTCAAGGTCAGCATAACCGATCGGCCAATCCACGCCCACCCCGTCTTGTGAAAACGTCCGGAAATCCGAAGGATGCAGCCGCAGCGCCATCATCGTGTAATGTACCGTGCCGCCGCCCACGCCCTTGCCGGAAGTGCCGCCGCCCAAATCCAACGGATTGTCGCCCAGACTGATGCGCGGATCGTTCCATTTGGTTTTTTCCATCGCGCGCTCATCACTCACGAAATCTTTGTCGCTGTCCCAAAATGGACCGGCTTCCAGACCAACCACCGCAAAACCGGCTTCCGCCAATTTCCCGAACAGCACGCCGCCGGCCGCGCCGAGTCCCACGATGACAATTTTGGTTTTTTTAGTTTCACTCATAAATATTTTGGCTCCCAATCATGAGCCTTGTCACATTCCAAGTGGGCATAGCCGGACGGAAAGGCCGGACCGGGAAAGCCGATTTCGCTCCAGGCTTTTGGATGGGAATAATAAATTTTGACCGCGTCGGCCAGGATTCTCCCCATAAATCGGTGTAAGAAATCATCCGGGTCTCGCGCCATCAGACTTTCAAGCATCGCAGTCAGCTCTTCTCCATTTAATTTTTCAATAGTTTTGCCAAAAAATTTTTCACTTTCCTTTCCGACTTCCGCCAACCCCTGTTGATAAAATTCCTGCGGCCAAGGATCCGTCCCATAGCGCACGCCTTTTTCTCCGCTGGCTAATTGCCGGTCGATCGCTTCAGATATTTTGATGTACTGTTCGTTTTTCTCCTGCGGCACCAACACGTCAACCAACAATTCAAGCATATGTCCTTCCTGTTCGTTTAAAAATTTATACTGCAAATCCAAACCGACTTCGTCTTGTAGACGTTTCTTGATTTCTGCCTGCGTGCCCTCGTCCCATTTTTCCAAACGGTCCAGAGAGTTATAATTTTTATCCAATCGCTTTCCCATAATATATAGCCTAGTAGTTATAGTAAGCGGACATGATCAGAAAAATATGGATGATCGCGCAGGACAGCGTCGCGATCGCCAAACGCGGATGCCACTTGAACGGAATGACGAACCGCCCGGTGAAATTGAGATACCCGACCAGCGCCGTAGCTGACATAAAAATAAATGCCAGCATACCGAAATAAATGGCGACAGGTTTTCCCAACAGGGAGTAATAGGCAATTTGGTAAATCATGTTCCAAAAAATATTTTACTTAAGCGCCACTCAGACACTAATACAAGCACAAACCAGGGATTATTTCCCTCCTATAAGCCTCAAAAGTTCATCCCTCTTTTCTTCCATCAATGCCTGTGACCTAGCCTCCACATTCAACCGAATGACCGGCTCAGTATTGGAACCGCGCAGGCTGAACCGCCAGTCCTCAAAATTTATGGCCAACCCATCAATCTTATCCACGTTTTGCGACATTTTTCCATAGACGCTTTCCGCTCTCTCGAGAACTTTTTGCATATCAGCCACTTGATTATTTATCTCTCCGCTAACAAAATATTTCTGCCAAAACAGCTCGTGCATAACTTCCGACAAGGTCTTTTCTTGAGTCGAAAGAAACTCCATCATCATCACCAGCGGAATCATGCCGTTATCGCAATAAAAATAATCGCGAAAATAATAATGCGCGCTCATTTCCCCGCCAAACACTGCATCCTCTTTGCGCATTCTTTCCTTGATGAAAGAATGGCCCGCTTTAGTCGCGATATCCACGCCGCCGTTGATGTTGACGATGTCTTCAATCGCCCAAGTCAGGCGCGTATCGTGGATAATCCTCTCACCTTTTTCCCGGTCTAAAAACACTTTGGCCAAGAGCGCGGTCACAAAATAACCTTCAATGAACTCGCCTTTTTCCGTAAAGAAGAAACAGCGATCAGCGTCGGCGTCCCACGCGACGCCAAAATCAGCGTGCGCTTCCACCACTAGTTTGGAAAGTTCGTCACGATTTTCCGGAATGAGCGGATCAGGACGTCCTTTGGGGAAATTGCCATCCGGTTCATAGTTCAGTTTGATAACTTCAATACCAGTTCCCTCCAACAACTTATCCAACGCCCGCCCGGCCACGCCAAAATTAGCATTGGCAACAATTTTAAACTTTTTGAATTTAGAGAAGTCGGCGAATGTCCTGATTTTGGCGACATAGTCATCCAGAATGTCTTTTTTCTCGACTAACCTTGCCTCTTCTTCATTCAGTTCGTAATTTTCTTCGTCTGTTTCATAGCCCATCGCCATATCACGGATTTCAAAAATCCCCGTATCCGAAGAAATCGGCCTTGACTCTTCGCGCACCATTTTCATCCCATTATATTCTTTGGGATTATGCGAGGCAGTGAGGGAGAAGCCGCCGGCGTAGCCATAATTGGCCACGGAAAAATACAGCATGTCGGTGGAAATGGTTCCCACATCAATCACCTTGATGCCCTTGTCCGTCACGGCTTTGATCGCTACTCTTTTTAACGAGGGTGATGACAAACGCACATCCGCACCAATTACCACTTCGCTCGGCTGCACAAAATCACAAAAAGCTGAGGCGATTTTATACACATCCAGCTCATTGATTTCATCCGGATAAACCCCCCGAATATCATAGGCTTTAAATATTTTTTCATTCATACTTTTAAATTAAATTTTACCTGCTTTTATTTTATCATCAAGCGAAATTTACCTCAAGCTATTGATTAAACCCACTACTTGAGCTAGAATTCGTACATTCGTATAAATTCGTAATTCGTAGTGATTTCATGAAAATAGGCATTGTTGGGCTTCCGAATGTGGGTAAATCTACATTATTCAAGGCTCTGACTAAAGTACAAGTGGACATCAATAATTATCCCTTTTGCACCATCGAACCCAACGTTGGCATTGTTAGGGTTCCCGATGTTCGGTTGCAGAAACTGGCGGAAATGTCCCAGACGGACAAAATTATCCCGGCTATCGTCGAATTTGTGGACATCGCCGGCATTGTGGAAGGCGCTTCGACCGGCGAAGGCCTCGGCAACAAATTTCTGGCCAACATCCGTGAAGTGGACGCTATTGCCCAGGTGGTGCGCGTTTTTGAAAATGCCAACATCACCCACGTTCACAACAAGATTGATCCGGAACACGACATGGAAATCATCAACACCGAATTGATTCTGGCTGATTTGGAAACCGTCGGCAAGGTCAAAATCAGATTGGAAAAAGAAGTCCGTGGCAACAAAAAAGGCGCGGCCGAACAATTAGAAGTGCTCAATAAAATCCGCGAAAACCTAGAAGCTGGAAAATTAGCCAATGAAACAAAATTAGATTTGGATGAGGAAAATGCGCAAATGATTGTCCGCGAACTCTCCCTTTTGACCATGAAACCTTTCTTGTTTATTTATAACGTCGCCGATATCAATCAGAAATTATCCGATAATTTAGAGAATCGCAATCATATTAAACTGGACATCAAAATTGAAGAGGAACTGATTGAAATGAGCAAAGAAGAAGCGGCGGAAATGGACATTACCTCGAACATTGATCAACTAATTGTGGAGGCCTATAAATTACTGGGACTCATCACCTACTTCACCACCGGCAAGGTCGAAACCCGCGCCTGGACCATCCAAAAAGGTTGGAACGCCCCCATGGCCGGCACTGCCATTCACACTGACTTCAAAGACAAGTTCATCCGCGCCGAAATCATTGCCTGGGACAAACTCCTCGAAGCCGGCTCCTGGGCCAAAGCCCGCGAACTCGGCACCCTGCGTGTCGAAGGCAAAGACTACATCATGCAGGATGGGGACGTGGTGGAATTTAAAATCTAGTCTTGACGCCTCGCTTTTGGTCTGCTAAACTAACTCTACAACCTAGAAAGCCCAACGATCCTCTCGCCCGCATGGGATAAGAGCATCAGAATCCGCAAGGAAAGGCTTTCTTTGGCGGTTTTTTGTTTATTAATTAACTAAGCATAACAGAATGCAATACGAACTATTCTATCTGATTGCCTCTTCCAAGGAAGCGCAATTAGACAAGATCAAGCAGGAAGTCTCTGACCTCGTGAAAAGCGAAGGCGGTGTCTTCGAAGAGAAGCAAGTAATCGAGAAGCGCAAGATGGCCTATGAGATCAAGCACGAAAATCGTGGTCTGTATGTCGCCCAACGCTTTAATCTGGAAAATCCAGAACAAATGAGCGCAATCACTCGTAAATTGAATTTGTACACCGAAATCCTGCGTTTCGTGGTGACTCGCACTGACGAATTGCCGGAACTGACCTCTCGCCAAGAACGCGAAGCCAAAGCCCAGACCAAGGCGCAAACCAAAGTTGAACCGCGCGCGGAAGTCAAAAAAGTTGTCCGCCCGGAAGTTGCCACTAAAGCAGCCGCAACAACTCCAGCGACCGAACCAGCAGCTCCAGCTGAGGAAGCTGCAGCACCTGCGCCCAAAGAAAAACCGATGAACGAAGAAGATATTGATAAAAAATTAGAGGAAATTCTTAATATATAATTATTACGGGCTGCTAATTTTACGGATGCACTTGCGATAAAAATTCGTACTTCGTACATTCGTATAAATTCGTAATTCGTAGAGACTACTATGAATGTTAACAAAGTACTCCTCGTCGGACGCTTGACCCGCGATCCGGAAATCCGCAACACCACTTCCGGGCAAACCGTCGCTTCCATCAGCATGGCCACCAATCGTTTTTGGAAAGACAAAAATGGTCAGCGCCAAGACAAGACTGAATTTCACAATGTCGTTCTCTGGGGACGTTTGGCAGAAATTGCCGGTCAATATCTGACTAAGGGACAGGAAGCCTACATCGAAGGCCGTATGGAAACCCGCAAATACACGGCTAAGGACGGCACCGAACGACGCACCACCGAAGTTGTGGCCGAAAACATGCAATTGGGTTCCCGCGCTCAAGGTTCCGGAGCCGGAGCCTCTGCGCCACGCGCTAATAATTCTTTCGGCGCACCGACCAATCCGATGGGAGGACAAGCACCAGCGACACAGCCCGCGCAACACGAAGAAGAAATCCCTACCATCAATCTGGACGAAGAACAAGACGAGGTTAGGATTGAAGATGTTCCATTTTAAGTATATAAATCACCAATCAAACACGAATCATTCGCCAATTATCACGAATATTTGAGATAATTCGAGAAAAATTAGAGATTGATTCGCGATTTAAATCATTATGAACTATAAAAATAACAATGACCCGCAAAAGGTCGAAAAGAAGACTTGCTCCTTCTGTGAAAGCAAGATGGACAAGATTGACTACAAAGATGCGTATCTCTTGCGTCGCTTCATGAACTCCCAGGGCAAGATTTATCCGCCGAAACGGCATGGAACTTGTGCCCGGCATCAGCGAACTTTGGCCAACGCCATCAAAAAGGCCCGCGTTATGGCCTTGGTACCCTTTGTCGTTAAATAACTCGCTAATTAACGCGAATGTTAAATAAATATTTGCGAATATTTTATTCGCATTCATTTGTTTTCTTAATTCGCAACTATTTGCATGCTCAATCTAAGCGATATTAAGACTGGCAAGAATATCGTTCATGAGGGCGCGCCATACGTGGTGCTCTTTCATGAGCAATCCAAAACCGGCCGCGCCGGCTCAGTCTTGCGCACCAAACTCAAAAACTTGATTACCGGCGCCGTGCTGGAAAAGACTTTTCAGGGCGCTGATCAAGTGGAAGAAGCCGACGTGACCAAGGGCAAAGCCCAGTTCCTCTATAAAGAAGCGGCTGGTTATGCTTTTATGGACAACGAGTCCTATGAACAATTTTCCCTGTCCGCCGAAAGTATCGGTTCGTCTACTGATTACCTGATCGAAGGCACAGAAATCACGGTTTTGTATTTCAACGGCAATCCGGTCAACATCGAACTGCCGATCAAGATCAAATTGAAAGTTGTAGAAGCGCCACCGGGCATCAAGGGCAACACCGTTTCCACGGGCGGCAAGATGGTCAAACTGGAAACCGGTTTGCGCATCTCAACCCCCCTGTTTGTGAATGAAGGTGACGTTATCATCGTTAACACGGAGAAAGGTGAATACGTCAGTCGCGCGTAACGCATATCGCGTATCGTGGAACGTAGATCGTAAAAAAAGTACAAAATTAAAAAACCCGGAAGGGTTTTTTAATTTTGATCAAAGCGCGATACGCGATTTACGATACGCGTTACACGACTAGAACAATCCCATGTTGCCAAAAAGTGTGATGGTCAACATCGGCATGAGCGCTAAAAGAAACGCAAAGGCCATCTGCTCAGCCTCCTTTATTTCTTCGGCTCTTTTTACGCAATCCGGACAAGTTGGATTGTCGCATTTTGTTACCTCTTCCATAATTTTGTTTTCCCCCTTTCCAAGGGTTTTTTAATAATTATTAGCTAATAAAAATAAAAAAACGGGCAGAATCACCCGTTTCTTATTATGTATCTATTATACACCCAAAATAACCTTTTGTCAAATCCTACGCCTCCGTTGTCCGTTCTTTTTCCTTGATGCCCTTCATGATGGCGGCGGCGATTTTGGAATTCTCTTTCACAAAAGCTTTGGCAGTTTCACGACCCACGCCCAACTTGGTATCTTCAAAGGTGTACGAGTTGCCGGATTTTTTGATCACTTCAAATTTCACGCCCGTGTCCAACAGATCGCCGGACTGTGAGATGCCTTCGTTATACATGATGTCAAATTCCGCGGTCTTGAAAGGCGGCGCCACTTTGTTTTTGACGATTTTCAGTTTCACGCGGTTGCCCACCACTTCTTCGCCCTTTTTGATCTGCGCGCTGCGTCGCACCTCAATGCGCACAGAAGAATAAAATTTCAGTGCTTGCCCACCGGTCGTGGTTTCCGGGTTGCCGAACACCACGCCAATCTTCATGCGTAACTGATTGATGAAAATGACCACGGTGTTCGAACGCGCGATGATGGCTGTCAGCTTGCGCAACGCCTGTGACATGAGGCGCGCTTGCCGCCCCATGTGCGAATCACCCATCTCACCCTCAATTTCGGCTTTGGGCACCAGCGCCGCCACGGAATCGATCACAATCACATCCACCGCGTTGGAGCGCACCAGCGCGTCCACAATGTCCAGAGCCTGCTCGCCATTGTCCGGTTGGGAAATCAGCAGATCATTGATTTTCACCCCGATCTTCTTGGCGTATTCCGGATCCAGGGCGTGCTCCGCGTCGATGAAAGCCGCCGTCCCGCCATCCTTCTGCGCGTTGGCGATGATGTGCAAAGTCAAAGTTGTTTTCCCCGAAGATTCCGGTCCATAAATTTCAATCACGCGCCCCCGTGGCACCCCGCCGATCCCCAACGCCAGATCCGCTGAGATGGAACCGGTGGAAATGGATTTTACGTCCACTCTTTTGATGTCCCCCAATTTCATCAGCATCCCTTCCCCAAACTTTTCTTTAATTTCTTCCACGACATGATCCACGCTGGATTGTTTATTCTCCGCTGCAGTTGTTTCTTCTTTGGCCATTTTTTTTATTTAACTGTTTATTATAGTGATATTATATCACCCTTACAAAATCGCGCAACTTCCTTTACTGTGGATAACTTTTCGGGTAACCTTTGCGGGATTCAAAAAGCTTGGCTTTAAGGAGGAGTCCGCCGCGCCTGCCTGCCGGCAGGGACGACGGGGAAAAGCCGAGCTTTAAGTGAGGATCCGCGGGCTGGCGGGTTTCCTAAAGCTAAGCTTTTCGCTAATTCGAAAGTATCCTCTCTAAAGCTGAGCTTTAGGACATCCTCAAAAATCTCAAACAACTTTAATACTTCGTATCCGCCGTAAAGGTCACACCCCGCACCGCCCCGGCGTTGCCGCTCAGCGCGCCGATATCTTTCCCGTTGAACTTCACAAAAGTCGCGTTGCCTTTGCCGGAGTTGAGCACAATTTTGCTATCCGCTTTGAACGCTTGGATCGCGCCGGTCAACATCGTGCCACTAAAGACCAGATTCCCATCCACCTCTGCACTGACCCAGATCGGGCCCGGATCCACCCGGACTTCCATCTCCAAGCCTTTCTGATTGGAAATACCTGAAACGTCATCACCGCTTTGCGCGGCCGGCTCCGTGCTGTTTTCCGCGCTCTGGCTGTCCTGAAGGTTCGATTGCACATTCAAGGTTTCTGTTGCCTCTTTGTTGAATTTATTCACCGCCCTGATGCTGATCACATTAGTGCCGCTTTGCACGGTCACGCCCTCGCGAAATTTGCCATCGTCCGAAACCAAAATCGGAGCACCGTTCAAAAAAAGTTTGGCGTCGCGATCGGTGACGCCCTCCACCGTGACCGAATTTCCGTCGGTCACATAATTCTTGTCCGGACTGAGGATCACCAACCGCGGCGTGCTCGCAAAGGATCCGATCTCATTGTATAAATAAAAAAATCCCCCAAACACCAATAGAAAAGCCAAGCTGACTGCCAGCATCTTGGGCGTAAAAACAAATGATGACACGCTGATGGCTTCCTTTTTTTCTTTTTTCACTCCTTGACGCTCATCCAGATTTTTCCGGATGCCAATTTCCTTGTCATACATCCGCAGCAGCACTTTTTCCTCGACACCCAAAAATTCCGCATAGCTGCGCAGAAAGCCCCGCACATAGACATCCACCGGCAACTTGGCATAGACTCCTTCTTCCAGGTATTCCAAATATTTAGCTTGGATCATGGTCTGCCGCGAAGCTTCACCCAGACTCATGCGCCGCTCACTGCGAAGCTTCTTGAGCTTTTCCCCCAAGGTCAACGTGCCGACGCTCTTCTTCGTAAAACTTCGCATCATAAATAATAACTCGCGAATTATCAACGAATTAAAAACTAATTAGTGCGAATAACTCAAATTAATTCGTTCGCTTGTATTCGCTTTTTATTAGCTCCGAATTCGTGAGTCGCTTACATTTGCCACTTATCCCTCACTGTTTGATCAGTAACTGCGTCATCATAGGCGATCGCTTCGGCCGGGGTGTCTTTGGCAGCATAAACTTCCCGCGGCTTGGCGCCGTCGGACGGTCCAATTACGCCATTGTCTTCCAGAATGTCCAGCAGTCGAGCCGCCCGCGAATAACCGACGCGCAAGCGTCTTTGCAAGAGCGAGGCCGAAGCCTTGCCGGCGCGCGTCACTTCTTCCTTGGCCGATTCATATAAATCGTCGTCCTGGCTACCTTCCGGGGTATTTTTGAAATCCAATCCGCCGCCCTGTGCCGGACTGGTGATGTTTTCGCCCAAATCTTCGCCGTGTTCATATTTCTGGTCCTTGATGAATTTAACTACATCCTTAACTTCTTTCTCGCTGACGAACACGCCCTGCACCCGTTTCGGCTTGGGTGAACTGGCGGACAGATACAACATATCCCCATTGCCCAGCAATTTTTCCGCCCCAGACATGTCCAAAATCGTGCGCGAATCGATCTGGGTGGCCACCTGGAACGCCACGCGGGTGGTAATGTTGGCTTTGATCAAGCCGGTGATAACTTCCACGGACGGCCGCTGCGTCGAAACGATCAGATGGATGCCCACGGCGCGCGCCATCTGCGCCAAGCGCACCACCGCGCCTTCCACTTCTTTACCATGGCTACCCATGAGATCCGCCAACTCGTCGATGATGATCACGATGTAGGGCAATTTCTCAAATTCTTTTTCCACAATCTCGCCGGTGTCGAAATCCGTATATTTGGTTTTGTGTCCAGCTTTGATTTTTTCGTTATACGAGGCAATGTCGCGCGAACCACTGTCTTGCAGCGATCGGTAGCGGCGTTCCATTTCGCCCACCGCCCATTTGAGCGCGCTCACCACTTTGCCATTGTCCACGATCACATCACACAGCAGATGCGGGATGCCATTATACAGTGACAGCTCCACGCGCTTGGGATCCACCATAATAAATTTCAGATCGTCCGGCGAATTTTGATAGAGCAAAGTCGTGATCACCGAATTGATGCCCACCGATTTACCGGTGCCGGTCGCGCCCGCGATCATCAGATGCGGCATCTTGTCCAAATTGCCAAAAGCATAGGTTCCGCTCACATCCTCGCCCAGCGCCAAAGTCAGATTCGATTTCCGATTTTTGAAATCGGCGCCTTCCAAAATATCCCGCAGCCGCACAATGGCGGAAGTTGTGTTCGGCACTTCGATGCCGATCAAAGACTTGCCCGGAATCGGCGCCTCAATGCGGATCGGATGTTTCGCCAGTGCCAGCGCCAGGTCATTTTGCAGCGCCAGAATGCGGGAAATCTTCACGCCCACGGCTGGGCGAAAACTGTACTGCGTCACCGCCGGACCGGTTTGAATTTCCCCGCGCTCCACTTCAATGCCAAAATAGCGCAACGTTTTTTCAATCGTCTCGGCGTTTTTTTCCACGTCCCCACCTTTGGCTTCGCCGGAACTTTTTTCCAGGAGCGTCACGGGCGGAAATTTCCAATTGCCATTTCCGTGACTAAAAATTGTCCCCGGATTTTTTTCTGCAAAATCATCCTTCGCGCCGCCTTTGACGGAAAATTCTTTATGCGCGATGCCAGTCAACAGTTTTTCATCGACAAATTGGTCGCGCCCTTCCACAAATTCGATTTTCCCGATGTTGGAATCCGGATCAGCCGGATCGGCCTGTACAGACGCAAGGCCTTGCGTCTCTACGGCATCTCTCTCGTTAATTTTTTCAGCTGCCACGCTCCCATCCTCCACAAATTCCACCCCATCTTCTGCCGCCTCTTTTTTCGCAAACAACTTTTCAAAAAAATGCGCGATGGAAAAATTGAACGCCACGATGATGCCGATCAAAAAGAAAGCCACAATCACCACCAAACCGCCGGCGTTGCCCAGCAGTTTCACTGCCGCGTACGCCACGCCATAGCCGATATAGCCGCCGCCCGTGCCCGCACGCGCCGCTTCGGCCATTTGGTCGAGCGCAAAAAGCCAATGGAAAAAACCGGTGAGACTCACAAAAATAATTATCAGTCCGATAATTTTCGTGATATAAAAACCGGTCTCTTTGCGCAGCAGCAAAATCAGACCGGCGAGGATCAAAAATAACGGCGACACAAATTTTGCCCAGCCAATCAAGGCGCCCGCCAGCCGCTCATCCAAAAACTGACCGACCATCCCGGCCGCGTCAAAAAAACCCAGAAGCATCACCAACGCCAACGCGAACAAAAAAACCGCCAGAATGCTCCGTTTCACGTCGCCGCCGATGCTAAATTTCGGCTTTTTCGCCTCTTCCAAAGCTTCCTGTTTTCTGTTTTTTTCCTCCTTTTTCTTACGCCCCATTCAATTGTCATTCCGGGCTTGACCCGGAATCTAATTCTTAGATTCTTTAACTGTATTTTAGCACAAAATTGCAAAACAAAAAACCTCGCCGAAGCGAGGCTTTCCTTTTTAACTAGCCAGGGCTATAACTTCGCCCAACTAAAGATATCTTGGAAATTGCCAATGATGATCTGGACGATGTTTTCTTTGATTTTCGGCGTGAGCAGCGCGAAGTCACCGGAGCGGGCGACGTTTTCGGACGCGTCCACGGATTTAACCCGGAAATAGTAAACGGTGCCCGGCTTGAAAATCGTGACCACCGCCACGTGATTGAGCGTCAACTGCTTGGAAATGTTCACTTCTTTTTCTTCGCCACTGATGCCTTCGCGATAGGCAAACACCGAAGTGGCCGGCTCATCGGTCGTCCAAGAAACGATCGACTGCACTTTGCCGTTCTGTGCCAGAGCGCTGTCCGTGCGGATCTGATCCAGCTTCGGTGGGTTTTCATCTTTGCCGGTTGTGAACGAGCCGCCCGCTTGAGTAGTTTCATTGCCTTGTTCGTCACGCACCTTGACTGAATAACTGAACGTCGCGCCAGAAGCCAGATTTTTTAGGATGATTTCATGGCTGGAACCGAGCTGAGGGTTGCCCTGCGAACCAGAATTTTCCGGATTCTTGGCGTCCGTATAGATAATCAAGGCGTCGGTCGCGATGTTTGTCTTGAAATTAATTTTGGTCTCATGTTCGGTAACACCGGTCACCTTGACACCGGAAATCTGCGGCGGTGATTTTGGCTGGAAAGTATAATCGCCTGAAGAATACAAATTATTATTGGCGTCTTTGCCTTTCACGCGGAAGTGATAGGTCTGTCCCGATTGCAACCCGGACAGCGTCACGGTGTGCTCTGTCGCCATCGCGCTATTTTCCTTCTTTTGTCCGTATTCTTCCGTCAAGCCGTATTCCACGCCGGAGGTGGTTTTGGCTGAGGTTTTCCAAGTGATGGTGGCCTGATTGAGACTGAGCGAGGCCACATTAATGGAAGACAGTGACGAAGGTGAAGCGGTCGTGAAAGAGGACTCTGAACTCTTGGTGATATTGCCGGCCGCGTCGGCGGACAGCACCACAAAATAATATTTGGTGGCCGGCACCAGCCCATTAATGATGACGGCGTGCGCAGTCACATAATTGGCCGCGGCCGAATTGATCAAATAATCACTGGCCATATTTTCATAAGTTCCGCTCTCGATGCCATAGGCCACCGAACCGCCGGCCTTTTCGTTCGTGTCCCAGCTCACCGTCACCGATTCGCCGGTAATGGTGCCCGCGCTGACGCCGGAGATGTTCGGCGCGATCACGTCGCCCAACGCCGCGAAACCGGCCTGAGTCAACATTCGTTCCTCGGTCGTAAAGTCATATTCACTCGGATCCGCGATCGCCGTTTCCAGATCATCTTCGCAATTGATTTGGTAATAATATTTAGTGGAAAAAATCAGACCGTTGATATTGATCGCATGGTGCAGATTGAAATTTTCCCGCGCGGCATATCCGTCTTCTTCCGCCACGTCATTGGTATAGTTGCCGGTGGCTGTGCCGGACTGGATCATGCACACCGCCGGCGCGTCCGTGTCAAAATTGACCACCGCCGCCACGTCCGTGACCAAAGATTCCGTCACATTGGAAATCGCAGTGAGCGGCGCGTGCTGATCGACTTGCGTCGCCAAAGTCGTGAAAGTCACCGCCGCGGAAGAAGTGAAGTTGGTGTCCGCAGTTTCCGAATCGGTGATTTTTGTCCGCAGATAGTAGGTCGTCTCCGGCGTCAGGCCGGTCAGGTGGAAATAATGAGTTTTGGTCGCCGTGTTGATTTCCGTATGATTGGCGCAACTGTCCACGTCCGCGATGGTGGCCGTGTCCCAACACAGCTTAGAAGTGGCTTCCGTGTTGGCGGCCGGCAAATAGATCACCGCTTCCGTGTCGGAGAATTGCGCGACCAAAGGATTGCCCGGATTGGTCAGCGCCGGATGCGCGCTTTGAATTTCCAAAGTCGTGAAAGTATATTCCGCGCTCACGCTCACGTTGCCGGAAGTGTCTTCCGAAACCAAGCGATAATAATACGGTGTGCTCGCCGCCAAAGAATCCAGACTCATGATGAAAGTGTGCGCCAGATTGGAACTGTCGCCGGACAAATTGTCAGCGTACGGATTTCGATTGGCATTGTCCGGATCAAAATTCAGATCCACGAAATTGTCAAACGCGGCGTGCGTCACCGTGTCATAGAGCAACCAGGAAGTGGAACGCTCATCCGTTTCCCAAGCCAGCGCTGCCTGCGTGTCCGTCACAATCAGCGGATTGCCGGGATTGGCGGTGATACTTGGCGCGGCGGAGTCGGAAAAAGTGGTGAAACGATGGAAGGCGCCGTTGGCGGTGTCGCGCGCCGTCGCGCTGTTGGCGATCGATTCGACATAAAAATAATATTGCGTACCAACTGACAGTCCGCTCAACGTGCAGGTATGACCGACCACATCGGATCCGTCGCAGGCGCCCTCGGCCGGCGTCACCAGCGCACCATCCGCGTCCACTTCGGCGGCATAATACAACGCCGAACTGGATGCCAAATCAGCGCCGTTTTTATTTTCGGTCGTCCAGGTTATCGTCGCGGTGGTGTTGCCGATCGGATCCGGGTTGATATTTTTGATCACCGGCCCGTTTTTGGTCGTAAAAGTGGCAGGTCCATCTGCAGTCGCTTCTTTGTTCCAGGAAGTGCGGGAGCGCACCTGATAATCATACTCCGTGTCGGGTAATAGGTCATATAACCGTTCAGTGGCCTTGGAAATCGTGATGGCATGACTGACCTCATACGATTCATAACTGCGGCAATTCCAGTTCGGCGTCGGCACCATGTGCACGCGCCAACAGACCTGGCTGTCAGCCGGCAATGGTTCTTCGGCATTATTGGCGTTGACAGTTGTCCAATGGATCGTCGCCTGATTGGCAAACAGTTCCGCGTCCGGCACCGGGTCGGCTGGAAATTCAATGGCCACATCCTTGGTTACGGAAGAAGATGCCGAACTTGGCACCACGCACCGTTTTTCACTGACGGCTGAATAGTCCGTGCCATCCGCATCCTGACTGGCAAACCGGAGCACCTGACAATATTTGTTCGCGTCCGTCAGACTGAGATAAGTTTTGTAATTGGTCGACTGCTGACTAATGGTTGTGGTCGGCACGCCCGTGGTGTCCGGCGTACAGTCCGCGTTGTCTTTGAGATCCGCGCATTGGAACAATTGATATTGAGAAAAACCTTTGGAGCCTTCGTGCCCGGTCGGAATTTTCCAGGACAAAAAGACGCGGAAATCATCCGGATCGGAAACATCGTAATATTGGAAAGATTCGGGCGTGCGCGGCGGCGCGGCGCTCAAGGTTGTCGTGTTGCCGGCCACGTCGCGATATTCCACACAGGCTTTGACCAAGGCACTCTCACTGTCCAAGTCTAAGGTCGCGGCAAAATCTCCCCAAGTAGCCGCCGACAAATCACAAGCTGCCGCATCATCTTCATGGATAACCGAACGCATTTGCAACCCGGTGATGCCGCGACTGCCATCAGTAGCGGTGAGCGCAATCTGTCCACTGCCCAATGAACGATCCACGGTAATTGTGCCATCCGGATTCGTAATATCAATATTCAACGGATTAACGCCGGCCTGGTAGGCTGCGTTGCCGGCTGTATCGATCGCCTTGACGCAGATATATTTTGTGTTGTTGGTTTCCGTATTGATCGTGATCAGATCGTCGGAACCGAACGTCGTGCCGCCGGCATAATTTTCGTCAGCGCAGGTCGCGTCGGCGCTGAAAATATATTTATAGCTGGCCGAATTGGTTTCGACCACGTTAATCACAATGTCATCGCTTTGCACCGGACCGGCTGCCACATCATCCGTGAAGGCAATGACCGGCGCGGTCGTGTCCACCAAAGCTCCACCGGCAATGTTGGTACCGGGCATATCAGTGTTGGTCAGTTGGTTATTTTTAATATCGGAAACGCTTTGTGCCACGATGGAAGTCACCTGCAAATTCGCCGCGTTGTCGCCGGCCTGAACAGTATATGTGCCGGAAATCGTTTCCGCGCTGACCGTCGTCAGATCAATGGTGGCGACACCGCCATCCGCGTTGACTTTCACCTGGATCTGGCTGCCGGCCTGGACTGACTCGCTATAGTTGGCGACCACGGTGATCGCGTCGCCGGCGTTATAGCTGCCGCTCGCCGCGGAAAAGGAAGACAGGCTCGGTGGCACCGTGTCCACGATCAGATTTTTATTGTCGCCCAGGTTTTGCCCGGCCGGAATCGTTTCGCTGCTGCGCAGATTGCCCGCGGCGTCCGTCACGCTAGTAGTCACAATCTGCCCGATGGAGAGATCCGGGGAGTCATCACTCACGCCGCTGCCGGCCGCACTCACAGTGTACGTTCCGGAGAGGGTCGCGCCGGCAATTTGGTTGAGCAACACTTGCGACTGCGCGGTGTTGTTTAGCCTGACCGTCATAGTGGCGCCATTGGCTAAATTTTCATTAAAGACTGCCTGAATATTGATCGTGTCGCCGGTACCGTACATCGTCAAGGGATCTCCCGGATCGGAATTGGTGCTCGACGAAGTGAAGGATTGCAACACCGGCGCAATTTTGTCCACGACTAAAACTGTTGAAGTGCCACCGGTGGTCGTGTTGCCAGCGTTGTCTTCGGCGATAACTTGATAATAATAGCTACCTTCGGCCAGGGCGGAGTTGTCGGCATAACTAGTAGTACCGATGGTCGTTTCGGTGCGGATCGTGGCGAATGTGCCACCCACGCCCAGTTTTCTTTGCACTAAATAATTTTTGAAATTAGTCTCCGTCGATTGCGTCCAACTCACCGTCTGATTACCCGTGTTGTTGAGATAGCTGTTCAAAGTCGCGGTGCCCGGTGAAGTCGGCGCGGTGTTGTCCACAGTGAAAGTCGCCCCACTGGTCGGCGCGGCCGTGATGACATTGCTCGCCGCGTCCGTGCCCACACTCAAAGCCACAGTGGCCGTGCCGTTGCCGGCGCCCACCGTGTGAGTGTAGGCATAATGCGTCGTGTCCGTTTTGGTCATGTTGGTGGCCGCCAGCGTGTTGCCACCGGAGATGGCAACCTTCGGAATCGGCGCGTCCAGCATCGCCTCACTGAAAGTCGCGGTGATGATCTGACTGTCACCCGCTTTCACATCACGATTAATGGAATAGGTAACCGCCGCGGTCGGCGCGGTCGTGTCAATAACCAACGCTTTGTTGGCGGCCAGATTAGTCGTCGGCGCGAAATTGGTCATGGCGTTACCGGCCTGATCGGCGATGGTGCCCGCGACCGTGTTGACCGTCAAATCGGCGGAAGTGTCACCGGCTTGGACAGTATAATTGCAAGTGGCCGTGCCGGCGTTGGTCACGCCGCTGAATGTACAAGTGCGGTCAGTGCTGCCTGTTTCCAGCGTCACCGTGATCGTGCCGGTGGTCGTGATGTTTTCCGAAAAAGTCAGATCCACGTCAATCACTTCTCCGGCCTTATATGATCCATTAACTTTGTCGGAAGAAATATTGGTAATGGTCGGTGCCAGAAAATCCAAGTCCACCGCCGTCGGAATCACGACGCCGATGTTATTGGTCGGCAGGCCGGCGTCCGTGAACGCATCATTGGCAAATATTTTTAAATTTATTTTATTCGCGCCGGTGAACGATCCGCCATTCAAACTAGTTCCGCTGGAATTTTCCGCTTTGGCGTTCCAGGTTATGGTTTTAGTGGTTGAAGCTGAGGTGGTGACACTGGTCACGGTGTCATAACTGTTGGTGCCGGCCAGTTGCGTCGCCTGGAAAAAGACCGCTGTGTCGGCCGTGTGCGCCGCGCCGGCGGTCGGATAATTGGTCGTGAAATTCTGCGCACGGGAAATTCCGGTTAGCGTAACGGTAGTTGTCCCATTCCCCAACACCCCTAAATACCCCAACAACTCCGAATTGATCAAAACATTACCCGAAGTCGGAATCGTATATGAGTTGGGATTATTAAGCAAAACATTGCTCGTGCTGGAGTCGGTAACATCGACGGAATTCACCGTCACGCCCGGCAACTGGTAGCCGAGTTGCACATTTTGCGAAGATTGCGACAGGTCAGTCGCGTCGATATCTAAAATATTATAATTGACCAAAACATTGCCGCTGGACTGGGTGGTCGCGGAAGCCTGCGCCAAAGTCGGCGCCTCATTGAAATTGTATTTGACCACCACACTGTTGACCGTCGGCGTATTGGCGCCGTCACTGGAAGGCACCAAAATCATTTTATATTGCACCCATTGGTCATTGCTTCTGTCCGCCAGGGATGCCAAGATGGTATTGGCCTGTGCATTGGAAGCAACTGCGTAATAATCCGTGCCGTTGCAGGCCGTCGGTCCGCACCAAGCGCCGGTCAATCCGCCTTGACTGCCAGCCGCTCTGATTTGCAATCTGACATCCGTGCCGGCAGTTTCCGTACCGGTCCAATAAAAATCCGAAATTTTGTTTTTCGCGTCCGCGGTATTGTACGGCGAAGAGGTCAGGGTGCCTTGGGAATAGTAATAATAATTCAAAGTAATGTCATTCAGGCTCGGCGTCGAAGTTCCATCGCCGGTCAGCGCCACTGAATATTGGATATACTGATCGCCGTCGTTGACGCACCCGTTGCCGGACGGATCCGCGCCACTGGTCACCGCCGCGCAACTCGCCAGCGCCGTTTCGCCCGAGCACGCCGCGTCATTGCAGGATCTTTCTTTAACCGCAACTGAACCGCCGCTCACATCCGTCGTGGCAAAAGTCGTCGCTCCCCATGCCTGCGCGTGCCCGGTGTCAAGAATCGGCGAAGTATACGTGCCGGAGGTTTGGAAGGACGGAATTGTGACGTTGGCCGCAAAATCATTGAGTAATGGAGATTTTGTCGTGTCAACCGAAAGCAATGAGGCGCGATACCACAAGTAGCGTCCGGTCAGGGGAGCCGTTTCCATGGGCGTCCAATTTCCACCATCATTCTCACAATCAATCTGATTGTCCCAACCACCAATATCACAACTGCCCGGAACAACCGTTACACTACAGGTAGTAATGTCATTTGATCCGGACGATCCGTCAGCTGAAACCGAAACATAGCATGCAGCCCCATTGACACTAAAGTCTGGTGCACTAGCGCTAGAATCACTGGCATTAACCTGGACGGTAACTGAGCCCGCTCCACCGGCCGTGCTACCCTTGGTAAATTGAAAATTGTTCCATGTTGGAATCGCTGCGCCACTATCTACATAGGAAGTATACGTGGCAGTAGTCGCATAGTATGCGGGAATCTCAGCGATACATCTCACTCTAGTGGGGGTATCGCACGAGGCATTAGTGCTACTCATCCATGCAGCCACGGTAGATGTGCTGTTGGTCGTATTCCCATACACAGCGCCTGTATCATTTGTCCATCCTGTGCAATGATGCGTGGCGTGAATGGCACCAGTGGCGGAAATAAGGGATCCGCTCCAAGTGACATAGTTCATGCCTGTTCCCGTATTTTGCGAATTTGAAATTGAACCATCCAATATATCCGCCCAATTATTTCCAACCAGGCTGCTCGATGCCCCGGTGCTTGCGTTGTACCAATAAAGCGGTTTACTTGAATCATAGTGACTTGCATCTCCGCCTGCCACATGCATATCCCGTATTTCATCAGACGCGCTAACACTTAAAAAAGCCTTTATTTTTGTTGCGTCAGCCGGTTTATTGGCGGAAGCGGCACAAATCGCATCCGCCCCGCTTCTGCCGCCCAAAGCTCCGGTTTGTGTTACAGGGTCAACATAAATTACCGTTTTGTTAGCTTGTGTCAACCGCACATCCGCATCCTCACCGCCCGATCCGGCCGGCAAAACCTCCGTGTTGCTTTTCACATTACCGGAATTATTAAAACCGCCCGTTAAAGATCCAGGGGCGGTTGGCGTAGTGGTACTGTTATTTGTTTGAGTCAAAGTGTACGCTTGCGAGGCTTGCGTCAAAGCAATTTTGTCACTGGCGTTGGTCGTATTGGAGTTGGTGCCGGTGAAATCGGCGGTCAAAGTATCTTGATCAGAGCCTGTTGTTTGCGCCAGTGTCACGCTGCCCGCGCCCGCCGTCACCGTCGCATCCTTGGAATCATATTTCGTCCAGTTACTGACATTGGTCGGATGCGCCGCCCCGGTGCCGCCGTCCAGCCCGCCGTTCCACGCGCTTTGTGTCCAAGTGTACGTTCCGGCCAACGCCCCATTTCTACCATTCCAAAAAGTTCCAACCAAAATGCCCGCAATCAAAACCGCGGCCACCGCTCCCGCCAACCACCTTTTCCTAAAGCTTCGCTTTAGGAAAGACCCCTTGCCACGCCAAAAACGCAGACTTTGATATTTCGCCGCTTTAATTTTGTCTTTGATTTGATTTTTTCGGCTTTCCCCTGTCGCCATTTTGTTGTTCTATTTCTTTTTCCGATTTATCTGAATGAATATATTATACCACATTTTTATTTTTTTCTTGTGGACAAAAAATAAAACGAGTGATCAATCCCGCGAAACACCTTCACGAAAAATTTCACCCGTTCTATTGCCTCAATTGTAGCAGATTTTTCGTCCCTTGTCAATTTTTTCTGGCTGTATAATATTAAGTGTGGTGGATAACTAAAGAAGTGGTAGGATTTAAGCGCTAAACCTTAATTTCCCACCACCTCTATGAACCAAGATATCAAAAAGCTGCTCGGATTGCAAAATGT
>JBAZBJ010000005.1:0-80070 GCA_041671525.1 Parcubacteria group bacterium
CATAGAGGTCGCGCGGGATGGAAATCATGGAAAGCTTATTTTCCGTCGGCTTGATACTGACGACCATGATGGTGTCGGCCAGTAGTCCGCCGCCGGGAACATTTTCGCCGCGCATACCCAGGAGCAGGATGTTGATCCGATCTTCATTTTCTCCTTTCAATTCATCCCCAATTCCTGGCAAGGAATGAGCAAGACTGTTTAATATCCCGCCCTCAGTAATTTTGTTCAAAACACTGCCCGCTTTCCAGAAAAAAACGCCACCCGCAATCAGCAAAATCAGCACGATTGGGATAGTGATTTTAAACCAACGCATCTGATAAAACTTTGTCTTTGGCGTGGCATGATTGGTGCCGCTGGAAAGATTGGTGTTTCGTAAGTAAGCCATTTGCTTGTTTTTTTATTTAGTTAGTGATTAAAACTTAACATAAGTTATATTTTACTCGATTTGGCGCAAATGTCAACCAAAAAAGAATGTAGAGCTAAGGCCACAGTTTGGTGTCAGTCATTGAGATTATTGAATATTTCCAGTAATTTGCGGACAGTGTTTTTCCATAAAAAATTTTTAGCTTGAATCAGTTCTTTTTGCGCTAAATTGGCATGCATTACCGTATCATTTATGACATTATTCAGCCTGTCTGTCAAATCAGCTGATCTCTCCGGGTTAAAAAACACGATACTGTCCCCGGCTACTTCCCGATGAGGCGGAATATCAGAGGCGATTACAGGCATGCCGAGCGTCATCGCCTCCAGAACTGTAATGCCGAAGCCTTCATAGAAAGATGGGTTGCAAAAGAGCAGGCTGCTTTTGAAAATGCCCGGCTTATCATCCTCCGAAATGAAGCCTGGTAAAAAAACGTTGTTTTGTAAAGAATGTTTGGCAATCGTTTTATCGATGTTGGTGTCATAGTTGTGTCCCCTGCCTCCAGCGAGAACCAATTTGATTGCAGCCTGGGTTTCGGTCGGCAATTTAGCATACGCTTCAATCAACGTCGGTAAATTTTTTCTGGGTTGCAGCGTGCCGACATACAAAATAAATTTTTCCGGCAAATTATATTTCTTCTTGACGTCAGCCACCTGAGTCTCCGATATTTCCGCCAAAAAATTGTCCCCCACCGCATTATGGATCCAGGTCACTTTGTCTTCGGCCACATTGTAGTATTTGAGTATTTCCTGAGCCGTAAAGTCGGAGACCCCGATAATTTTGTCGGCGCGGCGAAAACTCAGCGGCATGAGAATTTTCAGAAAAAACAGGTCAGAAAATTTGATGTATTTTGCGTAAACTTTAAAGGAGATATCGTGGATAATCGTCAGAATTTTAATTTTCGTGGGTACAAAAAATGGCGTGATGTATTGAGTCAGATAAACATCTACCGGATGCGCCCGCAAATATTTTTGCAACGTCCAAAAATTCCAGGTAAAACGATTTTTTGTTTTTAAAGAAATAATTTGGAAATTGCGTTTGTCTTGAATTTCGAGTCGTTCGGTGATTTCCTTTAATACGACCGGATCAGTCAGATCGGTGTACAAGAAATATTCATTCTGCGCGTCGATCTGCGCCAAATTTTTGGTCAGATTAAAAAACACCACCTCGTCGCCGGTTCTTTTTTTGCCGATATTACGAATATCAATTCCGATTTTCACCCCGCACTAACTTTCGATATAATCAGTTTTCTGAAATATATCAGAAGCGTATTATTTATTTATGAAAACTTTATTTTTCCCCGCTAACTACCACCATTACAATCGAAAGTTAGTGCGGGGTTCATTGTTTAATCGTGGTCACAGCCAAAAATAGCCAGACGATACCTAAAAATATACCGGCGTTAAACAGATTGGGTATGATGAGCGCAAATAGTCCTAGGAGCGCGCAGAGCCCGAGGATCTTGCCGGTTCTATCATTCGTTGAAAAATTACGCAAACCGGAAATCAGACTATACAGCAAAATAAAGGCAAGCACAAGGATTCCCAGGAGGCCGCTGCCCAACCAGACTTCCAAAAAGATGTTGCTCGAATTGAGCGAAGTGCCGTTTTCATCGGTGCCCAAAATCTGGCCGATACTCCCCCACCCGATACCCAGGATGGGATGATCTTTGATTGTGTTCCAAGATTTTTGGTAAATGATGCCACGGATGTTGACGTTGGGATCGGTGCGGAAAATTTCGGTCACAAAATTACCCTGGGATCTTTCTTGATCAATTTCTTCCAGATTGATATGGCGGCAGCCGTATTTTTCTAATTCGGAAACATTGCCAATTGGCCGAGAGTTCAACTCTTGGATATCCAAGAGTTGAACTCTCGGATCGCAAGAGATGGTGATCTTTTGCAATCCTCCGGTGCTCTGGGCACGGTTAAAAAGTTGAAAGTTAGTCAGATTAAAAATATACACAATCGTAAAAGCCAAAAACAAAGAAATAATAATTGGAATTTTTATTTGGAGCGTAGTTTTCCATTCCCAATTTTTCGGGTGCCACTTCAGATTTGTCCAAATGACAAATAAATAAATAAAAGTCACGGCAAAAGCACCCAGCCAGGCACTGCGTGAAACAGTCAAAATTAATAATATAAAAGTTAAGGTGAGTAGGATATACAAAGATGTCATCCTGAGCCTGCCTGTCCGGTAGGCAGGCTTGTCGAAGGATCTACTTGGATTGTCGATTAGATTCTTCGACTCCGCTCCGCTCCGCTCAGAATGACAATGATAGATGACAGCATAAATAACGGCCAACAAAAGAACTAAATAGATGCCCAGCCAATCCGGTTCGGTAAACGTTGCATTGGGTCGTCCGGGCATGACTTCGAAAGAATTATTACCATAAATAAATCTGATATTTTGCCAAATGCCATACAAAACGACAATCAACGAGGAGCTGAGGAAGAATGGCGCGACTCGTTTCAAGTCCTCACTGTTTTGAATAAAGATGCGTGCCAAAAAATACAAAGCCACAAAGGAAGCGGCAATGATGGACTGCTTGAAGCTCACACCTTTGTCCGGGGCAAAAAGCGCACTCAAAAATCCAGTAACAGTGAAGATGACAAACAGCAGGTCATACCAATTCCACTGCGGCAGTCTGAAGCCCAATCTTTTGACGGCCAACTTGATAAGCACGGCCGCAATTGTCAGGCCGCCGATAAATTGATACGGCCGCACCATAATCCCGATTTCTTTCGGTGCCAGGTTGATGTTTTCCAACGCGATGGTGCCCACGAAAAACAAAAAGCTCCAACCCGGCCGGTAGAGCGCGAAGGCCAGATAAACAACGGTGAAGAAAATGAAATCACCAAGATTTTTGATTGGTAAAATATGTAAATTAGAAAGCACGATCAAAAATAACACGCCAAAAATATTGGCCAGTAGCAGATATGTTTTGGGGCGATTTAATTTATTGAATATTTCCGACAACATGTAAAAACTTTTTAGTGAATTTGGTCCAGGAAAAAATCTGGGCTCTCTCTCGACCGCGTTTGGCCAAGGTTTCATGTAAATTTTTGTTGATTAAAACGTTGCGCATGACCATGGCAATGTCGCGGTGATCATCCGGATTACAATAGAGCACGCTGTCGCCCCCCACTTCCGGCAGTGAGGAGGTTTTACTGATGATGGTCGGCGTGCCCTGATTCATGGCTTCCAGCGGTGGCATACCAAAGCCTTCATAATGAGATGGGTAAACAAAAAGCGCAGCGCTGTGGAACAAGGCCGGCATATCCGCCTGTGGTGTCATATTCAAAAGTCGCACGTGCGCGGTCAGATCCAATTCCTTGACCAATTTTTCCGCGTCAATTATCAAAGGCGCCAGTTGCGGCAGCAATTTTCCATAAATCACCAATGGTGGCAGTTCATGGATAAAATGCAGCGTCTTGTTTTTCTCCAGTAAATATTTGTAAGCATGGATCACACCCTCCACATTTTTTCGGATCTCCATTCCCCCGCCTGCCAAAATGTAGCCCGGCTTTAATTTATACTTTTTCAGTACAGACGCATTGCGATGCGTCTCTACAGGCTTCTTGTAAATTTCATCCACGTCCAAATAGTTCACGACAATTTTGGCTGGATTGATGTGCAACTGTTGCACCAAGTCTTTTTCCGTGCGCTTGGAATTGGCCAGGATCTTGTCTGCCTGCGCGATGGCCAGTTCGGTACTCTGCCAATATTTCCGCTTGCGCGAATTATCGAGATAATGCGGAAAGAGTTTGGGGATAATGTCATGGACCAACATGATGTGCGGAATCGAGTTCGTAGGGATCCGATCCCTATAGAGGGATCGGATCCCTACTGGATGCAAAATGGTCGCGGATTGATATAAACTAAAAAACATATCGCATTTATCCAACCTAACCTTTTTTGGCAACAAATATTTCTCCCACCAAATTTTACGGATCAAGTCATCCCTTTTCCACAACGGCAAAAAAATATTTTTCGAAAAATTACTAGGCAATTTAAATCCGCGCGGCAAGTCTTCTTCCAAATACAAAACAAACTCAAGATCGTGGATCGTGGATCGTTGATCGCATATCCGGGTTAGCTCTTTTAAAAAATTGATGGTCACTTGCCCGGTGCCGTTAGTCGGCTTTCTGGCAAATGACGCGTTGATTCCGATTCGCATATGTATAATTATACCACACAATCCCAATCTTGCTGGATTTTGCATAATGACTTAAACTGACAAGGTAGGTATAAATAGTAAAAATAGCATATGCAAAAAAATAAGCAGGACAAACAAGTGGTTTGCGTGATTGGACTAGGCTACGTCGGCTTGCCGTTGGCGGTGCGCTGCGTGGAAAAGGGCTATGAGACCTATGGGTTGGATATGGATAAGAAAAAAGTTGAGCTGATCAACAAGGGAAAAAGTCCGATCGAGGAAAAATTTCTGGAAAAATATTTTCCCAACATCAAACCAATCGCCACGGCCGACGAGAAGATCATCAAGAAAGCCGACATCGTGCTGATCTGCGTACCGACGCCGGTGGACGCGCTGTATAATCCGGATCTGGGACCGGTTAGGGGCGCGGTGGAAATGGTTTCGCGCAATTTGAAAAAAGGCGCGTTGGTGGTTTTGGAATCGACGGTCAACCCGGGCGTCAGTGAAGAAATTATCAAACCGATATTCGAAAGTGCCAAACAGAGGGTCGGCACCGACGTGCATATCGCGCATTGTCCGGAGCGGATCAATCCCGGGGATGAAAAATGGAACGTGACCAACATTCCTCGCGTGGTTGGTTCGATGGACAAGGAGGGATTGCAGATCGCGCTGAACTTTTACCAAAGTATCGTGGATGGTGAAATCCGCCCGATGAAATCGATCCGCGAAGCCGAGGCCGTGAAAATCGTGGAAAATTCCTTTCGGGACGTTAATATTGCCTTTGTGAATGAGCTGGCCAAATCTTTTGATGCGCTGGGCATTGATGTGGCGGATGTCATTCGGGGGGCTTCGACCAAGCCGTTTGCTTTTATGGCACACTTCCCTTCTTGTGGTGTTGGCGGACATTGCATCCCAGTGGATCCATATTATTTGATTGAGCGCGCCAAGCAATCCGGCTTTGATCACAAATTTTTGAAAATCGCTCGCGAAACCAACAACTCGATGCCAGCCTATACGGTGGAATTGCTGCAGGACGCGCTGAATGAAATTAAACTACCGATGAAAGGGACAACCGTCGGAGTTTTGGGTATCTCGTACAAATCCAATGTGGACGATGTGCGTGAATCGCCGTATTTCAAAATTATCAAGTTTTTAAAAGGTTATGGGGCTGAAATTATTTCCTTCGATCCGCATGTGGCCAGATTGTCAGATGTGAAAAGCTTGGATGCGTTGCTCAAAAAAGCGACCGCCCTGATCATTGTTACCGGCCACCGGGAATTCAAACAGTTGGATCCGAATATTTTCAAGAAGAATGGTATCAAAGTCATCATTGACGGCGCCAATTGCTTGGACAAGGACGCGATCAAAAAAAGCGGTGTGATCTACAAAGGCATCGGAAGATAGAAATTTGCCCTGCCTGCCGCCTGACTGCCGACCGGCAGGTTGCATAAAGGCAAAAATAAAGGTATAATGCTTGCAGGTATTATATCTTTTGTGTTTTAATAAAAAGCTTTAAACAAAGTAAAAAACATGTTTAGCATAATCAAATCTATCATTTGGATCGTGGGGATTTTGGTGGTCGCGCATTTTGTGTTGGGATATTTTGGCTATGAGTTGAACCTTAATTATTTCAGCAGCAGCAAAAGTGCCTGTCAGGAAAACATCCAAGTTTGCACCAGTAACCTGGTTCGTCAAGGCGTTGATAATGTTAAGTGTGATATTAACTGCATTGATCCAAAACTAATCATTAAGAAGAAATAATGAAACTGATCGTGAATATCCCCGCGTTTAACGAGGAGGATAAGTTAGCCGAAACTATCAAAAGCATACCGCGCCAGCTTGCTGGTATTGACGAAGTATTCATTCAGGTGATTGACGACGGTTCACATGATCGGACCGCAGTGGTTGCCAAGGAAGCGGGTGTGGACTTTATCCATTCGCACCGCGTGAATCGTGGCATTGGAGTCACCTTTCGTACCGCCGCGGAAAAAGCCTTGCGCAACGGAGCTGACATTATGGTGAACATCGACGCAGATGGACAATTTGATCCGCAAGATATCCGAAGTCTCATCCAGCCGATTTTGGACGCCGAAGTGGATATGGTTAGCGCGGATCGTTTTAGCGAAAAAACCGCCAAGGATATCCCCTGGATAAAAAGTTTTTTGAATCGGGTAGCGGCCTGGACGATTGGTTGGTTTATGAATACGAAAATCCATGATCTGACTTGTGGTTTCCGCGCCTATAGTCGCGAAGCGCTGTTGCGACTGAATCTGCCGGGAGATTTCACCTACACCCAGGAGGTCATTATCGATCTGCTCGGGAAAAATATGAAGATAAAATGGGTGCCGGTGATCGTGAAATATTTTCCGGAGAGAAAATCGCGCGTTGTCAGAAGTGTGTATCGTTATGTCAACAATAGTTTCAAAATAATCCTGAAGGCGATCCGCGATGTGCGACCGATGAAATTTTTCGGGTTGCCCGGATTATTTCTGGTTTTCTTGTCATTTATCTCCTTTGGCATATTCCTGTTCAACTATCTCGAGGATTTCAAGATAAACCCCTATCGGAATTATCTGATTTTCGGCATTGCGCTGTTTCTGGTCGGTCTGCAGTTTGTGGTTTTCGCCCTGATTGCCGATATGATCAAATCCAATCGCAAGCTGACCGAAGATCAGATGTATCTGTTTAAAAAAGAAAAGTATCGCAAATAAATGAAGATCCTTCTTATTTCACACACTTATCCACCGATCGTGGGCGGCGTGGAGACGCAAAATTTTGAGCTTTTCACCTGGTTATCAAGAGGGGCTGAAGTTAGGCTTATTGCCAATCGAAAGCGCTGGCTCATCCCCTTTTTTCTTATGTGGATCCCAATCCGTCTGATTTTTTCCGCCCGAAAATACGACATAATCATCCTTGGAAGCTGCCTAACTGCTAATGCCGGGTGGTTTGTTAAAAAATTGACTAAGACGCCGGTGCTGGCGGTGACGCACGGGCTGGATCTGACCTGGAAGAATGCTTTGTATCAAAAACTGTGGGTTGGTGTTTTCGCGCCCAGCCTGGACAGGCTCGTGGCTGTGGGCAACGAAACGATCCGCGCCGGTGTGGCGCGCGGCATTGCGGCAGAAAAATTTGTCTTCATTCCCAATGGCGTGGATACGGAAAAACATCGTGGGACACATTCACGCGAAGAGCTGGAAAAAATTCTGGATGAAACGTTGGAGCAAAAGAAAGTTTTGCTGACCTCCGGTCGTTTAGCCAAACGCAAAGGCGTAGCCTGGTTTATCCGCAATGTCATGCCAAAATTGCCGGAGACGGTTTTGTACGTGGTGGCCGGATCCGGACCGGACAAAGAAAATATCGAGCGAGCGATTTCCGAAACCGGTTTGACGGCGCGGATCAAGATGCTCGGCTATGTCACGGACGCCGTGCGTAACACGCTTTTCAATACCTGTGACCTTTTCATTCAACCGAATATCAAAGTCGAAGGCGATATGGAGGGCTTTGGAATTTCAGTGATTGAAGCCGGCGCCTGTCGCCTGCCGGTTATTGCGGCGCGTTTGGAGGGCTTGCAGGATGCGATCAAGGATGGGCAAAATGGATTTTTGGTCGAGCCAAATGATGCGGACGATTATGTAAAAAAAATCAATGAACTGCTGGCGGATGATGATTTGCGCAAGCAATTCGGCGAAAAAGCCCGACAATTTGTGATTGATAATTATAGTTGGGATAGGATCGTAGCAATGTATCTGCGGGAAATTGAAAAAATTGTAAAAAAATAATGTTGGAATTTATCCAAAATCAAATACTTTTTTATATATCACTTGGTTTGGTGCTTTTTGTGCCGGGTTATTTTTTACTGTTGGCCATTTTTGGCCGGAGTGGTGCCTTGAGCAGATTCGAGCGTTTTGCCATTGCTTTCGGTCTGAGCATCGTCAGCGTGGATTTTATTTTGTTTGCGCTTTCGCGAGCCGGAGTTGCCATCACGCGCCTCTCGACAATCGCGGGGATCGTAATCTTTTCCGCGATCTGCTTTGCAGTTTATAAAATTAGTGTCATTGCGAGCATAGCGAAGCAATCTCGTGATGATAGGAGTGAGATTGCCGCGGTCGTTACACTCCCTCGCAATGACAATGCTCTTTTTAATTTTTCCAAGAAGCAATTCGCCCTGATTCTGCTGCTGCTTTTTTTGACGCTGTTCATCAAGGTTGCGTATCTGTCCGGCACTGTCCTGCCGACCTCGACGGACATGGGTCACCATATGTATTGGGCAAAATGGATGGTGGTGCAGCAGGCGCTGCCGACCTATGACGGCATGCCGGATTTTATCATCGGCGAGCACACGATTTTCGGAGCGATGGCGCTGATCGGCGGCCTGGATTTTTTTTCCGCCTTCCCGCCGGTAGTTCTGCTACTGGTCGACCTGTTGGGAATTCTGACGGTTTTTCTGTTGACCCTGCGGATCTTCAAAGATAAAAACGTGGCCATCTTGTCGCTGCTTTTTTTGGGCGTGCTGTTTGCGATTTCTTCACCGCAGGCCAAGTTTGTCAGTGGCGGAGTCATTGGTAACCTGATGGGAAACTTTCTGATGCCACTCGCTTTTTATTTTTACTATCGCGCTTTCAGCTTTTTTGGAGAAAAGCGTGAGCTTGGTCGCGAGGAGAAGAAATTTTTGGGGATGGCAATCTTCACGACCTTCGGACTGTTTTATACCCACCATCTGACCTCGTTCATCTTCTTGTTTATTTTTGCCTTTCTAGTGGTGCTCTTCTTGGCTCTCAATTATCGAGAAGCAAAAAACATCATCACACGGGTGGTTCGCATGTTTTTTTCACCGGAAGTTCTGCCGATTTTTCTCACGGGTCTCATTTTTTTCTTTTTTATTTTTACCCCGAGCTATATTGAGCCCAGTGCGGTGGGCACCGCGGTCGGCGCGCCATCCAAGGCGACGCGTGAGGGTTTGAGCATCAGCGCGTTGAAGTCGAGCGTGGGTGAAGCGCGGTTGGCGCTCGGATTTTTAGGCATCCTGCTGCTGGCGTATAGCTATCGGAAAAAAGATTTTGGCTTCGCGGTTGTGACTGCCTGGGCGGTAATGATTTTTGTGATGTCGTCGGTGCCGCAGATTCTGTTTATCAATCTGCCGAGCAACCGCATCGGCAACTACCTGTCCTATCCTCTGGCAATCCTCTCAGCCTTTGGACTGTATGCTGTTTTTCAAAAAAATACGGATTCACGCCAGCGAGGCCGGACGCTTTTTCAGGCCAGCTTTCTGCTGATTATCACCTTTGTACTGGTGAATGGCCTGGCGGATTCGGCGGCTTCACTGACCAACAAAAATGAGGCTGACCTGATGGCCCAGACGTTCCACTCCGCGCAATATGTAGCAAAAACAACTTCGGACAAAGATATTGTTCTCAAGGATCATAACTACATCAACTCAGACGCTTGGATGAAATTGTTCTTTATGCGCGGATACAAATATCCCGATTCGCGGGGATTCTTCAAGCGCTATGAAGATCCGACCAAGCCGCGGGAAATGTGCACGCTGTACATGATTTCCAATCCGGGCGGGGCGGACGCGCAGAAGTGTTTTTCGGAGACCCGCACCAATTTTCTGATGATCAATCCACGCTATGACTCGGCGCAATTTCATAAGTTGCAAGAATTTGACCAGGTCTATTTCGGCGGCAATGTCGCGGTTTATTATAAGCGCAATTAATTATGCAACAAAAGAAAATTATTATTTTTTTAGTCACCATCTTCATTCTAGGTTCGACGTATCTGGCCTTTGTTTCCGACCAAGGCCGAAGCCCGGATCAGAACAAGAATTGGTGGATCATCTATTTTGCTGAACCCAAAGGCGACAGCCTGAATTTTGCGATTGAAAATCACAGTGACAAGCAAGATTTTCGCTGGGAAATTTTGAGCGATCGGGAAAAGAAAATTGAAGGCAGCGGCAAAATCGAAAAAGGCGAAACAAGAAAGATTGAAATTAACCTGACTGATATTGAGGATAAAAAAATCACCGTTGATGTTTTCAATGGTGATGAGAAAAAAGAAATTTATAAGAATTTTTGAAATCTCTATGAATGACGAATTAGTACGCCTGCCTGCCGGTAGGCAGGAATTTACGAATATCTAAATAATTTTTGATACAAGAAATGAAAAGGATTTTATTAATCACTCGGCCGATCGCTCCGCCGTGGGATGAGGCCTCCAAAAATTTCGCCTTTTATCTGGCCAGCAATGTTAAAGCTGTGAATTTTGGGATGCTGACAAAAGGAGCCGTCGCTGAGCTGCCGGCGAACGTGACGCAGCATCCGATGTACACGTCCAGCAGTTTGAATTTGAGTTTGTGGCAGAAATTGAAACTGCTGAAGCTCATCTCGATCCGAAGACAATACGATGTCCTCCACTTCATGCTGACGCCGGCCAAGTTGAATTCCTTCGCTTTCAAAAATTTCATCGTGGACAAAAAAACAAAATCAGTGCAAACCATCCCCACGCTGCGGGAAGATCTGTTTGGCGATGCTGATCTGAAAAAGATTCTTTTTGCCGATTTGATCATCACTTATTCCGATCATGCGAAAAACAAACTGAACGCACTGGGATTCAAAAATGTGAAGCGCGTCTATCCCGGCATCGATCTGAATTATTATTCCCCGGCCGCGAAAGACGCGGGCGCTCTGAAAAAGCTGGGCATTGCCCCGCAGGATTTCATCGTGACTTATCCCGGTGAATATGTCCGTCTCGGTGCCACCGATGACATCGTCGCGATGATTCTGCAGTATGCCGATATACTGAAGGAAAAAAGAATTAAAATAATTTTTGCTTGTCGTCTGAAGAACAACCGAGACATCCTGAAAAAGGAGGAGATCATGAAAAAAATCGCCCAACAAGGATTGGTCGAGCAGGTGCTTTTCATCAACACTTATGCGGATATGGCGCAGCTGTACAATCTGTCGGACGTGATCATTTTTCCGGTGCGCAATATGCGAGGCAAATTCGATGTGCCATTGGCTGCCATCGAACCGATGGCCTGTGAAAAGCCGGTCATTATCTCCGATCTGCCGATCCTCCAAGAGTTCGCAAACCCGGAAAATTCTGTTACAATTGAACGAGGCAATGTGGCGCAATTGAAAGATGCCATTTTGGAGCTGTATGACAATCCAGATAAGCGGAGTGCGCTCGGAAAAGGCGGGCGAAAATTCTGCGCCGAAAATTTTGACATCAAGAAAGTCGCGGAAATTTACCAAAAAATTTACGAGGAATTATAATTATGACACAGCCAATAAAAAATTTATCCGCAATTACGGATCATCAATTTGAATTCAAGACGGAAAAAATGGACGTCCCGAGCCGCTTTTTTATGAGCGCCGATCTTTTGCCGGAAGAAAAAACCTTTGCTCAAGCGGAAGACATCACTTCCAATAAGGACGTTTTTTTTCGGCACACCGTGGCCATGCCGGATGTCTGTTCCAAGCCCGGCCGCAAGAATGCCGCCGGCACGACGGTTGTCTCCGAAAAATATATCCTGCCGCAGGTCAACGATTCGGATCCGAATTGCGGCATGCGCTTGGTCAAAACCAACCTGACGGAGGATAATATCTCCCTAGCTGAAATCGAAAAGCTATTTGAACATTTGGTGGGTGTTGTGCCGACCAAAAAATTTGTCGGCACCGTGGTGCCATTCGAAACGGTAGTGGACATCTGTCGCAAAGGAACATCCGCCGCGATCGAACATCTCGGGATAAAGACGAAAAATGAATTGGAAAACACCCAATCCGGCGGAAATTTTTTCCCGCATGAAATGACCAGGCAAGACATTTTTGACGCGATTCCGAAGCTCTATTTGCATTTTGCAAAATTTCGTCTGGGCATCCTGGGCGCGGCCGGCAATCATTTTCTCGACCTCTTGAAAGTCACCGATATCATTGACCCGGCGGTGGCGGAAAAATTCGGCCTGAAAAAAGGTCAGTATCTCTTTATGGTGCACACCGGCTCCGGCATCCTGGGACAATACACGATGTATTCCTACACCGCCAAAAAAAGAGAACATTTGTCCCAGGCGCTGATGGTGAAGCTTGGACAACTGACTTTTCATTCCAGAAAAAATGATACTTACGCGCAGATGCAAAGAGCAATTGCCAAACACATGACGGATGACGATTCCCTTTTGCGATATGATGCTGCCGGACTGGACGGTGAACTCTATATGAACGCGCGCGCGGCAGCTTCCAATTTCGGCACGGCCAATCGCGCCGTCATCATCCATAATATTTCTGAAGCAATCAAAAAAATTCTGGGTCGCGATCCGGAGATGGATTTGATTTATGACCTGCCGCACATTTCCATCACTCGCGAAAAACATTTTGAAAAAGACGTCATGGTCCATCGCAACAACACCTCGCGCGCCTTCGGCCCGAGCAAAATGTCCGAGCATCCGATCTACAAAGAAACCGGCGAGCCGGTGTTTATTCCATCATCGATGAGTACGGACGCCTATATCGGCGTCGGCACCGATCGCAACGCGGAAAGTTTTTATTCCGCCCCGCACGGAACCGGCAAAGGCAAAAATGCGGCGGAAAAAACTGTGGCCAACAAAGATGAGCTGTTTGCGAAAATGCAAGCCAAAGGCGTGCGGCTCTATAATGCCAAATCATCCATTGTTATCAATCAGGATTCGGCCCGTTATAAAAATATCGATCAGGTCATTGCCGGGGTTGAGGCGAACGGCATCGCACACGTCATTGCCAAGATGGAACCCGTGGCGGTACTGATGTATTAATCTATGAAAATAATTACCATCTCCGGCCTGGATGGATCCGGGAAATCAACTCAGATAGAATTATTGAAAGCTTATCTTGAAGGCCAAGGCAGGAAGGTTTTTTATTTTCACGCGATTGAATTCGGGTTAGCTAATAAATTATCAGGAGAAAACAAAGTTGGCGGATCGAAAAGTATCACGCGCGCTAATTGGCTACAGATTTTTTTGCGTCGAATATTTTTATTGATTGATTTGCAGCGCTTCAGGTTGCTGCGTAAGAAGCTATGTAACAAAAATTTTGATTATATTTTGAGCGACCGGTATTTTTATGACACCGTTGTGAATATCGAATATTTATGTTTGCAACGCGATCCTAAAGCGAAGCTTTCGGATTTCCTAAAGCTTCGCTTTAGGATAGAAGCTCCGGACGGGGCAATTTATTTGGCTACCGACCCGGAGCAAATCATGGCGCGCGAGCGAAAACCGGATCAGGGCTTGGAATATTTGCAGAAAAAGAAAGAATTGTATGACACAAAAGCGGCGGCCTGGGCCATGCAAATTGTGGATGGAAACCGTGAGAAGACCGTTATTTTTGAGGAAATAAAAAATTTGGCCATATAAAAAATCGGGGAAACCCGACCGTACACTATCTCGTATTATACACCTAATTCAACATTATGTCAAGCATCGCAAAATCAGCTCTGTGGGTCACCATCTCGGAAATCGTCTTTAATCTGTCGGGCTTTGTCATTCACAGCGTGCTGGGGCGCATTTTGGGTCCGGAAGACTATGGTCGCTACGGTTTGATTGTCACCCTGACCACCATGGTCATCATTCTGATCGGCAACGGCATCCCGACCGCCATGGCCAAATATATCAGTGAATATTTCGAGACCAACCCCGGCATGGTTCGCGCCATCAAAAAACAGGCGCTGATTTTGCAGTCAATCATCATCGGCGTCGTCACCGTCGCTTTTTATTTCCTGTCGCCGGTCATTGCCGGACTGTTGAACGATCCGACGCTGACCGAACTTTTTCAAATTTCCACATTGATCATCCCCGCTTTTGCCGCGGCGTCTTTCTATTTTTCCTATTTTACCGGATTGCACAAATTTAATCTGCAGGCCACTCTCAAAACGGTGCGCTCTGTTGCCCGCATCGCCCTGGTGATCGGGCTCGCCTATTTTTTCGGTGTCAAAGGTTCGATCCTGGGCTATGTGATTGCGCCAACGCTGGTTTTTTTGGTGGCACTGGCGCTGGATAAATTTCAGGTTTCTCGAGAGCACGCCGCCGTTTCAAAAACGACGGAGACATTTGATCGACGACTTTTGATCAATTACGCCTGGCAGATCATTATTTTTTTCTTGGCCTATGAACTGCTGATCAGCATTGACCTCTATCTGGTCAAAGCCTTGCTGCGTGACGATCGGCTGACCGGCATCTATAACGCTTCGCTCACTGTCGGGCGTATCCCTTACTACATTTTCTACGCCATGACGGTTTTTTTGCTGCCGATGATGTCCAAGTCGACCGCGCAGAACAATCAGACTGAGACGACCAAAATTCTCTCTCAGTCGCTGCGCATCATTCTGGTGCTGCTGGTGCCGATGGTCATCCTGCTGTCACTCTTTGCCGAACCGACGCTGGAGCTGCTGTATGGTCAGCGCTATCTCACAGGCGCCCTGCCGATGTCGGTTTTGGTGTTCGGCGTCGGATTTCTCACGCTTTTTTATGTGATGAGCTTCGCGATGAACGGCGCCGGCAAGACCAAGACTTCCATGTGGATCGCGACTGTCGGACTGGTGATCAATGCGGCCTTGAACTATTTTTTTATCCCCCAATTCGGCATCCTGGGCTCGGCCATCGCCACTTCGATCGCCTCACTCGTCGTCATGATTGCAATGTTATATTATCTGTACCGTGATTTTGGTGTAACCTATCAGCTCAAAAGCGTCCTGCGGGTGACGCTCGCCGGCTTTCATATCTATATTTTTTCGCTCATCATTCCTTTGGGCAATAAATTTTTCATTCTGGAGTCAGTCATTCTCTTGGGAGTCTATTTCGGCTTTCTGTGGATCTTGCGGGAAATTAAAAAAGAAGACCTGGTGATCCTTCAAAATATCATCCGCCGCAAAAAAGTCGCAGACGTTGAGGCGGGGCTGCCCGGCAACGAGCCGAGCGCTTAGTGTGGGAAAAGACTTCTCATTTTCACAAAGGGCCTTGCTTTATAGCAAGGCCTTTTAGGACAAAATACACTTATATAAATCTACAGATGTTATTTTAATCTGGTCTTTATCAGTCCGAATCTTCCGAATGAGCGAAAACCCAAAATTTCAAAATTTTCTTCCAATGATTGTATCTTCCTGTCTTTTGCTTCAGTGCTGATGAGGTTGAAAACGACGATGCCAGGCAGCTCATTTTTTTTATCCAACACTTGCAGGTCCACCCCTTCTTTTTTTGCCAGATAAATCAAGCCCTTGGAAGCTTTGAACATATATTGGTTGTTGCCATCCAAAAAAACTTGGTTACTCGGATCGCTCTCAAAAATGATATAGTCCGCCATCATTTCAAGCTCCCCGAGATACACATTATCAAATCCTGCCATGCTAGTTTTTTCAGTATAAATCTCCACCGCATTGAAAAAATTTTTCGTCGTCCAAAGATTGATCCCCGCCAAAACAATGATAATGGCCAAGGCAATCACAACTCCCTTTTTCCTGAATTTATGAGTCAAAAATTCCAGCCATAATCCCAAAAACACAAACGGCAAGAAAGCAATGATCAAGAAATAGCGAAGGGACAATTCAAGGGCCACAGGAACCATAAAGAGAACTACAAAGCCAGTGTAGGCCAAAATTAGCCCCAGGAAGCGTCTTTTTGCCTCAATCGGCTCTTTGAGTGTCCGCCAGATTCCAAAGCCCAGACCACCGAAAAACAATAATCCGCCCAAAACCAGGCCTATCGCATGGTCGACTGATTTGACCGGTAGAATCCTGCACTCGTCTGATTCTCCAAGCGATGACACGGTGAACGTTCCCGCCGTCATGAAACATTCTCCAGTCCTGCCGATTTTCAAAAATATGCTTTTGTCCTCTTTTTTAATTTCTGCTCCGGCAAAAAGTGCCTTGATATTGTTCCCGCCCGTTTGCGTTTCATTATAAAGCTGTGGAACATTGATTGTCAGTGAAGCCAGCACGATGAAAAGAAAATTTTTCCAGAGCCATTTTTTTTCTTTGAGTCCGAGATAGGCAAAATACACAATGACCAGGAGTGGCATTACAACCAGCAAGAATGTGTGGAGTTGGACTCCGACTCCCACCGCCACGCCGGCCACGACTGACCAAACAACTTTTTTCTTTCCCTGCTGTTCAGCAATCTGCAAAAGTGCCAGCAGAAAAAGCATCGTCCAGAACGGAGTCGAGTTCGGATTCCAGGCAAAACGAGCATATTTGATGGCATAGAAAGAAACGGCATAGAGCGCGGTCAGAGAAAGCGCCAATTTTCCAGCGAAATATTTCTTGAGCAAAAAATAGATAAGCGGAATGGAAAGGATGGCAAAAATGAGATCCGGATAGGCTACCTTGTCCGGTTCTGACCCGAAAATCAGCGCCGAAACTATCTGGAATTCATAAAAAATCGGCCCGAGCTTGAAATCAGTGCCGCCGGCCTTGGGTCCCAAAAGCGGCCAGCTTTCTTCTCCGTTCACCACTGCTTCGACAAGTGAAGCGTCTCGCGCCTGATCCGCATTGAAACGCACTCCATCATGGAAGTCATATGTACGGAAAATAATTCCCACCAACACGATAGCAACCAGGACCCAAAAACGCTTCGGAATATTTTTTATCTTTTCCATAGATTCAACCAATCAATTTCTCCAATTTTTTTGTTGACCTCATATTTTCCCGCCTGCTCCCCGTGCTTTTCCAGAACAATCTTGGCCCTCTTGGTATATTTATTATATTTCACTTCCATGGAAGTGAAATTTCCCAGCACCTCCATTGTGGCTAAGTTGCCATTGATGAAGTAATCAATGCCCTCAACATTTTTAAATTTAAATCCTGGTTCATGCCCAGAGGCCACCAACACGAGATTTTTGTAGTTTTTCAAAAAATTGTGCAATTCAAGCCCATTAACCAGATTTTTTGTGTTTGAAACTAAATTTCCATTCAATTCATCAGGCACTGGACTGTGATGAGAGACAAGGATCGTCGGTCGGTCGGTGTCGAGCGCGGTTTTCAGCCACTCAAATTCTGACTCATGCACAAATCCTTCCACATAGAAATTCGGGCCGAGATCTGATCCGTCTTTCTTGAAATTCGTGTCCATGAGCACGATCCGCCAATCACCCATCTCGGAATAGCTGTGATTGCCTTCCATCCCCAGAAGACCCCGGATTTCCTCTTTGGTGAGGTCGCGCAAATCATGATTGCCAAAAACATATCCTTTCCTGGCTTCAATTTTTGAGAAGATTGTGTTTATTTTTCCGAACTGTTCGATGGTGGTGTTTTTTTTGGACAGCGAACTTTCCACCATGTCCCCGGCGGCAAGCATAAGCTCCGGATGGAATTCTCCATTAAAATATGCCACGGCCTTTTCCATAGCCTCCGGCGCTTTGTTGGTCGGCTTGTTGCCAATCTTGTTTTTGTATCCATATTCCCAATCAGCCGTGAAACCGATCTTCAGATTCGTTTCAGCTGCCAAGACGACTTTGTTCCAATACCAATAGCCCGCCCCGGCCATAACAACGCACAGAAGCAGGATGATGCCCGCAAAGATTCCAATTTTCTTGTCATGTTGCTTGAAAAAATTTCCTAGTTTGTTCATCGCTTTTTTTTAATTATTTTTTAATATATATACATCGATTGGAGCAAAACTTTCTGCGGCCAACGCTTGATAGCCATGCACTGAATCCGCAAGCTCATCCCCCTTGTTCTTGATGTAGATGAATTCTTCAGTTGCGGGGATCATTTCCGTCGCTTTGCTTATGTCAACTTCAACGACCGCTGATCCTTGTCGAGAAACCATATATTTGATGGGTCCGGCATATCTGTCCAGATACTTTTTCTCCCCGCTCAAATAAACTATTTCTGCCTGAGGCAAATTATGCGCAAAAAAATCAGACATATCCTCCACCCATTTCAAATCAGAATTCTCAAGATTATTATTCAATCTTCTCTCATATAGATAGGCAGCGTCCAGATTCGCTTTCACCGCCATAATGATCGGAATGGCCACCAACAACAGTATCCACACCCGCCCATGCTTGCCGCATTTTTCTTGAAAAAATTTCAATATCAATCCGAAAAATACCAATGGCACGAAAAATATGATGATGAAATAATTTACGGATATCGATGCTGCGACTGGAACAAGGAAAATAATTGCGACCAGATTGAAAAATCCGATCAAGCCCAGAAAGTTCTTCGTCTTTTGTTCTTTTTCTTTCCGATAGCCCGCTACCAATAGAATATATCCAATCAGAGAAAAAGAAAAGAGCAAAACCAAGTTCAAAGCATAGGTAGCCTTTCGCAAGTTCTTGGCCTTAATTTCCCCATACACTTCTTTTGCACCGCTCTTCAGGCTGACATCCACGCCCTTGGAACATTCTTCAGTGACCGGAAGAGAAAAAGTCAGATGCGCGTTGGCTTTTGCCTGACAGATGACTGCTGTCACGGCATTTTTGGTCGCAACGCTACCACCCTCCCCTTTCTTGCTTATGCCATCAAAAAAATTCTTCGTGTTTCCCCACCCGGTTTGAAATTCATTGACCACCTGGGATGTGTTTATCAAGAGCGCAACAGCAAAGATTGCCAACAGATATTTGAGATATGTCATGCCCGACTTTTTCGCCAGATAAAAAAACAGGATTACGGTGAATATCGGCATGATTACAAGCAGGGTCGTGTGGAGCTGCACGCCCACCCCGAGAGACAATCCGGCCAGGATCGACCAGCGCCAAAAATTCTTGTTCGGATCATTCAATATTCTCAACAAAGCATACAGGAATAGCAGGACGAAAAACGGAGTCAAGTTTGGATTGGATGAAAAGCGCGAATTCGCAACAAAGAAATATGAAACGCTCATGACGGCCGTGACGGCCAGTGAAATATTTTTGTTGAAATATTCTCGTAAAAATAAATATAAAAGCGGAATGGCCAGGATCGAAAAGAAGAGGCTCGGATAGGCCATCTTGTCCGGATAGTTGCCGAAAATTTTTGCGCTCAGGAAGGAAAACTGATAATAGGCCGGCCCGAGATGGAAAAATGTCCCGCCAGCCAAAGGCCCCAGGAGCGGCAATTTTTCTTTTCCCTCAACAGCATTGCTGATGATGAGCGCGTCGCGTGATTGATCCATGCTGAACCGCAACCAGTCATGAAAATTGTAGGTGCGCAGAAAGATGCCGACTAAAACAATGGCCAAGAGGATCCAGGTGTGGACAGGAATTTTTTTTATTTTATCCTTAAGTTTAGAAAAATAACTCATTTAAAAAAAAATACTATCTGGCAAATTTATAATCCACCTGTTTATTATCCAAATTTATTGTGGCATACGCCCCCATTCCACTTTTTTCTCGAGTCAAAGCTGACTGACCAAAATATCTCACGCCATTATATTCCTTCTGCCATCTGACATGCCAATGCCCATTCAACACGATCTTCACTTTTCCGCTTTCACGCAAGACCTTTTCAAGCTCAGAAAATCTCTCCAAGACGTTCTCACTCACTCCAAGGAATTCGCCTTCGAGATCATGGATATTATATTTTTCAGTGTCCGAATCGAAAATCGGGATGTGCATCGCGACTATGATCTCTTTGTCAGTTTGCATCGCTTCCCGTAACCAGGCCAATTGATCGGAGCTTACGCCGCCCTTGTAGTCATATTCGCCATTTAAATATTCGGTCGTGTCCATAATGATGATCCTGGTGCCTTTGTAATCCCTGAAATAATAATCCTCTCCGGAAACGCCCAAAATCTCCATCACCTCATCGTTGTCATGATTGCCCCGCACCCATATCACATCCATCTTTTTTTCCTCAGCGATTCTTTTCAATTCCCTGGCATAGTTGTCATCGCCGGAATTGGTATTGTCTCCAGTCGCGATGACCACATTAATCCCCTCATCTTTCATGGCATCAAAAACCTTCGGCAGATATTCCATATATTTTTTCGGATAAAGGAGTCCACTGTCCACGTCTCTTTTCTTGAAACGATCAGCATGAATGTCGCTCACCCAACCGATTCTTGTCCCTCCTTCCATGATCTGCTGTTTGCTGAATTTTTTTGTGGCAATGAATAAAATACCCACAAGGGCAATCATCAATAAAATCGCGAGTACCCATTTTTTCTTAAATAGTTGCATTGGTTTTTTTGATTATATTTTTTAATACATCTTTCCAAAAGAATCTATCTTCAGCATTTTCTTTTTCAACCATTTTGAAATCTTGGGAAACGATCCGACTGGGCAGGCTGATTTCGAAAACAGCGATCTGCCCGACCTTCTCACTTGATAGCACTTCAAAATCCGGCCCGAACTCAGCGGCTATTTTTTCCAAGGCGTCTTCCCTGTTTATGACTATGGCAAAAAATTGGGCGTCCGGATCTTCGTTGATCTTCAAGGTGTATGTTTTGACATCCTTGCCCAAGCGCTTTTCCAGCACATAATCCAGCGGCCGGTCATGCTCCGGTTTGATGGCGTAATAGATATTTTTTCCAGGCTCGTGTCTTGCGGCAATGAAATTAGCCGCTCTTCGGAACTGGCCGAGCGTCACGCCGTCTTGCGCTTTCAGGATGAGCGTCAAGTCAACGTTGAGATTCTTTTCCTGCGACATTGATTGCTCGCGGAACCACGCATATGTTCCGCGCGCGTTCATCGCCAGCACCGCAAAAAAGATTGCCACAGACATCCACAGTCCTCTTTTCCCGAACTTTTTCTCCAAAAATTCAAACAAAATTCCCAGCAGGATGAACGGAACCGCAAACACAATGATGAAAAACCGCGGCCGCAGATCATGTGCCACCGGAATCGTCAGGATGGAAAACACGCCGACCCAGATGACAATAAGCGCCAAAAAATTCCTTTTTCTCGCATCCGTCGCCTTGATCAGATTCCAAATAGCCAAAAAGAAGCTGACCAAGAGAACGGCTCCGGTTGACAAGGCCGGAGCGAGATTTTCCCAAGCGCTCCGCTTATAGCAATCAGCAATCGTCCCCACGCAATAATATTTCAGATGCTCTTCGATGTTTCTGCCGATTTTTTCCGCCAATGATTTGTTGCCCGGCTTTGATCCCAAGGCTTCGATGAAGTTTTTCGAATTCTGTCCATTTTCAAAAAGATCGCTGATGATTACGGGGGTGTAGATGACCGCAAAAACAATCACCACAACCGCGGAATATTTCAGAAATTTCAAAATTGTTTGTTTTTTGAAATAACCGCTCCAGGAATCCTTGAGCCAAGGCTTCAGCTGGAAGGCGATGAGCAGTCCCGAAATTCCCAAGAGACTGAAGAAGCCGAAGAAGTGGAGTTGGGAGCCGATCGCCAGAGCCAGCGCCCAAAGAGCGATCCACCATTTTTTCTTTTTTTCCTGCTCCTCACCCAAAAACTTGAGTAACGCGAAAAAAGTCAACAGCAGAAAGAATTGGAGCGAATTGGGATTCCAGGCAAAACGGGAATATTCGATGACAATGAAAGAAAAAGCATACATCGCCATGATCATAAGAGAAAGCTTTTTTGAAAAATATATCCTAACAAGAAAATACAAAAGCAGAATCGCCGCCATGCCAAAGAAAAGATCCGGATAAGCAAGAACTTGAGGCTCCACGGATTGAAAAATAAGGGCTGAAAGGTATTGGAAATAATAATAGGCCGGCCCGAGCCGCAAAAAGCCATTTTCCAGATCGGTGGCGCCCGCACGCGGTCCCAAAAGCGGCAAATAACCTGGATCTTCCATAGCCTTTGTTATCAGAAAAGCATCTCTGGCCTGATCCATCTTAAAATAGAGCCACTCTTCATGCGAATAGATCCGCACGAAAAAAGCGCCAGCCATGATTGCGAAAATCAAAATCGGCACCACCAACTTTTTTTGCATTAATTTTTCCATAAAAAAGCAATATTATATAAAGAAATTTTAACATATTCGCAATTCGCGGTCAAAGAAATGGCTAGACTTCTTCCGTGTCATATTATATAATAAAAATCGTAAACTAAGGCTATAATTTCAATATATGAAGCAAAAAAATCTCATTGCCCTAACAGTTATTTTTTTCGTTTTTACCATAAACATCGCCTTCGGACTTCCCCGTCTTTCTCAATATTCTTCCGTAGACGAACCTTATTGGACCTATGACCGCACGCCTGATTTTTGGCGGGCAATTGCTAACAAAAAATGGAAAAATACCGACATCAACGACAAGCCCGGCATCACCGTGGCGGAAATTTCCGGTCTTGGCCTCTTGAGCGGCATCGATCCCCTGAAACTCAAATCTGTCCGCCAAGAAACCAAATCTCCGGAAGTTGTGGCCGAATTCATCAAAATAAATTTTTTCCTGCGCCTGCCCATATATCTGGCCTGCCTTCTTATCCTCGGGGCTTTCTATTTTTTCCTGCGTAAGCTCCTCAATCATTCGATCGCCCTTTTGTCGCTCATTTTAATCGGACTTTCCCCGATCATCCTGGGCATTTCGCTCATCATCAATCCGGATTCCCTCCTGTGGGGATTTTTGCCCCTTTCCATCATTACTTTCCTCATCTACCAAAAAGAGAGTGCAAGGAGATACCTGATCTTCTCGGGAATCTTCCTGGGACTGTCTCTTCTCACGAAATATGTGGCGAACATTCTGTATGTCTACATGTTGGGGCTTATTTTTTTGGAATATATATATGCCAAAAAATCTGACGGAAATTTTTCCGCCTATCTCAAGAAATCCCTTTTGGATTATGCGATCCTGATCCTTGTTTCCTTGATTGTTTTCTTTATTCTCTATCCGGCCGCTTGGGTCAAACCGAAAATGGTTTTGGAGGGCACGATTTGGAGTGCTGCCTTCAAAACCACCTGGCCATTCTTTGTCGGCTTCATCGGGCTGCTTTTGGCTGATCTGTTCCTTCTGAGGGCGCGCCTTTCCTCGGGGGTCATGAATTTTCTTTCCAAATATAGCCGGCATTTCAAGATAGCCATTGGAAGCATCTTTCTTGCGGGCATCGCTTTCGTCCTCTTGAACACATACGCGGGCATGCAGATTTTCGACTTCGAAAAAGAGATGGCTTCCCCGAAAGGTGAAAATATCATCACACTAGGACACATCTTGAAAATCACCACTGCTGATCTCTATGCCCTTCTCTTCGGACTCACTCCGATCGTTTTCCTTCTCTTTATCTTTTCGATCTTAAAAAACACCTTCCAAAAAGGAACTATCCAAAAAGAAGCGATGGTTGTTTCGTATTTTTTAATTTTTATCCTTATTTACTATGTCGCTTCCACAGTAAACCAAGTGACGGCCACTGTGCGTTACCAGATCGTGGTCTATCCCCTGGCCATGATCATCGCGGCCATCGGCGTCCAGCAACTGATCCAGTCGGAAAAAATCAAAAAATATGCAGAGAACGGCCTTATTTATGTCCTGCTCATTTTCATTTCCGCAGTCAGTCTTTTGTCCAGTCACCCCTTCTTTTTCAATTATTCCTCTTCTCTGCTGCCGGAAAAATACATTCTCAATCTGAAGGATATGGGTGACGGCAGTTTTGAAACGGCGGATTTTTTGAACAGATTGCCCGACGCGAAAAATCTGATCATTTGGTCGGACAAAGGCGCGGTCTGTGAGACATTTGTCGGAACATGCAAAACCAGCTTCAACAAAGATGACACTCTGGAATTCGATTTTGACTACTTTGTCGTTTCTGCCGGCAGAAAATCCCGCTCCCTAAAAATGGAATTATCAGCCGATTTTAAAGACAGGATCGACTTCGAAAAATTATATTCCTCCACACTTGAGGATGCCGAATTTGAAATCACTTTCGGCAATAACCCAAACAATTTTGTGCGCGTGGTGCGGACTGAGAAAATCATCGAACAAAAATAGCGCCTATGTGCTACGCAACTATCTAATTTATGATCACACAAGACGGGAAAAAAATTATCATTTCCGCAGATGATTTCGGAATCAGTGCCAAAGCGAACGCCAATACGTTGGCGTTGATTGAACAAAAGAAAATTGATCGCGTGGAAATCATGATGAGCAGAAATATCACCGCCGAACATGTTGGGGTTTTGTTGTCATCCGGAATCAAGCTGGACATCCATCTGCATCTGGCCAAAGCTGAGCTGGATTTTTGGCAGAACAATCCGCGGGAAATGAAAACCGGAGCGGTCAAGCGGATCTTTCTTTTTCTTTCCCATTATTTTTTTGGCGAAAAAAGGCCGCGGGTGGTTGAAAAAGAATGGGCCGGACAAATTCAGGATTTCCGCAATATTTTCGGTAGAAATCCGGACGGGATCAGTTCACATGAACACATCCACTTTTTCCCAACCTATTTTCGCGTCGCCGTCAGACTTGCCCAAAAATATGAGATTCCCTATGTGCGCTTTGGCAAATTTTGGCTTCAGGTGAAAAATAATATTTGCCTGATTCTTAATCTATTACGCAAAGTCAGTCGTCCGTTCTTTCGCAAAACAAAACTGGAGACTGCGGATTTTATGGTCAGTTTTGATTGGTTTCTAGGCTCCAAGGCATTGCTTGAACACTGTCCGGACGACCGGATCACCGAGGTCATCTTCCATCCGGAAAAAGATTCGGAATTTGAAGTCTTGAGTCGCCTATAAAAGGTGAACAAGTAAGTTTATTTTTTACTTTTCAGATACAGCGGTAAGGCGAAGAAACTCAAAAGCATTTGCAAAAAACGACTCAGCAGGGCGACGGAAATGACAGAGGCGCTGCTAATGCCATAGATCCCAAAAAAAGTCACATACGCCCATTCCTTGAGCCCGATGTTGTTGATGCTGATCGGGATGACGGAAATTATACTGATGATGAAGATGGTTGAAAGGTAATCCAGGATGTCGATGTGGATGCCCAATGACCAAAACAAGATATAGTTCGGGATAGCCACGCCGACAAAAGCGAAAATTGCGCCGCCCAGGGTGGCTTTGGAAAGGATGCCGGAGTCATTGTTATATCTTCCCAGTTCATTTAGGAAGATTTTTATTTTTTGTGGGATATATTTTCCAAATTTTTGTCTCAGGTATGTTGAATGGCGAAAACGCGGCAAAAAAACATCTAGCCCGAAGGAGAGGATGAGCAATAGGTAAAATCCCATCAAAGCCTTGCTTTTAAGGATAGTGTCTAGGTTGAAAATCGCGAAAACAAAAGCGATGATTGATCCACCGACAAAACCGGTGATCCGATCCATCATGACAGTCGAAGCCGCCTCCGGATATTGTTTGGTTTTTTTCCCGAGTTCGTAGGCACGGTAGGTGTCGCCGCCGATGAAGGACGGCATAAAGTTGTTGATAAATGATCCGGTGAAATATAATTTGAAAAAATCCGCGAGGGGCAGCATAAAACCCTTGCTGTGAGCCAAGAGTTGCCATTTGTAAGCGGAAATCACCATGCCCAGCAGGATGGCGGCCAGATAAAGCGCAATCTGCCACCAGCGAATTTCGCCCAAATAAAAAACGACTTCGCTCCAGTTGATTCCATACAGAACCCAGACAAGAAGACTCGTGCTGACGATCAGTTTAAGCAAAAATTTTACGGTCTTGTTCATGCTATTTTACTTTTTTGTATAGCTCAAAATATTGCTGTGCCACTTTTGTCCAGCTCATTTCTTCGGCGATCCTTCGACTGGCGGCGCCCATGCTTTTGGTTGCGGCGGGATCAGTGATTAGCTTTTCCAACTTCTCGGCAATATCGGCGGCATTCTTAAATTTGACGATATAGCCGTTCACGCCTTCCCTGATAAGTTCATCGGCTCCGCCGGTCGGGGTCATAACGATCGGCATGCCGCTGGCCATGGCTTCCAGCATATTGTTGCTCATACCTTCGTTGAGTGATGGCAGAATAAAAACATCCGAGGCATGATGATATTTGACAAATTCTGTGTTGGGCGTCACAAATCCGGTAAACTGTATTTTTTCTTCCAGTCCCAATTTTTTTGATTGTGCTTTTAATTCATCCTCAGCGTTACCTTCCCCGCCGGCAATGAGCAACCGGACGTCCGGATATTTTTTCACAATCTCGGCGAAAGCAGCAATGACATAGTTAAAACCTTTTCTGCGGGAAAGGCGGGAGGCGCACAGAATCGTAAAATTTCTGCGCAATCCTGGATTCTCCTGCGGCTTAAAAATTTCAATATTTATGCCGTTGTAGATGACGCCGATTTCTTGCTTTGAGTTGCTCCGTAGCGCGAGGTCCTTGATCATTTGGCTGTTGGCAATTACCGCGGCCGACATTTTCCAAATAAAAACAATTGGCCACTTAAGGATATAATAGATCCAAGTGAAACGCTCGCTGTACCATGGCACATCAGAGCCGCGCAGCGAAACGATATACGGCAAGCCAAATTCAAATTTGAGCAGCATGGAAACAAAGCCACAGGGCACCGTAAAAAAAGAATGGGTCAAGTCATAGGCCTTGTTTTCAATTTTGGCTTGTTTGATTAATTTTCGGGAAAAAAAGTAGGCCTTCCAGGCATAAACGAGCAAATCGCGCTGTGACTGGTAGGTCATATTGTCCTTGTTTTTGCCGATTGGCAGGCGATGCACACGGACATTCTCGCCGACCAGATCCGGGTGATAGTCACCATCAAATGACGAGGTGATGAAATCCACTTCTAAATCGGGAAGGTTGGTAAATTCTCGCAAGATGCTCTGGGATGCATACGCTGCTCCCCCGCCCAGCGGCGGATATTCGTAGTTGAAAAATAAGACTTTCATGGTCTTAAGTATATCAAAATCAAGCTGATTTGAAAAGAAAAAAGGGCAGATCTCTCTGCCCTTTAGTAAATACTCTCAACTGAAATCAGCCGCGACCAACCCCAGTGTAATTGAAGCCTATTTTTTTGGCAACTTCCGGGTCGTATATGTTTCTGAGATCAGCCAGTCCATTGCCGCGCATCAGCCTTTTCATTTTTTTCAGATTAAGTCCTCCAAACTGGTTCCACTCAGTTAAAACAACAACAGCGTCAACACCCTTACATGCTTCGTATTCGTTTTCAACATAGGAAGCATCTGGTATAAGTGTCTTTGAAACTTCCATTGCTTGTGGATCAAAGGCAATAACCTCTGCGCCATCCTCAATAAGAGCCGGGATGATTATGAGAGCAGCTGCCTCACGCATGTCGTCAGTATCCTGCTTAAAGGCAAGACCCAAAACGCCGATTGTTTTTCCACGAACACTACCACCGCAAACCTTACGAATCTTGTTTATCATGCGGATGCGTTGATCGCGATTCGTCTCTTTGGCTGCTTCTACAATACGAAGCTGAACGCCTTTCTCTTTTGCAATTGCGATTAAGGCGTCAACATCTTTTGGAAAACAGGAACCTCCCCAGCCTGGTCCGGGGTGCAAAAATGATTTTGCAATCCGTCCGTCCATGCCAATCGCTCGACCTAAAGTTATGACATCTGCCCCCACAACTTCACACAGATTAGCCATTTCATTGATGAAACTAATTTTTACAGCAAGGAAAGAATTGTTGGCGTATTTGATGAGCTCGGCAGTCACAGGATTTGTAATAACAAATGGCATCTCACTCCTTGAGAGCGCCTGGTAGATTGATTTAAGAATCTCAGTTGCACGTGCACTTGAAGTTCCAAGAACAATCTTATCAGGAAATTCGAAATCACGAATAGCAGCCCCTTCACGGAGAAATTCCGGATTCGAAGCAACATCAAACTTTGCCTTTGGATTTGTTTCCTTGATAATCTTTTTGACAAGATCAGCAGTGCCAACAGGTACAGTGCTCTTGTTTACGATGACTGTATACTGCGTTAGGTGTTTTGCGATGTCCTTGGCAGCTTGCTTCACATATTTGAGATCTGCAAAACCATCTCCACGCCTTGAGGTTGGTGTTCCAACCGCAATAAAAACGGCATCAGCTCCGGTCACAACCTCTTTCGTGTCGGTTGTGAACTTGAGTCGTCCAGCCTTTACATTTTCCATTACAATAATATCCAGACCGGGCTCGTAGATGGGAATTTTTCCCGCCTTTAACGCCTCGATTTTTTCCGCATTTGTGTCGCCACAAATAACAGTGTGACCAAATTTTGCGAAGCATGCGCCTGAGACTGCTCCAACATAACCTGTTCCAATGACTCCGATTTTCATACGCTTCTTCTCCTCTTTAAGTTATTATTTTAAGCTAAAATTAGCCTAATTTTATGTTAATGAGCTGCCACTCCTGAAGTATAATTCTAGCAAAAATGGCAGTTTTGTCAAACAAAATATGCGTCTAATTATTGGTGATTTCGCGAATCGAATAATTCATCCGTTTTTGGCCTTTGTAATAATTTTTGATCATAATGTCGGCCATCAGGCCAAATACGAACAACTGAATGCCGATCATGATGAAGAACACGCCCATCAGCGGCCAGATCTTTTCGGAAAGTGATCCACCCATAATTTTGTAGATTGCCATCCAGGCCAGGATTCCAAAACCAACAACCGACATGATGATGCCAGTGCCGCCAAAAAGATGCAGCGGCCGATAGGCATATTTCCGCCAAAACCAAACGGAAATCATATCCACAATGCCTTTGAGTCCCCGCTTCCAATTGTATTTTGTTTTGCCGTGGATCCGGGCGTGATGGGACACCTTAACCTCACCGACCTTGAATCCTTGCAGTTCCAGCAGGGCCGGGATGAACCGGTGCATCTCGCCAAACAGATCCAAATCCTGAAAACACTCGGCCCGATAGGCCTTCAGGCTGCAGCCACTGTCATGGATGGTGTCATGGATCAAAATTTTGCGCAGCAAATTGGCCGCGCGCGAAGACAAGTGCTTGCTCAGGCTGTCCTGGCGCTGCCAACGCCAGCCGGAAACGATATCAAAGCCCTCAACCATCTTGGTTAAAAGCAAAGGAATGTCGGCCGGATCATTTTGCAGATCCGCATCCATGGTGACGATAATTTCTCCGGTTGCCTGTTTGAAACCGGCATCCATGGCTGCGGTCTGCCCAAAGCCCTTGCGAAACTTGATCAATGTGAGCGGACTCAAATTCTTGCAGGCCTGCACGGTTCCGTCAGTGGAGCCATCGTCGGTGAAAATAATTTCAAAAGGTCGTCCGATTTTTTGGCAGACCTCAACAATGCGGCGATGCAGTTCGGCCACATTGCCCTCTTCATTATGCATGGGCGCGACAATTGAAAGATAGGGTTTTTCGCTCATATGAGTATGAATTATAATTTGAAATCTTATGTTTGGCCTTTAAAATGCACGTTTACATTAGCTCTCTTTTGTTATTTTACCCCAATCCTTCATTCCCTGCAATTATCCTCAATTCTCGCATCTTTCTCATAAAGCGCCATCACAACGATCAAGATCATGGAATAATAGGCCAAGACGGCCATTTTTTCCGCCCAATCTTTCATCCCAAAGACCAAGAGCAAAGCGGTCAGCACCAGGAAAGCGATGGCCGCTCCGGCCGGGAATCGGCTCGGGATCGGATGGATCAGGAGATGCAGAAAAACCAAAAAGAATGCCAGATTCATCAGTTCCCACTGAAAATAGGCTGCCATGGCGACGGCCAACGCAAGAAAAATGATTTCCACGACATTTCGCGGCGAAGGAAATTTTTTAATTTTTTTAAACATTTTTTTCATCTTAGAGCCTCATTTTACAATTAAATCCGCTTCGATTTTCAAATTCTTAATTGAGAAATAGCGCGTCCTGGAGATGTCCGTCATATCAGGCGTGATTCTGAAATAGATGGTTTTCGCGTCTCTCGGCGCCACCACGGCAAAATCAAATTTTTGCAACAGGTCTTTTCCGTCCTGCGTTTCTGCTTCACTCGCCGCTTCTCCCGCAAGATTTTCATCCTCGGTTTCTTCATTTTCTCCAATTTGCCCATCGATCGTTTCTGCCATCAAGCCTTCCTGGTCTGCACTTTCCGAAAATGGCGCCGCAATCCATTTTTCCTGGTCGAAAGAATATTCCACCTTCACTCTTTTCCAGCTGGATTGTGCTTGCTCTGCAAAAAAATGAATCTTCTGTATAGGAAAAATAGTGTTGATTTCGTATGTCAATGCGGAATCAGCGTCAGCTTTTCCGGCAATGACGCTTCGCTTGTCGTCAAAATTTGTTCCGGGAGAAGCGGTCTGCAGGTCAAAAATATCGGAAAATTCTCCTTTTGCGGCATAGGTATATTTCCCTTTTCCTTTGCCGAGGCTTTCGATCCGCGCTCCATTCATGATTTTCATCCCATCAGTCTCCTCAAAATCAATTCCATGGATCTTGAAAAACAAATCTCCCGCAATTTTAAAAACATTTTTCCTGACCCGAAAAGCGGCTGAGCCTTCCGAGTAGGTATCGTCATTGCGTCCGCCTTTTAAGTCTAAATAATTCCGATCACTCACCTCGACGCTTGAATTGTCGATGCCGACAAAATAGGTCCTGCCTTTTTCCACATCGGCATAGAGAGGAAAAAGAAAAGCGCCATCGCTTTGTCGATATCTTTCCAGCGCATCGGCCGTTGAAAATGTCTTCTGGGCGATATCTGTACCCACTGCATAGCAATCGCCCGATCCGCAACGCACTTCCTGCAGGGATATGTTATAATTCTTGTCTTTTACTGATCTGTCCCTGAAGATATCCATTTTGAGGGACACGCCGGAAATATAATCGCCTTCGGCCTTGAAAGTCTGGCCGAGGATCATTTCCGGCTCATGCAGGAGATCAAAAGAATCAGTGGAGGCCTGAACTTGGGCAGGGCCGACGGATCCAGTTCTCGTTTCTGCCACAATCGTTTCCCGCAGTGCTGCAAATTCTTCCGGCGTGTCCACATTCAGTTTGGTCACGCCGATCGCCTTCAGAAAAATATCGCCTTCCCGGCCCGGTTCTTCTTTCTCGAAAAGAAGATTGTCAAATCCTTCCGGCAAAAAAAAGAAAATTTCGTGATTGAGGAATTTTTCCGACTGTTTCAGAGAAGCCTTTTTGATTTCTTGATTTTTTTCCGTATAAGTATTGAGCTTCACAATCACGTTTTCCGCATGGTCACTTTTCGCTTGGAAAGTCAGACGATAATACCCGCTCGGCAGATCAACCAACATGTCGTCCTGATAGAAAATATTCTCATCCTTGGTCAATTGCGGGGCTGCAAGTTCTTGTGCGGCACACTGCCCCGCCGCGCAATCATCGGAAGTGATTTTTTGGCTGGAAAATATCAGTTGATTCAAGAAAAAAACCAACAGCAAAAAACCCCCTGCCATCACCAGTCGCATCTCCTCTTTAACAAACCTTATAGCTTTAGACTTTATAGCTTTATACCTAACCATACTTTACATTTTATCTCATAGATTGATAATTTTCAACCTTATTATTTCCTAAAACCCTCTAAATATTCAGGCAATTTCAGAATCCACTGCGCCTGCTCCGGATAAAAGAGAAATCTTTCCACGTCCTTGGCTGCCTGCGGGAGATCAACTTTTTTGGATTGCTCCTGCAAAAAATCAATCAACTCTTGTCGATTGCTGATTTTGAGACCCTTCTCTTCGAAAATTTCATATTTCGGTTCAAGATTCTTTTGGCTCAAAAACCAAATCAAGTCATAGAAATCTCGACCTTTTTGATATGGTCGGAAAATAATGGCATTGACTTTTTGCGCGAAAAGCGTTTCTCGAGAATTCACCAGCATCGGGAATCTTTCATTGAAGCTGTCAGCAAATTTGTTCTCAATGCCAATATGCGAGCTGGGATCAAAATCAATTTCAAATTTAACCAAAATTTTTTCATCTTTTTGAACATCAAAACCAAACTCGCGCAAAACATTGCGAAAGCGAAAAAAGATGATGTGGATATTTTCAGTGGTTTTGGTCCGAGCGTCAATCTCAAATCCTTGCAACGCAAGCCTGTCTTGAATGTCGCGCATCAGATCATCAATTGAAAATCCATCCGGCTTAAGCAAATCAAAATCCAGATCCTCCGAAAAACGATTGATGTTGTGGGCAAAGCGCAAACAAGTGCCGCCTAAAAATGAGAGGCTATCATTGTATTTGCTCAAGGAAAGCGCCTTGAGAATCTGGGTTTGCAGATATTCCAGCAGAATGTTTTTTTCCTGCCAAGGAATGTTTTTTTCTTGCGCGTATTTTCTGAAAAAATCCTTATTAGGCAACATAATATTTTATAAATTTATCAGTTAACTCAGTCACTTTCTTGTTTTGGAACGCTTCAGCAAGGCTTGCGAGCCTATCAACATTGAATTTGAAATCTTCATTAAAGCGATAGCCTTGAAATTGTGCCAACTCACCATTCAGAATATTGCGATTCAAGTACAAAAAATCAACCAGCGCCTTCTCCGGCAACGCCAAATTGAAAGAAATTCCATTTTGATTTTTTATTTCAAAGCCACCAAAAGCTTCTTTTTTGATTTTTTGATAACTGAAATTTCCCAGCGGCGTTTTGAACTGCTTGGTTTTTCTGGTTGTCACCGAGGTTGTCGTAAAAACCGCCTCCGGAATGATCCCATAATAGCTCAGGGCAGTTTCCAAGCTTACATACGCAGGCGCGTAAATTTTTGTCGAGAAAACCATTGCGTCTGCTGAATTTTTCATTTCAGCCAAGGTATAGAGCCCCCTCCTCAGCATGATCAGATATCCCTTTTTGATCCAATTCTTCAAATTGACAAGGGTCGTACTCGAAAAATCCGCACCCAAAATAAGCCTCAATTCCTTGGTTTCAAAATAAGGCAATTCTTTGATTTTTTCTTTAAATTCAAAAAAATTCATTTCTTTTATTAGTATTATTATATCAATAAAGGAATTGTATAATATTACATCCTTATTGTCAATATTATTATTTTATGGCTTAATATAGGGAAAATGGACTGTTCTGACTTTTTCTTTACGCAAAATCATTGCAATTTTCCTCTTTTCCAGAAAATCAGGAACAATATCGAAATCAATACAGTCGCAATAGAAATAATTCCGCCCAGATACAAATAGGCTTGGGGCAGATAGAACAGTCCTAGTCTGACATTTTGGGTATTTTCTCCTCCGCAGACCTTTTCCCAGTCTTCCTGATCCAGCCGGAATGCGTTCAGTTGCGCGTCTGTTTTCAAGTGATTCTCATTTGGCAGCATCTTTCTTTTAAAAATTGTGTCATACCACTCAAAGTCTCCGCACACCAAGCGCCAATCGGGGTGATAGGATTCCGAAAAATTAAGCCATTGTCCATCCTTCATTTCAGGAATTGCAAGATCCCAGCGCGCCGAATGGCTGGAAGAAAATTCCACCGGCGCAAACGGTCGGATCTGATGGATTGTTTCCTTTTCACCTGTCAGATAGATCCTCGGTTTCACTGCCTGGTTTTCAAACACGCGCATCCCGGCAAGCCCCCAATCCGTTTCTCTCCAAGCCGGATCTTTCACCAGCTCGCTCACTTTGAAAAAATCTTTCTCACTCACCACAAAACTCGAAAAACTTGATTGCGCAAGCACATTGGTGGCATAACTTTGCGACAAGAATGTCCTGACTTTTTCCGATCCGCCCAACTCATCCCCTTGGAGCTCATCAAAATCAAAAATATTTTCCCATTGCGCTTTCCGCAAGCCTGTCACGGCCACAACCGGATGGGCATTGGAAAAAGTCATGAATTTTGAGCCTTCCGTCACCAGAAGCGTGCGATAGAAAGGCTCCTGCTTCAGAACCCGATCCCGAATCGCCAGCTCATTCTGCGGAATCTCCCGCGGCGTGAAAATCTCAAACATTTCCCCGGTCAAAATCGGCTTCACGTTCCACAAAAATATCCCCGCCACCGCAAAAATTATCACATATTTAATTGTCATTCCGGGCTTGACCCGGAATCTACTCGCTATTCTTTGCACAAACTTTACTTCTTCCCATTTAATCTCATACACACGCTTCACGAAGTATCCTATCATCACCGCATACGACAACAGGATGGCAAAGTAGAATTTGGAAGCCTCCCGGAACGCATTGAACCCCGGAAAATGCTCATGCAGCCACGGATAGACCCCCAAAAACGGCCTGGCGTCCTGCTTGGACACAAAAACCGCTACCAATGCCACCAAGGCCCAGAAAAGGATTTTCCGGTCCTTCCTGACCCAAAAAATGGCCATAGCGACCATTGCCGGGATGAACCAAAAATGGAAGGGAATGTCCTGCACGTGGAACCAATTGGGCTCGCCACCATTCCAGAAGGGGTGGAAAAGGGTGAGTGCTTTTCCTAAATCTAAATAATAATTATTAGCCACCAAATCCCTCCCCACCACTTCATTATTTAGAAGTGATCCGGTCATAGCGGTCGGTAAAATCCAGAAAACATTCAAGAGTGGAAGCATCCCAAAAAACATCGCCAGTGGCCAAAAATTCTTCCGGAAAAAAATCCTTTTCTGTTCCTTCCCCTTCCGCGCCAGAAGCATCCAGAACGGCAATGCTAGCAGGATGAAAAACAACATATAGAAAACCCGAAAGTCATACGCCACGATCAACATGCTGAACAACGCGGCTAAAGCCAAATTTTTAATCCTCCCATCATTGAAATATCTCCAGAAAAACAACATCACGAGTGGAGCGAAAGTCCCCGCGAGCGACAAGGAAAAATGTCCTTGGGTATTGATTGCCAGATAGTATGTGTTGAAAGCATACACGCACGCCCCGACGAAAGCCCCTCTCTTGTCTCTCAGAATCTCTTTGGCAAAAAGAAAGGCAAGGATCGGAGTGAGAAGGACAAAAGGCCAGAGAATCAAAAATTTACCATAGACATTGGAATCAAAACCAAAAAATGCCACGAATCCAGGTAAAAGCTTAAGTCCCCACATCCATACCGACAAATTTGATACCCCTAAATTTAATTGAGATTCCCATACAGAATAATGCAACCAATCCCTAGCTGTTTCGGAGAAAAAAAACCAATAATCTGCATTTGTTAAAATTTCAAACGAAAGCCATTCGTAATATACAATAAACGAAATTAATATTAGAAGCCCGATCGGCCAATTACATTGAATAAATTTTCCAATCCTTTTTCCCATAAGTCAAACGGGCATCTTTTTAATGCTTATGTTTTCCCGGCATGTTCTTTTTAAAATCATATGACAAATATCCCAAACAGGCCAGAAGTACCAATCCTGAAAATATTATACCTATATAGAATAATCGTTGCGGCTGATATTCTATTAGAAACTCTAAATTATAACTATCGTCAGAATTTTGAGTGCAAAATTTATCATTGCTGCAAATTTCATCCGTGTTAATTACCCAGCTATTTGCATAACCATTTGCCATTAAATGATTGTCGTCGTTATTGATTGGATCTTTAAACCAAGTTTCCCAAAATTTTTCATTGACCACGTCACCTTTTATAGAATCACGCGAATCAACCGCGTAGGTTTTCCAGTGTTGATTATAATTTTCTAAAAATACAAGCGGAAAATCGCCTTTTGCATTTGATATATGTACCCGGTACTTTGTTGGATTAATTTTTTTGAAATTTACCGAAACAGCCTTATTTTTTTGAAAATCATTTAGCTTTTCCAATTGTTCGGCTCTTTCTAGATTTTGTTCTCTTATGAATACAATATCACCTGAACTAAATGACTCGGAGGAAACTATTCTTGCAATCCTTTCTATCGGTTGACTTGAAATAATGACAGATGTTGGAATGTAGATACGAGGTATAAAAAATTCAGGTTTAATTTTGTATAAGTTCAATTTATCCCCGAAAGAAACATTCGGCTTTTCTTCAAAATATTTTTTGACGGATCTAGCAACCTCATCCTGGGTTTTCCCCGAAACAGCAAAGTCATCTTGTTTTAACATGTAATCAACTGTGCCAATCTTGATAAAATCAACACTCCCCGCTTTATCAAACGATTCAGCAATTGCATTGAATTTGCTTATGCGTGAATAGCCAGGCTTCTCCCTCACGGCATTGCTCTGGTCAAAGATAAAATTAATTGAAACATTGGAATTTCCAAGATCTTGCGGATACCATTTATATTGAAATCCCCCACCCGTATTATCAAAAAAAGGCATGTTTAAAACATATTTATCAGTATTATTTTTACTCCAATTAAAATATTCATCCCAATACAGAGGTGGTTTGATAAAAATTTTCTTCCAATTGGCATTGGAATGATCAAAAAAGTTTGGAGAAAAAAAGTTTAGTGATCTTATTAGCAGAAGAAGCAGGATAAAAAAGAACATTTTTTTATTTATCCTTTTTAGGGAGATGGCTAGTAAAACCGACAATGAAAGCAAAACAAACGGCATAAATTTAACCCAGGGTTCCCGAAAAATATAGAAAAAAGGAACATAATTATAAAATAATAGAAACAGGTTGGGGGCAAAGATTGATCCGCTAGTAAAAAATACTGCTACCAAAAAAATAGCGACCCAAAATAAATATTTTTTATTAAATTCTTTCTTTCCGAATGAGGGGACAAGCATTAAAAGAAAAATAAACAAGGTGGAAAAAATTATCAACCAGTTATCATAAAAATAAAGCCAGTGGCTGTAAGGAACATTGTCCGCGACACCATATTCCCACCAGCTCCCTCTAAGTTGAAAAATTAAATGAAGCGGTGCGGTAATTGCGGAAAATCCAAAATACTTTCCTATGTTTGTCATATTTTCAACAATTGAAAAATAATACACCAGTGCGTGATAAAAAGGAATTGGCAACAGGATTGTAAAAAATACGACTATTTTTTTTATATATATTGCTAGAAATAATTTAATTTTGTAATTATGCACATAAATAAAATACATTATGGCAATAACATAAACCGAAAAAGTTGCTAATGCTTGGGGTAAATTAGTAAAAATATTTTGGAATAAAAACAATCCAATGAAATTTAATGCTACATATCGATATTCCCTGGTCGATAAATATTTATACATTAAATAAAAAAATAGCGGAGCGAGAATCATTTGCGACATCTTGGCCGAATATGCAAAAGATTGAAAAGTGTAGAAATTAAAGAAATACACAAAGGATCCGACCGCTATTAGCCTTTTGCTATCCGTAAATATCTTCAAAAAATGACTGATCGACAACAAAGATAAAAAGACAAATGATTGCAGATAGAATATCTGCACCGCATGATTGCTAAAACCCAAGCTGCTAAACAATTTATAAAAAATTGCATTAGGGAAAATCAATGAAGCTATCTCAGGAGAGGCCGGCGTCCCGTAATTCAATTTATCGCCCCATGCATATAGGAACTTATCAAAAATTATCTGATAATTGCTAAAAAGAATTTCTTCGGGAGCATAAAGGAAATTGGAACTAAACCATATAATCGGTAAAATTATAGATAAAATTAAAAAAGACAGCCCCATCCAATTTCTTGAAAGCCACTGAATTACGCTCTCGAGCAATCTCTTATCATCGATTGGGAATAAACTCATTATTTTCTTATATCAAAGTATTTTCGTTTTGCAGTTACTCTCTTTATGAAACACCATAGGTTAAAAAATACGCCATGAAATTTTATGGGTATGATTTTGCGCAATTTAGATATGACGACATCAAAACGCTCCTTATTGAAGTCGCTCGTGGTTGATTTTGAGTCCTCTGATATATTTTTATAGAAAAACTGATCAGGCACGGTTATTTTTTCAACATTTTCTTTTTTCCTGACTAAAAAACAATTGGCTAATCTATTTCTCGGATTAAAAAAAAGCCCTGTATGATCTTTAAGTTGATCATAAGAATGGAATCTATTCGTAGTTCCTCTTATCTCGAGCATATATGATTCAACTATTTCGAAGCCATTATTTACATAAAAGTCATAAAAGAATGTAGGAGAAAATTGATAAAATCCGTGATTTAAATAATTCTGAGCAGGAATTATTTGCAAAACAAAACCGCCAATTTTTGTGATTCTAACTATATTTTCCATTGCCGCTTTTGCGTCAAAGATATGCTCCAACGTTCCGCTGTCAATAATTAAATTAAAGAAATTGTGGAATTTATTATCGATTGGACACTGTAAATCATGAATAATTCTAGGTTTATCAAAATCAAATTTATCCATATCATAGTAATTTTCCGCACTAATTCCCATAAACTCAAAAAATGTCCTGGCATGGATATATTTACTGGCTTCCTGGTTTACATTGGGAACATCCCGACTTGTTGAATATTGAATCGTTTCCGGAGTGCTCAAAGAAATATTATCCTCCTTAGCCCACTTTTCTATATCTTTTTCGGTAGCATAAATGTCCTGATTTCCAAGCGTAAGGAGAGGCCCAGTGAACCCATATTGCTTGTTTTTTCTTAAGATGAATTTTAAGGAAGGTGAAGGTAAACCCATATTTTTAATATTTATTAATTATTTTATTTTACGGCCTATAAATATGACACTTGGGCTAAATAGCCTTGTTTCAAAACCAGATTGTCCAAAAATTATTCGGAATAAAGGGCTTATGATATATTCCAATTTGGATATGAATTTGAAAACATACCAAAAAATATTTTTTTGCGCCACTGGCAATCTCATTTTGAATGTGCCATAATTCTTGCAAAATATTTCTTCGATATCATCCCTCTTGCAAACATTTTCTAGCTCCTCTTGTTCCATTATTTTCAAATTATGAAGAGCTAATAAATCAGGACGAAACAATTTGAACTTCAAATGATTGAACCCTTTTAAGCGAGGAATTTGCACAAAAAAATACCCCCCTTTTTTTAAAAGAGACAAGTGAATATCTACTGCTTTCTGGGGTGGAATAATATGCTCAACAAATCCGTATGAATAAACAACATCGAAACTTTCATGGTATTTTTCCAGCAATGATTTATCAAACGCATCCCCCAATATCGTCTCCACACCTTCTTTTTGGGCAATCTTGACACCTTCTTCTGAATATTCAATTCCAAAGGGCTTGTGATTCAACAAAGTTGCCATTTTTTTAACCAGCTTGCCGTCACCTGATCCTATTTCACAAATTTTTGGCTGCTGAATATCACTCCCATTGTATTTGGGGATATATTTTTTGATAATTGAGTCACACAGATAAATATCATAAAACAAAAAAAATCCACTTTTAGGCTTGATGTGGGCCTTCCGCTCATCAAAGTAATATTTGTCCCAATCTTTTTGTTCGTATTTATTTTTTATTTCCATAATTGTTTTATTTTATGCAAAATTATTTTTTTTCCCACACTTTCCACTTTGGATCACCTTCGTCCCAGAGCTCATTAAGTGTATGATAATCTTTCGGAGTATCCATTCCATACCAAAATCCTTCATGCCTGTATAAAGCAAGCTGTTTTTGAGCAATTAATTTAGGGAAAGCATCTTCAATCATATCACCCTCTTGCAAAAAATTGAAGAATTCTTTGTTACAAATCATAAAACCCCCATTTATATAATCCCCGACTAGGGGTTTTTGTGCAAATTCCTTAATTAGTCCGGTTTCGTTATCAAAGTTGACCAAGCCCCACCTAGAGCTTGGATGAGCTCCAGTGATTGTTGCTATCACACCTTTTTCTTTGTGAAACTTAATTAAATCTTCCAAATTAATGTCTGCGATTCCATCTCCATATGTCACCATAAAAGTGTCATCTATGTAAGTATCCTTTAATTTTAAAACTCTTTCTCCATGAGGTGTATCAAGTCCAGTATTAACAAACGAGATGTTGAAATCATCCAGATCATCGTTGAGAATGTTTAAGTTTCCATCCTTGGTATTAAAAACAAAATCAGAATCGTAATGTTTTTGCTTTAAAAAATAATCTTTTATATATCCAGCACCATAACCCAATGCCAAAACAAAATCACGATAGCCATAATGGGCATAAATTTTCATAATATGCCACAAAATAGGCTTCCCCCCAATTTCTAGCATTGGCTTTGGAATACTACTTGAAACTTCACTTATTCTTGTTCCTTTCCCTCCGCAAAGTATTACGACTTTCATATTAATTGTTTAATTTTATACTTAAATTTTTTAATAAAACCTTGTTTATTCTATTTTTATAAGCTGACACAAGTCTTTGTAATAAAAAACTTGGAACGATTATGCTTCCTGCGGCAAAGAACCAGAAATTAACTGAAAAAATATTCTTCCAACGAAATTTTAATAAATACCATATTTCCCTCATTAAATACCGGAAGCTCCCAAAATTTTTAATCTGAACCAATCCGATATAATTAGTGGCAATAAAGTCTTCAATCAGGTACTTTTTTAATTTTTTATACCTATTCTCCTTTAGGGCTGCAACAATTACATTGTGCCATGCCAGCATAGGAGAGTTTTGGTAGACCGAATGAATCCTGGATCCGCTATGGCCAATTCTAACAGCAACAATATTATCTTTCAATATTATAGCATTGCTCACTTTTAATACTTCCAAAACCACGGACGCCGTTTCAACAAAGGGATTACTCACAAATGAGCAATTTATGAAGTCTCTCCTGAAACCAATCCCGGATAGTTGTCCGGACAAGTCAAGGGCATCCCTAATCAACTTCACTGAGCCATCGATAGAAACCATCACATCTTCAGAAAATTGCTTTGTTGCTCTTACTGGCTTAATGTAATCTTCATCAAACCAATAATAAGGTCGGAGGACAACGCCTATATCTTTGGATTTTTGGAATGTGCCATATATCTTCTCTAATGCATGCATATCCATTAAATCGTCAGCACATACATAAACCAAAATATCTCCCGAAGCTTTTTGCATGCAGGCATTTAAATTTCCGCCACATCCTAAATTTTCACTATTTTGATATAATTTAATCCTAGCATCATTGATGGAGCTAATCAAGCCCACAGTATTATCGATAGAAGCGTTATCGACAATTACTAATTCAAAATCATTGAAACTTTGATTTAGAACGCTTTGGATTGTTTCCAAGATAGTTTCCGCTCCATTGTATACAGGAATGCAAACGCTTAATTTTTCAGACATATTTTATTCTAATTATCAATCTTCTTTAGAGCTATTTCCCAGTGATAATATCCAAGAATTGGCAGCTTGATCTTTCTTAATAATTTCATGGCACTATTTTCATAAAGTCTCCTATTTGTCAGATTAATTCTTTTAACAAAAAAATCTAAAATAGGAAACCATTGAAGCTCCTTCTTATTTTCTAAAAGCGTGAACTTTTTCTGATCGAACAAACTCAAGAGCTGATCATCCCGAGAGTACTCCCTCATGTGCGTTGGATCAATCACCCACTTGCCATTATTTCTATAATAATACCATCCATACCATTTTTTAAAAACTGTAGAAATATACGCAACCCCTCCCAAGCTGAGCTTATTTTCAATTTGTTTTATCATTTTTTTGTCATCAACATGTTCTATGACCTGCGTAGAGATAAATAAATCAATGCTATCATTTTCAATAGTCTTTAGTTCTTCGGCACTGTCCACGGACGCGATAATAGTGGAGTTAATTTTTTTAACTAGTTTAATCCGATTTTCTGACATGTCTATCGCGAATACCTTTTTTCCAGTAAAATATCCGAATTTATCCAAGGCATACAATAATGATCCGTCTCCACACCCACAATCCAAAATGCTCTCATATTTAAATTTATCTAAATAATTTTTTAGGATCGAAGGTATTGAATTATTATAATATTGAGGCGCAATTTTTGAATAATTTTCTATATCCATTTATTTTTTAATTACGCTTATTATCTCTCGCTCAATCCCTTGTAATGAAGTCATGGTTGGTTTATAGCCAATATCTTTCGCTTTCTTATTATTTGAATAATATGCATTTTTCAATCCGGTAGGGCTACTTAAAACAGAACTTTTTTTAATTTCAAATCTTAGCCCGTATTTCTTTTTAAGATAATTCAATAATTCAAATTTAGATACCGGCTTTAAAGTGTATACATCAAACACTTCATTGATGTTCTTCTTTTTGATTAATAATTTTATAAGATTCAACAGGTCACTCGGATTTACATAATCCCGCACTATATCTTCAGGTGCAGTTAATAAAACACTTTTATTTTTTATAGAAATTATAATGTCAGATATAAGATAGCCTGGTCCTAATTCTATAAATCGACTGAAAAATGAAAATACCCGCAAATCAACAATATTGAATTCAGATAAAATTCTATGTTTAGCTTCTGAATTTATTTTCGATATCGTATAATTATCTCCTTGGTCCAGTTTATTAATATTAATTGAAGAGTATGTTTCATTTTTTACTGGCTTTTCAATCTTTTTGCCATAAGCCGCCCCGCTGCTCAGGTTGATGTAAATGCATTCGGGATTTTTTTTAAGGTAATTCAGAACCAAATTATCAAATTTTTCAGTTATTTCAAAAATTTTGAAACCTGATTTGTTCATTTCTGCAGGATTTCCAATGCCCACACAATTTATAACAACATCGTATTTAAAATTCTTAAATTTATCAAAATTATTGGCTTTAAAACTTTTTTTATTCACTATTATTTTAAGAAGGTCATTCAATTTCTTCCTGGATCTTCCAAATAAAAAAATGTCATCCTTTGTTTCGAGAGATAACTCATAGACTAAGGATCGACCAATATATCCAGTTGCCCCCAAAATAGCAATCTTCATATTTTTACTATTCAATTATTTATCTTTATAAATTTTTTTATTTCACTCGCTATATTGTTTGCACCCAATCCATGACTTTCGCAAAGATATCCTTGATTCCCGGTCAATTTACACAAATCTCTTTCTGCCCCAAAAGACTTGGTTGTGTTCTTTTTTCCCTCAAAAATATTACTAATTATGGATCCGAATCCAAAAGCGCTCAGATGCTCCTCAACAGTAAAAATAAAATCAAATTTTTTAAATCTTTTTCTGGCATCAGCCGCAAAATCCTTATCAATAATCGGACACGAAAATATATTGCTTCTAATGCCTTTCTTTTCCAAAATTTTATTTATTTCGACAACGGTTGGCAACATAGTGCTAACAGAAATTATTGCAATATTGGCTTTAACATTTTCATTAAAACAGTTTATATTCTTTACTGTTTTAGGATTTTTATTAAAACAAGGAGTTCCATTTTTGCCTATTCTCAGGTATTTAGGACCCTTATTTTTAAAAATATATTTCATACAAAACTCAACTTCATGAGGATCCCCTGGCAATAATAAAGTCATATTAGGCAATGATCCAAGCATAGCAATATCCTGAACCGCATGATGAGAATATCCCAGGCTTCCGTAAATAAATCCTCCACCAACACTTACAATGTTGACATCGAGATTGTGCAGGCAAACATCATTCCTGATTTGCTCTAAACAGCGCGTAGTATTAAAATTTCCGATTGAATAAGTAAATACCTTAGAGCCTTCCAGCGCTAATCCCGCAGACATTCCTGTCATATTTTGCTCCGCAATTCCGGCATTCATGAATTGTTTCGGGAATTTTTTTTGAAATCCCTCAATTACAGAAAATCCTAAATCCCCTACGAAAAAGAAGGTGTCTTTATCGGTGAGTTCAATTAATTTTTTTATAAAAGTATTTCTCATAAATTTTTAATTTAATTCCTTTAAGGCGCGCTCGTATTCGTCTTTATCTGGTGAATGATAATGCCAAAATACTTCATTTTCCATAAAGGATACGCCTTTCCCCTTAATTGTATCCATAATTAAGATTTTTGGCTTCGCTGATTTTTTTAATAATAAATTTTGAAGTTTATCGTAAATTTTTTGAAAATCATGGCCATCCTCAACTCGAGCAACCTCCCAATCAAAAGCCTTAAATTTCTCCTCAAGCGGCTCAATATTGATGATATCTTTTGCAAGACCCATTGCCTGAATCTTATTGTTATCAACTATAACGATTAGATTGTCCATTTTTAAATGGCCGGCCATCATAAAAGCCTCCCAGTTCGAACCCTCGTTTAATTCTCCGTCGCTTAGTAAAACGAATGTCCTCCATTTTTTGTTGTGATTTTTTGCGAACAGCGCCATACCCAAGCCGACTGGAAGACCATGACCTAATGATCCTGTTGAAAACTCAATCCCTGGTACTTCCGAACTGACATGAGACATCAATATACTGCCATTCTTTGCGTATTCTTTAAGCAATTCCTTTTTAAAATATCCGAGTCTGGACAGAAGCGCATATGGAGCCATGCACGCATGACCCTTGGAAATAATCAGTCGATCTCGATCAGGATTAGCGGGTTTTTTTGGATTATGCTGCAATATGAGTTCATATAATACGACTAAAATTTCAACTATAGAAAAAGAGCTTCCAATATGAGATGCCTGAGCATCGAAAGCCATTTTCATAATGTCTCTCCGAACACTTTTTGATAGAGAAGTCAGTTTTTTTTTGTTCATGGATGGTTTCTGATTATTTAAATCTTTTATTATTTTAACACCAATACTTGAATAAATAAAGAAGGCTTGTCAAGCCAAAATTAAGTGAAATGATTCTCTTTTATTGAGAAAAACCGAAAAAGATCAGCTATAATTTATAGCTGAGTCCCTTAATCATTACCAAGCTCACGACGCCCCTTAATCCTGCGAGAAGGCCTTTTCATAGTACGAGAAATTTTAAAAAATGATTCAATCTGCGCATTGCTGATTTTCAAAATTTCCGATCTGTTTTTGTAAAACGCATTATACCAATTCAAAGTATACGACAGGGTGTCTGAAAAATTCAATCTAGGCTTCCAACCCAAAAGGCCTTTTGCTTTGGATGTATCAAGTTTTAATATATTTGCTTCATGTTTTTCATCGTCGGATTGTGTGCTGTAACCCTTGCCACCTATTATTTTTATAGACTTACTTACAATTTCTTCAACGGAGAGAAAATGAGAATCATCTGGTCCAAAATTCCATGGGCCAACCAGATTATCCTCTCCTTGATATAACTTCATAGCAAGCATCATATAACCGGAAAGTGGCTCAAAAACATGTTCCCATGGCCTTATTGCAGACGGATTCCTAATAATAATCCTTTCCTTCCTTTCAAAAACTGCACGGATAATATCCGGCACTAAACGATAATTTGCCCAATCTCCGCCCCCAATAACATTGCCCGCTCTTGTAATCGCAACTAAAGTGTTATGTTTTTCCCCGTAATCTTTTTTATTAAAAAATGATTGAATATATGAACTTGCGATTATATCAGCTGCCGCTTTGCTAGCGCTATATGGATCATATCCGCCCAATTCATCGTTCTCTCGATATGGATAAATCCATTCCTTATTGTTATACACCTTATCTGTCGTGATTATGACGGCAGACTTGACGCACCCGGCTTGTTTTATTGCTTCCAAAACGTTCGCCGTGCCGATTGTATTTGTCGTATATGTATTTAGCGGATCGTCATAGCTATCTCTCACTATGGGCTGGGCCGCTAAATGAAAAACAATTTCGGGTTTTTCTTTTTTAAAAATATCTCGTATTTTTTCAAAATCCCTTATATCCACAAAATAACTTCGCATTTTTTTATCCAATGAAAAAACCTTGAATAAACTCGGATCAGTTTTTGGTCGAAGTGACACACCTACAACTTCAGCTTGAAATTGCAACAAAATTTGCGTTAACCAAGAACCCTTAAAACCAGAGTGGCCTGTTATTAAAATTTTTTTATTTTTAAAAAATTCATTCATATTATTTTTTTAATTTATGCCATTTTATAGTATTTTTTAATCCTTCCACTATTGAAACCTTGGGATTCCACTGGAGAATTTCTTTTGATTTTTTTATGGAAACATATTGAGATGCAATTTCCTTATCCCTTGCTCCTTTAATGATTATAGGTTTTATATCGCTTTTCATCAAAAATAAAATATTTTCAATTATATTTTTAGTGCTATAAACCTCCTCAGTGCCGAAGTTGTAAATGATATTTGAACGGTTCTTTACTAATTCATTTATTTTTTCCGCCAAGTAAATATATCCGTCTACGGCGTCATCGATATAAAGATAACTTCTTTTTGCTATATTGTCATACAATTGTGGACTCTCATTTTTCAATACTAACTGAATGGTTTTTGGAATGATTCTCTGATTGTAATCCCCCGGCCCATATACATTGACAAATCTGGCGATCGCAACTGGAAGTTTGTAATGCTCCTTGTATGTTTGTGCTAATATGTCGGCACACGCCTTAGATGTTTCATAAGGGCTTGATGGACGCGGGAAATACTCCTCCAAAAAAGGCAACTTATTTTTGCCGTAAACATGACTCGTGGAAGCCATGATCAAGCCTCTTGTTTTGTAATTTCTGACAGCCTCCAAAATATTTAAAGTTCCCATGATGTTTACTTTAAATGTCTCCAGTGGAGCTTCATTTGCCCTTCCTTCTAAAACTAAAGGTCTTGCTGCAAGATGAAAACAAATTTCAAAATCTTCTTTCTTAAAAAGGTTATCGATAAATTTTTTGTTGCAAATATCGCCTTGGATAATTGTTTTATTTGGCAAGCTTGATTTTTCCAAAAAAGCTTTTTTACTGGAATTTTTCTCTAAGCTATAGACCTTTGCCCCCATGCTGATTAAGCGATCTGACAAATTAGATCCGATGAATCCTCCTCCGCCAGTTATCAATACTTTTTTATTGTTCCAGAACTTTTTCATACCGTTAGTATTTTTTCTTAATTAAATTTAAAAAAATATTTTTAAGTATAAAAGTACCATAAATATAAACTATCGCAAGACACATGAAGGGGTGGACAAACCATGCAAAGTCGCGAATTTTCAGCCATCCTTTGATACTATCCAATGTCGGTTTTACTATAGTTATAGCATAAAAAATGAACAGGGCTAAACCCAGCTTATCTTCTTCCGGATAAAAAACACTGTATCTCCGCACCGAAAAATTATTCATGTAATATTGGTCCACGAATCTCTTGCGCCGCTTCAAAAAATTAAAAAGCTTGCTATTCGTCAAATGTATTATATCGTCCTTTATAAAGATGTATCTGTTATAGCCCTTACTAACCAAATCCACATTAATATCAATGTGAAAATATTTTTCTGGAGAGTGGTTTGATTTCAAAAATAATGATCTTCGAATTAAAAATCCATTGGCACCCAAAGTCGGTATTTTTCTGGGATTTGAAGAATCAAATTCAACGATATAATAATCTCGCTTATCAGTCGCTTTTCCCAAAAGATTATATACACTATGCATATGATCAATCCGGTCTGCTTTTTTTAAATAATACGGCAAAGGATCGTTTACGCCGAATAATGCGAAATATCTGTCGAGTAAAGAAAAATTTTTATCATAATGGTAGCGCCACGGTTCAGAAGCAACGGCTTCGGGGTTATCTAAAAGCGGTTGAAGCATCTTATTCAGCCATTCCTTATGTGGCAAAATATTATCATGATCGATACAAAGGATAAAATCACCCTCGGCATATTGCAATCCATAACCCTTATTGTATTCCGCTCCTTGTTTATCTCGGGGAACGTCAAATATTTTAGCTCCATGATTTAACGCAATTTTTTTGCTATTATCGCTAGACCCGCCATCAGCAATCAATAATTCGATCATTTCTTGCGGATAGTTTTGCGCTCTCACAGAATCTAGACATTTTTCAAGTGTTCTTTCGGAATTATATGTTGCAATTACAACGCTTATTTTTGGTTTCGCATTCATTAAATTTATCTATATGTCTTATAATGCTTGCGGTCAAATTTCAAAAACTGACAATGCATAATTATGTTGAACCCGAAGCAAACCTTTTATTTCTGCGCTGCGACAATTTTCCGGAAATACTCGATTGTCTTTATCAAACCATCAGCCAATTGGATCGTCGGTTGCCAATCCAATTTTTCCTTGGCCAGAGTGATGTCGGGTTGTCTTTGCCTGGGATCATCCTGCGGCAAATCCTTGAACACAATCTGACTTTTCGATTCCGGAATCATGGCCAAAACTTTTTCCGCCAATTCCTTGATGGTGAACTCGACCGGATTACCCAGATTGATCGGACCGGTGAAGCCTTTTTCGCTGTTCATCATTTTGATCATCCCATCCACCAAATCATCGACGTATTGGAAACTGCGGGTCTGTGCTCCGTCGCCATAGATGGTGATGTCCTGATTTTGCAACGCTTGGACGATGAAATTTGAGACCACCCGCCCATCATTGGGATGCATGTTTGGTCCATAGGTGTTGAAAATGCGCACCACTTTGATATCCACCTTGTTTTGGCGGTAATAGTCGAAAAAGAGGGTTTCCGCGCAACGCTTGCCTTCGTCATAGCAAGACCTGATGCCGATTGGATTGACACGCCCCCAATAGGATTCCACTTGCGGGTGCACTTCCGGGTCACCATATACTTCTGAGGTCGAGGCTTGCAAGATGCGTGCTTTAGTCCGTTTGGCCAGGCCCAGCATGTTGATGGCGCCATGAACGGAGGTTTTGGTAGTTTGCACCGGATCAAACTGGTAGTGGATCGGCGAGGCCGGACAAGCCAGGTTATAGATCTGATCCACTTCCACATAGAGCGGAAAAGTGACGTCGTGGCGCAGCAGTTCGAATTTTTTGTTTTCCAAAAGTTCCAGGATATTATTTTTATTACCCGTGAAAAAATTGTCCACACACAGCACTTCATTCCCCTGCTCCATGAGTTTTTTGCATAGATGTGATCCCACAAAGCCCGCGCCTCCGGTGACTAATATTTTTTTTCCGTCAAAGGCGGATCCGCCTTTGACGGACATTTTATTATCATTCATAGTTCTATTTATTTAACAGGGTGAATTATTCAAAGTTGATTAGTTTCTTTCTGGCTTGATGGTCGAGATAGTGCTCCGGCGTGACCAGATCTTTCAATTCAAAATTTTTGTGCATCCTGTTTGCGATAGAATAGGTCGAGAACTTTGCGCCTTCATTGGCGGAGGCATCGAATCCTAAATGAAAAAAGAGTCCCAAGGCCAAAGCTAAAATCACCGATTTTGCAGTTTTGTTCTTGAGAACCCAAATTGCAAGCACTGCTAGAATAATAACATATTCCCAGCCGTGGAGCAAAACATAAATCTTGTCGCTTTTTAGGAATTGATACCCCTTGGCGAAGTAATCAAGCCGGATATTCCAGCCGAAAGCCAAGAAATAATCAATCACATGATCCAGGTCGACCAAAAAACCGCCCACTATGCCAGCCACAAATGATGCGACCGGTTTTTGCCACAACTTCCAGACGATGAAACCGGCCAAAAGACTCAGTGCTATATGGATAAATAAATGCAAAAATAAATTCATAAGTTAGATTCCGGCTCAAGGTCGGAATGACAGAATACTATACCGATGTTGGTTTTTCTTCTTTGCCAAAGTCCATCAGATGTCCCAGAACCTTCCAACCGGCCACCCAGATATATTTGACATCCGCATAGGTTCGAATGGAAAGAATTTTCTTGATAATAAATTTCGGCGTGAGGAAGGATTTATAGAGCCCCTGCACCAATTCCTTGGCGTCCTGCGAAGTCAAAGGTGATTTCATAACCATCTCGCGCTGATCAAAACGGGAATAATCTCTCGTCAGCAACAGATCGTTCTCATCACAATATTTATAGAGCGGAGTTCCGGGGTATGGGATGACAATCGTGCCCTGCAAGGTGTCCACATAACTCTTGCTGAAGAGATCCTTGGCCTTGGCAATCGTTTTCTCCGCCATCTCTTTGGTTTCCCAAGGATAGCCGATCATCGTGGTGATGTGCGGTTCCAGCCCGCCTTCCTTGCACAATTTCAAACCGGGTTCGATTTCTTCCACCTTCAGGTTTTTGTCGATCCGATCCAGCGTTATTTGGTTGGCTGATTCCAGGCCGAACAGGATGAATCGGAAGCCGGCCTTTTTCATGAGCTGCCAGGTGGCCAGATCTTTGATGCCGGTGATGCGCATATTGCAACTCATGACCACTTTTTTGTGGTAGCCGCGCGCAATCATGCCATGACAAAATTCATTGAGCCATTCTCCAATCGGCAAGCTGCCGGAATCCTCCATAATTTCCTTCACACCCAAATCGATTAGATGTCCCACTTCATCCAAAGCATTCTTGGCGCTCCGGGTGCGAAAATTTTTGCCCGGAAAAAATGTCGTCCAAGAACAAAAAGTGCAGCGCCCCCACCAGCAATCGCGGCCACTCATCATATACGTGCCGGGGGTAAATTTGAAATTGCCGTTTTTGTAGGCATAGTTCTTCCATTTTGTCAGCTCGCGATCAATCATTGGCAAGGAATTGAGGTCATGCCTGGACAGGTCCGATGGCCCGGAATTTTTTATCTCGCCATTTTCTCGATACCAAAATCCGCCCTCCAGCACCTCTCCCTTGTCCAGATGATTGGCCAGATTGAGCAGCATAAAATCATAGTCGCCGGAAGCAAGCACAAAATCAACCTTGGATTTTTCCAAGGATTCCTGCGGTTTTGCCGTCACGTGATCACCCATGAGGACAATTCTGGATTCCGGTAGTTTTTCCTTCAGCGTGTCGATGATTTTCCAATGCATCTCTACGACCGGCGTCTTGGTCTCCAAAGCAATAACATCCGGCTTTTCTTTGATAATCCTTTCTTCCCACTTTGCATAACTTAATTCTTCCGCAATGGCGTCATCCCAAAAAACTTCATAGCCCTTCTCTTTGAGCAAAGTGGCGGCATAAGCCGGGATGACCGGATAGATATAGGTTGGATCATTGAACCATTGGAACTGCCGGTTCTGCGAAAGCAGCGCGATGCCTTTTTTTGATTCGAGCGGCGGATACGAAATGGAAATCTTCATGTGTTTTTCTCTACGAACTATAAAATTAGTATATTCGTAATTGATTAGTAATTAATAATGGCTACCGCAGTTTACTTTTTAATTCCCGTGTGAAAACAAAACCTTGGATGAAACGGAGCCCGTAGGTGATGTGCGTAAAAAAAACATAGACCAAGGAATACAGGGCGACATCAAGCTCTCTTTGGCGCCGGATCACATCCCAAAAAACTTTGAGCAAGGCCAGACAATAAACCAACCAGCCGACGAGGTATAATTCGAGATACCATCCGGAGAAAAAGAGAATCGGAACCCAGCCGACGAGTGCAAAAGCGAAAAAGCCGCTAGGGATGAAATAGCGCAATTTACAGGAGGTTTCGGGAAATTTCTTGGCAAAAAAACCACGGTGGAGTCCATAGCCGGCCACTTGCTTGAGATGGCGCCAGAGCCCTTCCCGGCGGTGATGCCAAACAATAATTCTTGGATCATACAATATTTTGTTATTTTCTTTGTTATTCACCAGATCCAAGCAGAGCTTTGTGTCCTCGCCCGGCCAGTAGTTGCTGCTAAAACCGCCCACCTCGGTAAATGCCGCCTTCCGGACAGTCAAATTTACGGTCGGCCAATCGGAAACATTTCGTGCTTTTCCAATCGGACAATATCTTTCCGGGAAATTTCCGCCTAAAATGCTCAGGTAGATGGCTCCGGAAACCTTCTGCAAAAAACTGTCCGACTTTGGTGTGATTGCCGGACCACCCACCGCCGCAATCTCCGCATCTTGAAAATCCTCATCCAAAAATTCCAAAATATTTTTTTCCGGATAAGCATCGTCATCCACAAACACCAGCAATTCTCCCTGAGCGTCCCGGATGGCCAGGGAGCGTTTCATTGCCGGGCCACCCGTACCGGTGGCAATTATTCTTGTTTTCGCCCAAGCATAATTTTGCCCGTCCAGCTCGTCCGGATAAATAATAATCTCATAATCTTCTCTTGGAATCTCCAAAATCTTCGGGATTGATTCCCGAATATAATCATTGATTGCTTTGACAGGAATGATGAAGCTATATTTGATCATTTTTTGCGAATTATATACATCGGCCGACCAATTACTTCATTATGGATATTGGCGATATAGAGGGCGATGAGACCCAGGCAGATCAGCACGATACCCATCAAAAAAACGATGATCACCGCCAGGATCGCCGGCGCCGAAAAATTAACTTCCCCCAGGACATAATTGACCGAAAACATATAGGCGCCCAAAAGACCGGATAGGATTGTGATCAAAATTCCCAGGTATCCGGCGACGCGCAGCGGGAAAAGACTAAGGGAAACCATGCTGGCAAAGGCCAACTTGGTCAGCTTCCAGACACTATAGCTCGCCTTGCCGTGCAGCCGCTTGTTGGCCTGGAAAAAAACATATTTTCGGCGGAAACCGAGCCAATCAATCAGGGCGCGAGTCATCCGGTTCTTCTCATTGAGCTTTTTGAATTCGTCAATCACAATCCGATCCAACAGGCGAAAGTCGGTTGCGCCGGAAACCAGTTCCATTTCGGAAATCTTATTGATCAATTTGTAGAAAAGCCACGATCCAAGTTTCTTGATCAGTCCCTCGCCTTTATTCTTTTCCCGCACACCGACCACCACTTCAGCGCCCCTTTCCCAATAGCTGATAAATTCACCGATTTTTTCGACCGGATGTTGTAAATCCGCATCTAGCATGATTGCCGCGTCCCCGCCGCATTCAATGAGTCCGGCCGAAGTCGCTGCTTCTTTGCCAAAATTGCGGGAAAAATCAATAACTTTGACGCGCTTGTCTTTTTGGGAAAGATCGCTCAGTGCTTGTTGGCTGCCGTCCTGGCTGCCGTCGTTGATAAAAATAATTTCAAAAGCATAATTTTGGAGCTGCGCCAAAACAGTTTCCATCTCGGCAAAAAGCAAGGGAACATTCTTTTCCTCATTATAGACCGGGACAATTATCGAGATTGTTTTAGGCATTTTTTTGCGTCTTGTTTCCCTCAAAAATAAAATAAATTCCGGCCAAGATAGCCAAGACTTGAATCATGATGACTATGCTGATTATATCATAAATAGTTTTCGCGAAAAAGAAAATCACCAGAACCTCAATGGCGGCAATGGCCAGGAAATAAACTGCTGATTTGTTCTTGTGGATCGAGAGCAGATATTGGATGATCAGGTTAACAAAGGAAAACAAGGAAACCATGAGCGCGAACCAGCCCAAATAGCCGGCCACGCCCAGATATTTATCGCCAAAAAACACTCTCAGGACAAACTCCGGGAAAACAAAGAATATAAATGTGGCAACGACGGTGGCCAAAAGGGTCAGCCAGGCGGCATTCTTGAGCTGTGTTCGTGAGTTTCCCTTTTTGTGATTTTCTTCGGCCGACATTGTGAAAAGCACTGATCCCAGAATGCTGGTCGCAAAAAAGATGGTTTTGGAAGCCACCGTCAGAGCTCCGTATTGTCCGGAAGTGATGGCATCCAGCTTATTTTTGGCCAAAACCATATCCACATTCCCCAGGATCGTCATCGCCACAATACCCATCAGGGCCGGCAGCAGATATTTTTTCATGGCGACCCAATCAATTTCCGCGTCACTGTTCTCATTTTTGATCCGGGTAAATTTCAGGGCTCGAACCGCAATCGCATAGCCGATCAGCCCACTCAAAATAAATCCCCCCAAAACTCCACTGACACCAAAACCGATCTTCAGGAGGCCGACACCGATGATTATCTTGGCGCTCGTGCTAACAATCCCGGCCCAGCTCGTCACCTTGAATTTCTGCCACCCGGTCAAAATTCCATTAGTCACGGACGAAAAAAATCCCAGCAGCATCAAGATCCACAACAGAATTATCGGCCAATTCTCGTCAATTTTCAAAAAATCGCGCACGAGCGGAGTGATTGTGAGCGCCAGCAGAAAAAGCGGGATGCCCAGAGTCATGATCTTCTGATTGAACGCCCTAAAAATGATCCGGCTGCCATAGGGGTTGTTTTCGGCCTTGGTATGGGCACTATATTTCGTCACAATCATTCCCAGCGTCGCGGCTGGAATTGAGATGATGTGCGAAAGAGAAATCAGTGATTCAATTTCTCCATACACCGCCGCGTCGGTCATTCGCCCCAACACCAGATGAAAGATGTAGTTCAAAACATTGGCGGCCATTGTGCCCGCAAACAAAATTGAGCTGTTCCAAGCAAAGGTGTTGCCCCTGATTTTTTGATAAATTCTTCTGACCATATTGATACTTTTTTTCGTTTTTTTACACCCCTCCAACACCGAATGAGAAATTTCCACCTAATTATTTTACCACAAAAAAAGCGCCCTTGGAAGAGCGCTTTTTGATCAGGTCTTCGCTTTAATATTTGATGAACTTGAAGCTTTCCACGAGCAAATCTCGCGCTGGTTGGGCGATTGAAGCATTGAATTTGTTACTGATGAATCCGCTCAGATCATCAATTTGCTTATTTAAGAGCCTTGCCTGATTATCGGCCGGGTTTCCATTGTCTTTGCCCCCCATCTTCGCCAGCATGTCGAGCGTGTGAGCAATATCCTTGATCTTGACCTGCAAAAAGTCCGTCGTTTTCGGATCCGTGATCAACCCTAAATTTTGATAGTGATCAACGTTATTCGCAATCGCATCAATTGTTGTGTTTAGCTTAAAATTGATCTCTGCCGAACCGACATTTCCCGCCTCATCGATTGCTCTTATCATTATCTTATGTTGACCTAATTCTTGCAGCGCCAAATCGACGTCCGCATTGTCTAACTTCACATCGTCCCAGTAGATCTCTAAAATAATGCTCTCCGGCGCAGTTTTATTGTCTTCGACCGCATAACTGGCATGCAAAGTCTGGTCGTTGCGATACGTCTCGTTTTCTCTGGGGTTGCTTATTGTGACCTTCGGTGGCACCGTGTCACCCGCAAACACTTCACCCCCTCTAACTTCAATTGAGACTTCCTCCTCGTGTCCGTTTGTGGCGACCCCTTCAATCACTCCGGTTGACTCATCTGCTTGTTGTGGATTATTGGCGTCATCGTAAATTTTTGTCGCTTCGATCCGATATTCACCATCCCCAGTTCCATGGGTTAGAATTTTGTATTCGCCATCCATCGGATCAGGAATGGTCAGGAATTCCGTAGCAGTATCATATCCAGTATAGTACGCGCCTTCAATCTGCTCATTTTCATCCAAGCCCTTGATATTTTTCCCACTCCACCTCCCATCCGGCGCAATAACCTGGATATCGACCGGAGAAAAAACAAAGAATGCCAAAATGCTTCCAATCCTTTTTAAAACTGGCTTAGACATTGACTGGGTTCCAGTGATTGTTTCGTACACAATCTCAGCCCCTTCCGCTGGGAGATTGCGATGTTTTGTGTTAATTTCCACTCTAGAATCAGCATCGATATTACGTGCCGATTCTAGGGGGACTACCCCATCACCATTACCATATTCAAGACCATGATCACCAAGAAGTGAGCTGAAATTTTCCGGAATTCCGTGCTCCCACATTAATCCGGGTGTTGATGATTGCGCTTCAATTCGAATTCTTTTTACCGTGCTATTATCGTCATTTAAATTTCCTATAATGTTATCGAATTCAATATAATTTAGCTTCGCTTTCTTATTTGCACTGTTTATACTCTCCAGAAAACTATTACGCGGATATCCGATGTAATAAGATCGGTCGCTATTTTTTGAAATATCAAACAAGTAATTGTAAACTGGCAACAATTCCGGGACCGATTTTATTGGCTTATTGTGAATATAGTCAAAAATGTTGGTAAATCCATTCTCGTAAGCTTCAAGCGAAAAGGCCTTTTCGGCTATTCTATCAAATATATCCGTAGGTCCAGTGCTTATTTTTCCGCCCTCCCACGCTAAATAATCCTCCGGCGACCCGTTATGGGGAGTTCCCAGTGTTACCAATTGATCGATGTCGTTCTGATAATAACTTGCCTCAACATATTCTCTGGCCAAAAGCCCACCCATAGAATGAGCAACCACGTCAATCTTTGGCCAATTGGTAATTTGCTTAATTTCGCTAATTCTGTCCCTCAGTAACGTAGCATTTTGAATGTTGCTGTCTCGCCATTCATAGGGAAAGGTAAAAATATTCTCATTCGGAACATAACCATTTTCGGTAAAAGTTTTATATAGCCCATCATAAGTTTTGAAAATTGGATCGAGCGTTTTTTTATTTAAAAATTCCATTGTTCCCATTATGCCAGGAATAATCAGCACTGGATCACGAAAATTTTCTTGGGTTAGCCAATTGGAAAAATTTATACGTTTGTCAATCTTATCATAATAACAGCTAGCGCCATAACAAGTTCTAGCTGGACCTTCGGGATTTCCCCACCAATTATATCGAAAATCAGAAGATGTGCTTCCCCTAGCAACATCATTTTGATTGTTAAAGAATCTTGTGCGATTTACTCGAACATTACCGCTTATTATATTAATTGCGGAAACATTATCGTGGAAGCTACTCCCTTGAATATCCAACAAACCGCCCCTAACAGTTATTCCCCCTAAAAACGCGGCTCGAGCAATGTTTACAAGGGAGTCGTTTTTAACCATAAAGACTTCACTGCCAGCTCCACTAACATCAGCATTGCGCATTACTAATTCGCCCCTAGTCGAGATAGTATAGTTTTTTCCAGTTGCTGTTTTTTTAAAGGTAATAGGATTTTTTACTGTCCCACTTACTATCATTTTCCCATCCACATTCATACTGCCGTTATCAAAGGTGATTGTCACCCCGTTTCTAATAACCAAGGTTGATCCACTATTAACATTTATTTGGTTACTAATTATTTTATCCTGTGTCCACTCCTGGTATCCGATTATTTCCTCGATGTCCGCCGCCTGCGTAAGTAGATGAATATTGGAAAAGGACAGTGGCGAAAAAATAAAAGCTAAAATTAAAAAAATAATACTGAGAGATTTATATATCTTCATCATTTTATTTTCGTTTAATCATATAAATGACAGCTAAAACAACGACGACCATTAAAAGGTACGCAATGCTAATGTTCAATTCGAGTAAATAAAAAATAACCAAATTCAGTATAAACACCGGCGCCACAATCCATCTCTTATTTAAAATTTTACCCAAAATAACTCCAACCACAATAGTCACAATTAAATAACCAACCAAAATAATTACTCCCATTGTCGCATATGGCATAAAAAAAATACCCATACTTTTTTCCACAACCTCCGCAAGGTTTTTTTAATTTGCGAAAAGCGTGTTTGTTTTAATGTTTATTTTAATTAAAAAATTCAGGCTTTAGGCCTGATTAAATTATGCAACGAATTTGGAAATTCGTAAAGTCTGAAACTTCCTAAAGGTTCCCTTTAGGAAGACTTATTGAAGAAATTATGGTATAATATGGAATATGAGCACCCGTAGAATCCAATTTGCTAACGATGAATACTATCACATTTATAATCGCGGTGTTGATAAGCGCGAAATTTTTTCATCTGTACAGGATTATGATCGTTTTTTAATATCAATGGATCTACTGAATGATATAAATGATGGTTTAATGATTGAGTGGCGGGATTATAAAAAAAGCAATCCAGGAAGCTCACTCACAGATTTCCTAAAGGGAACCTTTAGGAAAAGAGAACCACTGGTTGAAATATTAACCTATTGTCTCAATCCAAATCATTATCATTTTATCCTGAAGCAAGTCGCCGATAAAGGAATTGAAAGATTTTTACATAAATTGGGAACGAGCCATACAAAATATTTTAACAAAAGAAATAAGAGAAATGGAGCACTCTTTCAGGGAGTTTTTCAATCAATACACATCAATTCCAATGAATATCTTCTTTATCTCTCAGTTTATGTAAATAAAAACAATTTCATTCATGGATATGAAAATAATGCTGATTGGAAATATTCCAGCCTGCATCATTATTTGGAGAAACGAAAAAATAGCCTGATAAAGGGTGAAGAAATTATCCTTGGTCAATTTAGTGGTGAAGGTGCCCAACAATATGCGGAATTTTTGGATGAAAATGCTTTACACTTAAAGCAAAAGAAGGAAATTAAGGCTTATTTACTCGAAGATTAGTTTCCTAAAGGGAACCTTTAGGAAACTAGATTACACTTTATAATATTCTTTGTACCACTCCACAAAATTTTTGATCCCCTCATCGATCCGGGTTGTCGGTTTCCAGCCGAGCTTGCGGAGTTTGTGGATGTCGGCGACGGTGGCCGGCACGTCCCCGGGCTGCAGCGGCAACATTTTTTTCTTGGCTTTCTTGCCCATGCAATTTTCCAAAACTTCGATGTAGCGCAGGAGGGTTTCTTCCTTGTCACCTCCAATGTTTATGATTTCGCATCTAAGATTTGCATCGATGACCTTGATGGTTCCGGAAACGATGTCATCCACATAGGTAAAATTCCGACTCATTTTCCCATGATTGAAAACTTTGATCGGCGTCCCCTTCCGAATTCCCTCCGCGAACAGGAAAAGTGCCATATCCGGCCGACCCCACGGACCATAAACCGTAAAAAAACGCAAACCGGTCGTATTTAAACCGTAAATGTGGCTGTAGACATGTGCCAGCAGTTCTGTGGCTTTTTTGGTGGCCGCGTAGGGGGAAATCGGCGTGTCCACGTTGTCAGACTCAGAGAAGGGCTGTTTTTTGTTGTTGCCATAAACTGAAGAGGAAGAAGCATAAACAAAATTTTTGATTTTATATTTTCGCGACATTTCCAATAAATTCAAAGTTCCCTTAATATTCACGTCTTCATAGGCGATCGGGTCCGAGAGTGAATTGCGCACCCCGGCCAGAGCGGCCAGACTCATCACCTTGTCCAGTTTCTCGGTTTTGAAAATTTTCTCCAACAGTTTAACGTCCCGGATATCACCTTTGTATAATTTAAATTTATAACCTCTGAGATATTTTTTGATCCGATCTTTTTTGAGCTGCGGGTCATAGTAGTCATTGAAATTGTCGATCAGCACGACCTGATCCCCGCGCTCCATCAATTTTTTGGCCAAATTGGAACCGATAAAACCTGCCCCTCCCGTGATAAGAATTTTCATAATCTGCTTCTCAAATAATTATAATACTCCTCATTATGGCTATCTCTTGTTGTATATTCTGCCAATGTTTTTGTGCGCGCTTTTTCACCCATCGACTTTCGCAAATCAGCGTCAGTGATCAATTTTTCCAATTTTTCTACCCATTCCGCCGTATCCTTGGCCAAAAACCCATCCACTCCATCCGCAATCGCCTCACGAAAGGTCTGGTTGTCGACCGCCACCGTCGGAACTTTCAGGATTCCCGCTTCAAAAAATTTCAATTCTGATTTTGCTTCACAGAAAGGATCGCCGGGCGTCAGCGGAGCGATGGCGATGTCGGCCAAGGAGACGTTCTGGTAATATTTTTTTCGGGTTACGAGCGACAGGCGGATTATCCGATCTTTTAATTCGTTCAGCTTGCTCTCCGTTTCAAGCGAGCCGGCCAGTAGCAATTTTGTCAGCGGATAATTTTTCATGACTTCCACCAACGCATCCGTGATAGTTGCAAAATCGCGATTATGACTGGCTGTGCCGGAAAAATATCCGATCTTGATCGCATCATCGGTCGGCACTGGCAGCTCTTTCAACAGACGATTCGCCTCTTCCACTTCCCACTCCATCAATTTATTTTTCACAACAAAAACTTGCTTGCCGTAGCCCTCCAGAATTTTGGCCAGATATCCGGTCGAGGTGGTGCAAACTTTGACATATGGATCGTTGAGAATCTCCTCACCGACCCCTTTTTCGTATTGTTTTTTTTCAAAATCAGTCATCTCCTGCTGATACATTTCCGTCGTCTGGATGTATTTTGGATCAAAAACCAAATCATCGGTTTCAAAAATAATCACCTTGCCCTGATCCTTGATTTTTCCAATGAGTTTGCTGAGTGCCGGCGTGCTGATAGTCCGCTGGAAGATAAAGATTTTAAATTGGTCGGCATAGGCTAGCAGTCGAGGATTATCCTGAATCGTGGTCGAAGCCGCAATGCCGTGAATATTAAGTTCCTCAGCGTGGCTATAGGCACGATAATGAGCGCTGTCCCCAACTCCGCTGGAGATGATCAGGACATCACCAGAGCCGACTCCAAACATTGCGCGGAAAAAATTGCCGGTATAATCAAAAATCCGGCGACCACCCACCAGCAACCCATCGCGCCGGATCGCGCTGACTGCCTTGCCAAATTTTATCAGTAATAGTTTCATATAATTATATTTTACCCCATTAAAAACGGTTTGGCAAAAGCCCGAAAGTTTTGTATAATTTGTCATATGATACACAAGGCGTCGCAAATCAAAAGCTTTTTCCGGGAAAACTTCGGATCCGGCAACAACCAATTTTTCACTCTCCTGGTTTTGTTCTGGATCGGCTTGGGCTGGCTTGGACTTCTGCTGACTCTTTTTGGATTTTTTTATATTTCTATCCTGACCATTTATGTGTTGCTGGGGGTCGCCGGTTTGTTTTATCTGGCTATTTCCAAGACTGTTACCCCCCACATCAATCGCCACACCCTTCTCATCCTGCTGCTCTCCGTGGCGGCCATTGCGGTCTTTGCTCGCTATTCCACTCCGACCATTTTTTCCGGCCGCGACCAAGGCTCACTCTCTGAAGCCGCCATCCGCCTGACGCAGAATCATCAGCTGGAATTTTCTTCACCGGCCTCGCGGGAATTTTTTGCAATTTACGGTCCGGGCAAGGCCTTGAATTTTCCCGGCTTCAACTACACGCAAGCGGGCGAACTGATCACCCAATTTCCCCTCGGCTACATTTCCTGGTTGGCGACTTTTTATGCCTTTTTTGGTCTCAACGGTTTGATCATCGCCAACGCCGTGACTTTTTTTATCTTCCTGCTTTCCTTTTACCTACTGGCTCGCCGTTATTTGCAATTTTCGTCCGCTTTGATCGTCTTGCTGCTGACACTGACCTCTTTTGTTTTTTCCTGGTTCTTCAAGTTTACGCTGAGCGAAAATTTGGCACTGGCGCTGACCTGGTTCGGAATCTTTGAATTTATCCTCTTCCTCAAAAACAACAACCGGCTTTTCCTGCTGGCCTCCTTGCTCTCGCTCGGTCTTTTGACTTTCGCCCGGATCGAAGCCTGGGGTTTTTTGGCGGTCATCTTGATCATCCTTCTATTTAAGCATCGAGATTGGAAGCATCTGTTGTGGCAAGTGATCGGCAAAAAGATCCTGCTCGTCTCGTTGGCAATAGTTTTGCTGTATCTGTTTAATATTGCCATTAACAGTCAATTTTTTATTGCCCTCGCCAAGGGCATGCTGAAGCCCTTCACCTCTTTCGGCGCTGGCTTGCAAAATTCCACCAGCTTCTTCTTTTCTTTTTGGTATGTCATCAAACTCTTCTTTGCCTACGCTTTGTTTAATTATCTTCTTTTGGGCATCCTCGCGTTTGTCTATCTACTCAAGAGCAAAAAGTTCGATCTCCTGCTGCCCTTTTTGATTGTTTTACCCAGTTTTATCTACCTGCTCAATCCGAGCATCTCAGTCGATCATCCTTGGATGCTGCGCCGTTTTGTTTTCGCAATCATTCCAGTCGCAACTTTCTATGCGGTTTGGTTCCTGGATCACTTCCTGCCGAAACGACCATATTTTTATCTGGTTACCGGGCTGATGCTCGCGACTAACCTGCTGGTTTTTGTTCCTTTTCTGACCTTTTCTCCGAACCAAAATCTTTTGCCTCAAGTTGCAGCGCTCGACCAAAATTTTGAGGCTAATGATCTGGTGCTGGTGGATCCTCTGGCGACTGGCGACGGTTGGTCAATGTTGACCGGTCCATTGAGTTTCCTTGCGGGCAAACAAGCGGTTTATTTTTTCAATCCGCAGGATCTGGATAAAATCGACCACAAAAAATTCAACGCGGTCTATTTCATCATTCCCGACAACAACCTGGATTTTTATGCCCAGAGCGGCCTGCTGCCAAGACTCACGCCGCTGAAAGACTACCAGCTTGAAACCCAAAACTTGCAGCTAGCCAACATTGGCAAAAAGGAAGCTTTTTCCGCGGCGATAAACTTGCCGACAAAGCAGGATGTTACGATTTATGGTAAAATTTATTTGCTAAAAAGATAACTGAAAAATATGCGTTTTGATCTGACGCGCGAAATCACATTAAATAAAGAATCTGCTCGAATTTATGGCGGTTTGCGGATATTCTTGTACCTATCGGCTGCTTTGGCGGCCATTTATCTTGCCTATCTGATCCTTTTCCCTTCGCGTTTTTTCGCCTACTCCTCGGTCAGCTCCGCCATCAAGGACAACAATATTAATAGTCCCCGCGATGAACAACGCGTATCGATTGCTGACGGCAAAATAACGGCGGACAAAAATTTTTATTTCGACACCCCTGTGTCCGGCATTTTTTCCAAAGCGATCGTGAATTTTTCACTTAGTGAAAAATCATCCGCATTGGATTTGGCGACAGTCAACGTCAGAAAGTCCTATGCGGCTTTCCTGTATCCGGAAGGCGCAGCCGTTGGTTTCAAGGATGGATCAATGGTAAAAAACGCAGGGAATTATTACCTTGTCTCCAATGGTGAACTGCGCCACTTTGCGACCCCGACGACCGTCTCTGCCCTGGGATTTTCGCCGGATGCCTTTCTGGAGGTTACCCCGGAAGATTTGCGCGCTAATCCAAACGGTCAAGCCATCACTGACACTGCCAATTACCCGGATGCTGCACTTTTTAAAATCAACGAAGACTATTTTATTTGGCAGAATTCCCAGCTGAAAAAATTCACTAGCTCAGCCGCTTTTACCAGTCAATATCGGACAACACAGGCAATTGAAAAAGATGAAGATTTTTTGAATTCCCATGCGGTTTCCGCCGATCTTATCGGCTATAGCGACGGTTCACTTATCTCCTATGGCGAATCAATTTATGTCGTCAGCAGCGGAAACATCCTCCCGATCGACAACCCGGAAACTTTTCTTGGGCATAGCTATGATTTCATTGATGTTCTCAGCGCCGGCGCCGATGAAATTGCCCAATATGATCGCGGCAAGCTCTTTAATATCACCAGTCCCCATCCGGCCGGCTCAATCCTTAGAGCAGCAGAAGATGGTGAATATTATATGATTGCAAATACGGAGAAGCACCACTTGCCCTCAGAGAACATCGCCAAATCCTGGCTCTATCATTCGCCGATACCGGTGTCGAAAGCCGGCCTAGACACGACTAGCAGCTGCAGTTTTCAGAAAGATTTTTGGAAAGCCGAATCGTACACCTGTGAAATTCCGATTGAAAACATGCAACAGTTAATCGGAAATAATTACGAATTTTCCTTGAGGTCACCAAGCGACACTCGCGTTAATTCTATCCACATCGAATTCAAGAAGGATGCAAACTCAAAAAATTTTCGCGCGGCTTTAGCCGGAATACTAAATCGTATCATTTTAACCTATGTTCCAGGAATTCAAAATCAACAATAAGCAAGCAAAGTTGCAATTAACCTATAAGCTGCTGCACGATCTGCTTTTCATCCTGCTGCTTTTTTTGGCTGCGACTCTGCTGGCGGAGGGATTGTTGCCCGGCATCGTTTCGTCGCACGTCGGCATTTCCAAATTGATTATTCCAATCGCCGGAATCATTTTTCTGATCAGCCTCATCTCACCCGCAATCAAATCTGGGATCAGAGATAAAAAAAAGCCTTCCGGCAAAAAAATGATTTTTTTTCTATCTCTTTTTGGAATAATCCTTGTGCTCAATAGTCTGCTGAAAGCTGGGATATTGCTCAACCTTACGATCACAATCTTGGTCACCATCACGACCTATGTCGTGTATGTGATTATGATCAAAGAAGAAGCCTGAGTATGGTAGGCAAGTTTCCTAAAGCTTCGCTTTAGGAAAGCTAGGAACTCTTTAAATATTCTAACGTTTCTCGGGCACATTTGGCCCAGGAGAATTTTTTGATTTGCTCCAAACCCTTGGCAATCATGTTCTGGCGTAACACTTCATCACGCAAAATCGCGGAAATTTTTCCCGCCAGATCCGCGCAATTTGCCGCGTCAAAATACACGGCTGCTTCTCCCCCCACTTCGGGCAGACTTGAGTTATTGGCGCAAACAACCGGCACTTTGGCGGCCATGGCTTCGAGCACCGGAATGCCAAAACCCTCATAAAGCGACGGGAAGACAAAGACACCCGCCCCACGGCAAAGGTGCCCTAAATCGTCAAATTTGAGCCGACCGGGCATGATAATGTCCTCAGCAAATGGGCTTTTTTGAGCCATTTCGATGGTTTTAGCGCTCAGCCAAGCCTTTTCGCCGGCCAAAACCAACTGTAGGTCCGGAAAAGTCTCCTTTTTCAGCTGATTGAAGGCCGCAATCAAAACCTCGAGGTTTTTGCGCGGCTGAATGGCGCCGAAATACAGAATATAATTCCCCTTGATCCCGAGACAATTTTTGATTTCTTTTTCTTTTTCCAGGTTTCTTGCCAGCGCATACACATCCGGACTGAACCCATGGTAAATTACTTTGATTTTTTCGGCTTCAATTTTCGGATAGCTGTCCAGGATATCTCTTTTTGTCGCTTCCGAAATGGCAATTATCCGATCAGATCTGCGCACCGCCAAATCCGTCAAGAAATTCAATTTCAACAAATCGATTTTTGGAAAACTTTCGGGAAAATGTTTGAAGGCCAGATCATGGATCGTCACGGTGGTTTTCGTTTTACCAGAACACAAAATCGGCATATTGTGCATCGGCATCCACAGCGCGTCAATCTTGTCCCTCCTGATCTCAAAAGCGAAACGCAGCTGCGTCCAGAAATAGGGTGCTCGAATTTTTTTGACTGTGTAATTCGGAAATTCCGGCGGTGTCAGTTCACTGTTGAAACTATCTTTGTGATAGATCAAAAAGTCACTGGCTTGATCCAGTTTTCCAAAATATTTCAAAAGATTAAAGATATAGACACGCGTCCCATCGATGCGCGCATGATCCAGATCCGCCGCCTGAATTGCGATACGCATTAGCAAAGTTCCTTAAGAAATTTTTTAAGCTTTTCACCAATCTCCGGATGCTTCAGCCCCAGCTTGATCGTCGCTTTGATAAAGTTGAACTTATCACCGGTATCCAGCCATTCGCCTTCCAACTCTTTGCCATACAGCGGCCGATCATTCTTCAGCATAATTTCAAAAGCATCCGCCAAGCGGATCTCCCCAGACTTGCCATGTTTCATCTCGGCCAAAATCTTCATAATTTCCGGCGTAATGATATATTTTCCCACCGCGACCAAATTAGACCTAGCATCCTCCACTTTCGGCTTTTCCACGATGTTCTTAATTTCAAAGTTATTTTCGCCTAATTCCGTGCCTTCCAGGACACCAAATTTGGAAACTTCCTCCATGGGTACGCGACTCATCCCAATCACCGGATCACCATATTTTTCATAGGTCTCGATCAGCTGCCTGACCGCCGGCACCTCGCTGTCATAGATGCAATCGCCGAAGATGACGGCCACCGGTTCGTCTCCCACGATATGCGCGGCCTGCAGGATGGCATGGCCATCACCCAATGGCAATGGTTGGCGCACATAAGAAAATTTGGCCAAACCGGAAATTTTTTGGACCTCCGCCAGCAAATCATGCTTATTTTTTTCCACCAGGGTATCTTCCAGCTCATATGAAACATCAAAGTGATCTTCGATTGCGCGCTTACCACGGCCGGTCACGAAAATAATTTCCTCAATCCCGGAGGCGACGGCTTCTTCCACCAAATACTGGATCACCGGCTTATCCACGACCGGCAACATTTCTTTCGGCTGCGATTTGGTCGCCGGCAAAAATCTGGTTCCAAAACCCGCGACCGGCAAAATAGCCTTTCTAATTTTCATATGTTTATTTATTTGTCATCCTGAACTTGATTCAGGATCTAATTACCTGTCTGACGGCAGGCAGGGATTCCAGGTCAAGCTTGCCTACCGGCAGGCAGGCCCGGAATGACATATTAATTATAGTAATTTTTTCTTGGCGATCACTTTCAACTCTTCGTTGAATTCAGCAATGGCCGAATCAATGATCGGGTCAAAATTTTTGTAAATCCTTTTTTCTTTAACAATATTTCCGGCTTCGAGCAGCGAATCGAAAGTTCCGGCGTCCAGCCATTCACCATCCACGATTGTGACCTGCAGCGCGCCCTGTTCCAGGTATTCATTATTAATCGAGGTTATCTCGATTTCCCCGCGATCTGACGGTTGGATTTTTTTTGCAATTTCCGCGACCTGATTATCATAGACATACAAGCCCGTGACTGCAAAATCACTGATCCATTCTTTCGGTTTCTCGATGATCTCCAAGGCTTTCATGTCCGCGTCAAATTTCACCGCGCCAAATCTTTCCGGATCATTCACCTTTTTCGCGAACACGTGCCCGCCGGACTGGAAATTCTTGATCGCTTCCGAAAAATCATCTTCAAAAATATTGTCGCCCAGCACCATCGTTACCGGATCTTTATCAATGAAGCTCTCGCCCATGATAAAAGCATCCGCCAACCCCTTGGGCAATTTTTGCACTTCGAAATACAAATTTATGCCATACTTCTTGAAAATTGATCCCAGCAGATTCAGATATTGCCCGCTGTGATCCGGCGCCACAATGATCAAGATGTCCTTGATGCCGGCTTTGATCAGCGTGTTCAGCGGATAAAAAATCATCTGCCGGTCATAGACCGGCAACAGTTGTTTGCTGGTGGTGGCGGTCAGCGGAAAAAGTCTGGTGGCCGTTCCGCCGGATAAAATAATTCCTTTCATATGATTATTTTTTTAAATATTCCCTTAAAGCGTCCTTATAGCTGCGCATCAAGTTGAGCTTGGTGTTGAGCAAAACAGAATAATATGGCCGTTTGGCCGGCCGTGGAAATTCTTCGGCTGACACTGGGATAACTGTGGTCTTGATTTTCGCCTGACGATATAATTCTACAACTGCTTCATACCAGGTGCAAGGGTCGCCGTTCACCACGTGATAAATCCCGAATGGCTTTTCCGCTTCGATGATTTCCTTGGTTTTTTGAGCCAGATCCGGCGCATATGTGAAACAACTCGTTTCCTCATCGATGACTTTGACTTCTTTGTGTTTTTTGCCGGCTTCCAGCATCACATCAAAAAAACTGCGCTTGGCCAAATCGGACTTGGCTGGTTTGCCGAATAATTTTGACAGGCGGACGATATAATATTTCTGGCCATTTTTTTGGACTTCTTTCTCACCCAACAACTTTGATTTGCCATAATTGGAAATCGGCTTGGGTTTCGCGTTTTCATCAAAACCGATCGCCGGCACAAATTGTTCATGCAACCCGCAAGAAGAGCAGCTGTGCGTGCAGCCTTCCGGCTCCGGAATTTCCGGCTGCCCGTCGAAAACATAATCCGTCGAAAAGTTCACAAACACCGCTTGCAATTTCTTCGCCACTTCGGCCAGATTGCCGGGCACTGTCCCATTGAGTTTTTTAGCCAGCAAAAATTCTTCCGGTTCTTCTGCTTTGTCGACCGCGTTGTACCCGGTCGCGTTAATGATGATGGCCGGTTTCACTTTGGTAATCTTGCTCGCCGCTTCTTTTTCCTTGGTAATGTCAATGTCTTCGCGATCCCAGGCGGTCACTTCATACGCTTTGTCTTTTTTGTATGCCTTGACCAGCTCCTGCCCTAGCATACCCTTGGCGCCGATAATGAGAATTTTTTTTGTCATAAAATTATCCGTTAATTATTTTTTCTAGATATTCTTTTGCCTTTAATTGCTCCTTGATCGGATTTTCCAATTCGATACTCAGGATATCTGGAAAATTATTTTTATATTTTTTCAAATAATCAAACTCTTCCACATTTTCCGTCCAGTGAGAATCATAATCCATCCTCCCGGGACAGTCTCGGTCAGGATTAGGATGTGGTTCAGCATTTATCACGGATAGGTGAGCACACCCGACTTTATACTCATCAATCAGCGCCTCAAAATTTTCATAAACTGGATTTTCAGTCAGAATTCCACTTTCCCAGTGTGAAAAATCTAGACAAAAGCCACTGAACATATCCAACTCCTCTTTGACGGGCACACTGAGCGTTAAATTTTCAATATAAATCATGTGCTTATATTTGAGGAAATGATTTTTTAATTCCCGCTTTTGTCCGCCATGCCATGGATGTATGTTAAAAACCCGTGTTTTATATTCATTCACAAACAGCTCTAACTCCCATTCCTCCATATCATGCCTCAAGTGCACATGAGGCAATTCATTAATTGAGGATTTTTTTAACAGTCCATATAACTCTTTTCTCTCTTCAAATTCCAGCATCGTCGGAAACAGAGCCGCTTTTTGGATATCCAAATCAGAGAGTTCCTGTATTTTCGCGTGCCAATCAGACCTAGCGGTTGTGGTTATGCCTAATAGAATTTCCTTATTTCCCATACTGCCGCTGATAATATTTTTTATAGTCGCCATTTTTAATATTTTTCCACCAAACTTCATTGTTCTTCAGCCATTCCACGGTTTGTTTCAAACCTTCCTCAAAAGTCACGCTCGGTTCCCAACCCAGCTCGTTTTTGATTTTCGAAAAATCAATCGCGTAACGCCGGTCGTGTCCCGGTCGATCCGCCACAAATTCGATCGCGCTTTCATCTTTCCCCATCAACTCCAAAATGCGATAGGTGATTTCTTTGTTGGTTTTTTCCGAGTTGCCACCGACACAATAGGTCTCGCCGATTTTGCCCTTGTGCAAAATCAGATCGATTGCGCGGCAATGATCTTCGACGTATAGCCAATCGCGAACCTGCATCCCGTCACCATAGAGTGGCACTTTTTTACCCTCCAACAAATTGGTCACGAAAAGTGGGATGATTTTTTCCGGAAGATGATATGGCCCATAGTTGTTGGAACAATTGGAAATGGTGATCGGCAAACCGTGCGTGTGGAAATACGCCCGCACCAGATGATCAGATCCGGCCTTGGAAGCGGAATATGGGCTGCGCGGATCGTAGGGCGTGTTTTCATTGAACGCTGGCGCCGTGTCAGTCAGGGCGCCAAAAACCTCATCCGTGGAAACATGATGGAATCTTTTGTTGCCATTATTCTTGGCCGCCTCCAAAAGATTATGCGTGCCCACAATGTTGGTGTGGATGAATGCACTGGAATCCAGAATCGAACGATCCACGTGTGATTCCGCCGCGAAGTGCACAATCACATCCACATCCCTCACAAGCTCATCAACTAAATTTTTGTCCGCCACGTCTCCCATCACAAATTTGTAATTGGGATTTTCTTCCAAGCCTTTCAAATTTTCCAAATTGCCGGCATAAGTCAAAAGATCCAGATTCACAATCTGATAATCCGAATATTTTTTGAGCATGTAGCGGATAAAGTTGGAACCGATAAACCCGGCGCCACCCGTGACAAGTAGTTTCATAATTTAAATCTTAAATGGAGAATCCGCAACATTTTCCCAGCGTATTTCGTCGACCTCTTCTTTCTTTTGCTCTCCCCTGTATAATTTATCCGGCAGATTGATGCACCATGCATCGTTTTGAGAAACACATTTATACGCATGCACTACTCCCGGCGGCACAATCGCCATGGTGGGATTATTTTCGCCCATTTCGATTTTCACATGCTCATCCCTTGTAGCTGAATTTTCGCGTCTGTCCCAGAGATTCAATTCCACGGTTCCCGGGCCAATGAAGACAAAAATGTCAGTCTGATCCACGTGTTCATGGGGACCACGGACAATTCCGGGTTTTGTCGCGCTAACGTAGGCCATTTCCGGATGAGTAGTAATTTCATCATTGCGAAATATTTCCGCCAACCAACCTCTTTCGTCGGTATATTTGGATAAATTTTTGATAATTACACCGTTAATCATAAAAAAATGTTAGTTTTTAACACACCTCTATCATAATATATTTTTGGACAAAATAAAAGGGCGCGACGGTGCACCCTATATTCAAAGTTTAGGCCCTAAGAGCCCAATTGGGCTCTTAGGGCCTTCTGTGTATTTACATCTTTCCGCCCAGAAGCTTGTTGAGTCGATTTTTGATTTCCTCTTCGGTCGCCTCGTGCGTCTTGGGTTCCGCCGCGATTTCTTCCGCTTTGCGGGCTTCTTTCTCGGCTCGCCGCACCGCATTCAAGACAAACTCGCTCCCGACCGGCAGATTCTCCGGCGCCGCGGCCTTGCGCGCGCCGCTGCTCGCCATTTCCTTTTTCACTAATGATTCAGCGAAGGTTTCTTTTGTGATCTCTTTTTTTGGCAGGGGCTTGGTCGCGGAAAAGGAGGGGAAACTCCAGTTAGGTTTTGGCAGCGCAATTCGCGGTTCCCGTCCACCACCGAAGGCCAGAACTGCACCGATGCCGGCCAACAACCCAATCCCGATGCTGATCAGCGCCAACCACAGATTGAAAATATTTTTTACCGGCGCGACAATCGGTCCGTCGATCAGTCGGATGTCCAACTCCGTTTTAATGTCATAGTAGCGACTCATAACCACCGCAATATCCTTGGCGGTTTTTTCCGAAACTAACTCGGCCTGCAACGCGTTCTGATTGAAAACCTTCACCGCCAAAACGCCACTGCCTTTTTTCTGCTCAACCCGGAGTCGCGCGTTCCACATTTTCTTGCGTTCATCGTCCGGAAGCGCCAACGCTTGATCCTCAATGTCGCTGTTTTTTTGCAACAACTTGTTATAGAAGCTCAGCGATTCCGGAATCAGCTTGGCGTTTGAAATGATTTGCTTAATGTTGCGCGAAGTCGCCTCGTTTTTCGGCAAAAGTAAGAGATCAGTTTCCGCGACATATGTTTTGTCGGCGCTGCTTCCCACCGCAAAAACCACCATCGCCACCACGATAAAAGTCACCCAAAAAAGTCTTGTCTTGATGAAATCCGCCATATTATTTATGCTAAAAAAATTGTTATTCGCCCCCGAAATCACGCGCCTTTTGCCCTATTTTGATTTTGCAGTCTAGCGCAAAGACCCGTTTTTGTCAAATTTAAGAGGCGTCCACAGTTATGTGAAACGCCCCTATCTATATTAACCGGAGTTTTCCGGAAAACATTTTTGTGGAGAATAGACTGCTCATAACAGTCTAGTCTCCACTACTTACACTACGGTGCCCGGCGGTGGCGGTGGCAGCTTGGTTGCGCCCGGGATTGTCTTGACCACAGTCACAACATCCTGCACCGCCTTGAGAATCTCGGCGTTCTCAGCGCTGGCCTTGTTGGCTGCGGCGAGGATTTCGGCATTTGCCGAGTCCACCCGGTTGAATCTCCCAGCCGCTGGCTTTACTGCCGACCCCAACGTGAGGCTGCTCACAATCAATATGATCGCGGTCGCCAGCACAACGGCGAGTATCAGAAACCAGAAATTCCTTCCCGTTTCCTTATACACGCTGTGGATATTCGCGTCGATAAGATCAACTTTTTCCCCAATCTTATTGGTCGCTGCTGCATTTTCTCTGGCAGCTTCGGCACTATCCTTGATGGCCGCCGTGCTGTTAGCGATCGCCTGGTCGCTTTTTGTTGAAAAATCCTCAACAATTCTTTTAAGGTTGGGAATAATTCCCTCGACCTTTTTCTCTTTGTCACCCAACAGCTCCTGACGGAGCTTTCTCTGCTCCGCGAGGATTCCCGCGTTGTATTCAGGAATCATCATTGAGGTCGTTTTTTCCCGATCCTCAACGATAACCCCATCCTGCCTGGTCTGCCACTGCTCGCGCACCTCGGCGCGAGTAACTGCGTATGCACTGGCACTCATCGCCAGCAATAGCGCAACTACCATCATCAGAGCTTTTTTCATTTTTTCTCCTTTTTTATTTTAGTCTGCTGCGGCTGCTGCGGCGGCAGCGGCTGCTGCAGCGGCAGCGGACGATGAGGATGAGGACGACGAGGATGAACCACCCGCGCCACCAGCACCACCATGCCCGACGCCATTACCACCCTGAGCAGTAATGTTGGGATTGATAGTTGACGCCAAATGCGAATTTCCGGAGCCCTTTACTCCAGAAACTGAAGTTACGTCGCCACCGCGAGTGTTGCCACCCTCGTTTTCCAGAGCGATGTTTGTTCTGGCTGGCCGCAACAGAGCAGCGCCAACTGCAATACCAGTTGCCTGAATTGCTGCTGATACAGCCGCATTTCCCGCACTCGGATTTCCTCCCGCCCAGAATAACGGCTGAGTATGCTCAGGCATTGAAACTACGACTTCTTCAACCAGCTCAGTTTCGGTCACTGCCGGAATAATTGCATCCTCCGTCCAGGACTCACCCTTTTCTTCCCTCTTGATATTTTTCGCATTTTTGTTGGGGGTCTTATCCTTGCACCCCGTCCAACTGGTTGAGCTTTTTGTATAGCTCCGCTCCAGTTTGACAACCTTTGCGGGCGCGACTGTCCGCACGACAGTCCTTGGCACAACGGTGCGCACAGCCTTCGCTTTTGGCACGACGAGGACAAAGGAATTATCCGTGCCAAAGGCGGCCGTCCTTTCCCCCTGCACTACATCATAACCATCCAGCTTTGTGAGTGCGGCTTTTGTCCCGCCACACCCCACTACTACCAACAACAAGCATGCTGCCAGAACTACCAATCCAATCCGTTTCATTTTGACCTCCTTAATGGTCATTGAAATTTTTACGCACGAAAGTGCGTTTTTCTGATTTATATGATCTGAATATACTATTCAGTTGTAAAATTACAATCTATATTCAATCGGAACTTATCAAATATCAAATAAATGACCAGTGCCGAACAAAATATGGATACAAAGATAACTGTCTATTCTAGCAAAAAAAGCGGCTTTTGTCAAGCGCTTTTGGTTTTGATTTGGATTTTGATTTTTTGACTGGAAATATTTGGCCTTAACAAGCCAAATAATCGCTGACGGGCCGTTATTGCAAAGCGGCCTTGATGATGACTCTTTTTAATGTGGTGCCCAACGGCCAGCAGGTTGAAAGGGTCAGCACCGGATTTGTTGCGCCTTCAAAAATCTCCGCATCGTTGGGCGCGGTGATGAATTTGTCGGTGATTTGGTATCGATATGTGATGATCCGTCCGTTTTTTTGTGATGTTTTAACTGTGACAAAGTCACCTTTTTCCAAATCGTTCAGGTTCTTGAAGATATGATTATAATCGCCCTTGGCCCAGACATAATTGCTGGAATGGCCGGAAACTATCATGTTGCCATTTTGTCCCGGCGCGGCGGTTTTGGAAAAATGACTCAAGCCTTTTTCCAAGTCAGCCAACATGTCCTTTTCCAATTCATTATTTGACCAGACCATCGGTGCTACCACATCGATTTTGGCGATGGTTATTTCCACACTCGGCTTGGCGTCGCCCGGCGCGTCCGGATCATAACCATTGGCGATTTCTTGCTTGTCCGTAAAATTATCCTCGTCGGTGTCTGCTTTCAATGGATTGGTCCCATGGACATATTCCAAATAATTTGGCAGTCCTTCCTTGTCCGGATCAGCGTCCAGGCCGCGCTCCGCGTTCGCCAATCCGTAACGTTGCGCCCACCCGGCATAACTCTCCACGGAAAAGGTAGTGGAACCCAGCCGTTGCGCGATCTCCTGATCGGAGCTCGGCGACGCCATGGGTTCAGAAAAGCCGGTTTTGCGTACCGGATCCAGATCCAGATTGACCAGATAAAACAGCCCGATAAAGATCGCCAAAAAAAGGCCAACAAAGAGAGCGGCCTTTTTTTCATGCGGTGTTATTTTACCAAAAATATACGCCATCACTATTGAAGATTCCGACTAGCTGATTAAGCCTTGAAGGAATATTTTTTTAATCCGATTGCTGAACCTAGCAAAGCTATTGCTGCAATTACACTCAAGATAACCATATCGCTACCGGTAGCCGGCAATCTCTTTGTAGCTGCTACAAAATTTTTGCGAACCTCGGTACGGCGATTTCGATCACGGTCATCTTTATGATCTCTATTTTTTGTTTTTGCGTGCGCGCTAGCTGAAGCGCTACTGCCAGAACTTGCGGAAGCAGAACCTGAACCCGAGGCAGAACTTGAACCAGAACCTGATCCAGAGCTTGCGGCAGCAGCTGCGGAACTTGCGGCAGCAGCAGAAGCTGACCCGGCACTTGCGGCTGCGGCGGCAGATGCACTTGCGGCTGCGGCGGCAGATGCAGAGGTTTCAGGAATGGCGGTTAAAAACAGGCCGCTCACTAAAACGACACCCATTGCTGCATACAGTAGACCTTTTTTTGTCATCATATGGTTATTACTTAAAAATTAGTCAATTACGCCAAATCTATTGAATATTGCAGCCTAGCAGCAATCAGAAAATTTGTCAAGTCTCGACACAAAAATAGGACACACTCCTGCATCCTATTACAAACGACTTGTTTTTTTATTTTACGGCTACAGTTGGACGCTAATCGACAGTTCCTGGTCGCCTCGCAGCACCGTCAGATTGATCGTGTCGCCTTTTTTGGATCGATACAACAGATCCGACAACGGATTGGCTGTGTTGATTGCCTGATCATTGATTTTGGTGATGATGTCATTCAATTGCAAGCCGGCTTTTTGTGCCGGCGAACCGGCGATGATGGCGAGACCTTGCTGGCCGGAAGCGGAAAAGATCAGCGCGCCCTGTTCATCCTTGGAATTGTTGATCAGTGTGTGACTCTTGGTCAACGACACGTAATAGATCCCCAGGATCGGATCCAGGTCCAATTCTTTTTTGATTGCGCGGCTCACGACCCCGGCGATTTTGTTGGAAGGCAGAATAAAAAACTTTTGCGCGTTGTCAACTGCATTGACTCCGATCACTCCGATCACTTGCCCCATATAATCCACCACCGGTCCCCCGACATAATCTTGTTTGACATTCACATCCATTTCGAACACTCCCTCCAATTTTTCCGAAGAAGCCACCGCCTTGCCGGCCAGATTATAGGTCGCGTTGAAATTGCTGATGAGTCCCGCCGCGTATTCATGATCAAAGCTGCTGGGCGCCGTCCCAATCGCGATCATTTTTTCTCCGGATTTGATGTCATCCGAATTGCCAAAAGAAACCACCGGCAAATTGCCGACGTTTATTTTCAAAAAAAACAGATTGCTGTAGTTGTCCCGTCCCTGAACTTCCGCTTCATAGTTTGCGCCGTCCGCCATAATCACTTTATATTTCAGGTTGGCGGCGCTTGGAATGTCCGCATAGCTCATGATCAGGCCATCGCTCGTGACGATCAGTCCGGTGCCATATTTCACCGCAAGTTTGTTGTTTGCGTCATAATAAATGATACCGACCACTGACGCCGATGCTTGGTTGGAAATCTTGGCAATGGATGTTTCCTCCTTCACGAAAACTTGCTCGGTCTTGTTGATGATCGTGATGTCTTCCGAGCCTTTTTTCAGAAAAGCATATTTTTTGAAAATTTCGGTCGAGCTAAGATACGGAAAAACATAGCGATCAGCAATAATCCCGCCCAGACCACCAATAAGAATGATGCCTACAATAATAATTCCGCGTCTTAGTATTTTTTTTGTCATAATATAATTAGTTTGAAAATTGAAAATTGGACATTGAAAATTTTTACAAAACCGGTATCCATTTGGCGCTGAGCAGCACGATGATCACCAGGACGGAGAAGAAAATCAGGTTGGCCACCACGCGTTTGCGGCTGAGCAGATTGAGGAAATAGCTCTGCGTCAGGTCCCACAGGACATAATAGAGTATAAGCGCAATCACCCCGGTCGTCAAATATCCGAACGGCCAAAAATTCATCGTCCAGACGACTTCAGTCATGATCAGCGCCAGCAAAAAACTGTACATCCAAACCGTTTTGCGCGCGTCCCGCTTGATAATGGCGAAGTATTGAAAACTCACCAAAAGAGTGACCATCAAATACGCAAACATGAGATAATACAACGGCACCAAAAAATTCAGATACAAGCCATAAGCACTGGCGTAAGTGAAAAAAATCGTCGCGGACGCCGCCGCCATATTCATCCCCTTGGCGGTTTGATCATTGCCATATTCCCCCAGGCGAAAAGCGCTCAGGAGCGACAGATAGTACATGACGGAGGAGAGAAAAATAAAAATGTGTTGTTCAAAGGCAATTCCGATCAGATACAGCAGCGCCACTGATGACAGCACAAAAAAAACCGGCAAGACTGAAAACAGCCAGCGACCCCCGATTTTTCGCCCTTCATACAGGGACAGGAAGAAGAGCACGATCGCAATCAAAAAAACCAATTTTGGCTGAAAGATAATCAGCTCCAGGCTGGCAAAAAAAATTAAGCTGAAAAATAATGGACGGAGTTTTAAAAACATAATGCGGGAGTAGTGATTACCCCCGCATTATAGCACCCTTGCGGCACGAAAACAATTTTACTTTTTCCTTACTGCTTGAGCTCCGCCAATGTCATCTGCACCTCTTTTTCCTTGCCTTTTTCCCAAATTTTGAGCGTGATTGTGTCGCCCACGTTGTATTTGGCGATCAATTCGGCAAGGGTGTTGTGCTGATCAACCTTCACGTTGTTGACTTCCAAAATTATGTCATTCTCAATCAAGCCCGCCTTATCCGCCGGTGAACCGGGAATAACGGCGAAATCCGTCATCTTTTGGCCACGCAACACCAAAGCGCCATAGTTATATGGCAAATCGTTGCTTTTTTGTAGCGCCGCATCCACCGGAATGTAGCGCACCCCGATATATGGTGTGGAAATTTTGCCAGTCGTTTTTACCTGCTCCACAACTTTTTTCACCTGATTGATGGGAATAGCAAAGCCGATGTTCTGAGCGCCCTGCGCCATCGCCACGTTGATGCCGATCACATCTGCGTTGATATCCAAGAGTGGCCCGCCGGAATTGCCCGGGTTGATCGCCGCGTCGGTCTGGATAATATTGCGCAGCTGCTCCGCCGCACCCGACAAGCCACCACCCGCCGTTACGCTCCGCTGCAAGCCGGAGATGATGCCCTTGCTAACCGTATTGGAAAATTCACCCAGTGAGTTGCCGATGGCGATTGCGGTTTGACCGATCTTCAGCGAATCGGAATCGCCCAGATTCATGACGGGAAAGCCGCTACCCTCAACTTTCAAAATTGCGATATCATTGGTTGGATCTTTCGCCAGAACCTTGGCAGAAAACTCTTTCCCTTCGCTGTTGACGACCGTATAATCAGCCGTGGTGTCGTCCACCACATGGCGATTGGTCACCACTAAACCATCACTCGTCACGAAAAATCCGCTCCCGCCGCCCACCTGTTGTTTTTGCGTCCCGCTGTCAGGCGTCGCGTCACCCTGACTGCCATCGCCCGGATCCGGTATTCCGAAGAAACCCGGAAAATCAAACGGGCTAAAAATATTTTGTTCTTGGGATAAATTTTTACTGATGACGATGCTCACGACTGCCGGTGAACTTTTTTGTACCACATCGGTCACCGCGGAATCCTCCTCAACCACTTGTTGCCGGATGATTTCTTTGCTGGTTTTCTGCACCCCAAAAAGATTGGAGAGGCTCGGAGTGCTCCGAAAAATATTCGGGGAGACCCTTTGCGATATAGCACCGGCCATAAAGCCGAACAACGCTCCAAATCCCGAGGCAAGGATAATGGTCACAATCACCACGAGCGCTAGAAATTTTTTAGGTGTCCGTTTTAATCCTGCGGGTCTCGGTTCAATTGCAACCGCCTCAGTATTTTTTTCTGTTTCCATACAAATGTTTTCTCCTTATTCCCTTCTCCTAATTTTAGGAGAAGGTGGCGCGTAGCGCCGGAAGAGGTTAAGTGTTGTTATTTATTACCTCCGTAAAAAGCCCGCCCGAGAACAAACTTGGTACGGGCTCATCTTAATACAAGCGTGTTTTGCTTTTATTCTAGGGAAATCGCGCCAACCGGACAGCTGTCCACCGTCTCCTGACAGTCGCAGTCGCCACACTCTTCCGCAATCACATGCGATTTTCCATCTTCAATCTTGAACACGTTTGGACACAGTGATTCGCAGGTCCCGCAACCGATACACAGATCGGCATTTACTATTGCTTTTGCCATATTTTTAACTTATTAATTAATAATTTTATTAGCGCTTAGAAAATCATCGAGGCCTCATCCGGGGAATTTTTATCCAACTCGCTTTCGAATTGCTGCAAATCATTATTTGTAAATTCCACGACGCCGGCTTCCTTGTTCCATTTGAAATCTTTGAGTGGTATCCATATTTTAATATTTTTTTCTTGCTCTAGCAACCAGTCGGAAAAATTCTGCGTGCGCACGAAAATTTGACGTAATTTCAGCTTATTCACTTCATCCTCAATCTTAATGTCTTCCACCTGGATGATATGATAGCCTAGCGAGCTTTCAATCACATCGCTCGTACCACCCTTTTTCATGTTAAAAGCGACGGTGGCAATCTCCGGCAGCATCTGATCCGCACTGAACCAACCCAATTCCCCGCCACTGCCGGCGCTTTCGCCTTCGGAATATTTTTTAGCCACCTCACTAAAATCCTTTTTAGCCTTGAGATCCAATGCCGCCTGGTCAATCTTCGTCTTGGCTTGCGCACCAGATGTGCCGTTTTGTCGGACTTTTTCAGCCAGCATAGTCTTATACATATCCGGCTGCACAATTCTTTCTTTAAAGTCCTCCAGGCTCCACCCATACAAACGTTGCAGGTTGTCAGTCAGATCCGTACCGCTGCCAAATTCGGCGATGCGCTTGTTCACTTCCTGATCCACCGCCTGCTTGGTCAGCACGATGCCCTGCTTGTTCGCCAACATTTCCACGATGCGATTTTCAATCATTTTGGTCAGCAAATCCCGCTCTTTGATTTTCAAACGCTTCCGCCCGTCGGCCGTCGCAAAATCAACCTTCAGACCCACGCTGCCAAAATCCTGATTTTCGTAAAATCTCTTGACGGCCACCACATTCTCCTCCAGATTGTTCAGCGAAATGATGTGCACGCCATCCATCACCGCGGCCGGATAAGGAAAAATTCGCGCGGCTTTTTTCGTCAGCTGATTATCCGCGCCAAAGCCATAAATTGCAATGGCAAACAAGGCCAGCAGTCCCAGCACCACCACGGCGAGCGCATAGGCCAGCGTCAGAATTTTAATTTTTTTCTCTTTATTATTCGCGTTCATTCATTTATGATTAGCGACAATTAGCGCGCTAATATTTAAAAAAATAATTCCACCACTTTCTCAAATTGGAATCTGTGGCGGCCGCCACGGGAACAATGGGCGCGCTTTCCACCTCGACTTTATTTTCTTTCTCGGCAATCGTCGGTTTGATGACCACGGTCTGCTCATCCGGGCTTTGCAAATTCAACTTATCTTTGGCTTCCCGTTCTTGGTAATCACGACTCTCCAGGTAGGCAATCTTGTCCTGCGTCAGCGCGTTGGTGCGACTGATCTGTTCCGCCTCTTGTTGCAAAGCATTGATCTTTTTTTGAATCTCCTTTTTTTGCGCCATCTCCCGATAAATCGCCGCGGCGATAAAAATCAAGGCCACCACGCCGAGACTGAGCATGACTTTTGCCATAAAAGGCTTGCTTTCACCTTGAGTAGAGTTGGCCATTTTTCAAAATTTTATTACATCGTTAAGAGCGGCGCAATCGTAAAAGCAACCATCGCCAAAACAGCGAGCGCCGAAATAACTATCCAAATGATGCGGATTTTCTTGCGTCTTTTTTTCGAATGCATATGCGTGTATTTTAACACTTTTTGACTATTTTTTCAAAACATTCAAAAAGGCTTCTGAGGGAATAGAAACTTTGCCGATGTTTTTCATCTTTTTCTTGCCCTTTTTCTGTTTTTCCAGCAATTTGCGTTTGCGCGTCACGTCCCCGCCATAGAGTCCCACCGTCACGTCCTTGCGGAAAGCT
>JBAZBJ010000006.1:0-72412 GCA_041671525.1 Parcubacteria group bacterium
ACCAAGATTAAGATGATTAAAAGAGTATCATTTGGATTTAGAAACATTGATAATTATATTGCTAAAGTAACCCTCGCATTCATACCATTTCTGATGTTAATTCAACACACTATTTGTTAAAGAGCCATATAAGGCGGGACTAAGTCCCGCCGAAGTGTTTGCGTATGCATGCCTTGAGAGCCTCATCGCAATGGAGCGTTTTAACGATGTAGCTGTTGGCTTCAGGAAATTCCAGCTCATTGTTGCGATCGCGCCCCGTAAGCATGACAATCACCACGGAAGAACTTCTTTTCCTCATTTCTCGCAGGAGCTCACTGCCATTAATATCAGGAAGCTCGAGGTCGAGAGTCACCATTTGGGGTTTTTCTCGATCAAAGAGTTCCAATGCCTCGCGGCCATTGGCGGCAGAGATGATTTCATGCCCCAAATCTCTCAGCTCCAGGCAAGCAAGCAGTCGGTTACTTTCATCATCATCAACCACCAAAATCTTCATAAAAAGCTCCTTTCCAAGAGGTGTTTTTAACAGCGGTCGTTGCCGCGTGCTGATAAGTAGTACAATTAACCGGCAAAATGGCTCAAGGAAGAATCTTTTATTAAAAACGACGGATTTTTTCCTTGATATGTTTAACAAAATATAAACTTGTCAAATAGAATGTTATTAAAAAGAAAACCAAAATTATTATATTATGAAAGGAAAAAAGATTCCACGACTCACATGGAACGGGATCATGCTTACAGAAATTATTCATTTGCCAATAGCCTTTAGTGAAAATCCAATGAAGTTCTGGGAAAAATTCCTCCAATAAAATTACAAAAATAAATAGGGAAAGATAAAGAGTTGATGAGAAAGGAATAGTGGAATAATCACCACTGTAAGAATTTTTTACTGAAAGATTATATATCGAATATTTGACACTCAAAAATATAACACAAACAGCCAAGACATATTTTAGTATTTGAGCCACAATATTAGCTGGAACAAATAGTGGAACTAGTATAAACACAAAGAGTATTCCTAGCGAAGCAATGATGCCTACAACTAAAGCATGCAATAATGATGCAGCTAGCGGACTTTTAAAATTTGCCATTATTTATATTTTCTATAATTTTTTAGATCAAAAACTTCTTTTTATTTTCGCTAATATTGGTGAATTTATCGGCGGCTTCGATCAGTTTGGCGGAGGCGGACTCGATGAAGGCGATGATTTCCACGCGGGCGCCGGTGGTGTTTTGAATGTATTCCACCACGGGGATATAATCACCGTCCCCGGCAATCAGCACAATCACGTCCAGACTCTTGGACATTTTGATGGCATCCACCGCGATACCGACGTCCCAGTCACCTTTCTTGGCGCCGCCGGGAAAGATCTGCAGGTCTTTGGTTTTGACTTCAAAGCCTTGTTTTTCGAGAGCGGCGAAGAATTTTTCTTCTTGGCCTTCGACCGTCGCGATGCCATAGGCCAACGCGCGGATCAATTTGCGGTCCCCGACGGCTTCTTTCAAGAGCGCGTCAAAGTTGACTTTCTTTTTATAGAGGACGCGGCCGGAATAGTACATGTTTTGGATGTCGACGAGCACGCCGACGCGTTGTTCTTTGTAGATGCTCATAATTGTTTATTTTAAAAATAAAAGCAGGTTATTCACCCGCTTTTAATAATTTACTTGAGTTCGAGTTGTTTGATCAGTTTCTTGTAAGCCTTCTCATCTTTGCCTTGCAGATAAGTCATCAATTTCTTTCTTTTGGAAACCATCTTGAGCAGGCCGCGGCGGGAATGAAAGTCTTTGGCGTTCTTTTTCAGGTGAGCGGTCAGTTTCTTGATCTGTTCAGTGAACAGGGCGATTTGGTATTCCGGCGAGCCGGTGTCCTTCTCGTGTCTTTTGACGTCAGAGGTCACCTTGGTCTTCTGTTTGTTGGTCAGTGCCATACATTTACAGCGAAACAGTCGCTCCGACAAGTCGAGAGCCAATGTTTGCTAATGAATTATTAATATATCCATTGTAGCACGAGAAAAGGGTTTTGTAAAGCTTAATTATTGGAAATATGCTAAAATGGGTAAATGGAAGAAATATTGGCAAAACTTAATCCGGCGCAACGAGAAGCGGTGGAAACCACTGAAGGGCCGGTTTTGATCATTGCCGGGGCGGGTTCGGGGAAGACACGGGCGCTGACGCATCGGATTGCTTACTTGATCAAGGTTAAAAAGGTCTCCCCACGTAACATTTTGGCGGTGACGTTCACCAACAAGGCGGCCGGCGAGATGAAAGAACGGGTGAAGGAACTACTAATGAATACGAATGAGGGGCGAATGAGTGCGAATGAGATTAAATTTTATGACTTACCTCTGATGGGGACGTTTCATTCCGTATGTGTGCGGATTTTGCGGCGGGAGATCGAGAAAGTTGGTTATAAAAAAACCTTCAACATTTTTGACAGTCAAGACCAGTTGGCGCTTATGAAGAAAGTGATGAAGGAAATGGAGATCGATATCAATCAGTTCAAGCCGCAAGCGATGCTGGGCGCGATTTCCAAGGCCAAGAATGAATTGGTCAGCGCGGAAGGCTTTGCGGCGGCGATCGGCAGTTATTATGAAGAGATGGTTTCAAAAATATATCTGGCCTATCAAAAAAGATTGAAAGAGCAAGACGCGTTGGACTTTGATGACATCATCATGCTGATGGTCAACATTTTTCAAAAATTTCCGGCGACATTGGAGCAATACCAAAACATGTTCCGCTACATCATGGTGGATGAATACCAAGACACCAATCAGGCGCAATACACGCTGGTCAGCATGCTGGCGCAACGATACCAAAACATCTGTGTGGTGGGTGACGACTGGCAAGGTATCTATTCCTGGCGCGGTGCCAACATCCAAAACATTTTGGATTTTGAAAAAGATTATCCACAAGCCAAAATCATCAAGCTGGAACAGAATTATCGCTCCACCCAAAACATCTTGGACGCGGCCTATGGCGTGATTTCCAAAAATACCAACCGCAAAGATAAAAAAATCTGGACGGAAAACAAAGGCGGACACTTGCTGACTTCTTTTGAAGCGTACAACGAAAGAGAGGAAGCGGAGTTTATTATTTCGGAAATAGGAACATATAAATTGGAACATGATCTGCCACTTTCCGACTTTGTGATTCTCTATCGCACTAACGCGCAATCCCGCATCATTGAAGAAGCGATGCTCCGCAATTCCATGCCGTATCGCATCATTGGCGGTCTGAAGTTTTATCAAAGAAAGGAAGTCAAAGACGTCATCGCGTATCTGCGGCTGGTGCAAAACTTCAATGATGAGATTTCACTGGGACGCGTGATCAATGAGCCTAAACGTGGCATTGGGGAAGCCAGCCTAGGCAAATGGATCATGTCTTGCCGCATCAAGAATGTGGATTTGATTAACGGTGGTCTGAAAATAAATGAGGCAACAAAATTAAATGCGACCAAAATTGATGGTATTCGGAAATTTTGTGAATTTATCCTGCGTGCCAAGGAAAAAATCAAAAAAGTGAAATTGACCGAGCTGATGGAATTTGTCTCCAAGGACAGCGGTTATGAAAAATATTTATTAGATGGAACCGATGAAGGTGAGATGCGTTTTGAAAATGTGAAAGAACTTTTGACGGTGGCGCAAAAGTATGATGAATATGAAGGCGAAGAGGGCTTGAATCTGTTTTTGGAAGAAGTGGCCTTGATCGCGGACACGGACAACATTGATCAGGCCAAAGAAGCGGTGCATATGATGACGCTCCACAGCGCCAAGGGCTTGGAATTCAAAGTGGTTTTCATCGCCGGACTGGAAGAAGGCATCCTGCCGCATTCCCGCAGCATCATGAGTGCGCACGAGATGGAAGAAGAGCGGCGCCTCATGTATGTCGGTATCACGCGCGCCAAAGAAAAAGTGTATTTATTGTTCACCGCTGAACGCAATATTTTCGGCTCCACCCAGGTCAACGCGCCATCGAGATTTCTGGATGATATCCCAACGGAATTATTAGAAGCACGAGATAAGCAGCCGGAAAAAGTGTATGAAATTAAAAAACCACAAACTACAAACCACAAACTACCAACGTCTAACTTTAAAGGCGGCGAGAGAGTGCACCATGATGTTTTCGGTGATGGCTTGATCATTGCGTCGCAGGGTGATGTGCTAACAATCGCTTTTTCCAAAGCCGGTCTCAAAAAACTTTCTGCTTCGATCGCGCCACTTACGAAAATATAAGTTTAGCGGGATTCAAAAAGCTTGGCTTTGAGGAGGAGTCCGCCGCGGACGACGGGGAAAAGCCGAGCTTTAAGTGAGTGGCCAGCGGGTATCCGACGGGTTTCCTAAAGCTAAGCTTTTCGCTAATTCGAAAGGCTCCTCTCTAAAGCTGAGCTTTAGGACAACCAACAAAAAAGCTCGGCATTAACGCCGAGCTTTTTATATGCAGGAAGTTAGTTAATAAAGCCTTTGATAACACGACTACGGGCATCCAGAGTTCGGTATGATTTTTTTGCAAACCCTGCATAATTCATTTCGGAGACGGTGATTTGATTGCCGGAAACTTTTTCGACGATGGCCACGTGACCCCACCAGGATTCCGAAGAAACCATAATGGATCCGACCCGCGGTGTTTTGCTGGTCGCATAACCCATGGCCTTGGCGTGATAGAGCCAGGTACCGGCGTTGCCTCCCCACGGCACATATTTTTTCTGCGCCACGTACCAAGTGCAGTAACCATATGGGAATTTGTGTCCACCTGAACCGTTAGAAATCGATTTGCCAGGCGTCTGGAAGGACTCATATGGACGCGTGGCGATAGCTGAACCGCTGGTGTTCGGAGTTGCTGGTGTGACAGCCGGTCGTGGCACCTCTTTTTCTCCGCCCGGAATCATAATCTCGTCACCTTGTTTCATATCGCCATTGGCCGGCAGATCATTGAAGGCAATAATTTTATTTTTGTCAGCCTTGTATTCCTTTGCGATCGAATCGATGTCGTCACCTTTTTTAACAGTATAGGAAAGGCCGGCCACCGGCAAAATGAAGATTTTGTCGCCCGGCATAATATCGTCAACGTTATCAATTTCATTGGCCCACAGGATGGTATTGATCGTGATGTGATTTTTGGCCGCGATACCACCAACCGTGTCGCCGGATTGGACTTCATAGATTTTGACACCACCATCTTCCTCCGGATCCTTGCGCACCGGACCGGTGCCGGAAACCAGCGCCTGACCTTGCAGGAGCAGGGTTTGATTTTGAGAATCGTCCTTGGCGGTTGGATCCGGGTTGGTGCTGGCTTGCGCCAGTTGCACCAGGGCCAGATCGGCTTTCTTGGTGGTCAAAAGCGACATCTTGTTGGCCAAGGGATTTTCGTAGTTGTCTGAATTTCCAAAATAGCCGAACAAAAAACCACCAGACTCTTTGCCGGCAGCCAGATTGGTGGCGGAAACTAAAATAGCGCTGGAGATAACTACAATCAAGGCTGAATAATGGCGAAAAAGGTGAAGAGCCTTAACGGTGCGCCGTTCTTTGATGAAGCGAATAAGATTCTTTTGTTGAATATGAGCCTGACCTAGAAGGTCATGGAGGTTTGCACGTCCCAATAAACTTTTTCTGATGATATCGATGAGCTTACTAATGGTGGTAACCCTTCTTATTAGTTTGCGCTTAAGTGAGTTCCTTCATCCAACGCCAGTGGGGCGCTGAGCTTGGGGGCACATCGGCGGCAAACTCTAATTTTTATCAATTACAATCGTAGCAGCCAGAAGAGGCCTAGTCAAGGGAGTTATCAACAGGCCAAATAGGCTTTGCTTGAGCCCTGAACAAGGATAGTTGTTTAATAATGGCTTAAATAAGGCAATATTTGTGGATATTATTTGGACATTTGATGTCCCTGGTCGTTTTTCGCATTGGACATCAAATGTCTTTACAGGCTTAGCGCATAAAGATAGAATAGAAGTGTCGTACAATCAAGGATATGGATATACGCGAACTGAAAAATCAATTTCTGGAGCATTTGGAGATCGAAATGGGGCGCTCGCAGAAGACTATTGTGAATTATAACCATTACCTGGAGCGGTTTTTGGAGTGGAGCAAGGTTTCTGATCCCAAGGACATTAATGCTGACATGATTCGCAGCTATCGTGTCTGGCTGAACCGCTATGAGGATGAGCACGGCAAGACTCTCAAGAAGATCACCCAGAATTATTTCATTATTGCTCTGCGCAGCTTTTTGAAGTATCTGGCCAAGAAGGATATTGAGACTTTGCCAGCTGAGAAGGTTGAGGTGGGCAAAAGTGTCCGCAAAGAAGTGGAATTTTTGGAAGCGGAAGAGGTGGAGCGGATTTTGGCGGCGGCTAACGGCGTGGATTTCAAGGGTCTGCGCGATCGGGCGATGCTGGAATTGTTGTTTTCCTCCGGGTTGCGCGTCTCCGAACTCACCAGCATCAATCGCGACCGACTGGATTTGAAAAAACAAGAATTTGCCATTCGGGGGAAAGGCGAAAAGTTGCGCGTAGTCTTTGTCTCCGACACGGCCAAGAAAGCCTTGGAAAAATATCTGGATAAGCGAACGGACATTGATCCGGCGGTGTTCGTGCGTGATAGCAAAGCCTTGGAAAAATTTCAGTCAAAGAAGGAAGATGGTAAGAAAGAAAATAAAAATAGTAGTTTGCGCCTAACGCCGCGGAGCGTGCAGCGGATGGTGAAACATTACGCGGCAAAGGCGGGCATCATCAAAGAAGTGCACCCGCACACCCTGCGCCATTCTTTCGCCACGGATTTGTTGATCAACGGCGCGGATATTCGCAGTGTGCAAGAAATGCTGGGCCACTCTTCAATCACCACCACACAAATGTACACCCACATCACCAATCAACAGCTCCGCGAAGTGCATAAAGCGTTTCATGCTCGGCGCAGGCGGAAAGCATAAAATCGAGGTTTCACCTCGATTTTATTTTTTGTTTACATTGAGCAAATTCGCCAAAGGTAAATGAGTCGAAATGTGGGCCCGGCAAGATTCGAACTTGCGACCAAGCGATTATGAGTCGCGCGCTACTACCACTGAGCTACGGGCCCGGATTCTTTTTTGTGTTTACACTGAGCGAGCTTTCATATATGAAAGCGAGTCGAAGTGTGGGTCTGTGCAGAATCGAACTGCATACCTCATCGATGTCAACGATGCGCTCTAACCAAGTGAGCTACAGACCCCTATTTTTTCGATATTATTTTTTTGCAAAATGCATCAGCTAACAGCATTAACTTTCTTTGAATTGCGACGTGGCCGCATCGTAGATGACAAACACCCTTATAGTGAGGGTAGGTTGCTTTGCCTAATGTCCTTTTGTCTATGTTTACCTGTTTAAAATTATTTAATGGCAGTCCTAATGTTTTTGACCAGTAAAGTTTCATTTTTTCCGGATTCTGGTCAGCGCGTAATCCTAGCTCGCATTTTATAGTATTCAAATCTACATTATAAACATTTTTTAAGGCCGCTAAAAAAAATTGTAATATCATTGGGTCAGAACTACCAAGAGCAGTTTGACAATGTTTTTTTGCACCCTCGCCTAGGTAGAGAAAGGCTAATGCTAGCTCAAGAAAAGCAATGTTGTGGACGTCTATTGTCTTCAGAGTTTCTTTGGTAGCTTCTTCTGCTTCCTTGATGCGCCTGTTTTTTTGTGCGTTATGCCAGAGCACTGCTTTTTTACGTGCTTCCCTTAGGGCATCAAACTTATTTTTTAGTAAAATAGACTCCTGTTTTTTTGAAAGTGTAATATCTTTGAACCAGCCACTCAAAGTAGAGCGTGGTATGCCCAGACTCTTTTCAATTTTAATCATAGAAAGGCCGCACTTTCTTTGTGCAATGGCAGTTTCTTTTAATTCGTACCACTTGGATTTCATGTATAAAGTATAGCATCAATAGTACGAATAGACAATGTATTTTTAAATTGCTTTTCTAATCTTATTTTAAAATTGTCGCTAAGTCAACAAAAGCAGGAATAACCCTGCTTTTTTGTGGCGTTACGCTTGGTAGGTTTTTATTTTTCCGTAAAGGTTACGGGATCTGGAGTGGCGACTGGATTGGGAATTTTTTCAGCGGCGGATTCGGTGACTTTTTCTTCGACTTTCGGTTTGGCGATTTCGTGGAAGAAGAGCACCCAGGCGGTTTGGGTAAAGGTTTCATAGATGGAGCGGGCGGCGAGGAAAAGAATTATGAAAAATATAGCCGCGATAACTGCGATGATGATGGCGCCAATCTTGCTGAAGAGGAGATAGAAGATGCCACCGATAATGAGAAAGACAATGGCCAGGCAGAAGATAGCTAGGAGCGCAGCCAGACCAACAGCGATGGAGAGCGGGATAAAGAGCAGACCCATGATGATGCTCACACCCAGATTTTTGAGGAAGAGCGCATAGGCGTTTTCCAAAGCTGGTTTGATTGCGAGATCGCCCAGGACAACATATAGGTCACCAAATACGCGCAGGTAAACCAGCAAAATTATCAGGGGTATAATCAGGGCTACGCCGGCGAGGGCCAAAATTGTGCCCAAGATGTAGGAATGACTAATAAAAAGGAAGACAATCGGGATCAAAATGATAAAGAGAATAATAATGGCAGCCAGAACAAGCAGGAGGTTGAGTCCGAGGATGCGCCAAAAATATTTCTGGCCGTGTGCGAAGCCGGATTTGAAGGTGGTGATTTCATTTTTGGTGATGGCGTGAGCTGATTTGATGAGAGCGCCGCGACTGATGATGCTAAGAACAGTGATGACTATGAAGACAACTAGTAATATCACCATAAGAAATATCATCAGCCCGATGTGCTGGCTCATGAAGCTGGAAACTTGTTCGCCGATAACCTTGGCCTGCTCGTTTGATCCGGAATTGCGATAGTTGAAGGAGCTGCCTGCGCCGGCCAGCGTGATGAAAAAACCAAACCACCAAAGGTGTTTGTTGTGCCAGGTGATGGTCCAGGCCTTTTTGATAATGTCGAGATAATTTATGCTCATATATCTTTGTCATCCTGAACTTGATTCAGGATCTAATTAGGAGCTTAAAGTTACCACAAAGCATTAGATTCCGGTTCAAGCCTGCCTACCGGCAGGCAGGCCCGGAATGACATGCTACACCGTTTTCGTTTCTTCGCCCTTCTCTTCTTCCTTTTTGATTTCTTCTACAATCTTTTCCGCCGGTTTGACTTTGGGCGCAATGCCCACGATGGCGTTGAATTCTTCCTGTTCAATGGTTTCTTTTTCAATTAGAACTGCGACAATTTTTTCCAGCATTTCTTTTTTGTCATTGAGCAATTTTTCGGCGGTCGCATAGGCAGTGTGCATGAATTGGGTCACCTGCTTGTCGATGTCCTCGGCGGTTTTTTCAGAATAATTTTTTTCTTCATTCATTTCCTTGCCCAAGAAAACCATTTCTTCTTTGTGACCAAAGGTGCGTGGTCCCAGATCACTCATGCCATAGCGGGTCACCATATTACGCGCCATCGCGGTCGCTCGCTCCAAATCATTGGAAGCGCCGGTAGTCACGTCGCCAAATTTTAATTTTTCACTGACATAACCGCCGACCAGCACGGCCAGTTCGTCGACGAAATAACTCTTGGTCAAAAGCCGGCGATCCTTTTCCGGAGCGGACAAAGTGTAGCCGCCCGCGGTGCCACGCGAAATGATGGAAACTTTTTGCACCGGATCAGCGTTCGGCAAAATGGCACCGGTCAAGGCGTGGCCGGCTTCATGATAAGCGATGACTTGTTTTTCTTGTTCATCAATCATGCGACTTTTGCGTTCCGGCCCGAGGATGACTTTTTCAATGGACTCGGCCAATTCGATAGTTTCAATGTGTTTTTTGCCCCGGCGCGCGGCCAAAATGGCCGCCTCGTTGGTTAGATTGGAGAGATCAGCTCCGGAAAAACCAGAGGTGCGCTCCGCAATGGTGCGCAAGTTGATCGTTTCTTCCAAAGGCTTGTTTTTGGAGTGAATTTTCAAAATTTCTAGCCGTTCTTCAATGTCTGGCAGATCCATCACCACGCGGCGGTCAAAACGTCCGGGTCGCAGCAAGGCCGGATCCAAAACATCCGGTCGGTTGGTGGCCGCAATCACAATTACATTGGTGTTGGTATCAAAGCCGTCCATCTCAACCAGAATCTGATTTAAGGTTTGTTCACGCTCATCATGTCCGCCACCCAAACCGGCGCCGCGGTGGCGACCAACCGCATCAATCTCGTCGATGAAAACAATGGCCGGCGCATTTTTCTTGGCCTGTTTGAAAAGATCACGCACGCGCGATGCTCCCACACCGACAAACATTTCCACAAATTCCGAACCCGAGATGTTGAAGAAGGGTACATTGGCTTCCCCCGCCACCGCGCGGGCGATCAAAGTCTTGCCGGTGCCCGGTGGTCCGAGCAATAGCACACCCTTGGGAATCTTGGCACCCAACTTTAAAAACTTCTGCGGATGCTTCAAAAATTCCACAATTTCTTCCAGTTCGTTCTTGGATTCTTTGGCGCCAGCTACATCTTTGAAAGTCACGCGGTTCTTTTTGTCTTTCGGATCAGTCATGCGGGCACGGGAAGTGCCGAAGGACAAGGCTTGTGCGTTCCCTCTCTGTGCTTGGCGCAGCATGAACCAGATGAAAGCGCCGATCAGCAAAAATGGCAGCAGGAACGGCAATACGGAGTTTAGCCAGAAGGACGAAGTAGATTCGCCCTTGATATTAATATTGATGGCGGCCAATTTCGCTTGGTCGACATTGTAGTTTTTCAAGGATTCGGTGATGCCAGCCTCCGCTTCTTTGATGGATTTCTCGGTTTTACCATCAGTCATGGTGATTGTCAGATCGTTACTATTCACATCAATTTGCTTGATTTTGCCTTCGTTGATCTGTGAAACAAGCGTGCTGAGAGAAATTTCTGCCGGTTTAGTACCGGGACCGGAATAAAGTACAAAAAGCGCGGCAATAAGCAAAAAGATCAAAACGGCTGAAGCAATGTTCTTGATTAACTTGTTCATGGTGAATCCCTACGAATTACGAATCTGTACGCCTGCCTGCCGGTAGGCAGGAATGTACGAATTACGCATCCTTATTAAATAGTTAATAATATACGATATACGATACGAGTTACGCGATACGCGACAGTATAACTTTATCACCCTTTCTGGTCAATTTCAAGCCTTTAAATACTACAACCTGATTCTTGCTTTTCGTACTGCGCAGCGCCTTCAGCACTTCCTCGATGTGGCTAGCTTCAATATCCTTCAAATCGCTGCGTTCCCTTCCTATATATAGGAGGAGAACTCGCCGTTGCAAAGCCGGATGTAGTGTGAGCAATTTTTTGATGCTCAGTTCCTTTTGCTTTCCCAGCAAAGCTTCAGCGTAACTGTTTAGAAAGTCATAATCCTCAGCAATGGAAGTCGTGGCGCCAAAGATGGTTTCCTTGATTGCTGGATTGAAGTTTTTTTCCAGGTATGGGATGAGTTTATTGCGGATTTTGTTTCGCAGGAATAAATTTTCCCGATTCGTCCTATCCGTCCGATACGTCAGATTGTTGTTTTTCAAATATTCCAAAATTTCTTTTCGTGAAATTCCTAACAACGGACGAATAATTTTTTCAGTTTTGAATTTCATTGCAGAAAGTCCTTGCAGTCCGGATCCCCTCATTACGCGCATTAAAAAAGTTTCCACTTGATCATCAGCATTATGCGCGACCGCAATCAGATCAAAATCATTTTCAGTTCGTACGTCTTCAAAAAATTGATAACGCATTTCGCGTAGCTTGTTTTCCGAAGCAGAATTTTTTTGCAGCACCGGCATCATGACCGAAAATTGCAGACCATACTTTTCCGCCAGACTTTCCACAAACAATTCATCCTTGTCCGAGTCTTTCCCACGCAATCCATAATTCACATGAGCAACAGTCAGCTCCAAATCATACTTCGGCGCCAGCTTGGACAGCACATCCAACAGACACACGCTATCCGGTCCCCCGCTCACACCCACCACAATTTTCGAACCTCTTTCAAAAAGCCCGTGTTGGAAGATGGTGTTTTGAATTGTTTTAATCAGGTTTTTCATAATTATTTTTTGCTTTCAACAAACTCCATCACTTTTCCAAAAACTTCTTCAATGGAAAGATTTGTGGTGTCGATTACAAAGTCATAATTACTTTCATCATCCTGATGAATATTATAAAGATTAAAGTATCTCTCACTGTCATCCTTGCGTCTTCGGAGTATGCTTTGTTGGATGTTTTCGACCGTATCTAGATTAGAATCTTCATTGCCGCGGTTATGCGCTTCAGAAAGCGCCTTAAAGATTCGTTCCGCTGCTGCATCGGGGTCGACTTTTAAATAAATCTTTAATGAATTTGGAAGAAGGTGCCACGCGGTGCGGCCTTCAATAACAAAAGACTTTTCTTTTTCAGCCAGAGTTATCATGTAGTCATCGATTTCTTTTTCCAAGGCAGGATTTTCCTTAAGTAGTTTTCGAAAGGCGACTAAAGTCACCCCCTTTTTCTGAGCTTTGTCTCTGAAAATCTGACCCATATAATAACGCGGAATATTCAATTTTTCCGCTACCATCTTGGCGATGGTGCTCTTGCCGGAGCCTTCCTGGCCGTTGAAGGAGATAATAAAAATATTGGATTTCATGGTAATTTTGGCTAATATTTGTTATTATTGTTGCATAGCCAAGGTAAATTGTAAATTATTTTTATGTTTAGCGCAGAAACAACGATTCAAAAATATGGTCCGGAAAAAGAAGTTAAGTTGGAAGATTATGAGACTGAAATAATAGAATATGTAGAATCGGTCGAGAAGATGGAAAATTCGATCGGTATCGGTCGCACCGCGGAGGTTTTTTATTCCAAGACAAACCCGGGGATGTGTTTCAAAATCATCCATGACAAAGAATTTTACCAAAACGATGTTATCAAAGAGGGTCATTTTTTGGACAAGGTTGAAAAGATTAAAAGTACAGTGAAGACTCCCCGACCCTATTATGCACTGATTAATGTTAAAAAAGATTATCATGTGCTAGTTATGGAAAAATTGAACGCCTTCAGTGTGGAAGATTTGATGGAGGGTCGGGAAGAAAATCTGCCAGCTGGGTTTGATCGCCGAAAATTCATCAATGAGCTGAAGGAGTTTTTTCAAATTATGCATGAGCAAAAAAAGATTTTTCATCGTGATGCGCATGGCGGCAACATCATGATCGAGCGGGAAACCGGGCGTCCATGCGTGATTGATTTCGGGACAGCCAAAGAAAGTTATATCAGCACGGAAAATCCGTATATTTATGTCGATGCAATCGGAAAAGGTGCGCTATATACCGATGATTTAGTCAGATTAGACAATATTAAGAAAGATTTGATCAACTATATAGCGGAACAAAAATCACTTGACAAATAATTTAGTTAATGCTATGATTGTAATCCAAATAAAACCAAGGGGAAAGGAGGCTGATCTATCATGATCGATATCCCGGCAAGTTTAAAAGAAAGTGTCGTAGCTGCCGCAACTGAGCTTATAGCCTCCGACAGCGAGGACCTGCTCAAACTTCCGAACGATGAAATCTTCATATCTTTGAAGAGAAATCATGAGGACTATCTATGTTTTGCGGATATTGATGTGCAGGGTAAGAAAGTTTACATTCTGCACAAAAAATAAGCGGCAAGAAGACAAGCAACAAAAACGGGACCAATGAATGGCCCCGTTTTATTATTGCTTGTTTACTTCTTTTCTTTTTTGGCCTTAGGCTTTGCAACCTTCTTTTCTTTGGGCTCTTTCTTGGCCTTTTCGGCTTTGGCGGGTTTCTCCCCGCCTGCATCGTTATGCGAAGCATTGCGGGCAGGTTTCTTTTCTTTTACTTCCTTCGCAGGCTTTTCAACCTTTTCCGCCTTTTCAGTTTTCTCTTCTTTGACTTTTTCAGCCTTTTCTTTTTTTGCCTTATCGCCACCCATTACCAATGCTAATCCCATACGGTGATCTTTTGGTTCAACGGAAAGGATTTTCCAATCATATTCTTGGCCGGTCTTGATCAAGTCATCAATGTTCTTACCGGGATACATTTCCGACATTTCGCTGATGTGGGCCAAGCCGTGGATGTCTTTGTTCAAGTAAACGAAAGCGCCAAAGTGATTGATCTTGTTGACTGTCCCCTTCACGATGTCGCCGGTCGTGTGTTTCAAGGTTGTCCAAGGATCTTTTTCCAGGGCGCGCATAGACAAGGAAATCTTGTCATTATCAATGCCGATGATCTTGGCCTGGACTTTTTGTCCCACTTTGACAATGTCGCGTGGATTTTCGATCAATTGCCAAGCCAATTCGGAAATGTGCACCAAACCTTCCAATTTGTCTTCTTCTGTTAGCTTGGTCGTATCGATATTGGGTGCAAAGAATTTCACAAAGGCGCCAAAGTCCACGACACCACTGATTTCCCCGGTGACCACGTCACCCAAGGACAGACCGGAAATCACTTCGCGGTCTTTTTCTTTCTGGGCGGCCTTTTCTGACACAATCAGCTTCTCAGTTTCCCGGTCAGCGTCCAAAATGCGGACTTCCAGCTCCTGGTTGACCAATTTCTTGAGCAAAGTCAGAATCTTGTTCTTGTCGCCATCTTCCACGCGCGGATAGTTTTTGCCAGACAGTTGCGAAACAGGCAAGAAACCAGAGATGCCATTAATTTCCACCAAAAGGCCACCTTTGTTGGCGCTCAAAACACGCGTACCCACCTTTTCTTGGGTGTCACGCTTGCTTTCCAGGTCTTCCCAAGCTTTTTCATAGGAAGCTTCGCGGATGGAAAGTTCAATGTAACCATCTTCATTTTCCAAATCAGTGATAGTGGCGGTCACCTTGGTGCCAATTTTCAATTTGCCGCTGCCCATGCCGTCTTTGATCTCGCGACCCAGCACGATACCGGTGCCAAAGGGCTCAATGTCGAGATAAATGGCGTTGGTGCCAATTTCAATGACCATGCCCTCCACCACATCCCCAATTTCCGGGAATTTCATGGTTGAATCTGACAGGAGTTGCCCCATCACAGAGGTGTCTTCCTCAGCAACAACATCATTTTTTGCTTCTTTTGAAGCTTTTTTAATGGGTTTTACCTCATCTGTGTCGTGTGTTGGCATTTCGTCGACTAAGGTGTCTAAAATAGCGGTCATTTGGTTAGTTTGTGGTTGGTAGTTTGTAGTTTTTAGCTATTTGCTACCGCCCTAAATTAAAAATTAAAAAATTCCCTGTTTAAAGGAAATTATTAAGAATATCGCACAAGCATTAAATCATGCTTATATTAAATTTTCTTAATAATTAACTACTGAACTGATTATAGGGCTCAGGCGGATTTATGTCAAGTTGCCGGCCAGTTAGCTTGATTGCGACCAGCTTTGGTGCTAAAATTACTCATGTAACAGTTAATTAAGCTTAAAATATCAAAATGAACATTCAATACTATGGACATTCTTGCTTTAAAATAACCGCCAAACCGGCCGGCCGCGGTCAGGAGGACGTGACGATGTTTATCGATCCGTTTGATAAGAGCATTGGTTTGCGCCCACCACAAGGACAAGCGGACTTGGTTTTGGTAACACACGAACACCTGGACCATAACAATGTGGAGGCGCTCAAAGGTGACCCAGCCGTGGTGAACATACCCGGTGAGTATTCTGTCAAAGGCGTGAATATTGTGGGTCTGGCGTCCGAGCATGGTCCGACCAAAAATCCAGTTATTAACACAATTTTTATTTTAGAAACGGAGGATTTGAAAATTTGCCATCTGGGCGATTTGGGAGCTGATTTGACTGACAAGCAAATGGAAGAAATTGACGGCGTGGATGTGCTGATGATTCCGGTCGGCGGCAACTATACGATTGATGGCAAGAAAGCGACAGAATTGGTCAAAAAGATTGAGCCGGCCATCGTAATCCCGATGCATTACAAATTGAGCGGAACCACAGCCGACATTACGGATGAAAAAAAATTCTGCACCGAAATGGGTAACTGTCCGAAAGAAAAAGTTTCCAAACTGAATTTGAAGAAAAAAGAGCTGGAAGGCAAAAGCATGGAAGTAGTTTTGATGGGCATTGAATAGCACTACGAATTACGAATTTATACGAATGTACTAATGTGTGTATTCGTAATTCGTACATTCGTAAAGCGTAGCGTGTTCGTAATTCGTAGGTTATGAATATATATAATAAGCTGGAAGAAATAAGAAACAAGCCGGAGCATATCCGGATGCGTTATGTGTGGCTGATGGTAACGCTCTCGATGCTGTTTGTGCTGATCATTTGGTTAGTGTCATTTAAAAGCGGACAGGAAAAAGATACGCTGTTGCCAAGCGATGTGACCAATTCGGACATTGTCAATCAATTCAATGAACAAAAAGATTCGCTGAAAAACGCGACGCAAGGAATGACGAATGCGATTCAACAGGGCGCGGACGCAACAAATAACAGTCAGCAACAAGGCCAGTAATAAATCACTACAAATATACAAATCTGTTACAAATTTACAAATATCTCAAATAAAATTGAGTCAGGTAATTTGTATATTTGTATTTGATTTGTAAATTTGTAGGAGAATATTTTAATTTAACTCATAATAACTCAACAATCATTATGGACATCGGAAACATTAGCAAGCGTGAAATCATCGAAGAAGTGCAGCAATCATATTTGGATTACGCGATGAGCGTGATTGTGGCGCGAGCTCTGCCGGATGTGCGGGACGGTTTGAAGCCGGTGCATCGCCGCATCTTGTATTCCATGTGGAACACGGGACTCCGCGCCAATTCCAAATTCCGGAAATCAGCGACGGTGGTTGGAGAGGTGTTGGGAAAATACCATCCGCATGGCGACGTGGCCGTTTATGATTCGATGGTGCGTATGGCGCAGGACTTTTCTTTGCGCTACCCATTGGTCAAAGGTCAGGGTAACTTCGGTTCGATGGATGGCGACGGCGCGGCGGCCTATCGTTATACGGAAGCCAAGCTTTCCCAGATCGCGGAAGAAATGCTGCTGGACATCGAAAAAAACACGGTGGATTTCGTGCCAAACTTTGATGGTCAGCACAAAGAGCCGACCGTTTTGCCTTCCAATCTGCCACAATTACTGTTGAACGGCTCAATGGGCATCGCCGTGGGTATGGCAACCAACATCCCGCCGCACAATCTGAGCGAGCTGGTGGATGCCATTTCCCATTTGATTGATAATCCCGAAGCCACCATCGAAGACTTGGTGGAATTTGTGCAAGGACCGGACTTCCCGACTGGCGGCATCATTTATAATAAGAAAGATATTTTGGAAGCCTACCGCACCGGCCGGGGCAAAATTCTGACCCGGGCCAAAGCGGACATTGTAGAGCCCAAGACTGGTGTGTTTCAAATTATCATTACTGAAATGACCTATGCCACCAACAAAGCCGCTTTAATCGAAAAGATGGCGGACTTGGTGCGCGATGGCAAACTACTGGGCATCCGCGATCTGCGAGATGAATCCGACAAGGACGGTGTGCGCGTGGTGGTGGATCTGAAAAAAGATGCGTATCCGCAAAAAGTTCTGAACAAGCTCTATGCCATGACCGATTTGCAGAAAAATTTCGGCGTCAACATGTTGGCGCTGGTGGACGGGATTGAACCGACCGTTTTGAATTTGAAAGCGATTTTGGAATATTACATTGTGCATAGAAAAGAAGTAGTGACCCGCCGCACGCAATTTGATCTGGACAAAGCCAAGGACAGAGCGCACATTTTGGAAGGTTTGAAAAAAGCGCTGGATCACATCGACGAAGTCATTGCGGTCATTCGCAAATCCCCCACCAAGGAGGTGGCGCATGTCGCGTTGATGAAAAATTTCAAATTGTCCGACAAACAAGCAACGGCGATTTTGGAAATGCGTCTGCAAACTTTGGCTGGTTTGGAACGCAAGAAAATCGAAGATGAACTCAAAGAAAAACTAGCGCTCATCAAAGAACTGGAAACCATTCTGAAAAGTGAAAAACTGATTCTGGCCATTGTCAAAGATGAATTGCTGCGCGTCAAAGAAAAGTTTGGTGATGAACGCAAAACCAAGATTGTGAAATCCGGTGTCGGCGAATTCAAACAAGAGGATTTGATTCCGAATGAAGAAGCGATCATCACGATCACCGAACAAGGCTACATCAAGCGCATGGATCCGACTGTCTACAAAGTCCAGAAGCGCGGGGGCAAGGGTGTGATCGGGGCGGTGACCAAGGAAGAAGACGCGATCAAAAAAGTTTTGGCCGTGATGGCGCATGATAATCTGCTCTTCTTTACCAACAGTGGCAAGGTTTTCCAAACGAAAGCCTATGAAATTCCCGCGTCTTCCCGCATTGCCAAAGGTCAATCTGTGGTGAACTTCTTGCAACTCTCGCAAGAAGAAAACGTGACCAGCATCATCGCCTTCGGCAAAGATGACAATTACAAGTATATGTTGATGGTGACGGAACTCGGCACGATCAAAAAAACGGCCATGGAAGAATTCGACAACGTGCGCCGCTCCGGCCTGATCGCGATCAATCTGCAAAAAGGTGACGCGTTGCGTTGGGTGGACGCCACAACTGGCGAAGACGAAGCGGTCATCACCACGGCCAAAGGCCAGGCCATTCATTTCAAAGAAAAAGACGTGCGCGGCATGGGACGCACCGCCGGCGGCGTGCGTGGCATCAAACTGAAAAAAGATGACAAGGTGGTGGGTATGGATGTCGTGCTCAAAAATCAAAAAGGTAACCAACTCTTGATCATCACCGAAAACGGTTATGGCAAACGGACAGACCTCAAAGAATACAAAGTTCAAAACCGCGGTGGCTCCGGCATCAAAACCGCTAACGTCACCAGCAAGACCGGCAACCTGATCGGTGCAGCCATCATCAATGTGGATGAAATTGAAGAAGATCTAATCATCACTTCCGAAAAAGGCCAAATCATCCGCATCCCGCTGAAAGGCATCTCCTCTCTCGGCCGCGCAACGCAAGGTGTCCGCGTGATGCGTCCCGATGCTGGGGATAAAGTTTCGGCGATTACAGTGCTATAAAAAATTTCCAAATTTAAAAGCCCGCACGTTGTTCCGTGGGGCTTTTACTTTTTCTCCTTTTTGTCTTTGCTGGAATAAGCGATACTCTTTCCAATGAGGCCGAGAGCAAGGATGGTTCCGCCAGCGATCAGATATTTGGTCCAGCTTCGCTCCTTGCGAAAGTCTTCCTTGTCTCCTGGGGTAATGTCTAAGATCATTTCGAAAAATTCGATTCGACGTTTGGACATTAAGCGTAAATATTCACGATGGTCTTGATTGTTGGATGAACTCATACTCAGACGAGTTGCAATTTCATTCCGGATGGTAATGATGAATTCATTCTTCACCTCCTCCTTGGCCCCTTCATAAATCGGAAGAGCTGGATTACCCAATCCGCGGAGGACTGGCCAAAGATATTTGTCTTCGATTTCCATCATCTTGTCCCAATTGATGGTGGGTCTGTAAAATTCCATCATAAACTCCAAAAGCTTTTGATAGAATTCTGCGATAATGCTGTCCTTGATATTAAGACTACGTGATTCCTTAACGAACTGTTTCTTGTTGAGCACTGAGCTCACCTCCTATCGTTTATGATTTTTGGTACTTCATGGAGTATACTCGGCGAAGGAGAATAAATCAAGTATAATATAACACAACAATAGTTATTTGTCAATACTATTCATTCTGACCATTCCCGCAATCAGTCCGGCAGCTATCCAGAACAGAACCTCCCCCTGCTGGATATCCCAGAGGTAGTGATCAAGCAGCATAATGAAAATAAGCCCTAACAAAGCCCCCCGTAAAATGTGCAAGGTTTTTTGCTGGGCTAAAATTGTTCCACGTGGAACAATAGGCTCATGAGTTGGCGCAAAAGCTTCGCAGTGATCATTGTTCCACGTGGAACATTCCACATCTGGTTTCAGGTATTTTTGTTCCACCTGCCTACCGGACAGGCAGGCGTGGAACAATTGCCAAAGCCACCAGGTGAATAGTCCCAGGCCAATGATTCCCAATTCTGACCAGATTAACATGAAAACATTATGCACGGGCTGGTATTGCCATGATTCCAGAGTTGGTTCCACCTGCCTGCCGGCAGGCAGGCGTGGAGCATATTCGTCCATGTTCAGCACGAATTGACCAAACCCAACTCCAATCAGGGGTTGCGCCAAAATTGTTCCACGTGAAACATTGAGGTACAATAACCTTTCATTAAGCGATTTAAAAAGCGCCGAGTTTATGTTTGGGCGGATAATATAGCCTAATGCCAGGATTATTCCGAGTGTTAGGATTAACCTCCGACTAAAATGTTCCACGTGGAACATTCCAAGTGATTTTTTAAAGTTAAATGTTCCACGTGGAACATTATTTTTAATATTAATATAAATCGCAGTAATGGCTAGTCCCAAAATGGCTGACTTGGAAAAGGTCAAAATAAGGCCTATTAATTGGATAATTAAAAGTGTATTAATTTTTGATTTAATCCTTGTTTGTCCAAATTGTTCCACGTGGAACAATTTGTGGTATGACCAGGTTAGGATAATCGAAATAAGTAGAAATCCACCTAAGATGTTAGGATGCGGGAATAAGCCATAAGAGCGGATAATTTTGTGACTGTCCAAGATTAACTTGGCCACTCCGGGTATATTTGCCCCGATATCACTTTCACGCAGCCAAGTCAGGCCGATTGAGTGCTGAATGACAAATTGGCAGATGGCGATCATGGCTTGGATGACCCCGGTGGCAATGATGATTTGAGCTGATCGCTTGAAAAATGTTCCACCCCAGTCAAAATGTTCCACGTGGAACATTTGACGGGGTAAACGCGGAACATTGTAGATGATATAGAGATAGAACAAATAAAACTCGGTCAGCTTGATCGACCGAAAAAGCGCAATGAATTTGTTATCAGCCCAGATAAGGCTTATAAATGACCAAATAACGAGTAAGAGGGGTAATAGCAAAATTGTTCCACGTGGGACAATGCTGAGATGAGTACGAATGCGGGTAGTTATATTTGACAAAATAAACTTATTGTTGCATAATATGGAGAAGCTCCAGGTTACCAGAGTCAAAATGAGGAAAATATCGCTTAAATAAAGGTAAATTCCAGTATATTCGTTAAATTGACCACTAATGGGATAGAAAAATAGCACTTTGCGGATCGAAAGGGTACAGGTCAGCAGAAAACCATAAAAAAACCAAATGGGGGGTTGGGTTTTGAAATTTTGCCAATATTTATTGATGGTCTGCATGCTGCAATTATACACTAATTGAATTCTTATAGAAGTATGTTACGATAAGTTAATCAGATTACACAGATAAAAGTTGCCATAAAAATCGCGAAGGGGGTGCTGTATGACAGAAGCAGGCAGTTCTTTACCAATATTAATTGTTAAAGGGAGAGAGGTGGTGCCCATCATACAAGGAGGAATGGGTGTGGGTGTTTCGCTTTATCCGCTTGCCAGAGCAGTGGCACGGGAGGGTGGTGTTGGCATCGTCTCAAGTGCCTGCCTTGATCGGCTTCTAACAAAGCGGTTCGATAAAAAGTTTAACAGTTACGAAGCAGCGTACGAGGAGGTATCGCTGTCAAAAGCAGAGGGAGGCGTCGCTGGAATCAATATTATGTTTGCTCTCCAGAAGGACTATGAGGCATCGGTGCGTGGTGCGATCGATGCGGGGGCGGATATGATTATTTCCGGTGCTGGTTTGCCGATGGGATTGCCAGGTATTCAACCGCCGAAGGACACCGCACTTATTCCGATCGTTTCATCTGCGCGAGCGCTGGATCTCATCTGTAAGAAGTGGGAAAGGTTCGGCTACCGGCCGGACGCCGTCGTGCTGGAGGGTCCTTTGGCGGGTGGGCATTTGGGCTTCAAGATTGATCAGGTGAATCTCGAGGAGAACACTCTTGAAAATCTTTTTCCTCTCGTAAAGGAGATGGCCATGAAATATGGCGATATCCCAGTTATTGTGGCGGGTGGAATTTATACCCACGATGATATCATGTGGTGGATCCGGATGGGCGCGAGTGGTGTCCAAATGGGCACGCGGTTTCTCGCGACGGAAGAAAGCAGCGCGACGGAAGATTACAAAAAAGCTGTCGTCGGTGCCAAAGATGCGGATATCGTGGTTGCTCATCGGCCCGGCTCGCCATGTGGATTACCATTCCGGGTCATTAAGCAGTCACTGATGTATGTTTCGGCTCTGAAGCGCCTGAGGAAACCGAAGTGTGACAAGGGCTATGTTCTTTTGAAGGACGGCGAAGGTAAATATACCCGCTGTCCGGCGAAGGAAAGCAATGAAGAATTTTTTTGTATCTGCAACGGCTTGTTGAGTTCGGCGGGATACAATCCAGACAAGGAAGAACCGCTCTATACCGTCGGTACCACTGCTGCAAGAATCAACAGTATCGTCAGCGTGAAGACACTGATGGATGAACTGACTGGCAAAGTACCAATAGTGTAATTTTAAACGAACAAGTTTAATGAGCCTGCTAGAAGTTAGCAGGCTCAAGTTTTTTTATCCAGCACTAACTTTGTATTGGCTTTCAGCCATTTAGTACCAAAGGCACTTGTACAAAGTTAGTGCTGGATTTATTGACTAACTTTTTCTAGCTGGTATGGTGTTGCACATTGAACAATTCTATGGTACGATTGATTTAGTATGAGAGCAAAATTTAGACATCTAAAACTACAAGCAATCGCACTCCGTAAAAGCGGTAAAACCTATAATGAAATTAGGGGCATACTTGGACATCCGGTGCCTAAAAGTACCTTGTCATTGTGGTGCCAGGGTATGGTATTTTCAGATGAACATAGGAAAAAAATGGAGGAGGCGATAAAGTATAATCTCCACAAGGGGAGAGCACTAGCGTTAGCTTCAAATAAAATTAAGCGCGACAAATATTTGCAGGATGTTTATAATCGGGTTAGTCATTTAGGAAAAATATTTAAAAATAAAGAAGTGTCTAAAATTTCTTTGGCTATGTTATATTTAGGGGAGGGATCAAAGACTGGAGGATCGATGATGTTTGGAAATTCCAATCCCGTAATAATTTCCCTTTTCTTGCGCTTACTGAGATATTGCTATAAAATCGATGAGAGTAAGTTTCGTTGTACAATTCAGTGTAGAGCAGATCAGAATATTAAAAAGTTGGAAAAATTTTGGATGAATATTACTAGGATTTCTCCAGAACTGTTCTATAAAGCAAAGATAGATAAAAGAACTATCGGGAAAACTTCAAAAAAGTTGGAATATAAAGGGGTTTGTCGTATAGATTATTTTTCAGCGGATATATTTAATGAGTTAACAAAAATAGTCGAGGTTATTAACAAATAGGGCCCATAGTAAAACGGCATTACGGGACCATGGCATGGTTCAAGTTCGGGTTCAATTCCCGATGGGTCCACAATATAAAGCTTATGAACAAAAAAATTGTTATCCCTGGATGGATGAACTATCTAAAGATAAATAACCTTGGCGATAATTTTGAAATATTGAAAGGAAAAGTGAATATTGATGAAAACGCGGAATGCATAGTCGGGCATAGTTTGGGCGCGTTGATTACCTTGAGAGATTTTAAACATAGTTGGGAGAAAATAATTTTAATAAATCCTCCGCTTCCAAAAAGAAGCATAATCGTTTGGTTTTTCAAATGGATCAACTATGTTGTTCAAGAAGGTTTGAGTGTCGAAAATCAAAAATTTAGCGTGAATCCAGTCGTATATTTTCGTGAACTTATAAATTGTATTAGATTGCTTAGGATAGATTTTGCGCCTATCATCGATAATTTACCGAGTGATAAGGTAATCGTAATCAGAGGAGAAAATGATTATTTTTTCTGTGACGACAAAGCTGTTAATTTTCTACGTTCAAAAAACATTCGGATAATAGAAATTGCCAATTGTGGCCACAATTGGTGTGGAAAAATAGAAGATGCTATAAATAAATTAACGTGATAAATTGCCTTCATAGCTCAATGGATAGAGCAAATCCGTCCTAAGGATGAGATGTAGGTTCGATTCCTACTGAGGGCACCAATAGTATGATTACTAAAATTCCCAAACAAGTAATCGAAGTCTTGCGGAAAATTGAAGCGTCGGGTTTTGAGGCGTACATTGTCGGTGGCTGTGTTCGGGACTTGATCATGGATCGGGTGCCGAAAGATTGGGACGTGGCGACCAACGCCAAGCCGGCGGAAGTACAGTCACTTTTTCCGGATAGTTTTTACGAAAATGAATTTGGAACGGTGGGCGTGAAAGTGGAACCGTTTATGGTCAATGGAAACGCGGGACGGGAGCACGATGTCATTGAAGTGACGACCTATCGCATTGAATCGAAATATTCCGACAAGCGGCGGCCGGATACTGTTGAGTTTGCGAAAACTTTGGCGGAAGATTTGTCGCGTAGAGATTTCACGATGAATGCAGTGGCATTGCGCGTATCGCATATCGTAAATCGCATATCGCAAAACGATCCACGATTTGAAATCGTTGATCTATATAATGGGCAGGATGATATCAAAAATAAAGTTATTCGGACCGTTGGAAATCCAGCGGAGCGGTTCGATGAGGATGCTTTACGCATGATGCGGGCGATCCGGTTTCACGCGGAACTTGGGTTTGCAATTGAAAAAGATACTTTTGAGGCGATCCAGAGGTGTGCGGCGGACTTGCATCACGTGGCGCTGGAACGGATCAAGGATGAGCTGACCAAAATTATCTTGTCGGATAATCCTGCCGAAGGCGTTGAGATGCTGCACCAGACCGGCATGTTGGAATATGTCATGCCGGAATTGGAAAAAGGCGTGGGGGTAGCGCAAAATCGCCATCACGTGTACACGATCTATCAGCACAGCATTTTGGCACTGAAACATTGTCCGTCAAAAAAATTGGAAGTGCGGCTGGCCTCATTGTTGCATGACATTGCCAAGCCGCAGACGAAAAGAGGCGAGGGCGAATTTGCGACGTTCTATAATCATGACCACGTGGGTGCGCGGGTGGCGGAGAAAATTTTGACGCGGCTCAAATTTTCCAATGAAGTTATTCAGAAAGTGAAACTCTTGGTGGATCAGCATATGTTTTACTATAATCCGGAAGAAGTGGGCGATGCTTCGGTGCGACGCTTGATCAAAAAGGTCGGGCTGGAGAATATGAAAGATCTGATTGACGTGCGCATCGCGGATCGGCTGGGGTCGGGAGTGGCCAAAGCCAAGCCGTACAAGCTGCGGCACTTGGAATATGTCATTGATAAAGTTTCCACGGACGCGGTGTCGGTCAAGATGCTGAAACTTAATGGTAGCGATCTGATGAAAGAGCTGGAGGTGAAACCCGGACCGATCATCGGCGCGGTGTTGGATGTGCTGCTTTCAGAAGTCATCGAAGACGCGACGAAAAATAAGCACGAAGATCTTTTGGGACGTGCCAAAGAGTTATGCGTCATGGATCTGGCGAAACTGCGGGAAATGGCGAAAGAAAAGATTGAGGAGAAAAAGGAAGAGGATGATGAGGAGATCAAAAAGAAGCATTGGGTCAAATAAGGCTCAAAGAGAATAAATTTGGCTGTCCGTTGTAGAAACAATAAGACACAAAATTTATTTATAAAAGGAAGGAGGTGTTGATATGAATGTCAAAAATATAGTTGTCGCTATTGTGCTTGTCGCCATTGTGGTTTTGGGCTTTGTGTATTTTTCTGGCAAGAGCAACACACCGGCTCAAGCGCCGGCTAATACTGCCGCACCGGCGACCAATAGCACGACCCCGGTCCCAGTCGCCACCAACAAAGTGGAAATCAGCGGCAGTGGTTTCAGTCCGGCCAACATCACGGTAAAAGCGGGCGACACAGTTACTTGGACCAACAACGACAGCGCGCCGCATCTGGTGGCCTCCGGTCCGCATCCGGCTCACACCAACTATGACGGCACCACGATGAGCGCGCACTGCGCTGCGGGCGCAACCCTCTCGTTCGATGCTTGCAAACCGATTCCGACCGGTGGAACGTATTCCTTCACTTTCACCAAGACCGGTGATTGGAAATACCACGACCATCTCAATCCGGCAGCACCGTTCTTCGGCAGCGTAAAAGTCGAATAACCTTCAACAAAAAACTAGCCAATCAATTTGACGTGAGGCTAGTTTTTGTTTGAGAGATTTGGGAAATATAAGAGGCAGAGCATAATTTTACCCTTTTAAAAGAGAATAATTTATCTGTGGTATAATGGAGATAATTATGGCTTCACAAATCTCCCACATTATCTACGCGCGCAAGTATTTGGAAAAACATCCCATGCCCAATGGGGATGCAGACTTGTTTTTGTTGGGCTGCGTGTTTCCGGACATTCGGCGGATCGATGATACTATCAAGAGAAAAGACACGCATTTGTGTTTTGACTCGTTGGATTTAAATTTTGCGGGTATGGCGCCTTTCATCGCCGGTTGGAAATTTCATCTGTATTGCGATATGAAGCGGGAAGAGATTCTGAATAAGTACGGGTTTTACGAATTGGACAATGCGGCTAATCACTGGCACTTGCCGGCCAAGATTCTTGAAGATGAATTGATCTACAATGAGTATAATAACTGGGAAAAATTAATCAGTTTTTTTAACAATGCGCCCTATTTTGACGCCGGGATTGGTGTGACGCCAGAAACATTTTCTTTGTGGTATGCAATCCTGGCCAAATATATGGAAAAGAAACCGGATGACAGAACAATGCATGTTTGTCTTAGTAAGCAAATAAATCTAGCTGAAAAAGCCGACGAAATTGTGAAAACAATTGACAAATTACGTAAAAATGAGAAAGTTAGAAGGCTGCTGAAAAAAGTAGCAGAAGAAATCATATAATTCAGGCCTTGGTGGTGAAATTGGTATACACGCATGCTTCAGGTGCATGTGCTCGCAAGGGTGTGGGAGTTCGAGTCTCCCCCAAGGCACTCTCAAAAAATCTATGAAAATCGAAATCAAAGGTGTCAAAGGCAATCCGGCGAATATGCTGCGTCGAGCCGGCTATATTTTCCAGCGCCAAGATGGTCAGGAAATGAGTTTCGTGCGCCCGCTGGCACAGGCTGGGTATCCGCGCTTCCATATGTACGCGACTGTCTCCGGTTTTGATTTGCTAATCAGCATCCATTTGGATCAGAAAAAGGAAACTTATGGCGACAATACTCGTCACCATGGCGAATACGAAAATGACGGTGCGTTAAAAACGGAAGCAGAACGGATCCAAGACGTGTTTAGTGACTAGACGCAGCGCGCGTCGTTATCCTTGCAAAAACAGGCAGGGCAATGTAAAATATTATCTATGCCCAGGTGGCGGAATTGGTATACGCGCCAGTCTTAGGAACTGGTTCCCGCAAGGGATTAAGAGTTCGAGTCTCTTCTTGGGCACACATGAAAACTGTTTTAATCACCGACGAAAATTCAGGTAATCGAGTTGATAAATTCCTCATGGAGGAAGTTTTTTTTAATTCTGGAGAAACGCGTGGTGAGATTGTTAAAAATATTAAAGCTGGTAATATTTTGGTTGACGATAAAATCGTGAAGCCTAGTTATGTCTTGAAAGAGGGTGAAAAGATTACTGTTGAGCTGAAAGAAAAGGCACAGAAACTGGCCGCTAATCGAAAAATTAAAGTGGAAATAATCCACCAAGACAAAAACATGGTGGTGATCAACAAGCCGGCCGGTCTATCTGTGCATCCGATCAGTTTTGAGGAAAAAGATACTTTAGTAAATTTTTTACTAGGCAAATTTCCGGAAATAGAAAACGTGAATGATGGCTCAGCCGGTTCGCAGTTTCGTCCCGGCATCGTGCATCGTTTGGATCGGGACACTTCCGGCGTCATAGTGGTGGCGCGCAATCAGAAAACTTTTGACGCCTTGAAGAAAATTTTTCAGGATCGCGAAGTGAGCAAAAAGTATGTGGCGATCGTTTTTGGAAAATTGGAAGAAAAGTCAGGCGTCATCGAAAAGCCATTGGCTCGGTCAACGGGTTATGAAAAACAAGTGATCGCGCACAAGCGGACCAAAACTAAAGTTCGTCCGGCTATCACTGAGTATGCCGTGCTGGGGGAATCTGAAAATTACTCATTAGTAGAAGTTTTGCCAAAAACTGGGCGCACGCATCAGATCAGGATTCACCTGACTTCCATCGGCCACCCGATTGTTGGGGATAAGCTGTATACAATGAAGGTGAATGACAAGGCGAAAACGGCAGCGCGGCAGCTGTTGCATGCCAAAGAACTGGAATTTAAACTCTTTCGGCGAAAGTATGCCTTTCAGGCGGAGATACCGACTGATTTCCGGGAATTTGCGGATTCTCTTGACTTAAACGTAATAAAACGGTAAGATAAAAAGGCTAAAATTTAATCAGATTTACTACTCCGATAGCGGGTTTTTTAGTTTAGACCAACTGCGAGTATAATAAACATATGCAAAAGAAAGTTATCGAATTTAATCAGACGCAAAGAAGCAACAAATATCCCGAACTGCAGTCCGGCGATGTAGTGAAAGTTTATCGCAAGATTAAGGAAGGCGAGAAGGAGCGGATTCAGATTTTTGAAGGTTTGATTATTGCGATCAAGGGCCGACAGAGCTCATCCCCAATGATGACGGTACGGAAAGTTTCCAACGGTGTGGGCGTGGAGCTGATTCTGCCAATCTTTTCTCCGTCGATCGACAAGATTGAATTGGTGAAAAGAGCCAAGGTGCGACGGGCGAAACTGTATTATCTGCGAGGTCTGACCGCGAAAAAGAGCCGTATGAAATACAAGGATGCGGAGGCTTATGTGCCGGAAACAGGCGTGAAGGAAGAGGCGGCCTCAGAAGTGGCTGAAACAGAAGTTGCGGCTGAAGAAATAAAAGAAGCGTAGACGATCAGCGTGTCAATTTGCCAGGAATAGGTATACGCGGTACAATAGAGGGATGAAGAGACGTGGTATAAAACCAAAAGGCAATAGTGAGACTAAGTGGAGTGCGAAAATGGCCTATATCGTTGGATTGATTGCTACTGATGGAAATCTGTCGAAAGATGGACGCCACCTAAATTTCACCTCGAAGGATGTTCAGTTAATCAAGTTATTTAAAAGGTGTTTAAGTCTGAAGGTTACCATAGGGAAGAAAGCTCGTGGATACGAAAAAGAGAAAAAGTATTTTCAGCTTCAATTTGGAGACGTTTTATTCTATCGGTGGTTAGTAGGCATCGGCCTCAGCCCAAATAAATCCAGAACGCTTGGAAAGCTGAAAATCCCTGATGAATACTTCTTTGATTTTTTAAGGGGATGCTTTGATGGAGATGGTAGTATATATTCATATTGGGATCCTCGGTGGCATAGTAGTTTTATGTTTTATTTGCAATTTATTTCCGGAAGTCAAGAGTTTCTCATTTGGCTTCAAAGTTCGATTGGAAAACTTTCAGGGGTGAGGGGAAGAATTCAAGAAGCAAATAGGTCGCAGCACTTGATATTCGCAAAAAAAGATACAAGGGTTGTTTTCAATAAAATGTTTTATAAGAAGAGGTTGCCGTGTCTAGGGAGGAAGCTATTGAAGGCAAAAAAAATTTTTAAGAAAGATGATGATCACAACAAAAAAGCCCGGATGGCGGAATCGGTATACGCGATAGGTTGAGGACCTATGCTCGCAAGGGCGTGCGGGTTCAAGTCCCGCTTCGGGCACCAAGTGGATTAAAAATAATATATGCGCGCTTAGCTCAATGGCTGGAGCACCTCGTTTACACCGAGGGGGTTGGGGGTTCGAGTCCCTCAGCGCGCACACTTCGACTCGCTTTCATTTAGGAAAGCTCGCTCAGTGTAAACACGGGGCAAGCCGGGTTAGCTCAGTGGTAGAGCAGAGGATTGAAAATCCTTGTGTCCCCAGTTCAATCCTGGGACCCGGCACACAACTGAATAATTACGAGCGCGGGTATCGTATAGCGGCTATTATACGTCCTTGCCAAGGACGAGATACGGGTCCGACTCCCGTTACCCGCTCAAAAACTGCTAAAAATCCCCTTAAAGGGATTTTTTAGTTTTAGGGCTTATTTAAGCTAAAAACAAATAGTCGATGAAATTACAATGGCTTATTTAAGCCAAATTTTCATAGTTGCCTTTGACAGGTTACCCAGATTTTGCTATACTAGTTGGTCATGTTGGAGAACCGCCTAGAAATGGCTCCAGCAGGCAAATTAACAATTAAGGATAATTCATGCGTATCATTAGATCTCTGGTGATCCTGCGAGTGCTTTTGGCTCTAATCTTGACCCCAATTGCCTTGGCAGCGGAAACGGATACTAATGAAACAAATATAAATTCAAAAATAAACACCCCGATCTTTGCCTTTGACAAATCAATGTCACTCCTGAGTACTTATGAAATTGCTGTGGAACCGCAAAAGCCGGTTGCAATGTCCAAACGGGACATGACGCTGGCCAGATGGAAGGCTAAACAATCTCACTTGTGGGAAAATTTGCCGAAAGGCCAATTCACCATCAATGCTTCGGCCTATACGGCCGCGGCGGATGAGTGTGGAAAGTCTGATGGAATCACCGCGAGTGGCGTCAAAGTTCAAGAAAAAAGAACCTTGGCCTGTCCGCCGCAGTTTCCATTCGGAACGCAAATCAAGATTGACGGCTATGGAACCTATGTTTGCGAAGATCGTGGGGGTGCGATCAAGGGCAACCATGTGGACATCTATGTGGAAACCAAGAATGAAGCTTTTGCTTTCGGACGCAGAAATCTGATGGCGGAAGTGATTCTCTAAACAAAAGATAGTTTGAATAGCAAAAACGCTCTGGCTTCGGTTGGAGTGTTTTTGTTTTATTGACCAAAGAGGGCGTTTTTGTTAAGCTAAAGCTTGTAATGGTCCGATGGCCGAGCGGTTAGGCAAGGGTCTGCAAAACCCTTTACAGCAGTTCAAGTCTGCTTCGGACCTCAAGAATGCAATATTTTGGGAGAGTGGCGAAACTGGTATACGCACAACACTTAAAATGTTGCACCGTTTACGGTATGCGGGTTCGAGTCCCGCCTCTCCCACACAAAAAAATCCCCTTGTGGGGATTTTTACTTTTTTATTTTTTGCAAAATTTTTGGAATTTTCGCGAAATCCTCGAGCAGGGTTTTACGCATTGAGCCGTTGTAGAGCGCGGCGGCGGGGTGGTATAAGGTGTAAAAGTTTTGTTGACCGATTTTGGGAATAGTTTTGATCACCAAGGTGCCATGCATCTGCGAAATTTTTTGGTCGGGGAGAAAACGTTCCATGCTGTGACGGCCGAGAGTCACAATTAATTTTGGTTGAATAATCTTTATTTGCTCAAGCAGCCATGGCCAGCAGGCGGCGACTTCTTCCGGCAAAGGATCGCGGTTTTCCGGCGGACGGCATTTGCACACGTTGGCAATGTAAACGTCTTCACGTTGCAATTTTATGGATGCGAGCATTTCGTTGAGAAACTTGCCAGCCGCACCCACAAAAGGATGGCCGGTTTCATCTTCTTTCTTGCCAGGGGCTTCACCGATGAACATGATTTTAGCGTCGGCAGAGCCTTCGCCGGGAACCACGCGGATGCAGCCAGCGCGAAGAGCGCATTTGGAGCAGGCGGACATGTGTTTATTTAATTTAACGAGTTGCTCTTGCTTAGATTTCATAGTTTATTGTTATTGTAAGGGATTTGGCGGGATTCAAAAAGCTTGGCTTTGAGGAGGAGTCCGCCGCGGACGACGGGGAAAAGCCGAGCTTTAAGTGAATGGCCGCGGGTCTCTGGGTTTCCTAAAGCTAAGCTTTTCGCTAATTCGACGGCTCCTCTTTAAAGCTTAGCTTTAGGGCAGCGCGTGTATTCTGATCAACTCAAACTTATCATCCTTTGTTTCCCAGACGGCAAAAGTTGGCAGAAATAATTCGCCGGCCACATTGCCTGGGTTGAGCATTTTGCAATCACCGATCGTTTCCTCCCACGGTTTGTGAGTGTGACCATAAAAGACAAAAGCATATTTGCCGACCGCGCATAGTTTTTTGGCGACTTCCGGATAATGCACAAAGGCAATCTGCTTGCCAGCAATTTCGGTTTCGCCGAAGTTTTTATAAACGACTGTGTTTTTATAAACACATGTCGTTCCGAGCTTGTCGAGGAATCTAATTGAGTTAGATCCTTCGACTTCGCCGTGAATTAGTTCACGGCTCCGCTCAGGATGACAAGTAAAACTTGTCAGCTGGTCATTGTCCATGTTGCCGAAAGTGTAATGGATGACGCCGCTAAAATTATCATTCAAAAAATCCAGCGTTTCTTGCGAAGCCAGATCACCGCAGCAGATGATGGTTGCGATTTTTTCGCGCCGCAAATAATCCAAAACTTTTTTCAGATTAACTTCGTTGTTGTGGATGTCGGAGATGATGGCGATTTTCATTTATTTTTTGTCGCGTAATGATTTCAAAAGTTTCACGTCTTCCTGCACCGCTGGCCATTCGGTTTCGCAGATCAGGTCGATATTATTTTTTTCTGCAAAAGTCAGAATATTTTTGAAAGCGTCTAGGCCGATCTGGCCTTGGCCGATGTGTTCGTGACGGTCTTTGTTGGAGGCGAAATCGGTTTGGCTGTCGTTGCAATGGAACAGTTTTATTTGGTCGAGACCGATTTCTTGGTCAATCCTGTTGATAGTTTTCTCGAAATCGCGCCAGTCGTAGCCGGAAGCGAAAGAGTGTTGGGTGTCGAGACAAATGCCGGCAATCGCGGGGCTTTTTACTTTTTTGATAACTTCGCTCAATTCTTTCAGGTTGTCGCCGATGATGGCGCCAGCGCCGGCGGAATTTTCCAACAGCAATTTGGTCGAGCCGGCGTAACCGTCCAAAGTTTTCTGGAGCATCTCGATGGTTTTTTTCGTGCCTTCGGATTCTCCGAGGTCTTTGGCAGAGCCGAGGTGAGTCATGACATATTTGGCGCCAATCAGACTTCCGCGCTCCAATTCGTCGCGGATGGCTTTGACGGAACCGTAGCGGATTCTATTATTAGCAGATGCAAAATTTATATAATACGGTGCATGAATGTAAATTTCGCGTATCGCGTATCGCGTAACGTGCATCTTGAATTCCTCAATTATTTCCGGAGTCAGTTCGGGGGTTGGGCCGCCTTGCGGGGAGCGGGTGAACATTTGCAAACATTCACAACCCCAAAGAGACGCATTCTTGGGTGCGTTGATTATTCCGCCGGCAATTGAAACGTGAGCGCCGATATTCATAAGTATATTTTAGCATAGTGTTGTCCTAAAGCTCAGCTTTAGAGAGGATCCTTTCGAATTAGCGAAAAGCTTAGCTTTAGGAAACCCATCGGAAACCCTCGACCATTCACTTAAAGCTCGGCTTTTCCCCGTCGTCCGCGGCGGACTCCTCCTCAAAGCCAAGCTTTTTGAAGCCCGCCGCTTTACAAGTGCTAAAAAACCTGCTATAATGGATACATAAAGACGGGTGAGAACCCGGCTTTTTATTTATTTTATGCTTAAATACAAAAAAACTGACACTATTGTGATCAGTGATGTGCATTTGGGATCGATGGGCAGCCAGGCGGAAAAGTTGTACCATTTTCTGGACGGCCTGCTGCAGGCGCCCCTCAACCGGCTGATTATTGCCGGGGACTTGTTTGAATTGTGGAGCACCAACTATAAAGATATTGATAAATATGAGTATAAAGTGGCGCGCAAGATTGTGGAGCTGTCGGAGCGGGGCACCAAAGTGGTGTATATTCCCGGCAATCACGACCGGGCGTTTCGTGTTTTTGAGCGGTTCACGATGGGCAAGATCAAAATTCGCAATGAATATCTGATTAAGGACAATCACAAAAAATATATTGTGATGCATGGCGATGAGTTTGACGCTTTTACGCGCAACCACGTGGTGGTGACGCTTTTAGTTGATCAGCTGTATGTTCTTTTAATCAAATGGAGCGCCCTTCTTAAAAGATATTTTAACTTAGGCTCCTCAATGGCGGAGAGAAAAACATCTGCAACTTATATGAAGCTGGTGCTGAAGGTGCGCAAAGCCGCGCTGACCTACGCGCAATCGCGGGAAGTCGATGGAATTATTATTGGCCATACTCATCATCCAGAGATGTTTACTAATGAGGAAGGAATAGTATATGCCAACGCTGGTGATTGGATGGATAGTTGCAGCTATGTCGTTATTAGCGATGAGGCGCGGTTGGAATATTATGTATGCTAACTTTTTGGTATTGTCCTAAAGCTCAGCTTTAGACCTGCCTGCCGGCAGGCAGGGAGGATCCGTCGAATTAGCGAAAAGCTTAGTTTTAGGAAGACCGCCAGCCAGCGGATCCTCACTTAAAGCTTGGCTTTTCTCCTTGTTCATCCGCTAGCGCGGATTCACAATTCCTCAAAGCCAAGCTTTTTGAATCCCGCGGCTAGCTAGACAATCTCCCAACCTTCTTGTGTTTCGCGAATCTTGCCCTTAACTTCGAAGCCGGAGGCCAGTTTGTGGCCGCCGCCGCCGAAAGTGGCGGCTATTTTTGAGACGTCGACGCCTTTGTATTCTTCGCTGCGGAGGCTGCCTTTGACGATGCCATCTTCACGCTCGGATAATATTAATGAAAATTTAGTGCCAGGCACGGTATTGAGGATGCCAGCTACTTGGGCGATGTCTTCACTGCCGGCGCCGCATTCAGCCAAGTCTTGTTCCGTCAGCACCGACATGATCATCCCGTTTTCCGGGTTGATCTTGGCTTTTTCAAAAGCTTTGCCCCACAGTTTCAAGGTGGCAATGTTTTTGTTGGCAAAAGCTACATCAATAATCTTGGAAGGGGATGCGCCATGCTTCATGAGATCAGAGGCAATCTCCATCACTTTAGGCGTGGTGTTGGAGTGTTGGAAAGAGCCGGTGTCGCCGAGGATGCCGAGCATCAAGAGGCTGGCCATTTGGCGGTTAATTTCAATTTTGTTGAAAGCGAAAAAATCATAGACGATTTCACAGACGGAAGAATATGAAGCTTCAATGATGTTGATGTCTTTTTGCATGGTGATGTCGGGGTGATGGTCGAGCAGCGCGATCACCTGGTTGTCACCGAATTGATCGACAATTTTCTGGAAACCACGCTCGACGCTGTCACAGGCGATGATAAGATTATATTTTTGCAAATCCAAATTTTCCGGATTAATAAATTGTTCTTCCGAGAGCGGGCGCAGATATTCCGGGAACGGGTCGAAGCAAGCGACGTCAACGTTTTTGCCCAAACTTTTGATATATTCCTTCAGTGCTAAGTTAGAACCGGTGGTGTCGCCGTCCGGGCGGGAATGCGCAAAAAGCAGAACGCTGGATGCTTCCTTGATGACATAGTTGAGAGTATTGAATTCTTGGTGAAATGTTGGCATGGTTTGTGATTTTAGGTAAGTCTCCTTCCCTACGAATTACGAATTTGTACTAATGTACCAATGTGCTTTTTAATTATTTTTTATAGCGAAGTAATGCTATGTGGTTATTCGTACATTCGTATCGGTTCGTAATTCGTAGGGATATACAAAATGCGACACATGTCGCACCTTTGTTATCTAAATTTGTTTCAAAAGCTTCTCGATTTTGTCAGCGCCGGATTCGGTCATGTCGACTTTGAATTCGATCTTGGGTAGCGGGCGCATTACCAGTCTTTTGTTGAGTTTGCCCTGGATCTGGTAGAGTTCTTTTTCGAGGGTTTTCACCGTATAATCGATTTCTTTTTCCGGGAAAATACTGATGAATATACGAGTATAGCGGAGGTCGGGGGTTGTGTCAACCTTGGCGATCGTCACAAAAACACCAGCCTTGAGACTGATGTCACGCGTGAGGATTTCACCCATGTGCTGCTGGATCAGTGAATTAATTTTAATGATTCGGTCTGACATAACTTACAAAGTTTTCTTTTTGCTTTCTTCGGTATACGAAATCAAAACGTCGCCTTCTTTGATTTTGGTTTCGCCTTCAAAGGTGACGCCGCATTCGTTACCAGAGGTGACTTCGTCGACGTTGACCTTGTTTTGTTGCAAATTGAAGAGCTTGCCTGTGCCGATGATGTTTTCTTCACGCTGCACTTCAATCAATGAACCGTGCGTGATTTTGCCGTTGGTCACTTTACCGCCAACGATCATGTCTTTCTTGCCGGTTTTGAAAATCGCGAGTACGGTCATCTTGCCATTGTCGACGCGTTCAATTTCCAATGGCAGCATTTCGGTCAGGCGGTTTTTGATGTCGGAAACCAATTCATAGATAATTTTGTAATTCTTGATTTCCACTTTGGCGTGCTCGGCCAAGCGGTTGGCGACGGGGGTTGTTTCCACATTGAAACCGAAAATCACAGCGCTGGCACTTTGCGCCAGACGCACTTCGGATTCGGTGGTGTTGCCGACACCGGTCGCGATGTAGTTGATAGCCACCTCATCGGATTTGATTTCACCCAAAATTTGCTGGATGGCCTCGAGCGACCCTTGCACGTCCGCCTTTAAAATCACGTTTAGTTTCTTAATCTTTTCATCGGCAATGGTTTTGAACATTTTTTGGGCGGTCAGTTCGCCGAAGGAGCCGGTTTTGCTCAGGCCACGCAGTTCATCCAAGCGGGATTTGGCGATAGATTTGCCGGTTGCAACTTGTAGGATGTCGTTGGTGTTGGGCGCGGCATTGAGGCCGATAATACTTACCGGGGTCGATGGGCCGGCTTCGAGTAGTTTTTTTCCAATGAAGTCTTCGATGCGGCGAGTTCGGCCGTGAGTTGCACCGGCGATAATATCCTGGCCTTCTTTCAAAGTTCCCGTCTTGATCAAGACCGTGGCCACAGGTCCTTTTTGCGGATCCAGATGTGATTCCAAAACGACTCCCAAAGCATCGCGCTTGAAATCAGCCTTGAAATCCTCCACTTCCGCAACCAAAAGAATGTTTTCCAACAGACCATCGATGCCGATGTTTTGTTTGGCGCTGACTTCGGAGCTCAAAACCTGTCCGCCCCAGTCCTCCAGCAGGATGTTGTTTTCTGCCAATTCTTGTTTGACTCTTTGGATATTAGCTTCCGGTTTGTCGACCTTGTTGATGGCGACAATCGTCGGGATTTTTTTGGCTAAAAGATATTCAATCACTTCCTTGGTCTGTGGACGCACGCCGTCGTCGGCGGCCACCACCAGAACGGCAATATCAGCAATTGAAACGCCGCGTTCGCGCATCGCGCTGAAAGCGGCATGGCCGGGGGTGTCCACAAAAGTGATCAGTTGACCCTTCTTTTTGACCTGGTAGGCGCTGATGTGTTGGGTGATCCCGCCGGATTCTTTGCTAGCCACATTGGCTTTGCGGATGGTGTCGAGCAAAGTGGTTTTGCCGTGATCAACATGGCCCAGGATGGTCACAATCGGCGGTCGGGACTGCAAGACAACTTCCGATTCCTTTTCCTTCTTGATTACTTCCAGCAATTTTTCCAAAGTCATGGCTTCGCCGGCCGGCGCGGTCTCTTCTTCGACGACGTAGCCCAGATCCTGCGCAATGATTGAAGCGGTGTCAAAATCGATCTGTTCGTTGATGGTCGCCAAAATGCCGTTTTTCATCAGTTCGGTGATGACAGTGCCCAATGACAAATTCAAGAGCTCGCCGAATTTTTTAACGGTGATGGTAGAAGGAAGTTTGACTTTTTTTGGTTCTAATTCGGCCATTATGTTTGAAAATTAATTAATTTTTTTCGGCTCACTCTCCAGCGCCAATTTGATGGCTTTTTCTTCTTCTTCGGTCAAGGGATATTTTTCGGATTTGCCGGCGGTGATGGATTTGGCGTAGATGCGGGTGCCTTCGCGAGTATATAAGGAAGAGAGCACCAGGCCATTATTCTTGCCATTAAGCATCGCAACTGCAAAACTTTGGTCGCCGCCGACTTCTTTGAACGGGTTGAAGCGCAACATGGCGGTTTTATGCAGTCCGCGGAAGGCCAGGGTATTGATCTGATTGGAGATGTTATAGAGCTCTTGGATGTCTTTATCGAGAGTTTTCAAATTTTTGGTCTGTTGGAGAAGGACTTCTTCCAGGTTTTTGGCTTTGTTGCCGGCAAAAATTGCCTCATTGTTCTTGCGCAATTTACTAATGCTCATTTGGAGCGCAACATTCCAGATCAGCAGGATAATCAGGAGAATAATGATGGCGATTGCGCCAATGCCGATGATTTGTGGTGAAAATAAGCCCATATATTTTGTATGCTCTTAAAATTAGCACGAATATTGCTTAATGTAAAGTAAAAGTATACATTATATATGTATGGAAGAGTGGCCGAGTGGTTGAAGGCGCGGCTCTCGAAAAGCCGTAAGGCAGAAATGTCTTCGTGAGTTCGAATCTCACCTCTTCCGCATTGTGTAATTTTGTTGTAAAATAAAAGTATACTTTCTGACAAAAATAAAATGCAAACAGAAAATTCGGAAGAAGAAATGGGCGGCGGGTTCGGAGTAAAATTTACCGATCCTGATTTTGTGGTCAAGCAGCTGGATGTTCAAGCGGGCATGAAGATCGCGGATTTTGGATGTGGCACCGGTTATTTTTCTTTAGCGCTGGCCAAGAAAGTCGGCGAAGAAGGAGTTGTTTATTCGTTGGATATTTTACCGCAAAGATTAGAATCCGTCCTAAGCAACGCCAAGCGGGCAAACCTGACAAATATTATTGCCAAAAGAGTCAATCTGGAAAATCCGAACGGTTCAAGGCTGGAAGCTAATTCGATCGACTTGGCTGTTTTAAAGGGCATGCTTTTTCAAAACAAGAAGAAGAAGGATATTTTGGCCGAAGCGGCACGGGTTTTGAAGCCGGGCGGCCAAGCCTTAGTGATTGAATGGGGCATGGCGAACGCGGCTATGGGACCGGAAATGCAGCTGCGTATTTCTAAGGAGGCTCTGTTGGGGATTGCGCAACAAGTGGGACTGAGCGCTGCCAAAGAAGTGAACGTTGGTAATTTTCATTACGGTGTCGTGTTGGTTAAATAAAGTTATAAAGTAATTGGAAACCTAAAGCTCGGCTTTAGGAATTTCCTAAAGCCGAGCTTTAGGTCACATACATAAAATGAATACGAAAATAAAATTTTTATCAGCCATATTGCTTTTATCGGGAATTATTTTTCTTTCCGGTTGTGGCCTCAAAGACACACCGGCTAAACGTTATCCGGTCAGTTTGGAAGTCTGGGGCCTCTTTGATGACAGTGATGCTTTCAATAATATTTTTGATAAATATCAAAAGGCTAATTCGAATATCAGATTGACGTATAAAAAGCTAACGCCGGATACGTACAAAAATGAAGTGATTTCTGCCCTGGCCTCCGGACAAGGGCCGGATATTTTTCTGATTCAAAATACGTGGTTGCCCAGTTTCCAAGATAAGATTCTGCCGGCGACTGCGGATATTTTGACGGAACAGAAATTTCGTGCGGATTTTGTGGATGTGGTGGCCGCGGATTTTGTGGAGCAGGGGAAAATTTATGCGGCGCCGCTGACGGTGGATTCGCTGGGACTGTATTATAACAAAGATCTGTTCAATCAAGCCGGCATCACCACGCCGCCGGTCACCTGGAATGATTTTGTGGAGGACGTGAAAAAAATAACTCGGATTGACAGCACTGGCAACATTGTGCGTTCCGGGGCAGCCATCGGAACGGCGTATAATATTAACCGTTCGACGGATATTTTGAACATGTTGCTGCTGCAGAACAACACATCAATGATTAATGACCGACAGACGCAGGCATTGTTCGACCAGGGGAGCGCGCGGGACAATAATGGCAATTCTGTCACACCGGGCGTGACCGCTCTGAGTTTTTATACGCAGTTTGCGCGCGCCAATTCCGCCTATTATTCCTGGAACCCCAGCCTGCACTATTCCACGGATGCCTTTAGTGAGGGAACAGTCGGCATGATGTTCAATTATTCGTGGCAGGCAGACACGATTCGCGCCAAAGCACCAAAACTGAATTTTGCGGTGGCGCCGGTGCCACAACTCACGCCGACTGCCCCGATCAATTTCCCGAACTATTGGGGATTTGCGGTGGCGAAAAACAAAATCGCGCCAGCCTTGCCGGCCGGATCAAAACAAGTCGTGGTGTCGGAGGAAGTGCGGGTGGCAGAAGCTTGGAATTTTGTGAAATTTTTGACGACCAAACCGGAAATGGTGGCTGGTCAGACGATCGCCAGTTTTGACGCAGCAGCGGATTATGCCAAGGCGACCAACAAGCCGGCGGCGCGTCGGGATTTGATTGAAGTCCAAAAAACGGATGTGAATATCGGCGCTTTCGCTCAGGGCAATTTGATCGCGAAAAGTTGGAAGCAAATTGATCCAATCGCCATCGAAGCGATTTTTGCCGGCATGATTGATGGTGTCAATCGGGGCGCCGTCACAACAGAGGAGGCGATCAAAGCGGCCGCGACACAGGTGACAGGGTTGATGAATCGATAGGCGGCAATTTTCAATTTTCAATTCACAATTTTCAATCAATAATAAAATGTACAAATTACTAAATTTTGAAAATTATTTTCATTGAAAATTTATAATTGATTATTGAAAATTAAAATCACTATGTTTAAACTCAAAAAACAAATATTTTTCATAGCAGTATTGTTTTTGTTAGCAATGCCTATTGTCACAAGCGCCGCCGGACTCATTCCGTGTGGGGGAAAAACTGATCCGTGCACGCTGTGCCATCTCATCGTAGGTTTTAAAGGTTTGGTTGATTATGGGATGAGACTCATTGTCGTGGTGGCCATTACCGGTATCACGGTGGCCGGCGTCATGTATGTCATTTCGGCCGGCGATGAAGAGATGATGAAAAAAGCCAAGGGCTTCATCAAAGCCAGTCTGATGGGATTTGCGTTTGTTTTTCTGGGCTGGCTGATCGTGTCGATCACGATGTTTCTTTTTTCCGCCAAAGATTCCAACAACGACAAAATCCCGGATTTTGGCATCGCGACGACCGGCAGCTGGAACAAATTTACTTGCAGCACGGTGAGCACGAGCGGCCAGACGAGCGGAACAACAAATTTGCAAAACACCGACAGCAAACCACAGTTAACATCCTGCGGAAATGACAACGCTGGTTATTGCTATGACGGGAATTTTATAAAAACATGTCCAACTGGAATAACGCAGGTGTTTGGTGGAACAACAGATTGTCCTAAGGGTCTTTATTGCTGTGCTAAATAATAAATTTTTTAAATAATTTAAAATGAAAATTAAAATAATTGTATTAATTTTTTGTCTGGGATTGTTTTTTGGAATAAATCATGATGCAAATGCTGTCAGTTGTGGTGCGGGAAATGAAGGAACCTGCGCCGCGGATTTATCCTGTCCACCAACAACAAATCCATTTGAAGGCACATGTCCCGACGGTCAAAGATGTTGCAAACCAGGGGAGCTTACCCCGCCTGCGGTTACTACGGTAAATGGTTGCTGCGTTGTCAGTTCGGGGAATTGTTTAGACACAATCGGGACAGCTTGTTCTGATGGCAGTATGTATGCTGAAAAAAAATGTTCCGATGTTGCAGTTTGTGCGCCGGACACTCCTCCCGCTCCATCCGCCCCAAAAGCTGCTGCCGGCTCCACGGCTCCGACCACCTTTGAAAATCCGATCACGGCCAATTCAATCGAAGATCTGCTGGGCAATCTGCTGAAGGCCTTGCAGGGCGTGGTGGCGCTGATTGCCATCATCATGATTGTGGTGGGCGGACTCATGTATATGTTCGCGGGCGTGGATGAAAAGATGGTGGAGACGGCCAAGAAGACGATCGGCGGCGCGGTCATCGGTCTGGCGATTGTTTTTGCGGCGCCGGCGTTCTTGAAAGAAATTCTGATCATTGTCGGCGGGCCGAGTGATGCCGGATTATTGTCCGCGGCACCGAGATTGAAAACAATCGCGGAAAATGTTCTGAGTTTGTTGTTGTCAATCGTCGGTATTCTTGGTATAATTGGTTTGATCATCGGCGGTGGATTTTATCTGACTTCCTATGGCGATGAAGAGCGGATCAAAAAAGGCAAAGACATCATCGCGGCTTCGCTGTTCGGCCTCATTATCGCGATGGCGGCCCTGATCATTGTCAAGCAGATCGCGGCGTTGTTTGGAAAGTAAAATTGATGGGACGGATATGACGAATTGGACAAATAAGACGAATTGAAAAAAATAAAAATAAGCTAGAAAGGCAGGTGTAATATGATGAAAAATAAAATTAAATCAGTAGCGTCAGCCGCGTCGGTCATCGCTTTGACTGTGCCGGCTCTGGCTATGGCGCAATTTCAGCAAGGCGGTCCCTCCGGAACGAATCTGCCAAGCGGCAGCATCATCGGAATCATAACGAATATCATGAATTGGCTGTTGATGTTGGTTGGTGTTCTGGGTGTTATCGGTTTTGCGATTGCCGGTATTTTGTATCTGACCGCGGCCGGAGAAGAAGGCCGGATCGAAACTGCCAAGAGCGCGATGTTGTATTCAATTATTGGTGTAGTTGTAGCCCTTTTGGGATTGGTCATTATCAAGGCCGCTGCAACGATGTTGGGAGGATCTTCGACAAATTTCTAACAACTCGCGAATGTAGAGCAAATTAGAAGCGAATTCTTGCGAATACAAGAAAAAACATTAGACATATCTCTAAATAAAAAAGCTTGTGGATAACACGGGCTTTTTTATTTGTGCAAAAATGTGGTATAATGCAGACAGTTGAATCAGACAAATCAGACTGATTGGACGAATATAAAAATAAACAAAATATTATGAGAAAAAAAGTTTTAAGTCTCGCGATTATTTTCTTGACCTTTCCGTTGCTGACTCAAGCGCAGGCGTGGAATCCGAATGGCTTGGGCTACGCGACCGGATTGCCGCAAGGTTCGATCAGCGGCATCATCATGAACATCATGTTTTGGCTGTTGGCGATGTTGGGAATTTTCGGCGTCATCGGGTTTACGATCGCCGGCATCATGTATCTGGTTTCCACCGGGGATGAAGGCATGATCGACAAAGCGAAAGAGGCGATGAAATGGTCAATCGTGGGAATCTTGGTGGGTCTGTTGGGGGTGGTAGTGATCCAAGCGATTGATCTGATGCTTAACCAATTTTCGAATTTTTGAAAACTCGCGAATTTTGAACTAATTTAAGGCGAATTAAAGCGAATAATTTTTTAAAATAGGACTAATATGACAAAGAGGACAAATTTATTTATTTCGTTTTTAGGTGCAATTTTTTTCAGTTTTATTTTTGTGGCGGCTTCGGCCGAAGCCGGGTGTCAATCACCTAACATGACATGCAACGGAACAATTGTGCGCAATCCTGGAGTTGAAAACACCTGCGTGAGTGATGAAGTTTGGTGCGAGCCGAAAGCTGCGTCGAGTTTTCCGGGCACACAAGGTATCGGGTATACTTGCGAACAAGATTCCGATTGTGCCAGCAACAATTGTGAAAACACAGTTTGCGCTTCGAGTTCGACCAACACTAAGAAAGTCGGGGATATCTGCGCCAGCAGCGATGAGTGTCCGGAAGGATCAATCTGTCTGGCGGAAAGCGGATCGGCTAACAATTTGAAAACTTGCAAGCTGACACCCGGGGGCGGCGTTCCTCCAGCACAAACTCCAACGCCCGGCGGCGGCGCTGCGACTGGCAACGGTTGGAGCCTGGGCAGCATTTCCGGTTTCGGTCTGCCGAGCGGCTCGATCCTGGGAATCATCAGCGGAATTTTGACTTGGCTGCTGGGCGCCCTGGGCATTTTCGGGGTCATCGGTTTCGTGATTTCCGGCATCATGTATCTGGTTTCCACCGGGGATGAAGGCATGATCGAGAAAGCCAAGGAAGCGATGAAATATTCTATCATGGGCGTGATTGTGGGACTCATCGGTGTGGTCATCATCCAGGCGATTGATTGGATGTTGCGCGGGTTTTCGAATTTCTGAAATCACTACGAATTACGAATCGGTACGAATGTACGAATTTTATAAAGTAAATATTTTTTTAAAATAAAATGAAAAACAAAAAAGTAGTATTTTTAATTTTGAGTTTCTTTGTACTCACGTTTTTCTTGAGTTTCGGTAATGTCAAAGCAGCCGGAACAACTGTCGATGGGAATAGCTGTGATACTGATACTGATTGTCAAAGTAATAATTGCAGCATGACGGGCACTGATTACAGTGCGGAGTTTGGTACCGGAACATGTCGAACGGTTGGATATAATAGTGGAGCAACAACCACATTGACGTCTGTTGTTGGGTCACAATGCACAGGAACTAGCGGCACTGGCTGTGATGTAAATCAGGATAAGGATGCGATTTTGGATCAGTGTAAAAAAAGTTACGCCGATGCGAGCTGTGCCTCGGTGAAGGATTATGTGGATACGCTGAGCGCGGTGTGTAAAAATGATTCATCAGCAGAGGGTAAGGTTGATTGTGACAAAATAGCCGTCGGCGGCATTTATGGTCCAGAAGCGGCCAAGTATGCGGCGTTGAGTGCGGGCGATACGCCTGGAGGAGCCACTCCTGCGGTTGGTGATACTCCTGGGGGAGCAGCACCCCCGAGTGCGCTTGATGGGAAGGGAATTTATATCCCGACTAATACCGGGTTAGCGGATAGTAACATCAAGGATATTTTAACTAATTTGTTGCGTTGGCTGTTGGGCATCGTTGGTGTCATCGCTTTGATTGGGTTTGCAATTTCCGGTATCCAATATATTGTTGCCTCTGGTGATGAGGGGATTATGGAAACTGCGAAGAAAAATATGCTGTATTCAATCATCGGTATTGTGGTGGTTTTGGCCTCATTTGTGATTATTCAGGCAATCGACTTCGCGCTGCGAGCCAAATCTTTTTAGTGAAATTGAAAAATTGGCAAAATAAAGACCGGCAGCCACTCGTAAGTGAACTGCCGGTTGTTTTTATGTGGTTGACCTCCGTATGGACAATGATGTCCTTGCACCATTGTTGTGAATCCAAGTTCCCTCGCCGCTGGCATTGTTGTCAGTGACAAAGTCAAAGGTGCCTTTTTTGTATCCTTTGGGATGACCTATGATTTCATAGTCTCCCCGGAAGGAATTGTTAGTACCTGGGTGGATAGTGAGTATAATTTTTCCACCCTCCTCATAGGTGCCTTCTCCGGAAAAATCTGTCCCATTTCGCTTTATGGCGAAAACAGAACAGATGCCATAGCAGAATCTCAAGTTTCCTGTGAGATTGACTGATTCAGGTTCGGGCATAGGCGTGGCTGCTACCGGCGCTGACACGTAGACATTTGTGATGGTTGTCGTCGGTGTCGGTGCCGGTGCCGCGGCAGGTGCTTCCTGCTTTACTGCCGGTGTCGGCCATTCGATTGAAGAAAACTTCTCGCCGATTCTGTTCAGCAGAGAATTTTTCTGCTTCTCGATTTTAAGGATCTGGACAAAACGTAATTCTTTTGCGTCCACTTCCTTTCCATCCTTGATCTTTTTTTCAATATCCGCGAGAATTCTTTCATTTTCGCGGTCGATGGTGTCCTTTTCAGTCTTTTCTATTTTGTCCAGCGCGATCTCCGTTCTGGATATGTGGAAGATTGCGCCGAGGTCGTGGCCTGTCATCTGAATCCAGCGGGGTGCTGAGACAAGGCTTAGTAGGGAAACTACAAGAAATATGCAAGCGTAGCTGTAGATAATTTTCTTGTAAATAACCGGTCCCATTTTCCAGCGATATGACCCATAGCCGATTACGAACAAAATAACTGCGATTGACAGTACTGCTTTTGGATTGTTTCTACAGGATACTGTCCCGAGAAACATTCCAAATATAGAAATCCAGAAGATGATGTCGCCAATCGTGCGGAGAACGAGAAGAAAAAATTTACGAAACTCACTGACAAAAGTTGTGAGGTTGGCATTTTCTGCAAGTTCTGAGGATAGGTTTTCTATAATCCGACCCAGTCTCACCTTTTCTTCTTCAGAGGTCGCCGCCTCCAGCTGGATCTCTAGTTCATCCAGTTCCTGCAGCTTCTCACTTGTCTTACGTACATTGGCCGTCGGAATTGCTCCGAAAGTTGCACTGCCGAGTATAGCGGCTACCCATAATTCAGGACGCGTGGAAATCGTCAGAGCCACCATAATCACCATAAGGGTGATCAGTAGGTTGACCCATCCGAAACCAAGATAATTGAGACCAACCATCGTCGCAATGAGAATGGGTGTGAACCAGATTGCCTTGGCGATGTAAAAACCATGAACCTTCTTTGCCTGATCCAGATCAACATTGTTGTATACTACCTTGGAAAGTCCAAAAAGTGCTACTATGATGTCAATAATTCCTCGCATGATATGTCTCCTTTTTTCTTTTTATTTTGTAAAACTGAAAAGCTCTTTGAAAAAACCACGATAGGGTCTTTTCGGTGCTACCGGCCTTGCGGTAGTTTTTAGTTCTGCCGTGAGTTCGTCTATGCTTCTCACGAGAACTTTTGATTTGCGCTTGGCCCAGGTGTCGATTCTCTTGAGATCCTTTAAGAGATCCTCCATTGGTGAATCAAACACGCCGATAGAATAGCACAGCGCGTGTCTTCCCTCGGGGGAAGACTTCCAAAAATTTTTCAGAAATGCGATGCCGAAGTTTTCTTTGAGGATCTCTCTTCCCTCGGTCGTGCCCTTCTCGATATTGGGAGCCAGCCCCTTTTTTGTAAAAATCTTTTCGAAAGATGATTTCTTGAAGATTTTTCCGGCTTTCTCAACCGAAAGCTTCCCAGTGAGACTTAGGATGACGCGGAAGCGTCGCCCCTCATCTTTGCTCAGATTTTTTTCGATCCAGAGCGAGATCTGTTCGGGGGCAATCGTATACTTGTTCCCGAGTTCTGCCAAAAGTTTGGCAAAACCAACCTCGTCAGCATAAGAAAGCATTCCGCCAAGGTGAACTTCCGGAGTCGGAGTTTCCTCTGTGGAAAACTCTTCCCCGGCCCTTTCTGCAGTTTTTTCAGCCTGAGTTGTCTGAGGTTTTTGTCCCCCAAACACCTGTTTAAAGGTTTTTACAAACTGGGGAATACCTCCCAACACCCCTACATAATCAGCGGCTTGGTCGAGTATGTTACCGAATTTCCTAAAACCTTCTTTCGATATTGCCATGGTAATTCTCCTTCTGCCTTTTCGGCATTTTCTGTAGATTTTTTTGAATTTATTAATTTTTTAAGGGGCCAATGGCCCGCTTTTGGGCAGACCACATCACCATCGCTGATGACCTTGTATACTAGCAGAAAAGGGGTGAAAAGTCAATGGTCTAGTGGTTTTTGGCTAAAAAAAGCCATATTCTGGCATATTGACTTTTTCTGAACGGTTTGCTATAGTTGTTGTGTAATAGCAGTAGAGATTGAGTTCGCGGAAGCGAGCTTTTATTTTTAAGAAAATTAACAATAGGACGCATTGGACCGCTTGGACCAATTTGACCTATCACACGTATGGCAAAAGCTAAAAAAGTGAAGAAGGAAGTTGATGCCCAGGCTGGTCGGCTGGGTGATTTTGGCAGCGCGATTTCCGCGTTGTGCGAAGAGAAGGGTATTTCCAAAGACAAAGTGATCGAAACGATCGAAGCGGCGTTGTCGGCGGCGTATAAAAAAGATTACGGCAAGAAAGGGCAGAACATCAAGGCCGTGTTTGACGAACGCACCGGTGGCACCAATTTTTTCTTGGTGAAGGAAGTGGTGGACGAAACTTTGCGCGAATTTGTGACGGAAGAAGAATTGGCGGAACGGGCCGCGCAACGCGAAGCTGACCGGGCTGAGGGGGTAAAGGAAGTAGAGGAGGAAAAGGTTGGAGCAGATGAAGAAAAGTTGCCACGTTTCAATCCGGAACGCGATTTGACTTTGGCAGAAGCGAAGGCAATCAAAAAAGGTGCCGCCATTGGCGATGTGCTTGAAATAGCGTTGGAAGCCAAAGCGGACTATGGTCGCGTGGCCGCTCAGACCGCCAAGCAAGTGATCATTCAACGGATCCGCGAAGCGGAACGAGATTCCATGTATGACGAATACAAAGACAAGGAAGGTGAAGTGGTCAGTGGCGTGGTGCAACGCATTGAAGGCCGCAATGTTTTCATCGACTTGGGCAAATCAGTTGGCGTGTTGTTTCCCTCTGAACAAGTGGAGCGTGAAACCTATCGCATCGGGCAGCGTGTGAAAGTTTATATCCAAAAAGTCGAAGCGGGATCGAAGGGCCCTGGCATCACTCTTTCTCGTGTGCATCCAATGATGGTGCAAAAACTGTTTGAATTGGAAGTGCCGGAAATTTTCGCGGGCACCGTGCAGATCAAAGCGATCGCGCGTGAAGCCGGTGAACGCACCAAAATGGCCGTGGCTTCCGGTGAAGATGGCATCGATCCGATTGGGAGCTGCGTGGGACAAAAAGGCACGCGCGTGCAGGCGGTGATTGATGAATTGGGCGGCGAAAAAATTGATATCATTTTGTGGAATGACGACAGTGCTAAATTCATAGCGGCGGCCTTGTCACCGGCCAAAGTTTTGAAAGTGGACATCAATGAAGCGGCGCAGGAAGCGGCCGTGTCCGTGCCGGATGACCAGTTGTCCTTGGCTATCGGCAAACGCGGACAAAACGTGCGTTTGGCGGCCAAGCTGACCGGCTGGAAGATCGACATCGTGGGCGTGAAAGCGGCCGGCGAAGCAGTGGAGGAAGTGGAAGAAATGCCAGCGGAGGAATCAGTGGAAGATGCTGCTGAGGTTTCAACGACGCCAGAAGACGAATCAGACAAATAGGACTAATAAAAAATAAATTTTAATTTTAAAAATATGAACTTATGGCATGACGTCCCATTGGGGGATAAAGCACCAGCAGAATTTAATGTGATTGTGGAGATTCCCAAGGGGTCAAAGAATAAATATGAGATTGACAAAGAAACCGGGCTCATCAAATTGGATCGCGCGATGAAATCATCACAAGATTATCCGTTTGATTATGGTTTTGCACCGCAAACTTTGTGGGAGGATGGCGATGCGTTGGACGTGATCATTCTTTCAACCTATCCGCTTATGACAAATATTTTAGTGAAAGTCCGACCGGTGGCGGTGATGCATATGATCGATGGTGGCGAAGGTGACGATAAGGTGTTGGCAGTGCCGGTTGATGATCCGCGTTGGGACGACGTTAATGATTTGGCTGATATCAACAAGCATAACATTAAAGAGTACCAACATTTTTTTGAAACATACAAAGCAATTGAAAACAAAGAGGTGACAATCGATGGCTTCGAAGGACGAGAAAAAGCCATGGAAGCGGTGAACAAGAGTGTGGAGCTGTACAAGAAAAAGTTTAATAAATAATCAGATTGTCATTCCGGACCTGCCTGCCGGCAGGCAGGCTTGATCCGGAATCTAATAGGAGCGTGGTGAAACTAGCCGGCTCCCAGTTAGATCCTGAAACAAGTTCAGGATGACATTTAGAATAATCATGATCAAGAAGTTAGCAAAGTCCAGAGTGGAGATGAAAATCACCGTGCCGCGTGAGCAGTGGGAAAAGTTTTTGGATCCGGTGGCGAGTGAAATTTCCAAGGAAATCAAGATTGAAGGCTTTCGGCCCGGCAAAGCGCCGCGCAAAATGGTGGAACAAAAAGTCGGCAAGGGTGTGATCCTGAACAACGCGGCGGAAAAAGCCGTGCAGAAAAGCTATGTCGAATATGTTGCTCAAGAAAAATTGGATGTGATTGGTTCTCCCGAAGTTGTGATTGAAAAGATCGAGGAAGGGACTGATTTGGAATTTGTGGCGACGGTCGCCGTGATGCCGGAAATGACAGTCAAAGACGGTTATCGCAAGGCGGTCAAAAAAATCAACGAAGCGCACAAGGATGACACGGCGCAGCCGTCGGAAGATGACGTGCAGTTGGAACTGGACCGCTTGGCCAACAGTCGCGTGAAACTGGTGACGGTCAATCGCGCCGTGCAAAACAACGACAGCACTGAAATTGATTTCACGGTGTTGGTGGATAACGTGCCAATCGAAGGTGGCACGAGCAAAAACCATCCCTTGGTGATCGGTAAAGGCGTGTTCATTCCGGGTTTTGAAGAAAATCTGATCGGGATGAAAGAAGGCGAAGAAAAAGAATTCGAACTGGCCTTTCCGAAGGATTATCACAAAAAAGATCTGGCCGGCAAACTGGCGACTTTCAAAGTCAAAATTAATCTGGTGCAGGAACGGCAAACGCCGGCAGTGGACGATGATTTTGCCAAGTCTTTGGGGGCGTTTGATTCTTTGGAGGCGCTCAAAAAAAATATGCGCGAAGGCATGTCGGAAGAGAACAAAGAAAAAATGAAAGAAAAGAAACGCGGCGAGTGGATCGAAAAAATCATTGAAAATTCCGCGGTAGAATTGCCGGAAGTTTTGGTCCACCAGGAAATCCACCAGATGCTGCATGAATTTGACCAGCAATTGCGCGGCATGGGCATGGATTTGGAACGTTATCTGGAGCAACTGAAAAAGAGCAAGGCCGAGCTGGAAAAAGATTGGGAACCGCAAGCGGAAAAACGCGTGAAGTCAGCGCTGGCGCTCAAAGAAATTGCCAAACTGGAAGAAATTGTTATTGATTCCAAAGAAGTGGAGGCGGAAATGAACAAAACTTTGCAATATTACAAGAACGTCAAAAATATGGAAAAGAATATTGATATGGAAAGATTGTATACTTATACGAAGGGAACAATTGAAAATGAGAAGGTGTTTGAGCACTTAGAAAGGATGTAGATTGTTTATGCTATTAAAAAATAAACAAGGACGCTAATTTCTAATTTCCAATTCCTAATTTCTAAACAATTTCCAATGAATTAATTTCTAAATTTTGAAATTAAAACATTGTTTGAAAATTTAAAATTAAAAATTGAAAATTTATAATCTTATGATTAATAAAATTTCAAATCAATACTTGATTCCCACAGTCATCGAAAAGACCCATAACGGCGAGCGGGCGTATGACATTTATTCGCGGCTGCTCAAAGACCGGATCATCTTTTTGGGCGGGCCGATTGATGACGGCGTGGCCAATAGTATCATTGCACAGCTGTTGTTTTTGGATTCGCAAAATGCCAAGGAGGACATCAAGATCTATATCAATTCGCCCGGTGGCCAAGTGACTTCGGCGCTGGCGATTTATGACACGATGCAATATGTCAAAGCGGACGTGGCGACCATCTGCATCGGGATGGCGGCTTCGGCCGCAGCGCTGCTGCTCACGGCCGGCGCCAAGGGCAAACGGAATGTTCTGCCCAACAGCGAAGTGCTGATCCACCAAGTCATGGGCGGGGCGGAAGGACAAGCCACCGACGTGGCGATCCACGCTAATCACATTTTGAAAATGAAAAAAAGGTTGAATGAAATTATGTCCAAGCACACCGGGCAATCGATTGCGAAGATTGAAAAAGATGCCGAGCGGGATTATTTTATGAGCGCGGAGGAGGCCAAGAAGTACGGGATTGTGGATAAGATTATAAAATAAATTTGGGTAAATAAAAAAACTTCCAGAAATATGGAAGTTTTTTTTTGTTATTTTAAAATAGACAATAAGCTTTCGCCGCTCATTTCGGGGGACTTGGGCAGGCCGAGCAGTTCCAGGACGGTCGGGGCGATGTCACTCAGGAGACCGGCCGCGTCGATGTTGTCGGCTGCTTCCGGGCGGCTGGTTTTGGAATGATTTTCACTGGTAATAAACCACAGCGGCACGGGATTGACGGAGTGTTCGGTGTCAACTTCGCCGGTCAGAACATTTTTCAATTCTTCGGCGTTGCCATGGTCGGCGGTGATCAGAAGGCAGCCGTTCTTGGCGAGGATCGCCGGAATCAGCTTGGCCAGATTGGCATCCAATGCCTCGGCGGCTTTGATGGTCGCGGCTTCATCACCAGTGTGACCAACGATATCGGCGTTGGCATAGTTGATCAAGATGAAATTATAACGATCTTTGTTAACCAGCTCGATGACTTTGTTCGTTATTTCCTTGGCGCTCATCTCGGGTGTTTTGGCAAAGCTGTCGGTGTTGACGGAGGGGATGATGACGCGATCCTCGCGCGGGTAGGGTTCTTCCGCGCCACCGTTGAAAAAATAGGTCACGTGCGCGAATTTTTCCGTTTCCGCGATGCGCAGCTGATGCAGATTTTCGCGGCTGATGATGTTGCCCAAAGTCTCTTTGGCCTTTTCCGGCGGAAAAGCTACGCTGACCGGCAATCCGGCTTCATATTGGGTCATGGTGACAAAATCCAAATTCTTGATTTGTTGGCGTTTGAATTTGGCAAAGCCCGGCACGACGAAAGCTTCGGTGATTTGGCGCGCGCGATCTTCGCGAAAATTGAAAAATATGACCGAATCGTTGTCTTTGATCGTCGCGACCGGTTGACCATTCTCCGTGACAACCGCCGGTTCAATGTATTCATCGAAAATTTCTTTTTTGTATGAATCCTGCAGATAGATCAACGGACTTGTAATTTGAACGCCTTGCCCATTGGCGAGAGCGTTGTAGGCTTTTTCGGTGCGATCCCAATTGTTGTTGCGATCCATGGCAAAATAGCGGCCACACACGGAAGCGATTTTGCCAACTTTGTACATGTTGAGCTTTTTTTGGATCTCTTGAACCACGTCGACGCCGGCAGTCGGGGAAGCGTCGCGACCATCGGTAAAAATATGCAGAAAAAGTTTCTCCATTTTTTGGTCGCGCATCATTTCCAATAACGCGTAAAGATGATCTATATAGGAATGGACGCTGCCCTTGCTGACCAACCCCATGATGTGCAAGGCGGAATTTTTCTCGCGGGCATTTTCTATGGCCTTGAGGAATGTTTGGTTGCTGAAAAATTCCCCGTTTTGGACGGCCATCGTGATGCGGGGCATGCTTTGGTAGATAATTTTGCCGGCGCCCAAGGTGATATGACCGACTTCGGAATTGCCGACCTCTCCCCACGGCAGCCCGACGGAAATGCCGGAAGCTTGCAGGGCGATGTGCGGATAAAATTGGTTTAGTTTATCAATGGTCGGCAATTTGGCTTCACTCAGGGCGTTGCCTTTGCCACTTTTGCCCAGACCCCAACCATCCAGAATGATTAAAACGACAGGTTTGTAGCTCATTTTTTGTTTTTTTGTGAAATTAATTACGGCGTGCATAAATTCTATCATTTATGCGGTGTTTTGACAAAAAAGGTTTTCTGTAATAGTATTCAGAGGTAGAAAAAGAGCCGATTTAATAAATTATAACAAATTTATTGGTAAATTAAGCCATTTTTTGGAAATTTAAATGCAAAATCCGAACGTGATTTATCAATTGAATAGAGAAAACTATTATGGAAGGAACTTTAGTGATTCTTTTAGTGGGTTTTTTGTCCCTGGCGATCGGGGCAATCGCAGGGTACTTGACACGACAGTCCATTGCTAAAAAGCAACTGAACACGGCCGAAGGCAAGGCTTCGAAAATCATCGAAGAAGCCGAAAAAAATTCGCAGGAAGCGATCTTGGACGCCAAAAACAAAGCCGTGACGATCTTGGAAGATGCCAAAAAAAAGGAGTTGGAGCGGGAAAATCAAATAGTGCGCCTGGAAGAACGTCTGGGCAAGCGGGAAGAAGTCGTCGATAAAAAGATGGAAGAGCTTGATCGTGGGCGTTCGATTTTGGAAAAAAAGGCGGACGAAATTCGCCAGATCAAAACCGAAGTGGAAGAAGCGCGTAAACAAGAATTGAAACGCTTGGAAAAAATCGCCGGCTTTTCTAAGGAAGAAGCTAAAAAAGTATTGTTGCAGTTGACGGAAGAAGAAAATCGCGATTTGATCGCCAAGAAGATCAAGGCTTTGGAAGCGCAGGGCAACGAAGAATTGGAGAAAAAATCCAAAGACATCATGACGCAGGCGATCCAAAAATACGCCGGTTCGCACGCGGCGGACGTGACCACTAGCACGGTCAGCATCGCGTCAGACGAAATCAAAGGTCGCATCATCGGGCGGGAAGGGCGCAACATCAAAGCGCTGGAACGGTTGACCGGGATTGAGATCATTGTGGATGACACGCCGGAAGCAATTGTGATTTCCGGTTTTGATCCGATCCGACGGGAAATTGCCAAGATTGCCATTGAAAAATTGGTGGGCGATGGCCGGATCCATCCGACCAAAATTGAAGAGGCAGTGGAATATGCCAAGAATGAAATCAACAAGAAAATCAAAGAAGCCGGAGAAGCGGCCGCCTATGACGTGGGTGTGCCGGGACTGGATCCGAAGTTGATCCAGATTTTGGGCCGATTACGTTATCGCACCAGCTATGGGCAAAACGCCCTGCTGCATTCCTTGGAGGTGGCACATCTCTCTGGCGCGCTGGCTGCAGAATTGGGGCTGGACGTGGCGCTGGCTAAGAAGGCTGGACTCCTGCATGATATTGGGAAAGCCATTGACCACGAGGTGCAAGGCACGCACATTGAAATCGGCATCAAGATTTTGCAGAAATTCGGTATGAGCAAGGAAGTCATTGACGCCATGAAAGCGCATCATGAGGATTATGCTTTTGAATCGCCCGAATCAATGCTGATTGCGGCGGCGGATGCGATTTCGGCCAGCCGACCGGGAGCGCGCAAGGACACGTTGGAAAATTATCTGAAGCGGCTCGGCGAATTGGAAGATGTAGCGAATTCTTTTGAGGAAGTGGAAAAGACTTATGCCATTCAAGCCGGGCGAGAAATTCGCGTTTTTGTCCGACCGGACAAGATTGATGATCTGGGCGCCATCAAACTTTCCCGCGCCATTGCGGACAAAATTGAGAAGGAATTGAAATATCCCGGGGAAATAAAGGTAAATGTTATTAGGGAGACCCGAGCGGTCGAATATGCTCGCTAGGCATTTGCTTTACTTGAAGCAAAATAGTAGAATAAGGTCAGACGACAAACATTCAATAATATTTTAAGCTAGGAAGGAAGGTGAGAAATATGGCAAATGTTAATAAGGACGCTTTGGTAGACGCAATCTCTAAAAAGAATGATCTATCAAAAAAGGACGTGGAGACAGTGATTGACTCACTCGTGGACGAAATCACCAGCTCGATCAAAGGCGGCAGCAAAGTAACTTTGACCGGTTTTGGAACCTTCAGAACTTCTGCGCGCGCGGCGCGGGAAGGCATCAACCCACAAACCAAAGCGAAGATCCAAATCCCCGCAATGACCGTCCCAAAATTCACCGCCGGCAAGGCGTTGAAAGAGGCTGTCAAATAAGCAGCGTTTATATCGATATAAAAATAAAATCCCCGGAAGGGGATTTTATTTTTGTTATGGAGCGGGTAGGGGGCGTTCGATTCCCCTGCCAACAAAAAAATCCCTATGGGATTTTTTTAATGAGCGGGTAGGGGGAATCGAACCCCCCTCCTCAGCTTGGAAGGCTGATATAATAGCCACTATACGACACCCGCTTGTTGTTCAGTTGTGATTTACCGTGTCGGGGTGCAGAGAGTCGAACTCTGACTACTTGGTCCCAAACCAAGCGCGCTACCATTACACAACACCCCGAAATTTATAAAATAAATACCTACTTATGAAGTTTATCGGGTTTTGCTTTTTTAGTCAATCCCGCGTTTGATAGTTGATGAGACAGAATCTTTTTACAAGTGTATAATAGAGTGTGATGAATTTTGATTTAAAATCGAGTGAAGAACGGCCATCTTTTTGGCGGAGGAGGATCCCGACTTGGTTGGGGGTTTTTGTGGTGCTGCTCATGGCGTTTGGCGCGGTGTGGGTCATGGCGATCAAAGAAGCGCGGGTTTTTCGGCAGATCGATGCGCAGCGCTATGACCAGATTAAAATTGTACGCAAAGAGAAGGCCCCGGAAATTATCGGAAAACCAAAATGGCATTTTGTGCCCGGGCCGATTTCGATGGAGGCGGTCAAGAATAAGGGCTGTGTGACAGACGGTTTTTTGTCCAACTACGGTGATCGTCCTAAGGAGATTGCCAAAATGATCGATCGCTCGGAATGCGTCTATCTGCATCGCGCGTTGGAGACCTGGTTGCGGCCGCCGAAATTTGAGGAGGCGGAGGAAATCATGCAACTGGTGACGAAACAGTCGGTCGTGTATGGCATGTTTTTGGCGGAAGCCATTTCCACCTATCGCGATTATGAAGATCCGAATTGGGATCGCAAATTTGATTTTAAAAAAATGTGTCGCGCGGGAACCCAAGATCGGTGGGAAGACAAGAGTTGCGTGCCCAGCGTGGAGAGTCCGGAATACCGGCGCTATCTGAATTCCATCACGCAGCGCGCCATGGACATCGGCATCCAGAGTTTTATGTTTGGCCAGGCGGAGTTGCAAGATCCGCATCCCAATTTTCAGGAAACGGAGATCCGAAAAATTCTCAATGACATGCGCGTCTATGCCGAAAGCAAAGGCATGCAGATCATCATCGGCGCACAGACCAACAGCATTACGGATGAAAAATATCTGCGCCTTTTTGACTATATCGAAGGTGGCGTTGGCATCGACGATGCGGGTCGCGTTGAGAATGGTCCGTGCTCGAGCAAATTCGGCAGTTGCTGGGGCTTGCTGTGGAACACACGGTATAAATCCAAAGCCAACAATGTGTTGGTCCATCTGGATTGGAGCGGTCTGACCTGGGATGATATGGGGATTTTCGCGCGCATGCCGCAGGAGCGACGGATCGCAACCTTGAAGAATCTATATCAAAAGTTCACCGGAGAAAATGTCGGATTTTTAATGCCCTTCTTGGCAACACTCAATCGGGAAAACGACGGTTGTTATGGACCGAACAAAAATTTTTACGCGCCCAGTGATAAATATAAATGCAAAGATGAAGCGGCGATCAATCGGATCATGCGCGAGACGCTAGCATCGGATAAACAAAAAACTTTCCAGTGAAATAATTATTGAGCGCTGTGGTATAATCAAGGCATGATGTTGAGAGAAAGTATAAAAAAATATTGGGTATTTATAGTAATCGTGACTGTCGCACTGGGAGTGGGCATTTTTTTGCTATACAAAAATCGTCAAGAGAGCAGCGAGCGAACAACGCAAAATGTGGTGACAATAAATAACTTGGAAAATGTTCCGGTGGAAGATAATCAACCAGAAGTGCTGCCGCAGGAGGAAAAACCGGCGGAAAAAGTGCCAGCGGCTCCGTCGGTGCCAACGGAGGATAAAGTAACGGTGCCCGATGACACGCCGAAAGTTGCGCCGGACAAGCCGACAAGCAGCGGCATCGTCAAAAAATTGGTCAACTTCGGATTTCAAACCGCTAGCGGGCGCACCATCGATACGGTCATCATTCATTCGACCTACAACGCTTTGGGGGGCGATCCGTTCAGTGTGGATAAAATTTGGGATATCTACAAATCCTATGATGTTTCCCCGCATTATCTGATCGACCGCCAAGGCACCATCTATCAAATGGTAGAGGATAAGAACATCGCCTACCACGCGGGAGTGGCCAAGCTGCCGGACGGGCGTACGGACGTTAATGGAGCTTCGCTCGGCATTGAAATTATCAACAGCAAGACGGATAAATTTACGAAAGAACAATATGCCGCGCTGAATAAGTTGCTTGGCATACTAAAGGATAGATACAAGATTAAATATGTCCTTGGCCATAACCAGATCGCGCCTGGCCGCAAGGATGACCCGTGGAACTTCGATTGGGGCTTGGTTAAGTGATTTTAGACTTGATTTTGAAATAATTTGCTTTGTCTAAGGGATAAGATGGCTAGTGGCAAAAGATGAATGCCTCAACTGAGCCATTTTTTTGGGTTTAGGCTTGCAGGTGATTTCAGGTCTTGATATAATTAACAGCACTTTAAACGAAATAAAAGCAAAAAAATGGGAAAAAATAAATTGGAAAAATTTTTGGCCGTGACTTCCAGTCTGCTTTTGATGGTGGCGGTTGTGATGGGCATCAAGATCAAAGAGGACGACAAGAAGCTGATTAAATTTGAAAATAGCTTGGGCGAGAGCAATGCAGCGGTGCTGGAGGTTTTGGAAGCGCAGCGACAAATCATGGTCAGTCGGGAGGCGACCCTGGATAAATTAGCCACTGCCGCCGCTCCGGACACGACCAAGGCGGTGACGACGCAAACAGTTATCCCGGGCAAAGTCGTGACCCAAAAAGTTCCGGTCGTCTCGAGCGCGAAAAGTTCCTCCAAATCGTCATCCGCGAGCTCCTCTAACAAGACCACAAAAACTTCCTAAGCAAATTATTATGCAAAAAATAAAAATATTATTTTTTATGATCGGAGTGATCACTTTGGTCTTCGGATCACACTCACTGCTGTCTCCCTGGCTGAAAAAAACATTGGTGCCAGTTTCGTGGGCGGAAGATGACGATGAGGAAGAGGAACGGGAAGACGAGCGGGATGATGAAGCCGATGAGAATGAAGAAGCGGATGTCGTGGAGGAAAAAACCGACACAAAGACCGAATACGAAACAATTACGACTAAATTGTCGGACACGGTACTGCAGACAACCACGCAGGTTCCCCGCTATGACAGCGACAAAGATGGCATGTATGATGACGAGGATCCGCATCCGGCCATCAATGAGTTTTTAATTGTGAAAGACGATAATCAAAATGGCATCGATGACAGATACGAACAATAAGAAAAAAATTTCGGAAAATTTCCGCGCGATAGGGACGGATGTCTCCGTGGAAATCGTTGAAGCGCTTGGGCACTTAGAGCCCAAGGGGGCTCTAAGTGCCTTGGAGAAAGTGAAAAACATTTTCGCCAAGAACGAAAAGATTTTTAGTCGCTTCGATGCTGGCAGCGAGCTGTCAAAAATTAACCAGAACTTGAATCAGGAAGTGGTGGTGAGCACGGAAATGTTTGAGGTGCTGGAATTGTGTTTGAAATTTTATAAACTCTCCGATGGGTTTTTTGATCCGCGCGTGATTGAGACTCTGGAAAAAATCGGGTATGACAAAGATTTTAAATTAGTATCGGGAGAGGTTTCACCTCCGCAGCGCTTAGGAGTAGTTGAGGTGAAACCTCGATTAGAAACTTTTGATGAAGATCTGGAAAATGATTTAGTGATTAACCCAGCAAAGAAAACAGTCATCGCCAGAAAAAGAATCGATACGACCGGCATTGCTAAGGGTTTCACCGTAGATGAAGCGGTGCAATATCTGAAAAAGCAAGGCTTTGAAAATTTTGTGGTGGACGCCGGCGGTGACATGTTCGCGCAAGGCCGGGACGCGGAGGATAACGATTGGACAATCGGCATCGAGGGTTTGGCGGATGATAAAGTCATGCTAAAATTAAATCAGGAAGGCATAGCCACTTCCGGCATCAGCCGCAAACGCTGGACGATTGGCGACAAAAAATTTCATCATTTGATCAACCCCAAAGACCCGGAAAAATTTTCGCACGAAATCAAAACGGTAACTGTAATAGAGAGCAAGACGGTCGAGGCGGACGGACGCGCCAAGGTGCTGGTGCTGATGGGCAAAGAAAAAGGATTGGAGTTTGCCAACAGGAATAATTTAAAAGCGTTGTTTTTGGACTATAAGGGGAATGTATATATAAGTGAGGCGATGAAAGAAAACGTTATATAAAATTAAAAAGATTATTTTCGCGGTGTCATTCCGAGTGAAGCGTAGCGGAATCGAGGAATCTAAGCAGGTGCGTAATTAGATCCTTCGACTTCGTCCGCGGCGGACTTCGCTCAGGATGACATAATTTTTATGAAAAAAATTTTAATTATCGCAGTTATCTTTTTTACTGGTATTTTCTTTGCTCACAAAACTTTCGCGCAGGAACAACCCACTGTGAACTATAACGGCGAAGTCATCATCGACAGTGACCTTGACGGCCTGACTGACAAAGGCGAACAGGATATCTATGGTACTGATCCGCAGAATCCGGACACGGACAATGATGGCGTGATGGACAGTGCTGAAGTCATCAGGGGTAGCGATCCGCTGGATGCCAATGACCCGAGCACTACCTCGGAGAATCTGAGCCAAGAAACACCGTGGGCGTGGTATGTGACGCGCGCGGCCGGGTTGATCGGATTCATTTTTTTGTGGTTAACGATTCTTCTGGGACTTTCAATCAGAAATCCGCTGCTCAAAAAAATTGTTGCGCCGGTTTATTCTTTCGACGCTCATTGCTTCCTGGCCGTCATGGCGGTTTTTTGGGCGCTGGTGCACGGCACGAGTCTGCTCTTTGACCAAGTAGTCGACTTTGGCGTCAAGGATATCGCCATTCCGTTTTTTTCTAAAACGGAATTTGTGGACGTGAATTTTTTGGCGCTGGGCATCATGGCCTTCTATATGCTGCTGATCATGACCGTCACTTCGTATCTGCGTAACCACATCAAACACTGGATCTGGCGCGCATTGCACTTTCTGCATCCGGTCGCGTTTGTTTTTATTGTGATTCATGGCTATCGTTTGGGGACAGACATGAAAAACGTTTGGATTGGTGGCGCCTTTCGCATCTCAACGCTAATTTTAATTTTGCTTTATCTTTCCAGCTTGATTTTCGTTCTCTGGCACAAATTCCGCGCACCGTCAGCGGAGGAAATTCTGAATAGGGATGCTCCTAAAGCTCAGCTTTAGACCTGCCTGCCGGCAGGGAGGATCCGTCGAATTAGTGAAAAGCTGAGCTTTAGGAAAGCGTTGCTAGTAGTAGAGAGAGTTGACAGCATTTTTGCAAATGATAAAATAAACGTATGGAAAATGATACACAAAAAAATAATGAAGAAATGTTCAAGGCAAGCGATGTTAGCGTGCTTTTGGAAAGAATTGATCATAATGTTCAAATTATTGCGGAAGGGCATAAAATGCTAGATGAAAAAATAGATAGGATGGAAAAAAATTTGATTGAGAAATTAGACATAATTGAGGGCGGGCTTGATACAAAAGCTAGCATGAAAACAGTCGATGAACACGAAGAACGAATTGTGAAGCTGGAAAAAGCGGCTGCGATTGCTTGACTTTGCCTGAAAAACCTGCTATAATGGATACAAGAGTATAAAAAGACGGGTGAAAGCCGTCTTTTGTCGTTTTTAAGCAATTAAAATAAAAAATATGGGAGAACAAATGGGTCAAATGCCGAGTCCTGCTGAATTAGAGAGAATTCAGAAGGAAAATTTATCAGAGGAGCAAATCGAAAAGGATGAAATAAGGGAAGAAACTTATGAAGCTGGGAAGATTGCTGGTCGTAAAAAAATTCTATCAATAGTTGATGATGTAGATGCTGAGGAAGCGGATAATGAAGAAAGAGGATATAATGATGGTAATGCGGAACAAACTATTGGAGTAGAAGTGAGGATGGAAAAAGAAAACGAGGATGCTGCAGATGCCATGAAATTAAGCGTAGAACAGAGGAACATGTTTTTGGAAAATAAGTTTAGATACGAATATCCATATGGCAAGTTATGCCCGACTTCTGAGGTAAATGAAAAACAGATTTTGGAATTTATAGAGAAAATTCCAGGACTGTATGGTTATGATGTTGATAACATAGGGTCGATAAGTGAAAAAATTATAAAAGCAATAGTAGATAAATTTCCATCTGCAATATTTACTCTGGAGAACCTTGGGTCTGAAAAAGATTATTGGAGAAATAAAGTCAAGGAAATGGGTGGAAAATGAAGCTAAATAAATGCATAAAAAATAAATTTGCCTAGTTAGCTTTAATTGAATATGGAATTTTCAACCAGCCCTTCCAAAAGGCTGGTTTTTGTTATTCACTACGAATTACGAATTTGTACGAATGTACGAATGGAGTATAATTGGAAAGGATAGGTTTTGTCATTGCGAGGGAGTTCCGCCGCGGAACGACCGTGGCAATCTCGTGCAATGGCTCACAAGATATAATATATAGTGCAGTGAATTAAAATATGGGATTGCCGCGGTCGCCTACGTTCGAGGCGAACGGGCTTCCTCGCAATGACAGGAAAGCTATGATTATAGAGATAAATATATTAAATAAGCAAGTCACTCTTTTACTAAAAGACAAGAAAAACATTGTGGATTCCTTAGATTTTCCAGAAGAGCGGCAGATGTCGGAGAAGTTGCTGCCGGCAATCGATGGAATGCTCAAGAAAAACAAGCTTGTTCCACGGGAAATTGAGAAAATGACGGTGCAGTCAGACCTGGGGGATAATTTTACGACCTTTCGTTTGGCCAAAACGGTGGCGGATGCGTGGAATTATGGTAATTCCCTACGAATTACGAATTGATACGAATGTACGAATACACAAACTGTGGATAACTTTAGTATAAAGTGCCCTGAGTAGGCGCTTTTAAAATCACTTAAGATTACTATGGCTCAAATAAGCCAAAAAACTTTAAACAGCAATTTTTGACCAAATAAAGTAAATTACTTCTTGACAAGGTCTGAAATATCACTATAATTAGGAATACACTTGTCAAGTCTCCGCCAGCTGGCGGATTGGCATACTCTTATCTTCAAGAACTAGGTCCGTAGGGTGAATGTGTACTTAAGCAAAAAATGGCTTTTCTAAGCCGCAAAAGGGGAAACAATTTTGCTTCAACACAACAGCGTCAATTAAATAATAAATCATTAAACTCATCGAGTTTATTTATTCCTTAGACTTTTAACGGAATAAATAGGGATGAGCGATATTTTTATGCTCAAAAATGAGAAAGAACTGATGGTGAAAGAATCCTTCAGCAACCAGTCGTCTCTGTCTAAGCGAAAATTTTTCAAAAAGTTTTCGATGGTGTCGCTGCCGAACCTGATCGAGGTGCAGCTTAACTCCTATGAGTGGCTGTTGGAAAAGGGTCTCAAGGACCTGTTGCAGGAAGTCAATCCAGTTACAGACTTCACCGGCAAGGATCTGGAATTGTTTTTTGAAGATTATTATCTGGACGAACCGAAGTATGACGAAGTAACCGCCAAAAACAAGAACATATCCTATGAAGCACCGTTGCGCTGCAAGGTGAAACTGATTATCAAAAAGACTGGCGAAATCAAGGAGCAAGAAATTTACTTGGGCGACTTCCCAATCATGACTGAACGCGGAACGTTCATCATCAATGGCGTGGAACGTGTCGTGGTTTCTCAGTTGATCCGCAGCCCGGGCGTGTTCTTCACGATGGAATACCAAAAAGGCAAGAAACTGTTTGGCGCCAAGATCATCCCAAACCGTGGCGCCTGGTTGGAAATCGACACGGACTTTGACGGCGTGTTGTCCGTCAAAATCGATCGCAAAAGAAAAGTGCCGGTGACCTCATTACTCCGTGCTTTTGGATATTCCACCGACAAACAACTTTTGGATCTGTTTGACAAGGTGGATGTGTCCGAAGTGAATTATATTTCTCAGACCATCGCCAAAGATGTGGCCAAGAATCAGGCGGAGGGTTACAAGGAAGTCTATAAGAGAATTCGACCAGGTGATCTGGCCACCGCCGAGAACGCGAAGTCGATGATTGACGCGATGTTTTTTGATTTTGAAAGATATGATTTCGGTGATGTGGGACGTTATCGTTTGAACCAAAGATTGGAACTCAATTTCCCCAATGATGAAGCGCACCGCATTTTGATGCGTGAAGATTTGATCGCGATCATTGCGGAAATCATCCGGCTCAACAATGATCCGATGGCCATTGCTGATGATATTGATCATTTGGGCAACCGGCGCGTGCGCGCGGTGGGCGAATTGGTGCAGAACAAATTGCGGGTCGGTCTGGCTCGCATGGCGCGAAACATCAAAGACCGTATGAGTACCTGCGAATTGGAAACCGTGGTGCCAGGACAACTCATCAATTCACGACCGGTGGCGGCTTCGATCAAAGAATTTTTTGCGAGTTCACAACTTTCCCAGTTTATGGATCAGGTCAATCCGTTGGCCGAATTGGAACACAAGCGCCGTCTGTCCGCGATGGGGCCGGGTGGCTTGACTCGAGAACGCGCGGGCTTTGAAGTGCGTGATGTGCATCATTCGCACTATGGCCGCATCTGTCCGGTAGAAACACCGGAAGGTCCGAACATTGGTTTGGTGGGTCACTTGGCGACCTATGCCAAGGTGAATGAGTACGGATTTTTGGAAACCCCGTATTTGAAAGTGTATCGGGAAATCGAAAACAAGGAAGAAACTTTGCTCAACAAAATTTTGAACGAAGACATCGCGGGCGCAAAAGTGGGCACCATGATCGATGAAAAACTGGCCAAGGAAATTTCGAAAACTAAAAACAAAACTGTGCAGATCAAGCCATGGCTGAGCCGCGAGATTGAATATGTGAACGCCACCGTGGAAGATCGCAAAAACATCGCGCACGCCGGCATCCACTTGGATGATCATGGCAATATTTTGGATAGCATTATTGAAGCCCGCGTCAAAGGACACGCGGCGGAAATTGAAGCGGAAAAAATTGATTTCGTGGATGTGTCGGCCAAGCAGATGATTTCGGTGGCGACCTCGCTCATTCCTTTCTTGGAACACGATGATGCCAACCGCGCCTTGATGGGTTCGAACATGCAACGCCAGGCTGTGTCTTGCGTGAAACCGCAAGCGCCATTGGTGGGCACCGGCATTGAAGACAAGGCCGCGGCTGATTCCGGACAAGTGGTCATCGCCAAACAGGCTGGTGAAGTGGTGGAGGTGGACGCTGATCACATTATCGTCAAAGAAGAAGCGCCGGTGGGATCGAAGAAGCCATTTTTGAAACGAGAATATCGTTTGCAAAGTTTTGTGAAGTCCAATGCGTTCACCTCGATGAATCAGGTGCCGCGCGTGGCGAAAGATGAAATCGTGAAGAAGGGTCAACTGTTGGCGGATGGGGCTTCGACTGATCATGGCGAATTGTCACTGGGACAAAACATCGTGATTGCGTTTGTACCATGGGAAGGATCCAATTATGAAGATGCGATCATCATTTCCGAAAAACTGGTGCAAGACGACCGTTATAGTTCGATCCATATTGAGGATTTCTCAATCGATGTGCGCGACACAAAGCTGGGGCCCGAGGTGATCACCCGGGACATTCCCAACATTGGTGAAGAGCGCTTGAAAAATTTGGATGAAACGGGCATCATCCGCATCGGCGCGGAAGTTTCTTCTGGCGACATTTTGTGTGGCAAAATTTCACCCAAGGGTGAAGGCGATCTGACCAGTGAAGAAAGATTGCTGCGCGCAATTTTCGGCGAAAAATCTCGCGATGTGAAAGACAGCTCACTCTACTTGCCGCATGGTGAATATGGCAAAGTTGTCGATATTAAAATATTTTCTCGCGAACAAGGTGATAAACTTTCAACCGGTGTTATTCAACAAATTCAAGTTTCTGTAGCACAGTTGAAAAAAATTTCTGTCGGCGACAAATTGGCTGGACGCCACGGTAACAAGGGTGTGATTTCCCGCGTGGCGCCACTCGAAGACATGCCATACTTGCCAGACGGCACCCCGGTGGACATGATCTTGAATCCATTGGGTATCGCTTCCCGTATGAACATCGGACAGATTTTGGAAACTCATTTGGGATGGGCCGCTTTGAAGCTGGGTTACAAAGCCGCGACTCCGGCACTGGACGGTGTGACTGAACCGCAGATCGTGGAAGAACTGAAGAAAGCGGGCTTGCCGGAAAATGGCAAAATGAAATTGGTGAATGGTCGCACCGGTGACTATTTTGATAACGAATCAACCGTGGGCGTGCAGTACATCATGAAGCTCCATCATTTGGTGGATGACAAGATCCACATGCGCTCCATCGGACCGTACTCTCTGATTACGCAACAGCCGTTGGGCGGCAAAGCGCAATTCGGCGGACAGCGCTTCGGCGAAATGGAAGTGTGGGCGCTGGAAGGTTATGGTGCCGCGTATACTTTGCAAGAAATGTTGACCATCAAATCTGATGATGTCATGGGCCGCAGCAAGGCTTATGAGTCGATCATCAAAGGAGAGGTCATCAAGAGTCCAAATATTCCTACATCCTTCAACGTGCTGGTCAACGAGCTCAAAGGTCTCGGACTGAACGTGGAGCTGACGGGGGTGCGCAGCGAAGATGAAACTGATCGGGAAGAGCCGACCCAAGTGTAGGGATTATAAATTTTGTAACTTAATTTTCAACTAAATTAAACAATATGGATTCAATAACCAAGGTAAGTGATTTCAAGAGCGTCAAGCTCAAGCTGGCCGGGCCAAAAGAAATTTTGGAATGGTCGCACGGGGAAGTCACCAAACCGGAAACAATCAACTATCGAACCCAACGTTACGAAAAGGACGGACTCTTCTGCGAAAAAATCTTCGGACCATCGCGCGACTGGGAATGTTATTGCGGCAAGTATAAGCGGATCCGCTACAAGGGGATCGTCTGTGACAAGTGCGGTGTGGAAGTGACCCGCTCCAACGTGCGGCGCGAACGGATGGGACACATCCAATTGGCGGTGCCGGTTTCGCACATCTGGTTTTTGCGCGGCGTGCCGAGCAAGATCGGTTTGGCGCTGGGCATGGGACCACAAGATTTGGAAAAGGTGATTTATTTTTTCAGCTACATCATTTTGAATGTGGACGAATATGAAAGAGAAAAAGCTTTGGCGCAGATCGAGCAGGAATACAAAACCAAACAGAAAGAAATTACCAAGATCGAAGGTGACGCCGAAGCTAAGGACAAGAAACAGGAAGAGCTGAAAACGATCTACCGCACCGCCAAAGAAGAACTGAAAAGCATCACCAAACTCAAGATTATTTCCGAAGTGGAATATTTCAATCTGTCTTCCCGTTACGGACAAGTTTTCAACGCGGGCATCGGCGCGGAAGCCGTGCGACGCGTGTTGGAAGATCTGGATATGCCGAAAGAAATTGAGGCCTTGAAAAAACTGATGGCGGAAGACGAAGGCATGGACACGAAAAAAACTTTGAAGCGGATCAAACTGTTCCAAGGCTTTTTGAAATCGGACTTGAAATTGGAATGGATGTTGCCGATCGTGATTCCGGTTATTCCACCAGACTTGCGACCGATGGTAGCGTTGGATGGTGGACGTTTTGCGACTTCTGACTTGAACGATCTCTATCGCCGCATTATCAACCGCAACAACCGTTTGAAAAAATTGATTGAAATCGGCGCACCGGAAGTGATCACCAGAAATGAGAAGCGCATGCTGCAAGAAGCAGTCGATGCTTTGTTCGACAACAGCGCGCGCCGTGGTCAAGTGAGTGTGACGGCTTCGACCGGACAGCGCCGGGCTTTGCGTTCTTTGGCTGACATTTTGAAAGGGAAGCAAGGACGTTTCCGTCAGAACTTGCTGGGCAAGCGCGTGGATTATTCCGGACGCTCGGTGATCGTGGTCGGACCAAAATTGAAACTACATCAGTGCGGATTGCCGAAGAAGATGGCGCTGGAACTTTTCAAACCGTTCATTATCAACAAATTGATCGAACGCGAATTGGCCTACAACGTGCGCAACGCCGGCAAGATGGTGGAGGCGGAAAGCGAAGAATCCTATGAAATTTTGGATGAAATTATTTCGCACCACTATGTGATGCTCAACCGTGCTCCGACTCTGCATCGCTTGTCGATCCAAGCTTTCCAGCCGGTGCTGATCGAAGGCAAGGCGATCCAGATCCATCCGATGGTGTGTTCCGCTTTCAACGCGGATTTCGACGGTGACCAGATGGCGGTGCATGTACCTTTGACTGACAAAGCGCGTGAAGAAAGTGAAAAATTGATGCTCTCGACCAACAATCTCTTGAAGCCGGCGACCGGGGAACCGATCACCACGCCAACTTTGGACATGGTTTTGGGTTGTTATTATTTGACGCACATTTTGGCCGGTGCCAAAGGTGAAGGCAAAATGTTTGGTTCACCGGAAGAGGCGATCATGGCCAAAGAGTTGGGCTTTGTGGACGTGCGAGCCAAAGTGAAAATCAACTACAACGGCGCCGTCATTGAAACTTCCATTGGACGCGTAATGTTGAATGACATTATTCCGGAAAATTTGCGTTTCGTGAATGAAGAAATGACCAAGAAAGATCTGAAGAGTCTGGTGGCGCGCGTGTTGGAAGTGAATGGGCAAAAAGAAACGGCGCTGTTTGTGGATCGCATCAAGGATCTGGGTTTTGCGGCGGTGACCAAATCCGGCATCAGTTGGGGTATGAAAGATCTGAACGTGCCGGCCGAAAAGAAGGAATTGATGGACGCGGCGGAAGCCAAAGTGGCCACCATCAAACAGCAATACAACATGGGTCTTTTGACCGAGTCCGAACGCAAGAGTCAGGTGATTGAAATTTGGAACGACGCCAAGAACAAAATCACGGACGCTGTGCGCGCCGGCATCGACAAAGAAGGTTCGGTGTATTCCATGGTCTATTCCAAGGCGCGTGGTTCGGAATCAGTCGTGGTGCAGATGGCGGGTATGAAAGGTTTGATGGCCGGACCAACCGGAGAAACCATTGAGCTCCCGATTAAGAGCTGTTACAAAGAAGGCTTGAACGTGTTGGAATATTTCATCTCCACGCATGGTGCCAGAAAAGGTATGGCTGACACCGCTCTCCGAACCGCGACCGCTGGTTACTTGACCCGCCGGTTGGTGGATGTGGCGCAAGACGTAATCATCCATGAAGCAGATTGCAAAGACAAGGTGGGAACTTTGATCTATCGAGCAGATTCTGATCGCTTGGGACTGAGCTTCGCAGCGCGCGTGATTGGACGTTTTGTGACCGAAGATATCGTTGATCCAAAAACTTCGGAAGTGATTGTGGAAAAAGGCACTCAGGTCAACAAAGAACAAGGTTTGGCGGTGGAAAAAGCGGGCATCATGCAAGTGAAGATCCGCACCCTGGTGACCTGCAAAACTCCGCGAGGCGTGTGTCAGAAATGTTATGGAACTGATTTGGGACGCGGTAACCTAGTGCAGTTGGGACAAGCAGTGGGAATCGTGGCGGCGCAAGCCATCGGCGAACCGGGCACCCAGCTGACCATGCGTACCTTCCATGTCGGTGGTGTGGCGGGTTCCGACATTACCCAAGGTTTGCCACGCGTGGAAGAAATTTTTGAAGCACGACCACCGAAGGGTGAGGCGATCATTGCGGAAATTGACGGCAAGGTGACGGAAATCACGCCGGGTGACAAAGCCATCATCGTGAAAGTGGAAATGCAAGACAAAGACAAGAAATTCGAAGAATATCAAATCGCGGCCGGCAGCACTTTGAAAGTGGCTGTGGGCGACCTGATTGGCAAAGGCACGAAACTGTCCGAAGGTAACATCGATCTCAAGAAATTGTATAAGACGATGGGCTGGGAACATGTGTATCGCTACATTGTTCGCGAAATTCAGGAAATTTACGCGTCACAAGGTGAAGGTATCAATGACAAACACATCGAAGTCATTGTGCGGCAGATGTTTGGTCGCATCCTGATTGAAGACGCGGGGGACACTAATCTGCTCGAAGGCGACATTACGGAACGCGATGAGTTCGTGGAAGTGAACGCTCTGGCCAAAGCGGAAGGCAAAAAGCCGGCGAGCGGGGAAAAACTGTTGATGGGCATCACCAAAGTGGCACTTTCAACCGAATCCTTCCTGTCGGCGGCGTCTTTCCAAGAAACTGCGCGTGTTTTGATCAATGCGGCGGTGGCTGGCAAAGAAGACAAATTGCGAGGTCTCAAGGAAAACGTGATCATCGGCAAGCTGATTCCCGCGGGAACCGGGTATCGAGGCGACAAATAGGCTTACTTTAAGCAAAAACCGCCATGGAGCAATTCAGGCGGTTTTTGTTTGGGGCAATTTTCCTAAAGCTTCGCTTTAGGAAAAGTTGACCTAGTGCTTGGTATGGGGTATAATATTTGTAGGGTTTCCTAAAGCGAAGCTTTAGGAAAAATAAAAGATAATAAATATATGGAGCAGATTAAAAAAGAAAAATTAAACCTCACATTAAAGGAAAATTATAATTATCATTTTGAAGTACCAGAAGACGGAGCTTATTTTATTGAAATAATTGCCAGTGCAAAAAGTTGGTGGCAAAATACCCGAGGGTTAAAATCTTTTTTTCGAGATGATGATTTGGCGGTAAAGATTGACGGGATGGAATTTCCCAAGCTGAACGGCAAAAAAGGACTTTTTGACGGAGAGGCGGCCTGGAATGGAAATAATTTAAAGGGTTCATCCAAAAGCAATTTTTTCATAATTAATCTTAATCAAGGAAATCATACCCTTGAATTTTTGGCTGAGAAAAATCCCATCCTAGAAAGAGTCGCGATATTTAAAATAGACGGAGCGGAAATAAATTATATTCCGGAAAATAATTCGGCTCAAGATGGCAATAGAAGACAATGGATAACTGTTATTCCGGCAAGCATCGGATTAAAAAAATTAAACATTAAGGCTAGCGCGAAAGTTTATCCAGAAAGCCGAGATGAAGATGATTTAAAAATTATTATTGATGGCGAAATTCAACAGAATGAAACAAATAAGTCCCACAAAAATTGGTATTGGTGTGGCCGAGTTTTGCGCGGGGAAGAAAAGGAATTCAATCAGCAATTAAATTGGGAAGGCGGGTTGCACTACATCGAGCTGTGGGCAGACAGAATGCCCGCGCTAGTCTCTCTTAATTTAATTTTAGACACACCGGGAGATTTAGAAAAAAGAATTCCGACGGTTGACGAACCAGAATGGACGGGGGATTTCAACGACGATACTGAGCAAATGATTTTGGCGAGAGCTATTTTTGGCGAGGCCAGAAGTTTGTCCAATCAAGGAAAGATAGCGGTTGGTTGGTGTATAAAAAACAGAGTTAATGATACGAGGTGGGGAAATACTTATCATGAAGTGATTTTAGAAAAAACACAATTTAGCGCGTTCAATGAATCGGACAAAAATTATGATTTTGTAAAAAATCCTCTTATTGATGAAGGTCAGAAAAATGCTTGGCTCGAATGTTACGAAATTGCCGATAAAATAGTAGAAAATGCAGTAAGTGACCCGACAAACGGCGCCAATCATTATTTTAGTGATTATATAGAGCCGCCTTATTGGACGAAAGCGAGCAACGCCGAATTTATGATTAAGATCGGCAATACTCTTTTTTATGAGCTGAAAAAAAGCGGAAGAAGCGGATTTATAAATATAAAAAAACTTTTTGCACTTTCGATGGCGCTGTTGGTATTATTTTTAGGACTCTTATACATTGCTATAAAAATCAACAATAAATTTGATTGTTCAGAAAAGTTAAGCGGCACCTGGGAAAATGAATCGTACAAACATTTTTTCTTAAATCCCAAGTCTGGAGAAGTGGAAGTCGTCTATTTTAACAAAGACGGAAAATTTCTAAAAACAAAGCAGGTGACGAGCGACGGATATCCCAAGAGTCAGTTGGATGTTTTTCAGGATTCAGAACTTGTGGGTTATTTGTGGTATTTGCCGGATCCGGAAAAACAAAATGGCAAGATCACAATTATAATGGTAAAAAAAGATGAATATAGTGATCCTCTTGAAATTTATAGGACCGAGAAATCTGTCTTGAGCTGGGAGTGGTTGGATAAAAAACATATCGACATCTTTTTTAATTGCGGAACTGGCTGTCAAAATTACCACAGAATTAATATCGACACAAAAGATACAGAAAATAAGGGAACGATATATTCGGAAGTGGCTGGCTCAGCAATCTAAGGCCGAACTAATAACTTTCCTAAAGCGAAGCTTTAGGAAAGTTAGGAAATAAAAATTATGCGAAAAAGTGAATTTGCCAACGGAGAATATTATCATTGTTTCAATCGCGGCGTGGAGAAGCGCGACGTGTTTTTGGACGCGCAGGATTATCAGCGCTTTTTGCTGGCGATGGAGTTGCTAAATGATATGGAGGACGGATTGATGATTGACTGGCGAGATTTCAAAAATGCCAATCCGGGCGCTCAAATAAGCGATTTCCTAAAGCGAAGCTTTAGGAAGCGGGAGCCGCTGGTGGAGATTGTGGCGTATTGTTTGAATCCGAATCATTATCACTTTATTTTGAAACAAGTTACTGATAAGGGCATTGAGCGATTTATGCATAAGCTGGGCACCAGCCATACCAAATATTTTAATCAGAAAAATAAGAGGAGTGGGGTGTTGTTTCAAGGAGTTTTTAAGTCGGTGCATATTGATTCCAATGAATACCTGTTGTATTTATCGGCTTATGTGAACAAAAATAATTTTATTCATGGCTATAATTCAGACGACAGTTGGCCATATTCCAGCTTAGCAGACTATGTAAGGGGTAGAAATGGCAGGATAGTACAAAAAAATGTGATTTTAGGGCAGTTTGAAAACGCGGATCAATATACGGAATTTCTTGGGAAAAATGCTTTATTTATGCAAGAAAAAAAAGAAATGGAGAAATATTTGATTGAGGAGTAGTTTCCTAAAGCTTCGCTTTAGGAAAGCCTTAGAAAAAAGGCTCTTTAACAAATAGTGTGTTGAATTAACATCAGAAATGGTATGAATGCGAGGGTTACTTTAGCAATATAATTATCAATGTTTCTAAATCCAAATGATACTCTTTTAATCATCTTAATCTTGGTA